>NZ_JBVIFR010000026.1:0-103320 GCF_055571235.1 Streptomyces sp. NPDC030991
ACACCCAGATGGCCGACCAGCTCGACACCGCCATCGAACAACACGGCAAAGGCGACCTCACCGCCCTCCTCACCGGCGGCGACACCTGGACCGTCGCCGGCTGAGACGTACCCCTTCGGCGGCTTCGGTCGCTTCGGTCGCTGCGCGGGGTTCAAAGACAGGCTCTCAGGGCCTGGCGCGGCGGATGTCGATGGCGCCGTGCTTGGTGCGGGCGCGGACCCGGACGGTGTCCTCGGTCTTCTCCGGGGCGTCCGAGCTGGTGAGGCTGTTGCGCACCTGGCCGGAGCCGGAGGTGACGTCGAGCCAGGCCGCGGTGCCCTCGCGGATGCCGATGTCGATCGAACCGTAGGCCGTCTCCAGCTGGACGGTGCCGCGGGCCACGTCGGCCAGGCGCAGGGTGCCGTGGGCGGTGGTGGCGGTGACCGAGGCCTCGGCGCGCTCGATGCTGATGTCGCCGTTGGCGCCGCTCACGCGCAGGTCGCCGGTGGCGGCGCCGACGGTCGTGCTGCCGTGCGAGTTCTTCAGGACGGCGGAGCCGTCGACGAGGCCGACGCGCAGGCTGCCGGTGCTGGTGCTGATCTCGGCCGCGCCCTCGACGCGGTCCACGGTGATCGAGCCGTGCGACGCGGCCAGCTTCAGCGGGCCGGTCACGTCGAAGCGGGCGTCGCCGGACGAGGTCCGTACGCTGACCTCGCCGAGCCGCCCCTCACCGATCACCTGGGCCCAGGCGCCCGTCATGTCCACCCGTGAGCCGGCGGGCAGTTCGACGCTCACGTCGACCGTGCCGGTGCGGCCCACGAAGTAGCGCTGCTTGGGCGTACGGATGGTCAGGCCGCCACCGGCGTAGGTGACCTCGGTCTGCTCGGCGGCCCGTACGTCCTGGTCCTTCTTGGGGTCGCGGGGCCGGACCTCGACGACGGTGTCGGGGCGGTCGCCCGCGGTGAACTGGATGGAGCCGGCCTCCACGCGGGCGGTGACCGAGATGGCTCGGGGAGTGTCGAACGAAGGCATGGCGGAACCGTCCTCAAAAGTCCTGGATGACCTGGGCGACCTGGGTGAAGTGCGCGGGGGGCGGCGCGGACACGTGGGAGTGGCGCACGCGGGTCAGCGCACCCAGCCCGTGAGGCTGTGTCCGACGGCCTGGCTCTTCAGCGGCGTACGGGGGGCGGCGGCGCCGTCGACCGCGGCCGACACGGCGCGCACCAGCCAGGCGTTGACCGACAGGCCCTCGCGGCCGGCGGCCTCCTCGGCGCGGGCCTTGAGGTGGGCGGGCAGCCGCAGGTTGACCCGGGCGGCGGCGCCCTCGTCACCCTCCGCGGGCACGGGGGCCTTGAGCGGTTCGAAGGACGGGGCCGGCTGCGCGGCCGCGTTCTCACTGGGGGGCAGGGTCACCACGAAGTCGGGGTCGAGACCGCGCAGCCGTACGTCCACCGAACCGGGCGCCAGTTCCCGGGTGATCTCGTCCATCGCGGCGGAGATCACGTTGAGCAGGGTCAGACGGGTCGCCGACTCCAGGGGAGCGGTGAGCCGCTCGGCCAGCTCGCGGGCGTCGTCGCCGCCGGCCTCGGCGGCCACCGCGAGCTCCCGGCGGAGGGTGTCAATGTACGGCGTGAGATCCATGGCGTCATTATGGCGCCAAAATGGCATCATGCGCAAGTTTCGCTGATGCCATGTCCGGCCCGGCGGGAACCGCGACCACACGTGCCGCAACCCGGCCACGCGCGACGGCACGTGACGCACCATCACATCTCGGACTCAGCCGATCCGCACGGGGTCCACCAGGTGGTGGACCCCAGGTTCCACCGGTCGCCGCTGTCGGCGCCACACACCCCACGAAGAGCATGGATCACATGAAGAACCTTCCTGTACGCATGGCTCGCTGGAGCGCCGCCAACCCCTGGCGGGGCATCGTCGGCTGGCTCGTCTTCGTCGCCCTGTGCCTCGGCGTCGGCATCGTCGCCGGCACCAACCCGGCGACCACCGAGGACTTCCGCATCGGTGAAGCGGGGCGCGGCGAGGCGATCGCCGCCGAGGGCGGGCTCCAGCAGCGCCCCGTCGAACACATCCTGATCACCGCGAAACCCGGCGCCGGCACCTTCGACACCGAGGCCGCCGACGCGGCCGCCGCCGACATCGCCACCCGCATGGACAAGCTCCCCGAGGTACGCGCCGTCGCCGACCCGGTGCGCGACGCGGCGGGCACCGCGGTGCGGGTCACCGTCACCATGAACGGCCCCGAACTGGAGGGCAAGAAGCACGTCGACCCGCTCCTCGCACAGAGCGCCGCCGTCCAGAAGGCCCACCCCGGGCTGCGTATCGAGGAGACCGGTTCCCCCTCCATCAGCAAGGGCGTCGACAAACTCCGCGGTGACGACCTCTCCCGCACCGAGGTCATCGCCCTGCCCGTCACCCTCATCACCCTGCTGCTGGTCTTCAGCTCCGTCGCGATGGCCCTCGTACCGCTGCTGCTCGCCCTGTCCTCGATCGCCGCGGCCATCGGCCTGTCGATGGTCGCCTCGCACGCCTTCCCCGACGCGGGCGTCGGCACCAACGTCATCCTGCTCATCGGCCTCGCCGTCGGCGTCGACTACACCCTCTTCTACCTCAAGCGCGAACGCGAGGAACGAGCCCGCGCGGGCGGCGGACTGAGCCCGCAGGCCGTCGTCGAACTCGCCGCCGCCACCTCCGGCCGCGCCGTCGTCCTCTCCGGCCTCGCCGTCGCGATCTCCAGCGCCACCCTCTACCTCGCCGACGACGTCATCTTCTCCTCCATCGCCACCGGCGCCATCGTCGTCACGCTCGTCGCCGTCGTCAGCTCCCTCACCGTGCTCCCCGCCCTCCTCGCCAAGATGGGCATGCGCGCCGAACGCCGCGCGGAGCGCCGCGTCGCCCGCGGCCTCGCCCCGAAGAAGGAGCGGGCCCAGAGGAACGGCCCTGGCCGGCTGACCGCCGCCGTGCTGCGCCCCGTCGTCCAGCACCCCGCCGCCACCCTCATGGTCACCGTCGTCGCGCTGCTCGCCCTCGCCGCCCCCGTCCTCTCCCTCAAGCTCACCGACATGGGCCGCGAGACACACTCCCGCTCCATCGCGGCCATGCGGGTCTACGACCGCCTCAACGCGGCCTACCCCGACCTCAAGTCCATGCACCAGGTCGTCGTCCGCGCCGAAGCGGACCAGTCGCCCGAGGTCACCGCGGCGCTGCGCACCCTCGCCGCCGACGTCGAGGACGACCCGCGCCTCAGCGGCGCCTCAACCCTGCGCACCTCGCCGGACAAGCGCGTCACCATGCTCCAGCTCCAGGTCCCGCACCACGTCAGCAGCGACGAGGCCCAGTCCTCCCTCAAGGACATCCGCACCACCTACGTCCCCGAGACCGTCGGCAGGATCCAGGGCGCCGAACACGCCGTCACCGGCGACGTCGCCCGCTACACCGACTACCCGACCCACCAGGAAGAGAAGCTGCCGCTCATCATCGGGGCGCTGCTCCTGGTCACCTTCGGCATGACCGTCTACGCGTTCCGTTCGATCGTCCTCGGCCTGGTCGGCATCGTCCTCAACCTGCTCTCCGTCGCCGCTTCCCTCGGCATCCTCGTCCTGGTCTTCCAGCACACCTGGGCCGAGAGCGTCGTGGACTTCACCTCGACCGGATCGATCGGCTCCCGCGTCCCCCTGTTCCTCTTCGTGATCCTCTTCGGCCTCTCGATGGACTACCAGGTCTTCGTGATCAGCCGGATCCGGGAAGCCGCCCTGCGCGGTGTCCCGACCCGCAAGGCAGTCATCGAGGGCATCGGCAGCTCAGCCGGCGTCGTCACCAGCGCCGCCGTCGTCATGGTGACCGTCTTCGCCAGCTTCGCCGCCCTGCACCTCATCGAGATGAAGCAGATCGGCTTCAGCCTCGCCGTCGCCGTCCTCCTCGACGCCTTCGTCATCCGGATGCTCGTCCTGCCCTCCCTGATGCTGCTGCTCGGCGAAGCCAACTGGTGGCCGTCGCGCGGTGTGCGCCGCGCCCGCACCACCCCCGAGCCGGCCCCCCGCCCCCTGGAGCCGGTGAGCTGAACGGCACACCGGCCGACACCCCGGAACCCCTCACCCATGAGGTGCGTCACCGTCCCACCCACAGGACCGAGACACCGCCATGACCGAACACGTGTGAGTGCCGTACGACCCCGCAGCCGACGGGAAGGTGTGGCCTCAGCCGGCGTCGGCCGCGGAGGTCGCGCGGGCCGGCTCGGTGAGGGTGTACATCACCGACCGCTGCTGCTTGTGGCGCCGGATCTTCCCCTTGGCGACCAGCGACTCCAGGGTGTTCCGCACGACCTGAGGAGTGGGGGAGCGGTCCGGGTGCTTGCCCACGAGCTCCTCCCGGAGCTCCTTGGCCAGGCGGGGTTCGTCATAGGCCGCGAGCAGGTCCATCAGCAGCGACCCGAGGAGGGGCCGGCGCGGCTCGCCCTTCGCGGCGGCCTTCGGGACCGGCGCGGTCGTCGTGGTCGTCGCGGGGGACGGCTTGCCCGTGGACCGGGACGTGCGCCGCGCCGGCGAAGAGGCGGAGGGCCGCGAGCGCTTCTTCGTCCCCGTGAGGACGGGCTCGCTCTGCGCCTGCTCGGGGAGCGGGGGCAGGTCCTTCCTGCCTTCGTAACGTTCGGCGAGGCGGATGATGTCGACCAGGAGGGACTCCTCCTGCTCCAACATCTTGAGTTTCTCGGTCAGTTCCCGCTGCCGGTGACGGTTCTCTTCCAGATCCGACGCGGCCTGCTCCACGTACCGCGACCGGAGCGTGGCGGCTGATTGGCTGGTCACAACCGTTCACTCCCTACTCATGGTGGACGCCGCGCAGGTGCTCACACCGAAACGTCGGAGCACCGCGGCAGCGATCCTTCCTCACCATACGGGAGACACCCCAGGGCGTGCGGGGCCGCCGCCGAAACCCACATGGGCGGTGGAACACGTGTTCAACTGTGGAGAAGTGTCCGGTCGGCGGGGATACGCTCCTCGGGAGTGCTCGCGTTACAGGGCGCGCCAGATGTTGTCGAACGCGGCGTTCTCGACCGAACGTTGCTGGCGTACCGCCTCCAGCTCCATCACCGCGCTCCCGACAGCGGCCAGGACGGCGGCGCCGGTCGCGTCGTCGGCGAAGTCGGCCCGGCCGTCGGCCGGCTCGGCCGGCGGGTCCTGGACTCCGGCCGCGGCGGCCAGGGCCGCGAGTACCGGCTCGCCCGACGCCAGCCGTTGCGCGGCCTGACGGCGGGCCGGTGAGTCGAGCGGCACCCTCCGCTCGGTCCGCCGGGAGATCAGGTGGCCCCGTGCCCGGGCCGCGGAGCCGGTCCGCTCCAGCTCGTCCACGTAGGCCGCGGACAGCCCGCGGCCCCGGCGCCACAGCCACTCCTCGACGGACTCGTACGGCTCCCGCCGCACGAGGAGGACCGCGGCCGCGTCGAGGAGGCGGTCGGTGAAGGACGGAACGACGAAGAACGGGACGACGAAGGGCGGAACGACGAAGGACGGAACGACGAAGGGCGGGTCGGCCGGATGGCCGCCCCCGCCCTCGGTCGGGTCACCGGGTGCCGGTGCCGTGCTGGTTCAGCCGCGGACGATGTTCTCGGCCTGCGGGCCCTTCTGGCCCTGGGTGACGTCGAAGGAGACCGTCTCGCCCTCGACGAGCTCGCGGTAGCCGTTGCCGGAGATGTTGCTGTAGTGGGCGAACACGTCGGGTCCGCCGCCGCTCTGCTCGATGAAGCCGAAGCCCTTTTCGGAGTTGAACCACTTCACGGTACCGCTGGCCATACTGCTGTCCTTTTACTTGTGCCCGACAGGGTGCCGGGCTGGGATATCGAGAACACCGCCCGATGATCACGAACAGTGCCTGGCACCGTTTTACCCCGTCCACGTGTGCACACACCAGCCCTACGGGCTGTGGGATGACGGATGGTGGCAAGTTCCCCCCGCACCCACCGGCCGTCCGCGGGATTTCGTCCAGGGGCGGTGCGGACTCGCCCCCGAAGGGATGACGGTCGACGGCCGGGCACGGGGTGCCGGTTATGAATGGAGGTCTCTGACCGAACACCGAAAAAGGAGCATCTCTCATGTCATCTCGGCTTCGCCCCGTCCTGGGCACGGCTGTCGTCTCGCTCCTGCTCGCCGCCCCGGCGGCGTCCGCCACCGAACCGAACGAGTACGTCACCGTCGATCCGGCCGGACGCGTCGCCGCCGACGGCACCGTGACGCTGTCCGGCACGTACCGCTGTCAGCACAGCACCGGCCTCGCCTTCGTCTCCTCCTCGGTCCGGCAGGGCTCCGAGACGAAGCGGTACGGCATCGGCGGCACCTCGGCCGTCTGCGACGGTGCCGAGCACCGCTGGCAGAACTCCGGCGAGACCCACGCGGAGCCGGTCAAGCCCGGTGTCGTGCACGTCGAGGCGACCGTGATGGAGCTCCGTCTGCGCAACGGCCTGCCGCTGCCGTACTTCCACGCGGTGCGCAACGAGGACGTGACGCTGAAGGGCGAATGACCGGCTGAGCAGGCGCTTTCCCCGGCATCCCGGATCCGCCGCCCCTTCCGTTCACCCGTTTGGCCTAACGCCGGGTGGCTCGGCCTCGCCCCGCTCGTACCGGGCCGGCGGCCCGGTGGCGGCGGCGATCTCCGCGCCTGCGGGGGTCGTATCGGTTGCTCCGTACCAATTTGTGGTGTTTCTGTGAGGTGTTGGGGCACTGCTGCAGTGCCGACATCGATGCGGAGGAGCCAATGATGCTCACCCTCCAGACCACGAGCCTCAAGCTCGACAAGGACGTCATCGAAGAGTTGATGGCCCCCTCGGAAGCGCCGGTGACCGACGCTCCGATCCCCTCGCCGGAGAACGGCGGTGCGGGCGCTCTTCTGCTGGGTCTGCTGCTCTCGCCGAAGGAGCCGAAGGAGCCGAAGGGCCGGTGATCAGCGAATGCTCACGCACCGCCCACAACGGGTCGGCTGAGCGTTTGGCCTGTCGTGTGCTCGACGCCCTCCGGGGCGCCGGGCACACGGCTGTCACCGCGGGCCACCTGGAGGACGCCGCGGCTCTGACGCCGGAGGAGCAGGTGGCCGCCCTGGGCGCGGTCCGCCTCCTGGGCGCGGACGTCATGGCGCCCTACGTACTGACCGGCCGCACCCCGCCCGCCGAGGAGACGGCCGCCGTCGCCGCCGCGCTCGACGCGCTCCCGCCGGCCCAGCCACCCCCCGCCGCACCGCCCCAGGGCCCGGAGCCGGCCTGGGTACGGGGGTGGGTGGACTGGTCCCTCGTCACCGTCCTCGCCCGTCTCGACCCCGCGTTCGTGCCGCCGGCGGCGCCCCAGCCACCGCCGCCCCCGCAGTGCGAAGCGCCGACAGCGCCCCGGCACACCCCCGCCACGGTCCACGCCGACGGGACCCGCCAGGGCTGGGTGCCCTGGTCGGTGCTGATGGGACAGCTGGCCCCGCTCGCCCTGCCCGGCCTGGACGGGCCGGTGCACCAGGCCGCCCGGTCCGCCGCGACGGGCCTGGCCCGCGGTGCCACGCGCGCTGTGCTGCGGCGCGACTTCCCCACCGCGGCCCGGATCAACCGCTGGCTGGCCTGGCTGCACGCCGAGAACGTACAACTGCCCCTGGACCCCGTGCCGTTGACCGAGCACATCGCTCTGCTCGGCGGAGGCGGACGCGTCGTACTTGACACCGCCATCGCCCGACGACTGCTCGACCAGGGGCCCGCATGAGCCACCCTCCCGCCGACCTCGCCCACACCGTCGGCTCCCGGGCGCTGCACTGGCTGCACGCCAACCGCCACCACGGATCCCTGTCCGACCTGCCCGGCGCGGACCTCAACGCCGACGCAGGCGCGTACAAGGCACTGGGCGAAACGGCCCTGGCCGCCTCGCTGGTCCTGCGCGGCGGCGCCGCCGGCACGACCGAACTCACCCTCGCTCGCGAACTGCTCGCCTACTGCTGGGAGCAGGCGAACGAGGGCGCACTGCTGTACGAACGGCTGTTGCGTTACCCCTTGAAGACGGACCCACTGGAGACGTACGCACACTTCAACCGGGGCGGCTTCCGCCACGAGGAACTGGACGAACTGCTCGCGCACACCGTCACCCTGACCTCCACACATGCCTCCGAACACGTACCCAACCGCCGGCTCGGCGTCGCCAACGCCCTGCGCGTGAGCGGACTGGACCACGGAGCCGGGGCACCCGACTGGGCGGAGCTCACCCGCGCCACCTGGCTCGGCCACACACCCGACCCCTGGCACATCGACTGGCTGACCGCCTACGCCGTCACCCACACCGTCTACCACCTCACGGACTGGGGCCGGCTCCCCACCGGGGTCCCCGCCGACCTCACCGCATACCTGCGCCGCTGGCTCCCGGTGTGGACCGACATCTGGTCGGAGGCCGGCCACTGGGACCTCACGGCCGAGCTGATGATCGTCGACATGTGTCTGCCCGATTCCCGGGTCGACCCCGAGGACTGGCAGCGGCTGGCCGAGGTCCAGCACGAGGACGGCATGCTGCCCCGCGACGCCCAGCCCGTCGACGACGACCCCGCCCAGCGCTTCGACGACCACCAGCACCCCACCATCGTCGCCGTCATCGCCGGGAACCTGGCGCTCACCCGCGCGCTGGAAGAGCCGCAGCCGCACTGATGCCGCCCGAGCCGACATCGCCGGCCCCGGCTCCCACCCGTCCGTGGCCCGCGGCGGAGCCGTACCTCCCGGCGCTGCTCTCCGCGGCACCGGCGGCCGGCGCGGTCGCGGTCGGCCTGCACCACGACGGACGGCGCGCCTTCCTCGTGCACGGCACCACGGCACACCACGACGGCGCACCGGCGGACGAGGCGACCCGGTTCGAGATCGGCTCCCTCACCAAGACGTTCACCGCCCTGCTCCTCGCCGAGCAGGCCGCCCGCGGCGAACTGGGCCACCACGACCCCCTCTCCCGCCACCTGCCGCCGGGCAGCCGCCTGCCACCCGGCGCGGGGGCCATCAGCCTGACCCACCTGGCCACCCACACCTCGGGCCTGCCCCGGCTCCCGCCCGGCCTGCTGCGCGCGGCGGTCCCACACCTGTTCACCAACCCCTACGCGGCCTTCACCACCGCCGACACCCTGCGCGCCCTGGCCCACACCCGCCTGCGTTCCCGGCCGGGCACCCGCGTGCACTACTCGAACTTCGGCGTCGGCGTCCTGGGCCATGCCCTGTGCGACGCGGCCGGCGCCCAGGACTACGGCTCCTTGCTGGCCGCCCGCGTCCTGGACCCCCTGGGCCTGCACGACACCGACTGCGGCGCCCGCGCCCGGGACCCCGCGTCCGACGCCACCGGCTCCTGGCACGGCCGCCCCCGCCCGCCGTTCAGCATCCCCGGGATGCCGGCGGCCGGCGCCGTCCGCTCCAGCGTGCGCGACCTGCTGACGTTCACCGAAGCGCTGCTCGACCCCGAGGGCACGGCGGGGGAGCGGCACCGCCCTGCACTCCTGCGCGCCGCGCTCCACGACACCGTCCGGCCGCGACTCGCCCTGCGGCAGGGTGCCCGGCAGCTCTCCCTGATCTGGAACGTCCGCCCGCGAGGCGACGGCTCCCGCCTCTACCACCACTCGGGCGGCACCCGCGGCTGCACCGCCTTCGCCGGGTTCGACCCGGACCGGCGCGTGGCGGTCGTCGCCCTGGCCAGCTGCGCGCCGGGCCGCGGCAACGACCTGATCCAGCAGGCGTACAACACATTGCGGGGTCTTGGTGGCTGAGCGGGCTGTACTGAGCCTTCCGCTCCTGCTAGGAAGCCTCGCTCAGGGCGGGGTCGGTGCGCCAGACGAGGGCCAGTTCGGACAGCGGTACGTCGAGCACCTCGCTGAGCCGGACGATGGTGCCGAACGCGGGGGTGGGCAGCCGGCCGGTCTCGATCTTGCGGAGGGTCTCCGGTGAGATCTCCGCCGCCAGGGCCACTTCGGCGGGGCTGCGTCCGGCGCGGGCGGTGCGCAACGCGGCCCCGAGGCGTCGGCCCGCCTCGATCTGTTCGGGGGCGAGCGGGTGGCGGACCATGGGCCCATGCTAGAGCCGCAGGCGGTGGGGCAGCAACCATCTCTCTGGTATAGATATACCGGCGGGGCCTGGTATAAATATACCTGTCGGTCGCCCCGGGAAAATCGAGGAACGCAGTGATCGAGCACAAGTCACCCGAAGACATCGAGCGCATGCGCGTGACGGGGCAGTTCGTCGGCCAAGTGTTGGCCGAGCTGGCCGACCTCGCCCAGGTCGGCGTCAATCTGCTGGACCTGGAGCAGCACGCCCGCCGCCGCATCAAGGAGCGCGGCGCGCAGTCCTGCTACTGGGACTACGAGCCCTCGTTCGGCAAGGGCCCGTTCCGTAACGTCGTATGTCTGTCGGTCAACGACGCGGTGCTGCACGGACTGCCGCACAGCTACAAGCTGCGCGACGGGGACCTGCTGACGATGGACATGGCGGTGACCATCGACGGCTGGTCCGCGGACTCGGCCCGCTCTGTCATCGTCGGCACGCCGTCCGCGGCGGACCTGCGGCTGATCGAGGCCACCGAGGTCGCCCTGGCCGCCGGGATCGAGGTGGCCCGCCCGGGGAACAGGCTGGGGGACATCTCGGCGGCCATCGGCGCGGTCGCCGCCGAGTACGGCTACCCGGTCAACCTGGAGTTCGGCGGGCACGGCATCGGCCGCACCATGCACGAGGACCTGCACATCCCCAACGACGGCCGCCCCGGCCGCGGCTGGAAGCTGCGCCCCGGCCTGACCATCGCGATCGAGCCCTGGTTCGCCGCCGGCACCGACAAGATCGTCTACGACCCGGACGGCTGGACGATCCGCTCGGCCGACGGTTCGCGCACCGCCCACTCCGAGCACACGGTCGCCATCACCGAGACCGACCCGCTCGTGCTGACGCGCGTTGACGGGCCGAAGAGCGCTTCATAGCCTCCTCGTGCGCCCGGCTCCCGGCCGGCGCGGACGGAGAGGACGCCCTCGGTGAAGGCGTTGTGGCGACACCCCCGGCGTGGACCTGTGTTCGTGGCCGTCGGGGCCGCGGTAGTGGGGGCGACCCTGGTGTTCGGCGGGCTGATACCCGCCGGGCCGGCGGCCGACGGCCCCCGGCCCCGCCCCCTGGAGCAGGCGAACGCGGCCCTGTCCCGCCACGCGGCGGCGCAGGGCATGGTCCTCCTGGAGAACCACGAGGGGGCGCTGCCGATCGCCACCTCCGACGCCGTCGCCCTGTTCGGCGCCGGCGCCTACCGGACCGTCAAGGGCGGCACCGGCTCCGGGTACGTCGACAACCGCTACACCGTCAGCGTCCGCCAGGGCCTGGAGAGCGCCGGTCACCACGTCACCACCGGCGACGCCTACTGGTCGGCCATGACCGCCGCCTACGACAAGAAGTACGGCGCCGCGCCCGGCCCCTTCGGGCGCAGGGTCGACTACGCCTCCCTGGAGCAGCCGCTCACCGCCGCCACCGCCCGGCCGACCGCGAGGACCGACACCGCCGTCTACGTCCTCGCCCGCAACTCCGGTGAGAACAAGGACCGTTCCGCGGGCAAGGGCGACTACCTGCTCGCCGACACCGAGCGCGCCAACCTCGAACTCCTGGGCCGCGGCTACCGACGCGTCGTCGTGGTCATCAACTCCGGCGGCATCATCGACACCAGCTTCTACCGGCAGATCAACGCCGCGCGGCGGGACCCGGCGGGGGGCCCGGCGCTGGACGCGATGCTGCTGATGAGCCAGGCCGGACAGGAGAGCGGCAACGCACTGGCCGACGTACTGGACGCGACCGTCACCCCCTCCGGCAAGCTCACCGACACCTGGGCGTCCAGCTACTCGGCGTACCCGGCCGCCGCGACGTTCGCCGACAACGACGGCGGGTCCGCGACCGAGAAGTACGACGAGGGCATCTACGTCGGCTACCGCTACTTCGACTCCTTCCACCGCTCCCTCGACCGGAAGAACCCGGCAGGCGCCGTCAACTACCCCTTCGGGTACGGGCGTTCCTACACCGACTTCGCCATCCGGACCCGGCAGGTCACCGCGGACGCGAAGCGGGTGACGGTCCGCGCCGTCGTCACCAACACCGGCCGCCGCCGCAGCGGCCGGGAAGTCGTGCAGGTCTACGTGTCGGCCCCGCAGAGCGGCGCCGACAAGGCGTACCAGCAGCTGGCCGGGTACGTGAAGACCGACGAGCTGCCTCCCGGCGCCTCGCAGACCGTGACGATCGGCTTCGCCCCCGCCTCCCTGGCGTCCTACAGCGAGTCCCGCGCCGCCTGGGTCCTCGACGCGGGCGACTACGTGGTCCGGGTCGGCGACTCCTCCCGCGCCACACATGTCGCCGCCACACTGCACCTGGCCGACGACGTCGTGACCGAGCAGGTGCACAACGAGCTGGACGACCAGAGCCCGGGCCGTGAACTGTCCAGCGATCCGGCCGACTTCTACACCTACCCCGCCGAGAAGCGGGAGATCGCCGCCGCCCGGCGCATCACCCTCGACGCCCGCGCGTTCCACACCGTCGAGAGAGCCTCGGACCACGAGCAGGACGTCACCGTCGACGCCACCTCGCCCTATCACGCGCTGGACGGCACGAAGATCTCCTCCACCACCGTCTACCTCGACCGCGACCAGAAGAACTGGGAGAGGACCGGCGCCCCCTACGCGCCGAAGACCGGCGAGAGAACCACGTACGTCAGGACCGACCCCGCGAGCACGCTCTACGACGTCGCCAAGGGCCGGACGTCGATCGAGCGGTTCGTCGCCGGACTCCCCGTCAGCACGCTCGCCACGCTCGTCGAAGGCACCGACGCGGGAGGCAGCACACGCTCCGCGGTCGGAGCCGCCGGCTACACCACCGGCGCCCACGAGGACCTGGGCATCCCGAGCATGACCCTCTCCGACGGCCCGGCCGGACTGCGCCTGACCCAGAAGATCCCCACCACCCCGGCCACGTACCAGTACGCCACGGCCTGGCCGATCGGTACGCTGCTCGCCCAGACCTGGGACCGGGACCTCGTCCGCCGGGTCGGCGACGCCGTCGGCAAGGAGATGAACAGGTACGGCGTCTCCCTCTGGCTGGCCCCCGGCATGAACATCCACCGCGACCCGCTGGGCGGCCGCAACTTCGAGTACTACTCCGAGGATCCGCTCGTCTCCGGCCTCACCGCCGCCGCCACCACCGACGGCGTGCAGAGCAACCCCGGTGTCGGTGTGACCATCAAGCACCTGGCCGCCAACAACCAGGAGACCGCCCGGACCACCGGCAACTCCGTGGTCGGCGAGCGGAGTCTGCGCGAGAGCGAACTCAAGGGCTTCGAGATCGCCGTCAAGGCGGCCCAGCCGATGGCCGTCATGACCTCCTACAACAGACTCAACGGCACCTACGCCGCGGGCGACTACGACCTCGTCACCGACATCCTGCGCGGCGAATGGGGGTTCGCGGGCCTCGTCATGAGCGACTGGGGCGGCGCGCACGGCGCCACCGCCACCATGTACAGCGGCAACGACCTCATCGAGCCCGGCGGCAAACCCTCGGACATCGTCGACGCCACACTCAGGACACCGCCCACCATCGATCTCACCGGTCTGCCCGCGCACACCAGAACCGTCGGGAGCACCGGTTCGACCAGTTACGCCTTCCGGCTCGGCGGGCTCACCCTCGCGGCCGGCGGCGCCACCACCGTCTCCACGACGGTCGACGCCGCCACCGACTTGTCGAGGACCCCGCTCTCCGGAACCACCAGGATCGACGAGATCAACAACCGGACCCACACCCCCGACCCGGAGTTGACCTCGGTCGACGACGCCTACCGTGCCGTCCGGACGCTGCTCGCCTCCACCGCCCTGACCCGCGGCCAGAAAGCGGCGATCACGGTCACGGACGTGCGCCGCGCCGAGTCGGCGGACACCAGCGGCCCGGTCACCTCGTACAGCGTCACCCTGAGCGGCGACTATCCCGCCGCCGACAGCTACACGATGCGCCTGGGCGACCTCCAGCGCAGCGCCATCCGCGTCCTCACCACGGCGACCAGGACCTCGGCGTTCCGGCAGCTGGCCGCGGCGCGGAACGTCCAGGGCATCTCGGTGGGCTCGTACACCGAGCGGTTCAGGAATCTCGACCCCGTGGTCATTTCCTCCAGAAACCGGATCGAACGGTCGCCTCGCACACCCTGACCAGTGTCAAAAATCACACTCGTGTGCTGCGATGCAACCTTCATGCGACATCGACTGTCTACCGGGGCGAAGGTGCAGTCCCATCATCAAAGGTGCCGGTGGGCGGCGAGACTGCGGGACGTAACGGAGCGCCCGGCAGGGCCGGTTGCGTCGCTGAGCAGGAGGTGGGAGCGGTATTGCCCCCTCCGCTCATACTGTATTTTCATGTAATATTCACCTTCTGCTTATACGTACCGCCCAGAGGCGCCTGAGAAGGCGTCCTTTTGACGCGCTCCAGGTCCAGGGAAGCCCACATGTTTCATGCCCAGAGCACGGTCGCTCCTCGAATAAGCCTTGTCGTCCCCGTGTACAAGGTCCAGGGGTACCTGCGTGCGTGCCTCGACTCGATCCTCGACCAGTCCTTCGCCGACTTCGAGATCGTCGCGGTCGACGACCGGTCACCGGACGCCTGCGGCCGGATCCTCGACGAGTACGCCGCACGCGACGACCGTGTCCGGCCGATCCACCTCGAGGAGAACAAGGGCATCGGCAAGGCGCGCGACCTGGGCGCGCTGCGCGCGCGAGGCGACTACATCTTCTTCCTGGACAGCGACGACACACTGGCCCCGGGCGCGCTGCAAGCCGTCGCCGACCGTCTTGACCTGACGGACGATCCCGACATCCTGCTGCTCAACCACGTGCGTACGTACTGGACGAACCGGGTGCAGGCGAGCGCCGCCGGGGAACTCCTCGCCGCCGCCGGCACCGAGGTGTTCACCGCCCTGGAGCGGCCCGAGTACCTGACGATGTTCGCCGTCGTGTGGAACCGCGTGTACCGCCGCGAGTTCTACGTCGGCAACGAGTTCACCTTCACCGACGGCATCTACGAAGACGCCCTCATGGTCTACAAGACCATGCTGACCGCCGAGCGCATCGCCTGCCTGGAGCAGGTGTGTGTCGAGTACCGCCAGCGCCGCCAGGGCAACTCCATGCGCACGCCCGGCCAGAAGCACTTCGGCATCTTCGAGCAGTACGCCCGGCTGTTCACGTTCCTCGACGAGCGCCCGCACCTGGCCCCGGTGCGCGGCCTGCTCTTCGAGCGGATGGTCAGCCACTTCCTGTTCACGCTGGTGCGCGAGGACCGCATCCTGCCCAAGGACCGCCCCGACTTCTTCAAGCGTTCCTCGCAGCAGTACAACCGCTTCAAGCCCGCCGGCTTCAAGCGGCCCGAGGGCGTCACGGGCCTGCGCTTCGACCTGGTCGAGCGCGGCTCCTACACCGCCTACGCCGCCGTCCAGTTCGCCGGCTCCACGCGGGGCAAGCTGCGCAAGCGCGCCGCCAAGACCAAGACCGCGCTGGGCAGGAAGGCGTACGACCAGCTCTACCGGATGCACCTGCGCCGCCCCATCGACGAGAACCTCGCCGTCTACAGCGCCTACTGGGAGCGCGGTGTGGCCTGCAACCCCGCGGCGATCTACCACAAGGCCAAGGAGCTCGCCCCGCACATCCGCGGGGTGTGGGTCGTGCGGCCGGGCGAGGTGGAGAACGTTCCGGACGGCGTCGACTACGTCGTGACGCGTTCGCCCCGGTACTGGGAGGTCATGGCGCGCGCCAAGTACCTCGTCAACAACGTCAACTTCGCCAACGAGATCATCAAGCGCCCCGGCCAGATCCACCTGCAGACCCACCACGGCACGCCGCTCAAGCAGATGGGCATCGACCAGCAGCGCTTCCCGGCCGCCGCGAAGAACATGAGCTTCCACCAGATGCTCAAGCGCGTCGACCGCTGGGACTACAGCCTCTCCTCCAACCAGCACTCCACGGAGATCTGGGAGCGCGTCTACCCCTGCGCCTTCGAGAACGTCGACTCGGGCTACCCGCGCAACGACGTCTACTTCGAGGCCACCGCGCAGGACGTCGCCCGAATACGCGCCGAACTCGGCATCGAGGAGGGCCAGACGGCCCTGCTGTACTGCCCCACGGTGCGCGACTACCAGAAGGGCTTCATCCCCCGCCTCGACCTGGAGCGGATGTGCCGTGACCTCGGCCCCGGCTTCGTCGTCCTGGTGCGCGCCCACTACTTCTACGGCGCCGACCCGCAGTTGCAGGCGCTCCAGGAGCGCGGCCTGATCAAGGACGTCTCCAAGTACCCGGTGGTGGAGGACCTCTGCCTCGCGGCCGACGCCCTGATCACCGACTACTCGTCGATCATGTTCGACTACGCCTGCCTGGACCGGCCCATCGTCTCCTACGTGGATGACTGGGAGGTCTACAGCAAGGCCCGGGGCGTCTACTTCGACCTGCTGTCGCAGAAGCCGGGCGAGACGCCGGGCGCCACCGCGACCAGCGAGGACGAGCTCATCGAGGTCTTCCGCAGCGGCGCGTGGAACGACGAGCGCTCCGCCGCCCTGCGCGCGGCCTTCCGCGAGCGCTTCGTCCAGTACGACGACGGCCACGCCGCCGAGCGCGCCGTGCGCACGGTCTTCCTGGGCCAGGAGGGGACGCCGGCGGTCATCCCGCTCGACCAGCGCACCCCGGCGCCCGCCGCCGCGACCGCTCCGCAGGCAGTCAGCGGCACCGACCTCGTCGGCGCCTGACCTCACACCTATCGGCACGGCCCCGCACCGAGCGGGGCCGTGCCGACGTGCACGCTCACACCCACACCACATCACGCACAGCACGGGGAACCACCACATATGCATACCAGGATCACCAAGGCTGTCATCCCTGCCGCGGGCCTCGGCACCCGGTTCCTGCCGGCCACGAAAGCGACTCCCAAGGAGATGCTTCCGGTGGTGGACAAGCCGGCGATCCAGTACGTGGTCGAAGAGGCCGCGTCGGCGGGCCTCGATGACGTGCTGATGATCACGGGCCGCAACAAGCGCGCCCTGGAGGACCACTTCGACCGCAACTACGAGCTGGAGTCCGCCCTTCAGAAGAAGGGCGACGCGGACCGCCTCGCCAAGGTCCAGGAGTCGAGCGACCTGGCGACCATGCACTACGTGCGCCAGGGCGACCCCAAGGGCCTCGGCCACGCGGTGCTGTGCGCGGCCCCGCACGTCGGCGACGAGCCCTTCGCGGTCCTCCTCGGCGACGACCTGATCGACCCGCGCGACCCGCTGCTCGCGCGGATGGTGGAGGTGCAGGAGCGGCACGGCGGCAGCGTCGTCGCCCTCATGGAGGTCGAGCCCTCGCAGATCCACCTCTACGGCTGCGCCGCCGTCCAGGCCACGGACGACGATGACGTCGTCAAGGTCACCGACCTGGTGGAGAAGCCGGCAGTGGCCGACGCCCCCTCCCACTACGCGGTCATCGGGCGGTACGTCCTCGACCCGGCCGTCTTCGGGATACTGCGGCAGACCGAGCCGGGCCGCGGCGGCGAGATCCAGCTCACCGACGCCCTCCAGCAGCTCGCCGCGGACGAGAAGATCGGCGGCCCGGTCCACGGTGTCGTCTTCAAGGGCCGCCGCTACGACACCGGCGACCGCAGCGACTATCTGCGCGCGATCGTCCAACTCGCCTGTGAGCGGGATGACTTGGGCCCGGACTTCCGTGTCTGGCTGCGCAGGTACGTCACCGAACAATGCCCTGCATGAATCGAGCCGTCACCCCGGCAGGACGGAACCAGGTCAAGTGAACGAATCACAGCAAGGCCAGGACGAACTCTTCTGCCCGCCCGACGAGGACGACCCGGAGGCCAAGCTCCCCATAGGCCCGCTGGTGTTGTTCACCGTGCTCATGGTGATCGTCCTGTGTGTGGACTGGCCGCACACCTGAGCGCTCGTCGTCGCAACAGAACCGGCCCGAAGCCTTCAAGGCTTCGGGCCGGTTCCATGTGTGCCGTGCTTGCGCGGAAGGGGTTAGCGCACGTCGACGTAGTCGGCGCCCGAAGTCGCCGTGGAGGTGGTGCCGTTACCCGCGTAGGAGAAGCGCCAGGTGCCGTCGGCCGAGGCGGTGACGGTGGTCTTCAGCGCGCCGGACGAGGAGCTGGTCACCGTCTTGACGGTGCTGTAGCTGCTGCTCCCGGACTTCTTGAACTGGAGCTGCGCCTTCTGGCTGCCGTAGCCGTAGTACTTCTTGTAGGACCAGCTGACGCGGCTCAGGCTGCCGGAGACCGTGATCGGCTTGCCCTTCGCCACCGGCTCGGGCGAGGCGTTGAACGACTTGATCTGGGCGGCGCGCTTGATCCAGTGGTTCTTGTACGCGACGTTCGCGGCGAGGCTGCCGTCCGAACCGACGGCGGCGGCGTACACGTTCCACTTACCGTTCAGCGCGCTGTCGTAGAGCTCCTCACCGGGGGCGGCGGTCAGCTCCACCTTGCAGGTGGCCGACGTCGCGCTCCAGTGGTCGCAGTCGTACGAGATGTCTTCGCTGTTCGGGACGATGGCACCGTCGACGTCGGTCTTGTAGTCGCTGCCGTGCCACAGGAAGGCCTGGACGCCGTAGATGCCCTCGGGGCTGGTGGCCGTCACGTAGATGCTGAACTTCTTCGCCTGCGTGCCGCCGACGACGATGTCCTTGTCCCCGTTGACCGTGACCTTGGTGATCTGGGTGCCGGCGGTGGACCGCGCCGACATCTTGTCCTTGCTGTTCTGGCCGACCATGAACGACTTGACGTTCGCGACGGGCGAGGGGGTGTCGTCGGCCTGGGCGGCCGGAGCGACAAGTGCGGTGAGAGCCACGGCGCCGGACATCGTCGCGGCGGCCAGGCTGGCACGTATGCGCATAAATGCTTCCCCAGTTGAAAAGGTGCTCCCCGTCCCCATGGGGGAAGGAGCTGCATCGATCAGATGAGTCTGTTGACTCCGCGAGGTAGACCTGTGACATGGGGCAACGGTTGTACGCGGCATGAAGTTTTTTTGACCTTGGTACCAACAGCGCCCGCACACGGCCCGGGGAAGCGCTCGGGACGGCCGGTCTCAGGGCGGTGACGCGGCCCGGTCGGAACCCGGCGGCGGGGGGATGGTGACGGTCCCGTCGACGATGTCGCGGGCGAGGTCGACCAGGCGCAGGTGGTGACGGCGGGCGTAGGCGCGCAGCCGGTTGAAGGAGATCCCCGGGTCGGTCCCGTGGCGGGCGGTCAGAAAGCCCTTGGCCTGCTCGATGGCGGTGCGGGTGTTCAGCGCCGTCTGGAGCTGGGCCCGTACCGTGCGGTGCTGGTCGAGGGTGGTCTGCTGGAGCAGGGAGATGGCGGTGGCGTCGGCCAGGGCGCGGGCCAGGTGCCGGTCGGCCTTCTTCAGTGGACCGGGGACGCGGCGGAAGAGGTTCAGCACGCCGATGGACTCCCCGCGCAGCCGGATCGGCGTGGCGTGCACGGAGGTGTAACCGGAGCGGTGCGCGCGGATGCTGAAGCGCGGCCACCGCTGTGCGAGGCCGCCGCCGATGCCGTGGTCGACCGGGACGGCCTCGTGGAAGGCGGTGCAGCAGGGGCCTTCGCGGCCGTCGAGTTCGAAGAGTTCGACCAGGCGGACGCGTTCGGAGGAGGACGCGACCAGCTGGAGCGGCCCGTCGGGGAGGGCCAGCATGACGCCGGCGTCGCCGATGTCGAGCAGGTCCATGCAGTGTTCGGCGACGCGGTACAGGAACTCGGCGGGGTCGAAGTCCTCCACGAGGGTGTCGGCCAGATCGATCAGCGCGGCGGTGATCCGTGCCTCGCGCGGCAGCCTGGGCGGCCCGTTCGACGAAGGCGGGCCAGGGGGGAATGGCGAGGTGGGCATGGCGGCCTCCGGTCGACGTGTGAGTCAGTGACCGGGGCCGGAAGCACGCTACGGGGGCTGGGTGTCACACCACCCGCCGAGGGCTGACGTCCCTCCAAGCTACGCCCCCCGAAGCGCGGACCAGTGTCACCGCATGAGTGTCACAGCGTGCTCGTGGCGAACGGTCTCAGTGGCGTAGCCGCGCGTTGAGCCGCGCCGCCTGGCGCGTGAGGTGGTCTCGTTCGGGGATGTTCGGCGCCGACCGGGCCGCCTCGGCGTAGAGCACTGCCGCGGTCGCCGTATCGCCGTCACGCTCGCGCAGGTACGCCGCGACGGCGGCGTACCGCGGCAGGGCGGGGTCGAGCTCCGCCAGGGCCGCCAGGCCGGCCCGCGGTCCGTCGGCCTCGCCCACGGCGACGGCCCGGTTGAGGCGGGCCACCGGGCTGTCGGTGAGGCGTACCAGCTCGTCGTACCACTCGACGATCTGCACCCAGTCGGTCTCCTCGACCTTCGGGGCGTCGGCGTGGAGCGCGGCGATGGCCGCCTGCGCCTGGAACTCGCCCAGCCGGTCGTGGGCGAGGGCGCTCTGGAGTATCCCGACGCCCTCCGCGACGAGCCGGGTGTCCCACCGGCCGCGGTCCTGCTCGGCCAGTGGGACGAGCCTGCCGTCGGGGCCGGTCCGCGCCGGACGCCGTGCGTGGTGCAGCAGCATGAGCGCCAGCAGGCCGGCGACCTCCTCGTGGCGGGTCCTGGCCGCGAGTTGGCGGGTGAGTCGGATCGCCTCGGCGGCGACGTCGACATCGCCGGAGTAGCCCTCGTTGAAGACCAGGTAGAGCACGCGCAGCACCGTGGCGACATCGCCGGGCTGCTCGAACCGGATGCCGGAGACGGTCCGCTTGGCCCGGCTGATCCGCTGCGCCATCGTCGCCTCCGGCACCAGGTAGGCCCGCGCGATCTGCCGCGTCGTCAGGCCGCCGACGGCGCGCAGCGTGAGCGCGGCCGCCGAGCCCGGGGAGAGGGACGGGTGCGCGCACAGGAAGTACAGCTGAAGCGTGTCGTCCGCCGCCTCGCCCGCACCGGGCGGGGGTTCGGCCAGGACCCGCTCCTCCCGGCGCCGCCGGGAGGAGTCGGCGCGGACGGCGTCGAGGTACTTGCGCCAGGCCACCGTGATCAGCCAGCCCTTGGGGTCACGCGGGGGCCCGCCGTCGCCCGGCGGGCCGGGGGAGGAGCCGTCCGGCCAGGCGCGCACGGCCTCCACCAGGGCGTCCTGCACGGCGTCCTCGGCCGCCGCGAAGTCGGCGCCCCGGCGGACGAGGACACCGATCACCGCGGGCACCACCTCCCTGAGCAGCGCCTCGTTCACTCGGTGGCCGGGCAGTGCTCGGCGTAGAACGGGCGCACCTCGAGCCACTCGTGGAGCGGCTTGCCGCCCGCGCCCGGAGCCGCGGACAGCTCGCCCGCCAGCTCGAGGGCGCGCTCGTAGGTGTCGACGTCGATCACCATCCAGCCGGCGATCAGATCCTTGGTCTCCGCGAACGGGCCGTCGGTGACCGGCGGCCGCCCCTCGCCGTCGTGGCGGACGAACGTGCCCTGGGGGGTGAGCGCCTGGCTGTCGACGAACTCGCCGGTGCCTTCGAGCCGGGCGGCGAAGTCACGCATGTACTGCACGTGCGCGGAGACCTCCTCCGGCTCCCACTGGTCCATCGGCACGTCGTTGAGCGGCGCCGGCGCACCCCGGTAGTGCTTCAGCAACAGGTACTTGGCCATGTTGTGCTCCTTGGTCAGGTACGGCCATTGTGGCCGTGCTCGCTCCGGGGACGGAGCAGCGCGCGTGTTCTCGACATCCCCGCGCGAACTTTTTCCGGCGGCCCGCGCACTCTCGCTATTCAGGCGCACACGCGTCGCTCACGCGGCGCGGCAGAGTACCGCGGGGCCGGCCGAGGCGCGGGCCACGGGCGCGGTCATGGGGCGGCCGGTGGCCGCGGCCTGCGAGCGGGTGCGGGCGAAGACGACGAGGCGCAGCACCGCGAACCGGGCGACGCCGGCGAGCGCGGACGCGGACAGGTAGACGGCCTGCTCCAGGACCGCGCCGGGGGACGCCACCAGCTGTTGCAGGGCGGCCATCGCCACGCAGGTCACCGCGTACGCGGCCGCCGCGGATCCGCCCGACTGGGCATGCTGGCGCCAGGTCGCGCGCCCGCCCCTGCCGAAGGTGAAGCGGGCATGCAGCTCGGTGGCCAGGAGCGTGGAGGCCACGGTGATCGCGGCGTTGGCCAGCGCCCAGGGGAGCCAGGACGCGAGCGCCGCCACGGCGAAGCTGGAGGCGACCCCGACCCCGCCGCCGCACAGCACGAAACGAGCGAAGGCGACGAAGGCACCCGGCGCGGCCTGCTGCCGGCTCTGCGCTGCTGTCTCCATGACCCCACCCCTTTGACGTGTCCTACGAGAAGCGAGGCGCGCCCCGGAGCTGAGACCGGGAAGCACGCCGTTCGATGGTGCCATCATGACACACAAGTGGCACCATGTGGAGCCGTTCCGGAAATTGCTGTCTGCGCCCCGGAAAAGAACCCCCTGACGTGCTGTTTTGTGGATCACGGTGGCACATTGGCCGCTTGGCTCGCTGAACTTGGCGCAGATTGGCTCGTACTGGTGCCATGAATGCGCCATGATGGGGCCACGAAAGCGGATTCACTGGGTACCCGACCCGTTGAGTACCCGACCCGCTGAGTACCGAAAGGAACCTCGATGAGCCAGCTGCCTGCTGCCCCCCACGGCCTCCCCACGGAGCGCGACGCGGGCCCCTTCGACCCGCCCGCCACGCTCTCCCGGCTGCGCGAGACCCGCCCCGTCAGCCCGCTGATCTTCCCCGACGGCCACGAGGGCTGGCTGGTCACCGGCCACAGCGCCGCCCGCCAGTTGCTGGCCGACACCCGGTTCAGCTCCCGCCAGGACATCGGCGTACTGCACGTCCCGTACGAGATTCCCGGCATGCCCGCCCCCACCGAGCCGTCCCCGCAGGTGCCGGGCCTGTTCATCAGCATGGACGCGCCGGACCACACCCGGCTGCGGCGCATGCTCATCGGCGCCTTCACCGTCAAACGGATGAAGGAGCTGGAGGAGCACATCGTCGACATCGCCGAGCGGCAACTGGCGGAGATGGCGCGGCTGACCCCGCCGGTCGACCTCGTCAAGGAGTTCGCGCTGCCGGTGCCCTCGCTGGTGATCTGCGAACTGCTCGGCGTCCCCTACGAGGACCGGGGGAGCTTCCAGGCCGACACGGCCACGTTCATGGAGAAGGACGTGGCGCTGGAGGAGAAGATGGCCGCGTACACGGGCCTGACCACGTACCTCTCCGCACTGGTCACCCGCAAGCGCGCCACCCCCGGCGAGGACATCCTCTCCGACCTGGCCCGCCGCGACGAGCTCACCATCGAGGAACTGACCGGCGTCGCCTTCCTGTTGCTGCTCGCCGGCCACGAGACCACCGCGAACATGCTGGGCCTCGGCACGTTCGCCCTCCTGGAGAACCCCGAGCAGGCGGAGCTCCTGCGCGCCGACCCGGAGCTGATGCCCGACGCCGTCGAGGAACTCCTGCGCTATCTGTCCGTCGCCGACATCTTCTACCGCTACGCCACCGAGGACATCGAGCTCGGCGGCGAAACGATCGGCAAGGGCTCGACCGTCGTCGTCTCCCTGCTGGCCGCCGACCACGACCCCGAGCGCTTCGAGGACCCCGACGCCCTGGACATCCGGCGCACGGCCCGCGGCCACGTCGCCTTCGGCCACGGCGTCCACCAGTGCCTCGGCCAGCAACTGGCCCGCATCGAACTGCGCGCCGGTCTCACCGGACTGCTGCGCCGCTTCCCGACCCTTCGCCTCGCCGTCCCCGCGGACGAGGTACGGCTCAGGACCGACATGAACATCTACGGCGTCCACGCGCTGCCGGTGACGTGGACGCAGGACACCACCCCACGCTGACGGCGAACGGGGCCGCTCGGCACCGTCGGCCCGCTCGCTCCGCCTCGGGGCATGAAGAGGCCCTGGCTGGAGGGGAGTTCAGCCAGGGCCGCCAGGGGCTGTATACGCGGAGCGGCCCCACCACCCCCGCATGATCAGACCGCCGCGTTCAAAGACGTGTTCTAACGCTTGGAGGCCAGGTCCAGGGTCCACCAGAGACCGCCGGGACCACCGGCCGTGCCGACACCGGCGTGGGTGAAGCGGCAGGTGAGGATGAGGTCGTGGTGCGTGGGGCTCTCCATCCACAGTTTGACGACGGTCCCCGCGGTGTCGACACCGCTCGCGATGGCCTCGCCCGCGTAGGCGGCCCGGTACCCGGCGGCGCGCATCCGCTTCAGCGGATTACTGCCGTCCGCGCCGGTGTGTTCCAGGCGCTCGTGCCGGGCCATGTCGTCACTGTGCTTCCGGGCGGACTTGTTGAGCGAGGAGCGCAGCCGGACCGGACGGCACCCCGCGTCGGCACGCCGCTCGTTGATCCCCGCGACCACGCCGGCCGCCGCGCCGGCCGCGCGATCGGCACCGTCGGTGCCGCCCGACCGCTCGTCGTCGACCGGCAACAGCGCCACGAGGAGCGCGCATGCCGTGAGGAACAGGGGCCGGAGCGATGCGGTCACGGTCGTCCCACTTTCTCAGTCTCACCACCTCGACAGGCGGCGGCACTTCATGTCTCAGGCATGAGAGCGCGGCGAACAGGATGAGTCGTACTTCCTGCACGCTTTCCCGGCATTTATGTAATCGTGGGGGATATTCATACAAGCGCAACTTCGCTGTGCCGCTCTCGCCCGGCCCTGGTCCAGGCCGATGCGACGGACGTGGACGCGCCGGGGCCGCCTTGCGAGCTCTGGTGCGGGCGGCCCCGGTGGGAGGCTGCGGCCAGTGCAAGGCGGCCCCAGTGAACGGCGGTTCGGCCTCATCGGCCGGTGCCCGCGGTCAGGTGCGCGGTGACGGTCAGGGGGAGATCTGCCGGGGCTCCTCGTCGCCGGGCCGGCTGATGCTGATCTTGCGCGGCTTGGCGCGTTCGGCGATCGGGATGCGCAGGGTCAGCACACCGGCGTCGAGGGACGCGTCGATGCGCTCGGTGTCCAGCGTGTCGGCCAGCATCAGCTGCCGCGAGAACACCCCCATCGGCCGCTCGGCCAGCTCCATCTGCGCACTCTCGCCGGTGGGGACGGGGCGCCGCTCCGCCTTCACGGTGAGCATGTTGCGCTCGACGTCGATGTCGATGGCGTCCGGGGCGACGCCCGGTAGGTCGAGGGCGATCACGTAGTCGTCGCCGTCGCGGTAGGCGTCCATCGGCATGGGAGACGGCTTGGACCAGGTCCCGGACGGGCCGGTGAACAGCTGCTGGGCGAGGCGGTCGATCTCGCGGAAGGGGTCGGTACGCATCAGCATCGTGCTGCACCTCCGAGGCTCAGGGCATTTCATGCCGCGTGGGCTGTGCTGGAATCGGTTGTACCACGTCATCGGAACGATGACAACAACTGCCGTCAACACATAGACGACACACGTCATAGTCAACACATGGATGACACCCTGGCGAGGCGCCTCGGAGAGTCCGCACCGCTCAGCCCGGTTTTGGCTGTATTTGCTGCGGTTAATTGTGAGGTGGCAGTCCTGGGTTGTGGGACGGAGTACGAAGAGAGGGCTGGTCGGACGCATGGTGGAGCGGTTGCAGAACATCGGGGCGTGGACGGCCCGGGCCTGGGGCTCGTCCGGGCATGAGCGCGCCACCGTCCTGCTGATCGGCAAGTGCGTGCTGGCGTCGACGCTGGCCTGGTGGATCGCGCACGATCTGCTGAAGGCGACGTCGCCGGCGTTCGCACCGTTCTCGGCGGTGCTGACGATGAACGTGACGATCTACAAGTCGGTGTGGCAGACCCTGCGTTACACCGCGGCGGTCATCGTCGGGGTGGCGGTGCAGGCGGCGATCGGCTTCACCGCAGGACCCGACCTGTTCGCGTTCGTGGTGGTCGCGGTCATCGCGCTGAGCCTGGGCCAGTGGCAGGCCCTGGGGGAGCAGCGCTCCCAGGTCGCCACGGCCGCGTTCTTCGCGTTCTCCACCTACACCGCGGCGACCACCAACAGTGACCGGGCGGCCCAGCTCGGACAGATCATCCTCCTCGTGGTCATCGGCTGCGGCATCGGTCTGGTCGTCAACCTGTGCATCGCCCCGCCGCTGCGCTACCGCAGCGCCGAGCAAGGGCTGCACGCCCTGGCGGGGGAGATGGAGTCGCTGCTGGACGACATGGCCGACGGTCTGGGCAGCGGGGATGTGGATGCCGACCGCGCCGGTCAGTGGGTCGCCGCCGGGGAACGGGTGCAGAGCGCCGTCGGACAGGCCCGCGCCGGACTGGAGACGGCGGAGAACAGCCTGCCCTTCAACCCGCGCCGGCTGCTGCCCGCGCACCGCAGCTACCTCACCTTCACCCGCTACCGCCAGACGGTGAGCGCGATGGAGCGCGCCGTCTACCAGCTGGCCTCCCTCACCCGCGGACTCGGCCGGTGGCGCGAGAGCGAGAACACCTACACCTACGGCCCCGCCCTGACCGCCTACGCCGACTTCGCCGCCAGCCTGCGCGACATCGCCCACGTCATCGCCGAACTGGACAGCGACACGCTCGCCGACCAGGCCGAGCAGATGTGCGCGCTGGCCACGAAAGCGCAGGAGGCGCTGCGGAAGGTCCTCGCCGCCGCCGACGAATACGGCCTGCCGCTGGCGGACGCCACCCGCCCCTACGGGGTCCTCATCGTCGAGGCCACTCGTCTGATGGAGGAGTTCCAGAACACCTGCGACGTCCTCCAGGGCTCGGCCGAGGACTGATCGGCCTGTCGCCGCACGCGGCCGCGCCTCCGGTGACCTGCACCTATGCGGGTTCGGGTAGCTGTCCGACACGCACGTGAAAATCTATCCCGGCGAGAGTAGACATCGCGCTGTCGCACGGTTATGGTTTCTCTCGTAACCCGGAGAGAACGAAGGACCCGGCGGAGCGAACTGCCGGTAGTAGTACGGAAGTTGCAGTGTGCAGGACGGTGCGGTGGTGGAGTTCCGAAGCCAGGTTTGCAGCAGGACGGTGACGGGACTGGCGACCGGACCGGGTGGCCCGCAGTGATCAGGGGCCGCCACAGCAGTACCGCAGGTCGGCAAGTGCAGTTCCCAGCAGTGCAGTCAGTAGGTGGTACCTCGGTGAAGGCGTCGGCTGCGGGCGCGCGCATCGGGAGGTCCGGCAGTGGGGTTCCAAGCCAGAGCAGACGCAGGACGGGCGACGGGGCTGGCTGCCGGAGGACGTGGCGCAGGTGTACGGCCACGAGCAGGACGCAGTACCCGCAAGAAGCAAGTCGAGGGAAACACGGAGGAACAAGGCGTCATCAGGATCGCCCGGGTCGAGTGAGCTGAGCCCGGGTACCGCAGGACATCGATAGTGAGGTGGTCTCCGGTCAAGCAACCGCGATCCCCGCACCCCGACAGCGACACGGTCGGACGGGCGGACACAGAGAGCCGGCGCAGTATCAGGGCCGGCAGTTGATGTAGCTGTTCCTTCGGGGCCCGGGTGCCACTGGCACCCGGGCCCCTCAACACGTGCGTTTCGAGAGGTGCGATGACAGCAGACGACTCCTTCAGCCGGCTCGACGACGACGATTACCCCGCGTACACCATGGGCCGGGCCGCCGACATGCTCGGCACCACCCAGGGCTTCCTGCGCGCCCTCGGCGAAGCCCGCCTCATCACTCCGCTGCGCTCCGCGGGCGGCCACCGCCGCTACTCCCGCTACCAGCTGCGCATCGCGGCGCGGGCCCGCGAACTCGTCGACCAGGGCACCCCGATCGAGGCCGCCTGCCGCATCATCATCCTTGAGGACCAGCTCGAGGAGGCCCAGCGCCTCAACGCCGAATACCGCCGCGCCGCCGCGCAGTCGGACCCGGCGACCGCGGCCTGAGAGCCCGAAGCCTCACGCGGCGCAGAACCGGCCCGGCGCGGCACCGTACGGACACGCGCATACAAAGAGGTGCCCGAGCCGTACGGAATGTGAGGACGGTGTGAACCGGGGTCGGCGGGGCATGAGGTCTTCGCCCCCCGACCGTTCCCACCTGGAGTGATACGTGTCTGCCCCCTCCACGACGACCGCCGTAGCGGACCCGGCCCCCGCCAGATCCGAGGCGGACCGCAACCAGCGGCTGCGGCGCCGGATCGAACGCCTGATAGGCGTCGCCGCCACCGAGGGGAACCAGCTCACCCCCTTGCGCAACGGCGACGAGATCTTCCCCGCCATGCTCGCGGCGATCCGTGGCGCCCGGCACACCATCGACATGATGACGTTCGTGTACTGGCGGGGCGAGATTGCCCGCGAGTTCGCCCACGCACTCGCCGAACGGGCGGAGGCGGGCGTACGGGTGCGGCTGCTCCTCGACGGATTCGGCAGCCGCACGATCGAACAGGACCTCCTGGAGCGGATGGACCGCGCGGGCGTCGACATCGCCTGGTTCCGCAAGCCCCTGCTGCTGTCGCCCTACAAGCAGAACCACCGCTGCCACCGCAAGGTCCTCGTCGTCGACGAGGTGACGGCGTTCACCGGAGGCGTGGGTATCGCCGAGGAGTGGTGCGGGTCGGCGAGTGGCCCGAACGAGTGGCGCGACACCCACGTCGAGGTGCGGGGCCCCGCCGTCGACGGGATCTGCGCCGCCTTCGCCCAGAACTGGGCCGAGTGCCACGACGAACTCTTCGACGAGCGGGACCGGTTCGTCGAGCACGAGCCGCAGGGCGACGCCGTCGTCCAGGTCGTGCGCGGCTCGGCCAGCCTCGGCTGGCAGGACATCCAGACGCTGCTGCGGGTGGTGATCGAGTCCGCCGAGGAGCGACTGCGGTTCGCCACCGCCTACTTCTCGCCCGACGACCACTTCGTCGAGCTGCTGTGCGCGGCGGCCCGCCGGGGCGTCGAGGTCGAACTCCTGGTCCCCGGCCCGTACACCGACAAGCAGATCAGCCGGATCGCGGGCCGCCACCACTACCAGCGCCTCCTGGAGTGCGGCGTGGTCGTGCGTGAGTACCAGCGGACCATGCTCCACTGCAAGATCGTCACCGTGGACGGCACCGCCGCGCTCATCGGCTCCGCCAACCTCAACCGGCGCTCCCTCGACCACGACGAGGAAGTGATGCTCGCCGTGCTCGACGCGTCCTTCACCGCCGCACTCGACGCCGACTACGACGCGGACGTCGAGCAGAGCGTACGAGTCAGCCCGCAGCGGTGGGCCCGGCGCCCGCTGTCCTTCCGCGCGGCGGAGCTGGCGACCCGTACGGTCCAGCACTTCCTGTGATCCCAGGACACGAACGGATGCCCGACAGCCACGGAAAGAAACGCGCCGTTTGTGTGTTTGTAAGGATGAGTTAAGAGCACACGATGGCCAGGAGGTAATAACAATGGTTCCCCTGCTTCTGGTTCTTCTTCTGGCTCTGATCCTCTTCGGCGCGGGCTTCGCGCTGAAGGCGCTGTGGTGGATCGCGATCATCGTGCTGGTGGTGTGGCTGCTCGGCTTCCTGATCCGGCCCGCCGCGAGCGGCGGCCGCAAGGGCCGCTGGTACCGATGGTGACCCGCACCTGACCCCGCTCAAGGGTGGGCCCGGCCTCGACAGGCCGGGCCCGCCCTTTTTCCGTACGGGAAGCCCGGGGCTGCCCCGCGTCCACGGGGCAGGCACACCACGGATCCGGCCGGCGGCCCCCGGGTACTCCTCTTGCCGCCAGGTGAAGGCGCGCCCACTGTCCTTCGGTGACACGATCTGCTCGGGAATGTGTGAGCCGCGCGGCGTCCGGCGTGATGCGGGGAGAGCGAGGGAAGAGCCGATGAGTACGGCACGGCGGGTGCGGTTCGACGGGTGGATCGCGGGGCTGGGTACGGCCGCGGGCGTGCGCCTGGTGGTGGGGTACTGGCCGCTGTCCCCGATGGGTCCCTTCGCCGACGTCATGGTGGAGAGGGCCGACGGCCGACGGTTGCTGCTGGCGCCGACGGAGCGCGTGGCGCGGTTCGTCGCCGCCACCTACCGGTTCGACGAGATCGTCATGTGCCCGGTGCGTATCGAACCCGCCCAGGACCGGTGGACCGTGACGGCGGGTCCGCTGCGGGCCGCGTTCACCCCCGGACGCTCCACCGCGCTGGGCCGCCTGCTGCGGCTGGTCCCGGGCCGTCTGGCGGCCCGCCCGGGCTGGGCCGCGCTCTGCGACGTGCCCGCGCGTCTGCTGATGCCAGGGGTACGGACGCGCGGCAGCGCGGGGGCGGGGCGCCGCGAGTGGTACGCGGCGCGGGACCTGCGCACCATCGTGTCGGCGCGAGCGGAGTGGAACGGCGAGGATCTGGGCGGCCTGAGAGCCGTACACCCCCCGGTCCGGTTCGGTTTCGGATCCGTCCCCCACCGACCGTCCCTGACCCGTGTGGTCACGACGGTGGAACTCCCGGGCGACGAGACACCCGAAGCGGGCGAGGACCCCACGGGACCCGCCACCGACCAACGGGGAACGTGAGCGCGACGCCGCCGCCTGCCAATTTTGGCCGGCGCCCGGTACCGCCAGGGCCGGCGTGCGGTGGCGGTCGCTCGTTGCTCCTGCGGCTTCGACTCCGGTGGGGGCGGAGGTGATGACCTGGATGGTGCCGTGGGGGAGATCCCCAGAGATCCCCCGGGGGTCAGCCATTGGGTACGCTGCGTCCCGGCCGATCCGGGCGCTGACGTGCCCGCTCGGCCGCTTCGCGAGAGATTTTTTCAAACGCCTGGTCCCCCACCGAAAGCGTTCTGGTCACCTCTTGGAGGCCCGCGTCGTCCTTGCAACCCTGGGGCAGTTGCGTGTTGCTGTACACCTTCGCACCCATGAGATCGTCGACGTCTAGTCCTGAAGCGGAGCTCAAGTCGGCGCCGAAAAGGTCCGCATCGGCAATACGCGCTCGATGCGACGTGAACGAACTGGACCGGAAAACGCTGACTTCGTACTTGCTGAAACTGGCGCCGGCGAGGAGCGAGAATCGCAGGTTGGCGCCTGCGAGATCAGCGGTCAGGGTGGCGCGGGACAAGTTTGCCGCAGCAAGCGTGGCGCCTTCCATGGACGCGTTCATGAACGACGCGGCCTCCAGGTCTGCTCCGGTCATGTCGGTCTGTCGCAGGGAGGCTCCGGTGAAGACGGCCCGTGCCAGGTCGGCCCGTGCCAAAGAGGCTCCGTCAAGGTTGGATTTCCGGAAGGCCGCGGCCTCGAAGTTGAGGCCGTCGAGGTTCGCGTCACGTAGATCGGCGCCGCTCAGGTCAACTGCGTAGTCGGCGGCAGGCCGTCGGCCGAGTACACCTACTGCTGCCTGGAGGTCGGCGGGCACCTTCCCGTCTTCACTCCGTCCCAGGCCGCGGACGTAGGCGCTGAGGACGGCAATGATGGTGGGTTCGTCACGACTGCTGTCGATCATGATCCGTTCGAGGGCGAAGATGGCCCCCAGCCTTTCGGGGAGCTCCTCGGACGCAAGGAGTTTGATCGCCTCGACGTACCGCCCTGTCACCTGCGCTTCTCGTGTGAGCCGCGCTTGCTGCTCATCTCGCTTCTGGGCTTCGAGGATCGTGGTCTCGAACTGCTGCTGGTTCTCGGCGAACTGCTGCTGAGCGTGAAGGAACTGCTGCTGCTCAAGTTGGTGTTTCTTGTGCGTGTAGTAGAGGGTGGCTGCGGCGATGAGGCCTGCTGCGAGTGCGACAAGGCCGGTACGGAAGCCTGTGATGACAACGCCGTCTGCGGGACCGAGTCGGGTTTTGCGGATGTGAAGGCCGTCGAACCACCAGGGCCCTTGCCAGAAGAGGAGCACGAACATGGCGGCCCCGGCGAGGCCGCCCAGCGCGGCTCGGGCGGTCTGGTTTCGAGTTCGCTGCCGGCGTGCCCTGTCCGTGTTCGGAGCAGGCTTGCCGCGGTCCTGGATGACGGACCAGATGACGCCGATCAGGACGATGGCCGCCAACGCGAGTCCGGCGGCGGGCAGGTATCGCGTCTCTATCGGCGCGGCGAGTGGCGCGGTGCTCATGCCCGGCATGATCTCGGCCCTACGCCTGCGGCAGGTGGTGAACGCCGCGGTTCGGAGCAGAAGTTGAGGTTCCCGGTCGAGCAAGAGACTCTCCAGCCCCCGACGCGGAAGTTCCCGGGGCGGGCCCGCCCGCGTGCTGGGCGACAAGGACTACAGCTCGAAGGCGATCCGCGGCCGGCTGCGGCGTCGCGGCATCGCTCACACCCTCCCCGAGTGGGCCGACCAGGTGTGCAACCGAGTCGCTGCGGACAACTCCTAGCCCGCGACGAGGCGCACGACCTTGCCATGACGGCAGAGGCGGTCACCGGCCGTGCGGCCCCGATCGACCGGTGACGAGTCGAGCGAGGGGCTGACCTACGCAGCCTGAACGACCTCTCGGTGATCTCCGGTTTCGCCGCTTGCCGAACGCGTTCTCCGAGCAGTTGCTGCGGGACTATTCGCCAGGGTTCGCCAGAGCGCGCCAGATGGTCTGCACATGGGGAGTTGAGGTCGGATAGAACCGGACGTCCAGTGCATCTTCTGGGCGCGCCCCGTCCATGGAGAGGGGGTGAACATGCACAAGCGGCAAAAGGAGCCGGGCCGGCGGAAACGGCTCGCTCCGTCCGTCCGAGCACAGGTGATCATCGCCGCGCTCGGTGCGGTCTCCGCAGTTGCAGGATGCGTGGGACAGATCGCGCGCTGAGGTTGGCGCGATCAGGTGGAGGCGCCCGGACGGGAGGTCGAGTTCGCATGAAGCGGGCCCGGCCGCAACGTGATCGGCCGGCCCCGCCTCACCGCCCGCACGCAAGGCTGGGGTCCTGGGGGCAACCAGGGCCCCAGTCGCACTGCTGTGCGGCCCCTGGCAGAGCCAGAGGAGTTCACGTTTCCATCATCGAGCCCGACAGCGCCGACGTCTCCCTGGCGGAAACCGGCTACGGGTGGCGCGGCATGGCGGATCGGGCAATGTGTCTGCATGTGCGGCGTTCTCAGACCCCGTCCACGCTTCTGGTGGAAGGCTGTGACCTCGCGATCGGAAATCCGTTTCGAGTGTTGCCCTCGTGCGTCTACCGTGGCGCGGTGATGACTCAGGTGATCGTTCTCAACGGTGGTTCCAGCTCGGGGAAGTCCGGGATCATTCGGTGTCTGCAGGCAGTCCTGCCCGATCCATGGCTCGCCCTCGGGACGGACACGCTGGTTGAGGCGATGCCAGCGTCCATGCAGGCATCGGATGGCGGGATCGAGCTCGCTCCGGACGGGCAGGTGATCGTCGGGCCGGAGTTCCGAACGCTGGAAGCGGCATGGATCGAGGGGGTCGCCGCGATGGCCCGCGCGGGCGCCCGGGTCATCGTCGATGAGGTCTTCCTCGGCGGAGCGGACTCACAGCAGCGATGGCAGAAGGCATTGGGCGAGCTGCGGGTGCTGTGGGTCGGCGTCAGGTGCGACAGTGCGGTTGCCGCAGGCCGTGAGGTCGCACGAGGTGACCGGATGACCGGGATGGCCGCGTCCCAGGCGGATGTGGTGCACCAGGGTGTGGCCTATGACCTGGAGGTGGACACCGCACATGCCGAGTCGATGGAGTGCGCGCGGACCATCGCCGTATATGTCAAGTGATCGACGGTCCGGCTGTCTGCGGCTGTGATCGCGGTGCCGGGAAGAGTCAGCCCGGCCGTGGACTGTGCGCAGGTAAGCGCAGAGTTTGCGCAGCGACCAGCGGGTGAAGGGCCGGCCGAGTCTGCACGGGCGGGTGGTGGCCGCCGTCACGACGAAGTCCTCGTCGTCAGGGCTAAGTTGGCAGGGACGGCCCTCCGCCCACTGAGGGTCCAGGCAGGCCAGCCCGATCTCGTTGAATCGATGGATCACGTCGCGGACGGTGTCCTCGTCAGCCTCCACCAGTTGGGCGATCACCGGTACGCGGCTGCCACCGGCCGAAGCCAGCAGCATCATCGCGCGCCGGTAGCGCACCGTGTTGGTGCTGCCCCGGCGCACGATCTGCCGCAGCTTCTGCCCCTCCTGGTCGGTCAGCCTGCGCACACGAACGGGCTCGGCCACTGCGCTGACGGAACTGGGCTGCCGCGAACCCGTCGTACTCGCCGAACAACTCGTCACCCTCGCCGACGGGGCGGCCGGCCGGGCCATGGTGCTCGGCGAAGCGGAGTACGGCCGGCACGCCCGGACAGCGGCGGAGACCCTCCTCGCGCACGCCCTGCCGGACACGGCCTGACGCCCCCGCGCCCACCACGCTGCCGCCGAACGGAAGACGGACCCGACCCGACGGGCCCGACCCACACCGTGCCGGATCCGGACGGTCCGGGGTCCCGTACCCGACCGGAGGCCCGGGGTCCCGCGCTCGACCGGAGGCGGCGATGGCGAACACCCCGTTCAGCACCCCCTTCAGCACCCCCTTCAACGCCCCGTTCAAAGACAGGCTCTCACCCGATGCCGTCGGCCATGCACGCCGTGAGCGTGGCCCCGTCGGCGGGGTCGATCAGCAGGAAGGACCCCGTGCGGCGGGACTCGGCGTACAGGTCGAGGGCGAGGGGCTCGGCCGTGCGGATCAGGACCCGGCCGATGTCGTTGGCCGTCAGCTGCCCGGGGTCCGCGTGCTGGGAGAGATCGTCCAGGGTGAGCCGCGAGGGGATCGCGTCGACGACCGCCTTGACCGTGCGGGTGGTGTGTTTGAGCAGTACCCGCTGGCCGACGGCGAGGGGGCGGTCCGCGACGTGGCAGACGACGGCGCTCACCTTCCGGGTGACCGCGGGCGCCGCCCCGGCCGGAGCGATCAGGTCGCCGCGTGAGATGTCGATGTCGTCGCGGAGCCGTACCGTCACCGACTGCGGAGCCCAGGCGGTGTCCACGGCCTCGCCGAGCAGGTCGATCGCCTCGATGGTGCTGGTGCGGCCCGCTGGCAGCACGCTCACCGGATCTCCGACGCGCACGAGGCCCGAGGTGATCTGCCCGGCATAGCCCCGATAGTCAGGGTGTTCGGCGGTCCGGGGGCGGATGACGTACTGCACCGGGATCCGCGCGGGCCCCTCGTCGGGGCGGTCGTCGGCGGAGACGGTCTCCAGGTGCTCCAGGAGGGTCGGGCCCTCGTACCAGCCCATGGTCAGGGAGGGCTCCACCACGTTGTCGCCGACGAGCGCGGAGACCGGGATGGAGGTGACCTTCCGGATGCCCAACTCGCCCGCGTAGGCGGCGAACTCCTTCGCGAGTGCGTCGAAGACGGGCTGCGCGTAGTCGACGAGGTCCATCTTGTTGACCGCGAGGACGACGTGCGGAACGCGCAGCAGCGCGGCGATCGCGGCGTGCCGGCGGGTCTGCTCGACGATGCCGTGGCGCGCGTCGACGAGGATGACCGTCAGCTCCGCCGTGGACGCGCCCGTCACCATGTTGCGGGTGTACTGCACATGGCCCGGGGTGTCGGCCAGGACGAACCGGCGGCGGTGCGTGGCGAAGTAGCGGTAGGCGACATCGATGGTGATGCCCTGTTCGCGCTCGGCCCGCAGACCGTCCGTCAGCAGTGCGAGGTCCGGGGTGTCGTGGCCGCGGCCGCGCGAGACGTGCTCGACGGCCTCGAGCTGGTCGGCGAGGACAGACTTCGAGTCATGGAGCAGCCGTCCGACCAGCGTGGACTTGCCGTCGTCCACGGACCCGGCGGTGGCGAAGCGCAGGGTGTCGACCTCGGCAACGGCAGAAACCTCGGCAACCATAGAGACCTCGGCAACGGCAGAAACCCCGGCAACGGTAGAAGTAGACATATCTAGAAGTACCCTTCGCGCTTGCGGTCTTCCATCGCAGCCTCGGACATTTTGTCGTCGGCACGGGTGGCGCCCCGCTCGGTGAGCCGGGACGCCGCGATCTCCGTGATCACCTTCTCGACGGTGTCGGCGTCGGAGTCGACGGCGCCGGTGCAGGACATGTCACCGACCGTGCGGTAGCGGACCCGGCGCTTCTGCGGTGTCTCGCCGTCCCCGGGGCCGCCCCACGCGCCGGCCGCCAGCCACATGCCGGCGCGGGCGAACACCTCGCGCTCGTGGGCGAAGTAGAGCTCCGGGAGTTCGATCCTCTCGCGGGCGATGTACTGCCACACGTCCAGCTCGGTCCAGTTGGAGAGCGGGAAGACACGTACGTGTTCGCCGGGTGCGTGGCGGCCGTTGTAGAGCTGCCACAGCTCGGGGCGCTGACGCCGCGGGTCCCACTGGGAGAACTCGTCGCGCAGCGAGAACACCCGCTCCTTGGCGCGGGCCTTCTCCTCGTCGCGGCGCCCGCCGCCGAACACCGCGTCGAACTTCTCCACCTGGATCTTCTCCGTCAGCGGCAGCGTCTGCAGCGGATTACGGGTCCCGTCGGGCCGCTCGCGCAGCACACCCCGGTCGATGTACTCCTGTACGGAGGCCACATGGAGGCGCAGCCCGTGTGCGGCCACCGCACGGTCCCGGTAGCCGAGGACCTCGGGGAAGTTGTGTCCCGTGTCCACGTGCAACAGGGCGAAGGGCAACGGGGCCGGTGTGAACGACTTCAGGGCCAGGTGCAGCATGACGATCGAGTCCTTGCCGCCGGAGAACAGGATCACCGGCCGCTCGAACTCACCCGCCACCTCACGGAAGATGTGCACCGCCTCGGACTCCAGCACATCCAGATGGCTCAGGGCGCGGCGAGCGTCGCGGACCGGCCGGCGGGCGCTCGTGTGCCGCGGGCGGCTCCCGTGTTCCGGGGCGGCGCCGGGCGCGGCAGTCGTCGTCATACCAGTCCCCTCTCGCTCAGCAGCGCGTGCAGTGTCGCCGCGCACTCCCGCACACCGTGGAGGTGCGCCTCGATCCGCAGGTCAGGGACGTCCGGCTCCTCGTAGGGGTCGTCCACCCCGGTCAGACCCGTGATCTCCCCGGACGCCTGCCGGGCGTAGAGCCCCTTCACATCGCGTTCGGCACACACGCCGACCGGCGTGGCGACGTGGACCTCCAGATAGGGGGTGCCGCTGCGCTCGTGTCGCCTGCGGACGGCCTCCCGGTCGGCCGCGTAGGGCGCGATCACCGGCACCAGGGCGGTGACGCCGTTGCGGGCCAGTACCTCGGCCAGCAGGCCGACGCGTTGGACGTTGGCGTTGCGGTCGGCACGGCTGAAGCCCAGGTCCGCGCAGAGGGACGACCGGATCTCGTCACCGTCCAGCACCTCGACACGCCGTCCCTCGGCACGCAGCCTCCCGGCCAGCGCGCGGGCGAGGGTGGTCTTGCCGGCGCTGGGCAGACCGGTCAGCCACACCGTCGCCCCCGGCCCGCACGTGCAGACCGGACCGTTGGTGCCGGCCGGCTCCTCGCGCGGCTCCCTCGTCGATCGCGCTGATCGCGGCTGCCGCGGGTTCATGACACCCCTTGCATGCTGGAGGACGGTGGGAAGGTCATGGCCGTGACGCAGCCGCGGTGGCGGATGGTGAGAGAGGCGTGCACCTCGGCGCCGCTGTCCGCGGTGTAGATGTGCGGGATGTCGGCGGGCCAGTGGGCGTGGCTGCCGGCCGGGACGACCATCGGCTTCCCGGCCGGTCCCACCCGGGCCCTGCCCGAGAAGACGGTCAGGTGCTCGGTGACGCCGCGCTGGTGCGGCGGGGAGACCTGCACGATGCCCGGCCGAATACGGATCCGGTACAGCTCCGAGGTGACCTCGTGGTCGGTGAACGTCTCCAGCAGCGTGGCGGAGACCGCGATGCCGTGGATCTCCTCGGGGCGCTCCGCCGGGTCGGGATCGGCGACCAGCACGGCCAGCGGGAGGTTGAGCTGCGTGGATATGGCGTAGAGGGTCTCCAGGGTCGGGTTACGGGTACCGGTCTCAAGCCCGGACAGAGTCGCCTTGCCGATCGACGCGCGCTGGGCCAGTTCCGACAGCGACAGACCGTACAGCTGCCGTAGTGATCTGACGCGCCGCCCGACCTCCACGGCGAAAAGTTTGGTCATCTTCTCCACATTCCTTTCCGTTCCGAAAAAGGAACCTCAATGTGTCGCGACCGGCGTTCCGAATTCGGAACCATGAATCGTCTTGACAGTGAACTCGGCGACGTGGTCACCTATTGGATGTGAGATGAAACCTCCTAGTAAAAAGGTGGGTCATGGCTCAGCAGATATCGGATTTCTCGCTTTCTGACGCTGAAATCAAGCAGTTCAACGAGGACGGGTTCATCGGCCCGTTCGACGTGTACGAGCCGGAGGAGATGGAGCGCAGTCTGCAGGCGCTGCGGCCCAAGCTGCTCAACACGAAGACGTCGATCTACCAGCAGCGCGGGGCCGTCTCCGGCGCCACCAACCTGGCCAACTACGACCGTCACCTGGACGTCGACTTCCTGGCCGACCACATCACGCGGCCGCAGATCGTGGGCCCCGTGACGAGCCTGATCGGCGAGGACACGCTCTGCTGGCGCTCCGAGTTCTTCCCCAAGTACCCCGGGGACGAGGGGACCGACTGGCACCAGGCCGACAACTTCTCCAACGTGGCCGGCTCGAAGTACCCCCAGATCGTGTGGCCCGAGGACGCGGAATTCGGCGGCACCATCACCGTATGGACCGCTTTTACCGACGCCACCGTCGAGAACGGCTGCCTGCAGTTCATCCCGGGCTCGCACAAGACGATGAACTACGACGAGTCCAAGGTGATGGAATACGACGCGGATTCCATCAACAAGAAGGAGAAGGACGGCGTCCGGCGCGGCTTCTTCGGCTATGACTACCGGCAGCTCCAGAAGGACCCGAACTGGAGTCCTGACGAGTCCCAGGCCGTGTCGATGGAGATGCGCAAGGGCCAGTGCATCGTCTTCTGGTCGACGCTCATGCACGCCTCGCACCCGCACAGCGGCCTGACCGACCAGATGCGGCTCGGTTTCGCGGCGCGCTACCTGCCGACGTCCGTCCGCGTCTACCCGTACTCCGACGCGCTGGTGGAGTTCGGCGGCGAGGCCAGCCTGGAGAAGTTCGGCAACGTGCTGGTCTCCGGCAAGGACGGCTACGGCCACAACCGCTTCGTCGACCGGACCGTCACCGGTCGTCCCTTCGTCACGCGTTAGGAGGCCGTCTCGATGGCCAGCACAGAGATCGAGTCCTGGGTCGTGGACACCTGCCGGGAGCTGGGGCTCCTGGTGGCGGACCCCGGCGACGACTTCTTCGCAGGGGGCGGCACTTCGCTGACCGCGGTACGGCTCATCGCGAAGGCCGAGGAGCGTTACGGAGAGGACTCCCTGACGCCCGACGACCTCTTCGAGCGCAGCACCGTGCAGGAGATCGCGGCGACGATCCAGGCGAGCCGGGACCGGTCCCGGGTCCTGGACTGACGGGGATCCGGCATGAACAGGCTGACCGGTGGCGAAGAGGCGCTCGCCGTGCACCGGCGGATCAACCGCACCGCCGTGCCCTACCCCGACGACCGGGGCGTCAAGGAGCTCTTCGAGGAGATCGCCGCCCGTCTGCCTGAGGCGACCGCGCTCGTCCACCGGGACCGGGTGATCACGTACCGCGACCTGAACCGGGCGGCGAACGGGATCGCCGCGCAGCTGCGGCGCCGCGGCGTGGCCCCCGGCGCCGCCGTCGTGATCGGCGCCGACCGCTCGCCCGAGCTGATCGCCGCGATCCTCGGCGTCCTCAAGTGCGGCGGCCACTACGTCCCGGTGGACCTCGCGTGGCCGGCGGAGCGCATCCGCTCGGTCCTTGCCCAGACCGGCGCCGCCCATCTCGTCACCGACGCGCCCGAAGCGGTCGCAGGCCGCTTCCCCGGCCTCGACGTCACGACGCCGGACGCCCCGCCCGTCGAGGCGGATCCCGAGCTGCGGACGCGGCCGGACGATCTCGCCTACGTCAACTTCACCTCCGGCTCCACCGGCCGGCCCAAAGGCGTGCCGATCCGGCACCGGAGCATCGCCCGCCTGGTCTTCGGCGCCCGGTACGCCAGACTCGGCGAGCGCTCCAGGATCCTCCAGCTCGCCCCGGTCTACTTCGACGCGGCGACGTTCGAGATCTGGGGCGCGCTGCTGCACGGCGGGACGTGCGTGCTCTACCCGTCGCGGCGGATCCGCCTCTCGGAGCTCAAGAGAACCGTCGCCTCGCACGGCGTGACCGTGGTCTTCCTGACCACCGCGCTGTTCAACACCGTGGTGGACGAGGGGCCGGCCGCCCTCGACCAGGTCGAAACCGTCCTGACCGGCGGCGAGTCGCACTCGATGCGGCACCTGCGCAAGGCGGTGACCCGCTACGGCCCCGGCAAGGTCGTCAACGTGTACGGCCCGACCGAGTCCACGACGTTCGCCACCTACCACCCGCTCGACCTGCCCGGGCTGCCGGAGTCCGTGGCGGGTCTGCCGATCGGGCGCCCGCTGCAGAACACCCGGCTGTACGTGGTGGACGGCGACACCCTGTGCCCGCCCGGCCGGGTCGGCGAGATCTGCCTGGCCGGCCCCGGCCTGTCCCCCGGCTACCTCGACGCGCGCGACGCGGCCCGGGGCCACTTCGTGGAGTGCGAGATCGACGGGGTACGCGAACGGCTCTACCGCACCGGCGACCGCGGACGACTCCGTACGGACGGCGAGGTCGTCTTCGAAGGCCGGCTCGACGACCAGGTGAAGATCAACGGATTCCGGATCGAACTGAGCGAGATCGCCCACCACCTCGACCGGCACCCCGGTGTGCGCTTCAGCCACGTGGCGGTCGGCGAGAACGGCGCGGGGGAGAAGTCGCTGATCGCGTTCGCGGTCCCGCGCGACGACCGGTGCACGGTGCAGGAGATCACCGAATTCCTCGGCGTCCACCTGCCGGGTTACATGATGCCGACGGCGATCCATCTGCGGGACTCCCTCCCTCTGTCCGGGACCGGGAAAGTGGACCGGCAGGCCCTGGTGGCCGAGCACGCCGTGGGCGGTGCGCAGTGAACCGCGCCTCCTGGGAGACCCCGCGGCACGAGGAGTTCCGCACGCGGGTGCGCGATGTCCTGCGCGACACCGTCCTCCCGCACGCCGACCGGTGGGAGGAGCAGGGCCACCCGGACCCCGGGCTGTGGAAGGCCCTCGCGGCGGAAGGGCTGCTCGCCCGCGGTCACCGGGGCGAGGCGTTCCTCGAGAGCGCGATCCTCCTCGAAGAACTGGGCCGCACCGGCTACGCGGGCCTGCGCGCCGGCATCGGCGTACACGCCTACATGGCCACCTCGTACCTCGACCTGTTCGGTACGCCCGCGCAGAAGGAGGCGTACCTGGAGCCGGCCCGACGGGGCGAACGTCTCGCGGCCCTCGCCATCACCGAGGCGGAGGCCGGTTCGGACCTCAGCGGGCTCCGGACCCGGGCGCGCCCCCGCGACGGCGGCGGCCTGCGGGTCGACGGCGAGAAGCTCTACGTCGCCAACGGCTCCCAGGCGTCGTTCTTCGTCGTCCTCGTCAGGACACGGGAGGAGACGGCGGCGCCACGGGGCCTGACCGGCGTGAGCCTGCTGCTGATCGACGCCGACACCCCGGGGGTGCACCGCACCCGGCAGCGGATGCTCGGCTGGCGCTCCGCCGACGTCTGCAAGGTCGTGTTCGAGGACGTCGCCGTCCCCGAGGACCGGCTGCTCGGCCGCCGGGACCGCGCGCTGATGCACGTGGTCCAGGGCCTGGACTTCGAGCGCCTGGCCGCGGGTCTCCTCGCGGTCGGCGGCGTCGCCCACTGTCTGGAGCTGCTGGACGGGCACATACGCCGACGCCGGGTCAAGGACACACCGCTCTACGGGCACCAGGCCGTCCGCCACGCGTTCGCCGAACTCACGGCCGACCACGAACTGGTCGCCCAGTACGGCCGGCACGCGGCCCTGCTGCACAGCCGCGGCGAGCTGGACAGCCGGACGGCGACCGTGCTCAAGCTCAAGGCGACCGAGCTCGCGGTGCGGGCTGCTCACGTCTGTCTCCAATTCCATGGGGCGCAAGGGTGCCTGGACGAGTCCACAGCGGCCCGGCTCTACCGCGACGCCTCAGCGGGCACGATCGCGGCCGGTGCCAGTGAGCTGCTACGCGATCTGATCTGACGCGCCGACCGGGGCAGGCCGGTCGGCGAACCGCACGTCCGTGAACCTGGCGGCCCGGCCGATCGAGGTGGCGACCTGGGCCCGCGAACCGACGTCGAGCTTCTTGAAGATCCGCCCGAGATGCGTCTCCACGGTCTTGTGACTGAGCTGGAGCGCGCGGGCGATCTGCTGATTGGTGCAACCGTCACTGACCAGCACCGAGATCTCCCGCTCCCGGCTGCTCAACTTGGCCAGCCGGGCATCGGCCGCCTGCGGCCGCGCGTTCGTGGCCAGGCCGTCCGCGTGGTCCAGATATCCGTGCGCCCCCCGGCCCCGCAGCAGGACCTGCGCCTCGTCGAGCTGGCTGCGCGCCACCGCGGAGTCGATGCCGGCCCAGGCCGCCGCGACCGCCAGATGGGCGCGGACCACGTCGAGCGGCCGGCCGGCCCGGGTCAGCGTGACGACCGCGCTCGAAGCGAAGACGGCGGCCCTGAGCGGATCGGTGACCCGGTGGTGGTGTGCGCGGGCCAGCAGCGCCAGGCCCGTCGCCCCCGGCAACCGCATGCGGCCCGCGGCCTCCTCGGCCGCCGTCGCCCAGCGCCCCGCCTCGGCGGCCGAACCGCGCCGCTCCCCTTCGAGCCGGGCGAGGACCTCGGCGACGGCCGGGACCATCGAGACGACGGGGAACGAGGCGGCGCGCCGTACGGTTCCCGTCGACAGGAGTTCCTTGCACAGCTCCTGGTCGCCCGTGTCGAAGGTCGTCTCGAGCAGCGACAGCCGTACGCGGTCCGCCCACGGCTCGTGCCAGGCCGCCGCCCGCTGTGCTGCCTCGCGCGCCGTGTGCCGGGCAGCCGCCCGGTCGCCGCTGATCCACGCCGCCCGGGCGAGCCCGGCACCGGCTTCGGCCAGCAGGCAGTCGCTCCCGATCCGGTCCGCGGCGCGCATCGCCCGGTGCCCCGACTCGACCGCCAGGTCGATGCGCCCGAGCCGCAGCCGTGCCTCGGCGAGCCCGGTGGCGAACTGCGGCACCAGGTAGTCGAGTTCGTGCGCCGCGGCGATGCCAAGACCGCGCTCGAAGTGGCGTGCGGCCTCCGCGTCCCGCTCCAGCCGGGCAAGGGCCCTGGCCAGCCAGTAGAGAACGTCGAGCCGGCCGATGAGGGTGGTGTCGTCGAGACCGTCGAGCAGGTCGGCCACCTCACCGAGGCGGACGGCGGCCTGTGCGGTGCGGCCCGCGTCCGCGTCCTGGGCGCCGAGCAGCGCCCGGGCGTACCCCCGGGCCAGCGGGTCGGGCCGGCCGGTGGCCCAGCGCACCGCGGGCGGTTCATCGCCGGGCAGCGGACCTCCGCGTTCCAGCGCTGCCGCGAGCCGCGCCAGATCGACCAGCGCGAGCGCCTCGGGTTCGCCGGCCACGTCCGGGCGCACCGTTTCCAGCAGCGAATCGGCGAGGGCGTACCTGCCCAGCAGCCGGTGGGCCCTGGCTCGCCACTCGGCCGCCTCCGCCCGCTGGACGGGCGGCACGTCGGCGCCGGGCGACGACGTCCGGTCGAGGATGTCGAGGGCCTCGCTCGGTCGGCCCGCGACGACCAGGGCCTTACCCGTGCGCACCCGTTGCTCGTGCAGGAGGGCCGCGTCCCCGAGGGCGGTGCCGGACTCCCGCGGCAGCAGCCCCGAGCGGACCCGGTCGGCCACCGGCGTTCGGTGCGACACCGCTCCGGTCTGCGTATGGACGCACGGGGCGGGCAGCCGGACGAGCCAGGTGGCCGCGGTGTGCGCCGCGAGCCGCCACTGCTCGCCGGTGCTGTGATAGGCCGTGGCCCGCAGCAGGGAGTGGCGGAAACGGTAGTGGTCCGCCGCCGGTTCACCGGACCGGACGATGTCCTCGCGCAGCAACTCCGCGACGGCGGCCGTGAGGCGTTCGGCGGGCAGTTCGGTGATGGACCGCAGTTCCTGGAGGGTGAACGGGTCGCCGAGGACCGCCGCGGACTGCGCGGCGAGCCAGCCGTCGTCGGACACGGCGCGGAACTCGTCCAGGAAACGGGTGAGCGGGGTGAGTCCCGGGGCGTCCGGCGCGGTCCCCCCGTGGGCGCGGGGGGAAGCGGCCAGGGCCAGCAGCAGGCCGGGGTTGCCGCCCGACCGGTGGAGCAGGGTCCTGCGCACCGGCCGGGGCGTCGCGTCGGGCAGGAGTGCGTCGAGCTCCTGCCCTGACAGGGGGCCCGGTTCGATCCTGCGTGCTCCGGGCACGGACGCCAGGAGTCCGCGCAGACGCAGTGGCGACTGGCGGTCGCGATGGGCGACCACGATGACCAGCCGGGCGTCGGGCGGCCTGCGCACGAGGCTCTCCAGCAGTTCCAGCGAGGCGGGATCCGCCCAGTGGGCGTTGTCCAGCGCGAGCACCAGACCGCCCGCCCCCGTCAGCCCGCGTACCGCCTGGCGCAGCGCCGACCCCAGCAGTCCTGCCGGTACCGGGGACGGGAGAGGCGCGGTGTCGGGCCGGACCGCGGGGTCCAACGCGGGGAACACCTGTCCGAGAACACGCTGAAAGGCGATCGGTATGTTCCGCAGAACTGTCTCGGCCCGTTCGGAGAAAATCTCGTCGAAGGCGTCGGAGAAGAGTTGATAGGGCGCGGCTTTTTCGGCGGGTCCCGCCGCCGCATGTGCGACGGACCAGCCGTGCTTTTTGGCGTCCTCGAGTATCCGGTGCAGCAACCGGGTCTTTCCGATCCAGGGCTGTCCCAGAATCTCCACGACGGGAGGAACAACGCCCGGCGAATCGAATGGAATTGACGCATCCGCTTTCGTGGACCGTCCGGCCGCTGCCGGACGGGGAATTCCTCGGTCACCTTCCATGAACGGCGATCTTCTCCTGGGACGGGGGCGCCGACGGCCCCGCCACCTCCGACGGCTGCTGCCCCTCGGCCGCCATGGAGCGGCGCAGGCTCAACGGCCGCATGTCGGTCCAGTGCGCTTCGATGTATTCCAGGCACTGCTCCTTGGGGGCCGGCTCCCGCACCGCCCGCCAGCCGGCCGGTATCGCTTTTCCTTCGGGCCAGATCGAGTACTGCTCCTCTTCGTTGATGACAACGACATGGCGCTCGAACCTGTCGGTAGACACACTCATCTCCCTACATGACCTGTGGGTGGCGGCAACTGCAGGTGTGGGCTGTCGATCCGCCCGTTCAGCCGATCGTCCGGAATTCTATTCGCAGGGCCTCAAGAAACACTTGGGAGCCGCCATAGGCGACGCGGGCCGGCGCGGCGGGCGAGTCGAGAAGAGCGGACAGAATGTGTCCGCGTCAGGAGGGGGCGCAGGTCAATTCATGTGTGAGCGCGGCGGTGATCTCGGGGATCCGGTCGAGGAGGTAGAAGTGGCCGCCCGGATGGACGGACAGGGTGGCGGGGCCGGTGGTGACGGCGGCCCACGCCCCGGCGTCGGCGGGAGGGACCCGGGGGTCGTCGGCCCCGGTCATGGCGAGGACCGGGCAGGTGAGTGGCGCGGCCGGGGCGGCGCGGTAGGTCTCCACGGCCTCGAAGTCGGCGCGCAGAGCGGGCAGGGCCAGCTTCAGGAGACCGGGATGCTCCGGCGGAAGTCCGTCGGCGCCGTTCAGGCGTTCCACCTCGGCGAGTATCGCGGCGTCGCCGAGGTGGTGGAAGGACGGGCCCGAGGGCAGGAACGGGCCGCGGCGGGCGGAGGCGACGAGGAGGCCGGCGGGGCGGCCTTCGGCCTCCAGCCGGCGGGCCAGCTCGAAGGCGACGACGGCGCCCATGCTGTGGCCGAACAGGGCGAGCGGGGTGGTGTCCTCGGGGTCGAGCAGGCGCAAGAGGGTGTCGGCGAGCGGCGCGATGGACCGGGCCGCGGGCTCCGCGCGCCGGTCCTGACGGCCGGGGTACTGCACGGCCAGGACGTTCAACTCCGGTGCCAGGGCATGGGAGAAGGGGAGGTAGAAGCCGGCCGAGCCGCCCGCGTGCGGCAGGCAGAGCAGGCGCGGTGCCCGCGGGTGCGCGGGCCGGAACTGCCTGATCCACAGGGCGCGTTCGGCCGGGGTGGGGGAGGTCATCGGCACAGGGCGGACTCGGTGAGGGCACGGCGGTAGAAGAGCTGGGCGTCGTCCTCGTCGAGCAGACCGGACGCGCCGTGCAGCTGGAGGGTCTCCGCCGTGGTGTCCACGGCCAGTCCACGGGCGAGACGCAGCGCGTGGGCGGGCGCGTCCGCGCGGTGGACCAGGCTGCGGACGGCCTCCAGCCGGGCGGAGAGCGCCGCCAGCCGGAAGGCGGGCGACTGGTGCGCGCCGAGCGGCCGGCCGAAGACGGTCCTGCGGCGGGCATGCGCGGTGGCCAGGTCCAGGGCGCCCCGGCTCAGGCCGGTCAGGTAGGCGGCCTGGCCGGAGCGGACCCGGTCGGTCAGCGCGCCCGGATCCGCCAGCCGGCCGGACAGCACGTGGGGCACGCCCGCGTCCACGTCGATGCCGAAGAGCCCGCCGCGGCCGAGGTCGGCGTGTTCCGAGAGCCGGACCCCCGGGTGGTCGAGCTCGATGACGGTGAACGCGGCCCCGTCGACGGTGAGCAGGAGATCGGCCTGGTCCGCGCAGCGGACGAAGCGCCGGTCAGGCCCGGCGAGCGCGGCCGCGAGGTCGCCGCGGCGCAGCGCGTCGAGCAGCGGCGCCGCCCCGGCCTGGCCGGGGAGCGCGGCAAGCGCCTCGACGGCCGCCACGGTGTCGAGGTAGGGCCCGCGGTAGAGGGTCTCGCCCAGCAGTTCGGCGACGGGCAGCACGGCGTGCGCGTCGCGCAGCGCGCCCGCCCCGGCCAGCGCGGACCACACGGCGCCCTGGGCGGTCGCCGCCTCGGCGGACAGCGGGCGCTCCCCGAGCCTGCGCAGTACGGGCCGCAGCTCGGGCGAGAAGATGTCGGTCAGCGGGGCGGCGGTGGTCGTCGTCACAGCAGCTCCAGGTGAGAGGTGGCGATGGTGCGCAGCATCACCTCGGAGGTTCCCGAGGCGAGGGTGAGCGTCGGCGCGTAGCGCAGCGCCCGCTCGACGCGGCCGAGATCCGGCGCGCCGGGGTCATGGCTGCTCAACAGGCCCTCGCGGCCGCGCAGTTCGAGGCCGAACCGGGCCACCTCGCGCGCCTGCTCGGTGACGTACCACTTCGACATCGCGGCCAGCACCGGATCGGTGCGGCCCGCGTCCAGGTCGGCCACCGTCCGCCAGGCGAGGGCGTGCCCGGCCGCGAGCCGCGCGTCGAGTTCGGCGTACCGCTCCCGCAGGGCGTCGGGCACGATGTCGGCGACCGAGTCGAGCCAGTGGCGGATCTTGGCGTGGAAGTCGATTCCGGTCCGCTCCAGAACGAGCAGTTCGCTGATCATCCGCCAGCCGTCGTCGACCTCACCGAGGACGTCGTCGCGCGTCAGCCGGACCCCGTCGACGGAGATCTCGCAGAAGGCGTCGTCGGTGAGGTTCGCCAGCGTGCGGATCGTCACGCCGGGGGAGCGCAGCGGGAGCAGGAAGAGCCCGATCCCGGGCATGGTCCCGGGCGCCGTGACCGCCGCGCACAGGGCCGTCCCGGCGAAGCCGGACTTCTGGTTGAACACCTTGGTGCCGTACAGCCGCCAGGCGTCGTCGCCGTCGGGCTCGGCCCGGGTGGTCATCCGCCCGAGGTCGGAGCCCGCCTGCGGCTCGGTGAACAGGACGGTGGCGATCTGCTCGCCCCGCGCCAACGCCGGGAGCAGCCGGGCGCGCTGGGCGTCGGTGCCGCTGTCGAGGACGAAGCGCCCCACGATGGCGACGCTCAGCACGTACGCGTCGTCCGGCACTCCGGCGAGGATCATCTCCTCGGTGACCACGGCGGCCTCGTGATGCCCGAGCCCCAGACCGCCGTACTCCTCGGGCCAGCCCGGCGCGAGCCAGCCCCGCTCGCCGAGCAGCCGGTAGGTCTCCAGCAGTCCGGGTTCCTCCCCGGGGGGAAGGCGCCGGATCCGCTCGACCTCCTCCTGGACGCGGGGCGAGCGCAGCAGCGCGCGCACGTCCTCGCGGAAGGTGCGCTGTGCCGGTGTCGGCCGGGTGTCGGGCACATCGGCCACGGGCAGGTTCGGCACGGTCATCTCGTCTCCCGGTCCAGCAGTGCGCCGAGCGTCCGGCCCAACTCCGCGACCTGCGGAGGGCGCATCATCCCGTAGTGGTCGCCGGGCACGCGGTGCCCGGTCACCGGCCCGCTGGTCCAGGCCGCCCAGTCCTCGACGGTGGACGCCGGGGACCCCTCGGCGAGCACCAGGTCGATCGGTCCGTCGTACCGCTCGGGCCGCCACACGGCGGCCGTCGCGATGATCGAGCGGAAGACCTCCATCCGGCGTCTCATCAGGGCGGCCGATCCGGGCGGCACCAGCCCCGCCGCCACGAGTCCGCCGATGATCCGGTCGGCCTGTGCGCTCTCGTCCAGCCCGGACAGCTCCGCGACGGCCGCTTCGAGCGACCCCTCGGGCGGGTCGAGTCCGGCCGTCAGCGCGAGGTTCTCGGCGAACATGGCGCGCAGCAGCGCCGCGTCCGGTGCCTCGTCCAGGATGGTCGGCTTCTGGGTGTCGAGCATCGCCAGCAGCGTGACCTGCGCGCCCCGCTCGCGCAGCCGCACCGCGGTCGCGTGGGCGAGGCCCCCGCCGACCGACCAGCCGACGAGCCGGTACGGGCCCTCGGGTACGGCCTCGCACACGGCATCGGCGTAGGCGTCCGCCATCCGGGCCACGGACTCCGGAAGGTCGCCCTCGTCCAGACCCGGCGCCGAGACCCCGTAGTACGGGATGCCGGCGGGCAGTTCACGGCAGAGCGGCGCGTACGCCAGCGATGACCCGCTGCTCGCGTGGAAGAAGAAGACCGGGGTACGCCCGGGGTCCCCGGACAGCAGCGGCACCACGAGGTCCGCCCGCTCGCCGGCGGCCGCCGTCACCCTGCCGGGCTGCGCGGCCAGGGCCTCCTCGGCCGCCGCGACCACGGCGGCCAGGGTGGGCCGCGTGAGGAACTCGCCGAGGTCCAGGGCGATCCCGGTCCGCTCCCGGATCTCGACCACGAGCGCCGCCGCCTGGAGCGAGCCGCCGCCGAGAGTGAAGAAGTCGTCGTCCGCCCGCACGTGTGCCACGCCCAGGCTCTCGCGCCACAGTTCGGTGACCAACTGGCCCAGCGGGGACCAGAACTCGGGTGCGGACGTGGGCGCGGGGCGTGGTGCGGTGTCGTCCTGTGCCCCGGTGAGCGGGACGCCGGGGACCGGCCCCCGCAGGGGGAGGGCGCTGACCGGGGTGCCGGGCGCCGTGACCATGCTCTCCAGCACGGTCCGCAGATCGGCCAGGAGCGTGTCGACGCGCGCACGGTCGAACAGCTCGGTCGAGTACTCGGCGTTCAGTACGAGCGCGTTCCCGGAGGTCCGGGCGGCGCTCAGCGTCAGGTCGAAGCGTGACGTGCCGAGCGGCACGTCGCACGGCTCCACCCGCAGGCCACCCACGGTGAACTCCTCGACCCGGGTGTCGCCCGTCACCAGCGCGACCTGGAACAGCGGGTTGCGGGCGCCGGACCGTGCGGGCCGCTGCCGGGCCACCACCTGGTCGAAGGGCAGCTCCTGGTGGCGGTGGGCGTCCGTGACGGCTTCGTCGGTGCGCTCCAGGAGGACGTCGAGGGACGGGTCCCCTGCGGTGCTGGTGCGCAGCACGACCGTGTTGGTGAAGAAGCCGATCAGCGGTTCGAGTTCGGGCCGGATCCGGCCGGCGAAGACGGTGCCGATCGTGATGTCGGTGCTCTCGGCCCAGCGGCTCAGCACCGCGTTCAGCGCGGTGGCGAGCACGGTGAGCAGCGGTCCGTCGTGCAGCGCCGTCAGTTCCCCGGCCAGCCGGGCCGGCAGCGTCACCCCGGTGATCGTCTCGCCGGCCCAGGTCGGCTTGCGCGGGCGGGGCCGGTCGGCGGGCAGCACCGTGGGGACGGCCCCGTCCAGCCGCCGCGCCCAGTACTGCGCCTGCCGCTCGCCCACGGGCCCGGCGATCCGGTCGCGCTGCCAGGCGGCGTAGTCGGTGTACCGCACCCTCGGGGCCAGCCGGTGCGGTTCGGCCCCGTCGGGCGCGGCGACGTAGCCCCGGCTGAGCTCGCCGACGAGCAGGGGGATCGACCAGTCGTCCACGACGGCGTGGTGCAGGAACAGGGCGAAGACGTGGTCGTCGGCGGCGAACCGCCACAGGCGTGCCCGCAGCGGGGCGGCCGCGGCGAGGTCGAACGGCTGCCGGGCCGCCCGCGCGACCTGCTCGTGCATCGCCCGCTCCCGCCCGGCCGCGTCGAGTCCGGACAGGTCCTCCAGGGGGAGCGGCACGCGGGCGGGCGGGTCCTCGACGATCTGCCGGTCCTGGGCGAACCGGGTGCGCAGCACCGCGTGCCCGGCGACCAGGCCGGTCAGGGCCCGGCCGAGTGCGGGCACGTCCAGCGGGCCGCGCAGCCGCAGCACCACGGGCGTGTGGTAGATCGCCTGATGGTCCATCAGCTGGTCGAGGAACCACATGCGCTGCTGTGCGTACGACATGGGGGCGACAGTGCCCGGCGGCAGCGGCGTGATCGGGCCGGGCGCGCCGTCCCGTACCCGTGCCGTCTCCTTGGCGCGGAGGCGGGCGAGCAGCTCGGCGCGCCGCTCGGGGGAGAGCGTGGCGAGGCGCTCGCGCAGATCGGCGCCCATCAGAGGTCCTCCAGATCGTCGAGCAACTCGGCGAGCAGGTCCTCGTCGGCGGCGGCCAGTTCCTCGCTCTCGATGAGCGCGGCCAGGCCGGCGATGGTCGAGGCCCGGAAGAAGGCGCGCAGCTCCAGGCTGACCCCGAAGGCGTCGCGCACCCGTGACGTGATCTGGGTGATCCGCAGCGAGTTGCCGCCGAGAGAGAAGAAGTCGTCGTGCACCCCGAGGTCCGTGGTGCCGAGGACCTCGCCCCAGATCTCGGCGAGACGGGACTCCGTCGGCGTGCGCGGCCCGGTCCGCTCGGCCGCGGCGGGGCGGTCGGGGACGGGCAGCCTGGCGTGGTCGATCTTTCCGTTGGCGTTCAGCGGGAAGGAGTCGAGGGCGACGAACGAGGAGGGGACCAGCCCGGCGGGCAGCAGCGCGGAGAGTTCCGCGCGCAGGGCCGCGGTGTCGGGGGCGGTGCCGTCCGCCGTCACGAGGTGGGCGACGAGGGCGCCGTCCCGCAGCGTCACCAGGGCCTGCCTGATCCCCGGCTGGTCGGTGAGCACCGCCTCGATCTCGCCGGGCTCGACGCGCAGGCCGCGCAGCTTGAGCTGGCGGTCCACCCGGCCGTGGAAGGTGAGGACGCCGTCGGGGCGGCGGATCGCGAGGTCACCCGTGCGGTAGACCCGGCTGCCCGGCGGACCGAAGGGGTCGGGCACGAACTTCTCGGCGGTCAGCCCCGGGCGGCCGAGGTAGCCGCGGGCCACACCGGTGCCGCCGATGTACAGCTCACCGGGGACCCCGTCCGGCGCCAGATCGCCCCGTTCGTCCATGACGTAGGCCCGGTAGCCGGCGAGCGGCAGCCCGATCGGCGGGGGCCCGTCCAGCACGTCGGGGACGAGGTGGTCGATGCAGGCCACGGTCGCCTCGGTGGGCCCGTAGGCGTTGTGGAACTCCCGGCCGGGGATGTTCCACCGGTTGACCAGGTCGCCGGGGTAGGGCTCAAGGCCCACGAACAGGCCGCGCAGGTCGGGGAAGGCGTCGGCGTCGAGCTCGGCGAGGATCGACGGCGGCAGGTCGGTCACCGTGACCGCCGTGGTCCGCATCAGCGCGGCGAGCCGGCCGAAGTCGTGCAGCACCTCGACCGGCGCCTGCACGAGCGCCGCGCCGCTGGTGAGCGCCGAGAAGAAGTCGAAGACGCTGACGTCGAAGGCGGGGTTGGCGAACTGCAGCACACGGTCGCCGGGCGCGAGCCGGAAGGTGTCGACGATGGCGAGCACGAACTCGACGACCTGGCGGTGCTCCACCACCACGCCCTTGGGACGGCCCGTGGAGCCCGAGGTGTAGATGACGTACGCCGCGGAAGCGGGGTCGACGACCGGCGCGGAGCCGACAGCGTCCGCACGAACCTCGCCCTCGGTGCCCCCCGTGTCCTTGGTGTTCTCGGTGTTCTCGGTGTTCTCGGTGTCTTCGGCGTCCAGCAGGACGGGCGACACACCCGCGGGCAGGAGCCCGGCGACATCGCGCACGCTCACCACGGTCCGGCAGCCCGCGTCGTCGAGCATCCACGCGATCCGGTCCGCCGGATAGCCCGGGTCGAGCGGCAGATAGGCCGCGCCCGACTTGAGCACCGCGAGCAGCGCCGCGGGCAGGTCGGGGCCCCGCGGCAGCAGCACGCCGACGATCCCGCCCGTATCGGTGAGCCGCCGGGCCAGCCGGTCGGCGCGGGAGTTCAGCTCCCCGTAGGAGACGGTGGTGCCCTCGAAGAGGCAGGCCGGGGCGTCGGGATCGGCGGCGGCGCGCTCCTCGAAGAGCTGGTGGAGCAGGCGGCCGCGCGCACCGGGCGCGGCGGGGCCGGTGCTGTGGCGCAGCGCGAGTCCCCGCTGGCCGGGGCCGAGCAGGTCGAGGCGGGAGAGCGGGACGGTGGGGTCGGCGCACACCTGGTCCAGGACGGCGGCGTACTGCGCGAGCAGCCGCTCGATGCGGTCCGCGTCGAAGAGGTCGGTGGCGTACTCGGCCCAGAGGTCGAGGCCCTCACCCGGGACCTCCGTGACCTGCACGGCCAGGTCGAACCGGGCGGTGCCCTGCCCGACGGCCTCGGGGACCACCCGCAGGCCGCCCGCCTCGCCGCTGCCGGCCGTCGCGTTCTGCAGGGTGAAGGAGACCTGGAAGAGCGGGTTGCGGCTGGTGTCGCGCTCGGGGCGGAGCTCGCGGACGAGCCGGTCGAAGCCGAGCCCCTGGTGGAGATGGGCGCCGAGGACGGTCTCCCTGGTCCGGGCGACCAGCTCGCTGAACGCCGGGTCGCCCGAGGTGTCCGTGCGCAGCACCAGCGTGTTGGCGAAGAAGCCGATGAGCCGCTCGATGTCGGGGTGGTCGCGCCCGGAGAACACCGAGCCGACGGCGATGTCCTTGGCGCCGGTGTAGCAGGTGAGCAGCGCGTTGAAGGCGGCCAGCACCACACTGAGCAGCGTCGCCTGTTCGGCGCGCGCCAGTTCGGTGAGGCGCGTGCGCAGCCCGTCGGGCAGGCGCAGGACGGCGGTGGAGCCGCGGAAGCTCTGCTCGGCCGGGCGCGGCCGGTCGGTGGGGAGGTCGAGGGCCGGCAGGTCCGTGAGGCGCTCGCGCCAGTAGGCGAGCAGGCGCTCGGTCGCATCGGCCGAGGACCGTTCCCGCTCCCACGCTGCGAAGTCCGCGTACTGGACCGGCAGTTGAGGAAGTTCGGGGGTGGTGCCCGCGATCGCGGCGGCGTAAGCGGCCGTCAGTTCCGAGACCAGGATGCCGGTGGACCAGCCGTCGGTCGCGATGTGGTGGATGCAGAGGACCAGCAGGTGTTCCGCGGGTGCGAGGCGGATCAGGCGGGCGCGCAGCAGCGGCCCCGCGGCCAGGTCGAAGCCGGCGGTGGCGACCTCGTGGGCGAGGGCGCGGGCCCTCTCGTCGGCGTCGGGCCGCCCCGTCAGGTCGGTCAGCGGGATGTCCACGCGCTCCGGGGCCGGATCGATGATCTGGTGGGGCACACCGTGCTCTTCGCGGTAACGGGTGCGCAGGCTCTCGTGCCGTCCGACGACGAGGGTGAGCGCCGCGACCAGCTTCTCGTGGTCCAGCTCCCCGCTCAGCCGCAGCCCCAGCGGTGAGTTGTAGACGGCCTGCCCCGGCGTCCACTTGTCGAGGAACCAGAGCCGCTGCCCGGCGAAGGACAGCGGCAGCGGACGGTCGCGCGGCACCGGGGACAGCCGCGTCGCCGGAGCGCCGCGGCGTGCGCCCAGCTCCTTCAGCAGACGCGTGGCCTCGGTGACGTCACCGGTGGCCGTGCGAGCGGTGCGGGCACGAGCCTGGATCGGCCCGCCGGCTTCGAACCTCGGCATGCGGCATCTCCTCTGCGCGGACTCCTGGTGCCTGGCAACTGTGGCCCACGCGGTGCGGGGCGGGTATCGGGACTTCTCCCGACTGGCCGGTCCTGGCCCCGGTGTCCCAGCGTGACTCGGGAGTTTCCGGAGCGCTGGGGCGACGAAGCGAGGTGGGGCACCGGTGCTGACCCGAAGGCAACGGCGGGCGGATCCACGTCCGGCACGGCAGGACGACGACTTCCGGCGCCTGTGGGCCGGGGACGCGGTCTCCCAACTCGGCTCCCAGATCACCCTCTTCGCGCTGCCCGTCACGGCGGTCGCCGCACTGCACGCATCAGCCGGCCAGGTCGGCCTGCTCCAGGCGCTCTACACGCTGCCGTTCCTGCTGGTCCCGCTGCCCGCCGGGGTGTGGCTGGAGCACCGGGCCCGGCGCCCGGTGCTCATCCTGATGGCCCTGCTCAGCGCCGCTCTCGTCCTCTCCGTCCCGGTCGCGGACGCCTTCGGCTCGCTCGGCCTGGCACACCTCTACGCCATCGCCCTGCTGGGCGGCGCCGGGACCGTCGTCTCCGACATCGCGAAGGTCTCCCTGGTGCCGCGGCTCGTCGGTGCCGACCGGCTGGCCTCGGCCAACAGCCGGCTCAACGTCGGCCTCGCCGTCGGCGGCACCGCGGGCCCCGGGCTCGCCGGCTGGCTGACCGCGCTGGTGGGAGCGTCGAACGCACTCGTCCTTGACGCGCTGTCCTACCTGTGGTGCGCGCTGATGACCGGCCGGATCGCGCACCGCGAACCCCCGCCTCCCGCCGGCCGCCCCGCCCGCGACCTGCCCAGGGAAGTGCGCGAGGGGCTCCACACCGTCTTCAGGACACCCCCGGTGCGCAGCATCGCCGTGCACGCGGCGCTCAACAACGCCGGCGTCCAGCTCCTGAACGTCACCCTGGTCATCCACCTCGTGGGGGACCGCGGATACGGCAGCGCCGCCTACGGCCTGGTCCTGGTGTGCGGCGGCGTCGGCGCCGTCCTCGGCACCCTCGCCGCGCCCCGCCTCATCCGCGCCCTCGGCTACGGCCGGGCCATGCTCGGCACCCTCGCGATCTCGGTGAACGCGTTCTGGATCTTCCCGGCCGCGGACGGTTCGCGCACGCTCGTGGTGGCGTCGTTCGCCCTGGCCCTCGCCATCACCTCGGCGGGCACCGGCGTCGGCGGCGTCGTGAGCGTGACGGTGCGCCAGCTGCTGACTCCCCCCACCCTGCACGCCCGGATGAACGCCAGCTACCGCATGGTCACCTTCGGCACCATCCCCCTGGGGGCGCTGCTGGGCGGACTGCTCGTGGAGCGGTTCGGTACGCAGGCGACGCTGTGGATCGTCCCGTTCGTCTTCACCGCGGCCGTGCTGCCCCTCGGGCACCGGAGCGTGCGCTCGCTCGGCAGAACGCCCGATCACGTGGACCACGAGGTACTGGAGGTGAAGACGTGACGTTCATCGACCGGATCGCGGCTCGCGTCGCGGCGGACCCGCACGCGGTGGCGATCCTCGACGGGAGCCGTACCGTCTCGTACGCGCAACTGTGGGCGGAGTCCGGCGAGACCGCGGCCCGGCTCGCCGCCGCCGGAGCCGGGCCCGGGAGCCGGGTCTGCCTCGCCGCGGGACGCGGCACCGGACACGTCGTCGCGGCGCTGGGAGCGTGGCGCGCGGGCGCCGCCGTCGTCCCCCTCGACCCCGGCGCCACCGAGCTGCGGCGCGAGCAGGTGCTGCGCGCCGCGGCCCCGGCCGCCACGATCGCCGGCGACGGAAGCCTGGAGCGGCACACGGGCCCGGGACCGGACGCCACCGCGCCGCTGGGCCTCGACCGCTGCGCCACGGACGGCTACTACGTGTTCACCTCGGGCTCCACCGGCCGGCCGAAGGGCATCGCCATGCCCCGCGCCGCCCTCGACAACCTCGTGGCCTGGCAGCTCCCCGAACTCGGCGGACGCCCGCACCGCAGGGTCGCGTGGTTCGCCCCGGTCGCCTTCGACGTGTCGTTGCAGGAGATCACCTGCACGCTGGCCGCGGGCGGGACGCTCGCCGTGGTGCCCGCGGAGATCCGCGCGAGCCCGGACGCCTTCCTCGCCTGGCTGGCCGACACCCGGATCGAGGTGCTCCACCTGCCGTACGTCGCGCTGCAGATGCTCGCCGTGCAGGCCGCCACGAGCCCGCTCACCGCACACCTGCGCCTCACCGAGGTGATCACGGCGGGCGAGGTGCTCAAATGCACCCCGGACATCGTGCGCATGTTCCTGCGCCTGCCGGGCGCCCGGCTGACCAACCAGTACGGCCCCTCGGAGACCCACGTCATCACCCGGCACGCGCTGCCCGGCGACCCGGCCCAGTGGCCCGCGCTCCCGGCGCTCGGCACCGCCGTCCCCGGAGTGCGGGTGACCCTGCGGGACGCCGACGGGGCCGAGGTCGCGCCGGGGGAGCAGGGCGAGGTGTGCGTCGCCGGGATCGTCCTGCGCGGTTACGTGGGCGAGGGCGCGGCCGAAGCGAGCGCGCGCGCCCTCGGCGAGGGGTACTACCGCACGGGCGACTTCGCGAGCGAACGCGGAGGGCTGCTCTGGTTCGCGGGCCGCAAGGACCAGCAGGTCAAGATCGACGGCCATCGCGTGGAGCCCGAGGGCGTCGAGAGCGTGCTGCTCGAACACCCCGGGGTGCGGGAGGCGGTGTGCCTCGTCACCGGACGGGAGTCCCTCGCCCGTGCCCTGGTCGCGATCGTCGTGGGCAGCGCCGAACAGGCGGCGCTGCGCTCGTTCCTGAGCGCACGCCTTCACCCGTCGATGGTGCCGCGGCGCATCCTTGTGGTGGACGCCCTGCCGCTCACCTCCACCGGCAAGGCCGACCGGCTGGCCGCCGCGCGGCTACTCGCCCCCGGCCGGGCATAGCCGGCGCGCCCGCAGGTCCTCGTAGAACGGCAGGTGGTGCCGGAGGTAGGAGGAGAGCACCGGGTCGGCCTCCAGATCCTTGCCGTGGTCGCGCCGCGCCGTGCTGAAGCCGGCCGAGGAGCTGGCCTCGGCGTGCCAGCGGGAGGTGCGCTGCCACTCGGTGCGCTCCCCGGGCCGCCAGTTCAGCGCGTCGGGCAGGAAAGGGATGCCGACGGCGGCGCAGTACGCCGCGATCAGGCCCGCGGCGTCCGCCACCAGGTCGGCCGCGTCGATGACGACCGGCGGCCGGGAGGACCGTGCCGCGACCGCCCGGTAGAGCTCGAACTGCGCCTCCCCGCCGATCTGGTGGAGCCGCACCGCCGGGTTGAGCGCGTGGTACGAGGCGATCGTCTCCGCGGGATGGCGGATGAGGAACGTGTGCGTGGCGTCGCCGCCGAGGAAGGCCCCGTCGCCGAGGAGCGCGGGATAGCGCTCGTCGGTCGTGTCCTTGAAGAAGACCGGCTTGGACCGGGCCAACTCCCTTATCGCGTCGAGCAGTTCCGTCTCCGTGCCGACCGTCGCATCGCCGACCCGAACGCTGCCGAACTCGGCGAGGTTCGAGAAGGGCTCGTGCAGGACGTGGAAGTCACCGCGCTCGGCCATCATCCGGAAGAACGCCGTGGAGCGGCTGCGCGGCATGCCCCACAGCGCGATGATGCGCGGCCCGTCGTCCGCCTCGTACCACCTGGTCACCGTCTCCCACCCCTTCGCCGTCACGGCCGTAGAGCCCCGCAGTCTGGCACGGAACAACAGCCCGTCCGAGGGGTTGCCGGCCTTCGCAGGGTAGGGGAACTCCCCGACTGTCCCGCCCACTTGCAGGCTGCCAACCTCGAACCAGCTCTGCAGGATCGTCCGACTCGACGGGAACAGTGTGGTGTCGCATGAACGCGCTCCGGGTGTGGTCGAAGACGGACGAGGTCCGGATGTGGCTGCTCTGCCTGCCCCCCGGGGGCGGTGACGCGCGGCTGTTCAGGGACTGGGCCGGCCGACTGCCCGAGAGCATCGGCGTGGCCGCGCTCGAACTGCCGGGCCGCGGCGGCCGGCAGGGCGAACCGTGGGCCGCGAGCACCGAGGACGCCGTCGGGGAGTTCGCCGACGCCGTGGCACCGCTCCTGGAGCGGCCGGTGATGCTCTACGGGCACAGCATGGGGGCGGTTCTCGCCCTGGACCTCGCCCACGAACTGCGCACCCGGCACGGAGTCGAACCGACGGCCCTGATCGCCGCCGCCAGCGAGCCGCCCGAGCGGCGGGCCGTGGAGATCACGTCCGACGCCTGTGACGAGGACCTGGTGGAGTGGCTGCGCGCCCTCGGCGGCACCCCCGGGGAGCTGCTCGCCAGCCGGGAGTACCTGGCCGCGCTGCTGCCGGTGCTCCGCGCCGACCTCGGTCTCCTCGCACGCAGGCCACCGCGTGCGCCGGCGCCGCTCGGCTGCCCGGTCCACGTCTACCTCGGCGCACAGGACCCGATGGTCGACGGCCCCGCGGCGCACCGCGGCTGGGCCGTGCACACGACGCGTGAACAGCCGCCCCGCACCTTTCCGGGCGGCCACTTTTTCGTTCAGGAATCCACCGGGAAGGTCCTGGCAGCACTGGCCGAGGACGCGGACGCGGCGGTCGGCGGCCGGCTCCTGCGGTCCCGGTGAACAGGCCGGACGCACGGCGGCGAGGCCGAGAGGGAGGAACAGGCATGGGCACAGCGGATTCGTCCGGAGCACGTGACGCGGACGGCGGCACGGTGCGGACGGCGGCCGGACCGGAGGGGAAGCCCTCGCTGGCGGGTCTCTCGCCCGAGCGCCGGGCGCTGCTCACGATGGAGCTCGCCCGGCGCAAGGCGGCGGAACTCAGGCCGCGGCCGCTGCCGCGCGAGGGCGGTGAGCCGTGCTTCCCGCTCTCCTACGCGCAGGAGCGGCTCTGGTTCCTCGCCCAGGCGGACCCGGGATCGACCGCCTATGTGATGCCCGGGGCGCTGCGCCTGCGCGGCGCACTCGACCGCGGGGCGCTCGGCGCGGCCCTCGACGAGATCGTGCGCCGCCACGAGGTGCTGCGCACCACCTTCCCCGACCAGGGCGGCCGGCCCGAACAGCGCGTCGGACCGGCCCGTTCCGTGCCGCTTCCCGTGCAGGACGCCTCCGGGCAGGACGGCAAGGACGGCGAGGACACGGTCGCGGCCGCGTTCCGGGCCGAGGCCAACACGCCCTTCGACCTCGCGTCCGACCTCATGGTGCGCGCCCGGCTGCTGCGCCTCGCCGACGACCACCACGTACTCGTCCTCGGCCTGCACCACATCGCCGCCGACGGCTGGTCCCTCGGCGTCCTGCTCCATGAACTCGGCGTCCTCTACGACGCCTTCCGGCACGGGCGGCCCTCGCCGCTGCCCGAACTCGGCATCCAGTACGCCGACTACGCGGTCTGGCAGCGGGAGTGGCTCGCCACCGGCCCGCTGGACGACCAGATCGCCTACTGGCGCGAGCGCCTCGACGGCGCCCCCGTGCTGGAGCTGCCCACGGACAAGGCGCCCGGCGCGGTACGCAGCTGGCACGGCGCGTCGGAGCCGTTCTCCTTCCCGCCGCACCTGTGGAAGAGCGTGGTGTCCTTCGCCCAGGAGCGCGGGACGACCCCGTACATGGTCCTGGTGGCGGCGTTCGCGGTCGTCCTCGCCCGGTGGAGCGGCCAGCGGGACGTCGTGATCGGCTCGCCGCTGGCCGGGCGCGCCCACTCCGAACTGGAGCCGCTGACCGGCTTCTTCGTCAACACGCTGCCGCTGCGCGTGGACGTACCGCAGACCGCGACGTTCGCGACGCTGCTCGCCGAGGTCAGGCAGTCCTGCACCGAGGCGTACGCCCATCAGGACGTGCCCTTCGGCAAGCTCGTCCAGGCACTGCGCCCGGACCGGTCCCTGGGCCCCGTGCCGCTGGTGCAGGTGATGCTCGCACTGCGCGACGTGCCGGGACACCGGCCCGACCTGCCCGGCCTCGACGTGGAGGAACTGGATCTGGCGACGAGCCAGGACGCCAGCAAGTTCGACCTCGTCCTGGACCTGGTCCCGGAGCACGACGGTGGGCTGCGCTGCCGCGTCGAGTTCAGCACCGACCTCTTCGAAGCGGCCACCGCGAGCCGGATCGCCGACGCCTTCGTCCGGGTGGTCGAGACCGCGCTGGCCGGACCGGACCGGCCCGTCGACCGGCTGCCGCTGCTGTCGGCCGCCGAACGGGAGTACCTCGTCGGCGAGTTGTCCGGGGACGGCGACGCGAGTGCCGCCGACACGGGCTGCCTGCACACCCTCATCGACGCACAGGCGGACGCCCGGCCCGACGCCCCGGCGGTCGAGTGCGGCGACACCGTGCTCGGCTACCGGGAGCTGACCGAGCGCGCCGACCGGCTCGCACACCGGCTGCGCGCACTGGGCGCGGGCCCGGAACAGCTCGTCGGGATCTGCCTTCCCCGCTCGGCCGACATGGTGGTGGCCGTGCTCGGGGTGCTCAAGGCGGGCGCCGGATACGTGCCGCTCGACCCCGGCTATCCGCAGGGCCGCATCGAGCTGATGGTCCGCGACTCGGGCGTCTCGCTCGTCGTCACCGACAGCACGGTGGCCGCCACCGGCCGACTGGACGCACAGGACGACACCGGCCCCGGCCCCGGCCTTGTACTCATCGACGACCTCGGCGGCGCCGACGAGCCGCGCGGGGCACGGCCCGGACCGGTCCCTCCGCGCACGCTCGCCTACGTCATCTACACGTCCGGCTCCACGGGCGTACCGAAGGGCTCGGCCAACGAGCACGGCGGCGTGGTCAACACCCTGACCGGGCTGAACCGGACCCTCGGCCTCGGCCCGGCGGACCGGATGCTGGCGGTCTCCAGCCTCAACTACGACATGTCGGTCTACGAGATCCTGGGCAGCCTGCTCGCGGGCGCCTGCGTGGTCGTGCCGCCGGACGACCTGGAGGTCACCGACCCGGTGCGGCTGCGCCGGCTGGTCATCGACTCCCGGGTCACCGCGTGGAGTTCGGCGCCTGCCCTGCTCGAACTGCTCGTCAACCACGCCCACGGCGGCCCCGGTTTCGACGGCGCCGCGCTGCGACTGGCCGTCCTCGGCGGGGACCGGCCGCCGGCCGCGCTCGCCGACCGGCTCGGCGAACTCCTGCCGGAGCTAAGGCTGTTCAACCTCGCCGGGATGACCGAGGTCTCGTACTGCTCGACGTACCACCTCGTGCGCCGGCCCGAACCGGTCCCCGGCACCATCCCGTGGGGCCGCCCGCTGCCCAACCAGCGCCTGTACGTCCTGGACGCGCACGGCGAACCCGTCCCCGTGGGCGTGCGCGGCGAGCTCTTCATCGGCGGCGCCGGTGTGCGCCGCGGATACTGGCGACGGCCGGGCCTGTCGGCGCAGCGGTTCACGCCCGATCCGTTCGGCCGCACCCCCGCCGGGCGGCTCTACCGCACCGGCGACGCCGCCCGCTGGCGCACCTCGGGCGACCTCGAGTTCCTGGGCCGGCTCGACCACCAGGTGAAGCTGCGCGGCCTGCGCATCGAACCGGGCGAGATCGAGGCCGCGCTCACCTCCCACGAGGACGTCAAGCGCTGCGCCGTGCTGCTGCGCGGCGAGGGCACCGACCGGCGGCTGGTCGCCTACCTCACCACCCGCGGCCCGCTGCCGCCGAGCATCGGCGAACTGCGCCGGTTCCTGCTCGACCGCGTACCCGACCACATGGTGCCCTCGGCGTTCGTCCTCATGGACGAGTTCCCGCTCCAGCCGAGCGGCAAGCTCGACCGGACCGCGCTGCCCGACCCGGCCGCGATCCGCCCCGAACTGTCCGGCGCCTACACCGCGCCCTCCGACCCCCTGGAGAAGGTCCTCGCCGGGATCTGGGCCGAAGTGCTCGAACTCGACCGGGTGGGGGTGAGCGACGACTTCTTCGACCTGGGCGGCCACTCGCTGCTCGTGACGCAGGTGGTCTCCCGGATCCGCGACCTGTTCCGGGTGGACTTCCCCATCCGCGGCTTCCTCGCGGCGGGCACCGTGCTCGCCCTGGCCGACCGGCTGCGCACCGCGGCGACCGAGGCGGGCACGGACGCCGACCGCGTGGCGGAACTGATCCTCCAGGTGAGTGCCATGGACGCCGCCCAGGTGACGAGGAGTCTCAGCGCATGAGCATCGCCGACGCCGCCGCGTTCCGCCCCGGCAGCATGGACCCCGACCAACTCCGCCTGCTGGAACGCCTGCTGGCCGAGCAGGGGGCCGCGCCCGCGCCGCGCCAGGAGATCCGGCCGCACGCCGTGGACCGCTCGCACGCGGAACCGTCCTCCGCCCAGCGCCGCATCTGGTTCTTCGACCGCCTCCAGCCCGGCTCGGCGCTCTACACCATCACCGGCGTCGCCGAGCTGCGCGGCACCCTCGACCGCGAGGTCTTCGCCCGCTGCCTGACCGAGGTCGTGCGACGGCACGAGACGCTGCGCACCACCTTCCACGGCGACGGCGACGAGCCCTTCACCCGGGTCGAGCCCGAGGCACCCGTACCGCTGGAGTTCACCGACCTGTCCGCGCTGCCGGAGGCCGCCCGCGACCGCGCGGTGAAGGAGCGGCTCGACGCCGAGTCCCTGCGCCCCTTCGACCTGTCCCGGGACCTCATGCTGCGGGCGGGACTGCTGCGACTCGCGCCCGACAAGCACCTGTTGCAGCTGTCGATGCACCACATCGCCGCCGACGGCTGGTCGCTCGGCGTGCTGCTGCGCGAACTGGGCGCGCTCTATCCGGCCTTCTCACAGGGTGAGCCCTCGCCGCTGCCCGAACCCGCCGTGCAGTACGCCGACTACGCGGCCTGGCTCAACGAGCGCATGCGCGAGCCCGCCCACGAAGAGGCGCTGACCGCCTGGGTCGACCGTCTCCGGGGCGCCCACGCCCTGGACCTGCCGACGGACCGGCCGCGGCGGGAATCGGGCTCCTTCGTGGGCGGCCAGGTGCCGCTGACCCTGCCCGCCGAGCTGATGGCCCAGGTCAAGCGGCTGGCCGACCAGGAACGGGCGACGCCCTACATGGTGCTGGTGGCGGCCCTCACGGCCCTGCTCGGCCGGTGGAGCGGCGGCCGCGAGGACGTCGTCCTCGGCTGCGCCGTCGCGGGCCGCAACCGCAGCGAGATCGAACCGCTCATCGGGTTCTTCGTGAACACCCTCCCGCTCCGCCTCGACCTCGGCGGACAGCCCTCGTTCCGCACCCTGGTGGGCCGCGCGCGAACCGCCTGCCAGGACGGCTACGCCGGCCAGGACGTGCCCTTCGAGCAGATCGTCGAGCGGCTCCAGCCGGACCGGGAGCTGAACGCGCGAGTGCCCCTGGTACGGCACATGCTCGTGCTGCACAACAGCCCGCGCTCCAAGCTGGACCTGCCAGGACTCGAGGTCGAGGTGGTCCCGCAGGAGACCGGCACCGCCAAGTTCGAGATCCAGATCGAGCTGACCCCCACCGAGGACGGCGGGCTCGGCGGCTGGCTCGAATACGCGACGGACCTGTTCGACGAGGTCACCGCCGCCCGGCTGGCCGAGGGCCTGCGGACCCTGCTCGACGAGGGCGCGGCACGGCCGGACGCCCCGGCCGACGAACTGCGGATGCTGTCCGGCGCCGACCGGCGGACCGTCCTCGCGCGGTGGAGCGGGGCCGAGACGGCACCGGCCGGTACCGGACTGCTCCACCAGCTGTTCGAGAGCGCCGCGGACCGGACACCGCAAGCGGTCGCCCTGATCGACGACGCGCTCACCCTGACCTACGCGCAACTGGACGAGCGCGCCAACCGCCTCGCGCACGACCTGATCGCCCGGGGCGTACGCGTCGACGACGTCGTGGGCGTACAGCTCCCGCGCTCGGCCGAGGCCGTCGTCGCGATGCTCGCGGTGCTCAAGGCCGGCGCGGCCTACCTGCCGCTCGATCCCGCGCACCCGCCGCGGCGACTGGCGGAGCTGGCCGAGGACGCCGGCGCCCGGCTCGTCCTCACCGACGCCACCGGCGACCCGTCGGCGCCCACCACCCGCCCCGCCGTCGCCGTCCCGCCGGGCGCGAGCGCGTACGTGCTCTTCACCTCCGGCTCGACGGGCCGGCCCAAGGGCGTGACCAACGAACACGCGGCGGTCGTCAACCGCATCCGGTGGATGCAGGACGCGTACGCACTGGAGCCCGGGGAGGCGGTCCTGCACAAGACGCCACTGGGCTTCGACGTCTCCGGATGGGAGTGGCTGTGGCCGCTGGCCGTCGGCGCGCGCATCGTCGTCGCCGGTGACGAGGGCCGCCGCGACCCACGCGTCATCGCCCGGCTGATCCGCGAACACACCGTCACCACCTGCCACTTCGTCCCCTCCATGCTGCGCGCCTTCCTCGACGGCCCCGCCGCCGACTGCGCGGGCGTCCTGCGCCGCGTCATATGCAGCGGAGAGGAGCTCCCACCCGCGACCGCGCGCCGGTTCACGAGCGCGCTGCCCGGCACCCGCCTGTACAACCTCTACGGGCCCACCGAGGCCGCCATCGACGTGACGGCCTGGCAGGTGCCGCGGCAGCTCGCGCCGGAGCACGAGGCACGCCTGCCCATCGGCACCCCGATCGCCGGCGCCCGGCTCCACGTCCTGGACGCCCACTTCGAACCGGTGCCGCCCGGCGCGGTCGGCGACCTGTTCATCGGCGGCCTCCCCCTCGCCCGCGGCTACCGCGGCCGCCCGGGGCTGACCGCCGACCGGTTCCTGCCCGACCCGTTCACGCCGGGCGGACGGCTGTACCGCACCGGCGACCGGGCGCGGTGGGGCGCCGACGGCACGCTCGACTACCTCGGCCGTGCCGACCACCAGCTCAAGATCCGCGGCCAGCGGATCGAACCCGGCGAGATCGAGGCCGTCCTCGGCGCGCACCCGGCCGTCGAACGGGCCGTCGTCCTGCCGTTCCGCGACGCGGAGGGAGACCTCCAGCTCGCGGCCTACGCCGGTCTCGGACCGGACATCGAGGCCGCGCCGGAACCGGCGGAGAACGGCGACCACGTCGACCGCTGGCGCACCGTCTTCGACGACACCTACCAGGCGTCCACCCCCTCGGCGGACGAGATCGACCTCGCCGGATGGAACGACTCCGCCACCGGAGAGGCCATCCCGGAGGAGGAGATGCGCGTCTGGGTCGAGGAGACCGTGGACCGGATCACCGCGCTGCGGCCTTCGAACGTGCTGGAGATCGGCTGCGGCACCGGACAGTTCCTTCTGCGGCTCGCCCCGCACTGCGCGCGCTACGTCGGCACCGAGATCTCACCCGAGGCCCTCACCCGGCTCGCCGGGCACCTGGACGCGGACACGACCGCGGAGCTGTCGCTGCGCCCCGGGGACGACTTCACCGGCTTCACCGAGGGCGAGTTCGACACGATCATCCTCAACTCGGTCGTGCAGTACTTCCCCGACGTCTCCTATCTGCTGCGCGTCCTGCGCGGAGCACTCGCCCTGCTCGCCCCCGGCGGTCACCTCTTCGTGGGCGACGTACGGGACCTGCGCCTGGTCGAGGCGTTCCACTGCTCCGTCCAGGCGGCCCGGCTGCCCGACACGGCCCCGGTCGCCGACCTGCGCAGGCTCGTGGACCAGCAGATCGCCCAGGAGGAGGAGCTGCTGATCCACCCGGCCCTGTTCGAGACGGTCGCCCCCGCCGAGCGGGTCCGCCTGCTCGCCAAGTCCTCCCCGCACCGCAACGAGCTGACCCGGTTCCGCTACGACGTGATCATCACCGCGCCGGGCGGCGCCTCAGCCCCGGCCGTGCCGGACGCCTGGCACCCCTGGGCGGCCGGCGCGCCCGACCGCGACGGCTCGTACGGCCTGCTGGGCCTGCCCGACGCGCGGCTGACCGAGGACCTGGCCCGGGTGCGGCTGCTGCGCGAGGGCGACGAGGGCGGCCCGGACACCGTGGGCGCCCTGCGCTGTACCCTCGCCGAGGCGGAGCCGGTGCCCGCGGGTGAACCCGCGGACCTGCCCGTCCCCGCCGGACACACGTTGCTGCCCCGGCTCGGCTCCGAACCCGGCCTGCTGGACCCGGAGTTCCGCGAGGCAAACCGCCCGGCAGGCGGCCGCCCCGCTCAACTGCCGCCCGCCGACGGGGAGTTCGCCAACGACCCCCGGCGTGCGATCCGCGCGCGGCTGACCGTCGCGGGGCTGCGCGAGCACCTGCACCGGGCGCTGCCCGACTACATGGTCCCCGCCTCCCTGATGGTGGTCGACCGCTGGCCGCTCGGGCCCAACGGCAAGCTGGACCGCGCCGCGCTGCCGTCGCCCAGCTCGCTCAGGCCGGCCCTCGCGACCGGCTATGTCGCCCCCCGCGACGACACCGAGCGGATCATCACCCGGATGTGGCAGGAAGCCCTCGGCCTCGACCGGATCGGCGTCCACGACGACTTCTTCTCACTGGGCGGCCACTCACTGCTCGCCGTCCAGATCGTCGGCCGGATCCAGGAGGCGTTCGCCTGCGAACTGCCGCTCGGCGTGCTGCTGCGTGCCCCCACGATCGCCGCCGTCGGCGAATGGATCACCCAGAACTCCGGCAACCGGACGCCGCGGGCCGCGCCCATCACACGCACCGCCCGCCGGCAGCGCCCGGCCGCCACCGCGTCCCCGGCCGCCACCGCGCCCCCGGCCGCCACCGCGTCCCCTGTCGAGCAAGGAGCCCGATCATGAGTGAACAGGCCGTCGCCGACGACGGACCGTTCGAGCTGCCCGCCTCGTTCGGACAGGAGCGGCTGTGGCTCCTCGACCGGCTCGCCGCCGGCAACGCCTACCACCTCGGCGGCGCCATCCGGCTGGACGGCCCGCTCGACCCGGACGCCCTGGCCCGCGCCGTCACGCGGCTCGTCGAACGGCACGAGATCCTGCGCACCACCCTGGAGCTAGGCCCCGACGGCCGGCTGGTGCAGCTCGTCCACCCGGACGTCCGGTCCACCACCGCCCGGATGGAGGCGCCCGAGCCCACGCTCGACGCCGCCCGCCGCACCCTGGCCGAGTACGCCGACGCCCCCTTCGACCTCGCCGCCGGCCCCCTGCTGCGCACCGCGCTCGTCCGGTTCGGCGAGACGTCCTGGCTGTTCGGCGTCGTGATGCACCACATCGTGTCCGACGGCTGGTCGATCGGCGTCTTCCACACCGAACTCGCCGCGTTCTACCGGGCCGAGACCGCGGCCGGCACGGCGGAACTGCCCGAACTGGCCATCCAGTACGGCGACTTCGCCGACTGGCAGCGTGAGACCGTGGCCGAGGCCGGCCCTGAGTTCACCGACTACTGGCGCGAGCGCATGGCGGGCGCCGTGCCGCTGGAGCCCGCCGTGCCCGTCACCGGGCCCGGCGTCTCCTCCAATGTGCCGGTGGCGGTGCCCGCGGCGCTCGTGGAGGCGATCGGCCGGCTGGCGAAGCAGGAGTCGGCGACCCCCTTCATGGTCCTGACCGCCGCCTACATGGCGGTCCTCGCCCGCTGGACCGAACGCGACGACATCGTGATCGGCACCCCGGTCGCGGGCCGTCCCCGGCCCGAGCTCCACCCTCTCATCGGCTTCTTCGTCAACACGCTGCCCCTGCGCACCCACGTGGACGGCGGATCGTCCTTCCGCGCGCTGCTCGCCGCGGTCCGCGAGACCTGCCTGGGCGCCTTCGAGCACCAGGACCTCCCGTTCGAGCGGATCGTCGAGGTCTCCGGAGCCGAGCGGGTCCAGGGCCGCACCCCGCTGATCGGCGCGGTCCTCGCCCTGCAGAACACGCCCGCCCCGCAGTGGGACCTGCCCGGCATCACGGCCGAGCAGGTCGACCTCGCCGACCTGCCCGCCCAGTTCAGCCTCAACCTCTACCTGTCCGGGACGGCGGACGCGGGACTGGCCGGACGGATCGTGCACGACGGGCAGTGGGACCCCGCGGACGTACAGCGGCTCGCCCAGGGCTGGCTCGCCCTGCTCACCGACGCGGTGGCCGACCCGGCCAAGCCGGTCGGACTGCTCTCCATCGGCGTGCACGGCGACGCCGCCGAGGACGCCGAACCACCCGTCGCCGACGGCCTCATACACCAGTGGATCACCGCCGCGGCCCGGGAACACTCCGAACGGATCGCGATCAGCGCCGCCGCCGACGAGATCACCTACCGCGAACTGGACGAGCGCTCGAACCACTGGGCGCGGCTGCTGCGCTCGTACGGCGCCGGACCGGACCGGCTGGTCGCCATCTGCATGCAGCGCTCCATCGCCCAGGTCGTCGCGGCCCTGGCCATCCTCAAGAGCGGCGCCGCCTACATGCCCCTGGACCCCGGCCACCCCAAGGAGCGCCTCGAACGGCTGATCGCCGACGCCGGCACGCCCGTCATCCTCACCGACGAGACCACGGCCGGCCTCTTCGACGACGGGGCCGAAGTCCGGATCCTGCGCGCCGACGGCATCCCCGCCGGCCGCCCCGACGGCCCGGCCCCCGACACCCGGGACCAGCACCCGGACACCCTCGCCTACGTCATCCACACCTCCGGCTCCACCGGCACCCCCAAGGGCGCCATGAACACCCACCGGGGGGTGATCAACCGGGTGCGCTGGATCCAGGGTGTCTCCCCGCTCACGCCCGGCGAGGCCGTCCTGGGCAAGAGCCCGTGGAGCTTCGACCTCTCCACCGTGGAGTGGATGTGGCCGCTCACCGCGGGGGCCCGGCTCGTCGTCGCCGAACCCGGCGGCCATCGCGACCCCCGCTACCTCGCCGACCTCATCGCCGAAGAGTCGGTGACGTTCTGCCATTTCGTACCGTCGATGCTCCAGGCGTTCCTCGCCGAGCCCGCCGCCGCCCGGTGCGCCGGGACGCTGCGCCTCGTGCACGCCAGCGGCGAGGCGCTGCCGATCGCCACCGCCCGGCGCTTCACGGAGATCCTGCCGGACACCGCGCTGTGGAACCTCTATGGCCCGGCCGAGACCGCCGTCGAGGTCAGCCACCACCCGGTCGGTGCCGAGGACCTCGACCTGCCACGGGTGCCCATCGGCCGCCGCCTTCCCGGCGTCCGGCTGCACGTCCTCGACCGACGGGGTGAGCCGGTGCCACCGGGCGTCCCCGGCGAACTGCACATCGGCGGGGTCGCGGTGGGCCGCGGCTACCTCGGAGCGCCCGCGCTCACCGCGGAACGGTTCGTCCCCGACCCCTTCGCCGCCGACGGCACGCGTCTGTACCGCACCGGCGACCGGGTGCGCCGACTGCCCGGCGGAGCACTGGAGTTCCTCGGCCGCTACGACCACCAGGTGAAGCTGCGGGGCATCCGCGTGGAACTGGGCGAGATCGAGGCGGCGCTCGGCCGGCACCCCGACGTCGGCCAGGTCGTGGTCGTGGTGCGCGGCTCCGGCGCCGACATCAGGCCGGTCGCCTACGTGGGGTGCCCGGAGCACCGGCCGACCGGCGAGGATCTGCGCGCCTTCCTGCTGCGCACGCTGCCCGCGGCGCTGGTGCCGAGCACGTTCGTCGTCCTGCCCGCGCTGCCGGTGACCGCCAACGGCAAGATCGACCGCGCCGCACTGCCCGAGGCGGACCTCGGTGAACGGCGCGCGGCGGTCACCGTCGCACCGCGCACACCGGCCGAGCGGCTGCTGTCGGAGATCTGGGCCGACGTGCTCGAACTCACCGATGTCGGGATCCAGGACAACTTCTACGAACTCGGCGGCAATTCGCTGCGGGCGGTGCGGGTCTTCCAGCGCACCCAGGACGAAGGACTCCTGATGCCCCTCGAACCCATGCTCGGCGACCACACCATCGAACAGCTGGCGGCCGGACTCGGCGCCGGTTCCGGCGAGGCCCTGCACGACGTAGGGCAGCTGCTATGAGGTCCGCGTACCAACAGCGCACACAGAAAGTGGGAAGGATGTCGGCTGCAACCCTGGCCCTGACGCGTCGGGCGGAAGCACTCGGGAAGTGGGGGGAAGCCCTGGCGGGCGACGACTTCGTCGCCCTGCCGGGCAGCGAACTGGCCGGCTGGTTCCCGCCGGCGGACCTCGCGCGGTTCGCCGCCACCTGGCAACACCTGACACGCGACGAGACGGTCGTCGGCGGCGTGGTCCGCGAGCGCCGGTACGGGCGCCTGCTGGCCTCGCGCGGCCCCGGCGGGCAGTGGACCTTCACCGCGCTGCCGCACACGGCCTTCCAGCAGACCGCGGAGCACATCCCGCTGTACGACGGAAAGGCCAGGATGTTCAGCCCGATCCCGGAACAGACGCTGACCGACCCGGTACTCACCGCACTGATCGCCACCGACCTGGCCATCGTCTCCGCGGTCGTCCCGCGGGCGACCCGGTTCGAGGTGGGGCTGCACCAGATGCGGGTGCTGGCCACCCCCGGCGCGCCGGGCAGCCCGACCCCCGAGGGCCGGCACCGCGACGGCCACGACTTCATCGGCATGCACCTGATGGGCCGGGAGCACTGCGCGGGCGGCGAGTCGATCATCCACCGCGACGGTCTGCCGCAGACGCGGATGACCCTCACCGAGCGGCTGGACTCCCTGGTCGTCTCCGACACCCGCATCACCCACGAGGTCACGCCCACCGTCGCCGACGGCGCCACCGGAGTGCGCGACATGCTGCTGGTCGACATCAATGAACGCTGACCCGACGCGCGTCGAGGCGACGCGAACACTGCGCGGCCTGGTGGAGATCCCCTCGCCGTCCGGATCCGAAGCCGCGGCGGGGGCCTTCCTCGCCGGGCGGATGGCCGCGCTCGGCTACGACGTGCGCACCGACGCCGTCGGCAACGTGATCGGCGAGATCGGCGACCCCGCCGGACCGGTGATCATGATGGTCGGCCACCTGGACACGGTGCCGGGGACCCTCCCGGTGCACGAGTCGGGCGGCGTGCTGTTCGGGCGGGGCACCGTCGACGCCAAGGGCCCGCTCGCCGCCATGGCGCACGCCGGGGCCAGGGCCGCCTCGTCCGGAGGCGGGCGGTTCGTCGTCGTCGGCGCCGTGGAGGAGGAGGCCGCCTCGCGCGGCGCCCACCACCTCGCCGCCACTCTCGACCCCCCGGACGCCCTGCTGATCGGCGAGCCCAGCGGAGCCGGCTCCGTGGTCGTCGGCTACCGGGGAGTGCTCCGGTTCCGCTACGAGGTCCGCTGCCCGCCCGCGCACACGAGCAGCCCCGCGGACCGCGCGGCGGAGCTCGCCAGCGACCTGTGGCAGGCGGTGCGGACCCTGCTGCCGCCCGCCCCGGCGGACGCCCCGCTCTTCGAGCACGCCTCACCGGCACTTGTTGCCCTGGAGGGCGGTCTGACCCACGCCCACGCCGAGATCTCCTGCCGGATCCCGCGCGGCTTCGACACCGCCGGGTTCCTGGAGGAGGTGCGCAAGCACGGGGCGGACGGCGAGATCACCGTGGCCGAACAGGTGCCGGCCGTCCGGACCGGGCGCGGCGCACCCCTGGTCCGCGCCTTCGCCGGCGCGGTGCGTCGCCGTACCGGCGCGGTCTCGGTCAAGGTCAAGCTCGGCACCTCCGACATGAACATCCTGGCGCCCCACTGGACGGTGCCCGCCCTCGCCTACGGCCCCGGGGACTCCCGGCTCGACCACACCGACGAGGAGCACATCCGGCTGGACGAGTACCTGCTCGCCGTCGACGTCCTGGCCGAGGCACTCCCGGACATCGCGACGTCCCTGCCCCGGCCGGTACCGGCCGGCGGCCCCTACCCCGAAGAGAGGCGACCGTGAGCGTCGACGACCTCCCCCTGGCCGTGCTGGCCTCCCGGATCAGACTCGAGGAGAAGCTGCTCCTCACCGAACTCGAACGGCGCCGGGTCCCGTACACCCTCCTGGACACCAGGACGACCGTCTTCGGGCCCGGCACCGAATTCCGCTTCCGCGGGGCACTCACCCGCGAGATCGGACACATCCGCAACCTCTACGGCACACGGCTGCTCGAACACGCGGGCGTGACCGTGGTCAACACCTCCGCCATCCTGGAGACCTGTGGGGACAAGCTGTTCACCACCCTCGCGCTGGAAGCCGCCGGTCTCCCGGTGCCCCGCTGGATGACGACCCTCACGCCGCAAGGGGCGCTGCCCGTACTGGCGGACTTCGGATACCCCGCCGTGGTCAAGCCCGTCGTCGGGTCCTGGGGCCGGCTGGCCGCCCGCCTCGACGGCCACGACGCCGCCGAAGCGGTGCTCGAACACCGCGAGGCGCTGCCCGGCCCCGTCAACGGCATCACCTACGTCCAGGAGTACATCGACAAGCCGGGCCGCGAGATCAAGGCGTACGTGATGGGCGGCGAGACGGTCGGCGCGATCTACAAGAGCTCGGACGAATGGCGCACCAACACCAAGCGCGGCGGCGTCCCCTCGGTGTGCACGCCCGACGACGACCTGCTGAAGCTGCTCACGGCCACGGCCGAGGCGATCGGCGACGGCGTCCTCGGCATCGACGTGCTGGAGGACCGCTCGGGCGCCTACTACGTCAACGAGGTCAACCACACCCCGGAGTTCCACGGCGCGCTGGAGGTACTCCAGGTGGACCTGGTCGGCCGCTACGTCGACCACGTCCTGAGCAGGGTGGGGTGACTCCGGTGCCCGAGCCGACCGTCGAGTGCCGGGGCGCCCTCGTACCGCTGCCGCCCGGCCACCGGGACTGGCTGCCGCTGGTGTTCGGCGGCGCCGGCCAGGCGCGCGCCGCCGACGGCGCCGAGGTCCTGGTGCACTACGCCGACGCCGTGGACCCCGAATGGATCCACTGCCCGCCGGGGCTGAGCCGGGCCCGCGTCCCGCTCACCCGGCCCGAGAACCCCACCGCGATCCGCCTGCCCGACCTTCCGGGCACCTGGGTCCAGATAGAGGAGGCTGCCGCATGACCGGTAACGGGCTGGCGATGTTCGGCGGTCCCCGCGCCGTTCCCAAGGAACGGCCCTCCAAGGACCTGGTCGGCTGGCCGGTGATCACCGACGCGGAGCGCCAGGCCGTCGTCGGCGTCCTGGACAGCGGGCAGTTCACCTCGAACAACCCCGGCGCCGGACAGGTGCAGCTCCTCGAACGCGAGTGGGCCGCCCTGGTGGGCACCGAGCACTGCGCGGCCGTCTCCAACGGCACCGCCGCGCTGGAACTCGCCCTGGCCGCGGCCGGGGTCGAGCCGGGCTCGGAGATCCTGGTCCCGGCGCTGTCGTTCATCGCGAGCGCCGTGGCCCCGGTGCACCGGCTCGTCGTCCCCGTCTTCGTGGACATCGACCCGGTCACCTTCACCATGGACCCGCGCGCCGTCGCCGCGGCCATCACCCCGCGCACCTCCGCGATCCTCGCCGTCCACCTGCACGGCCTGCCCTGCGACATGGACGAACTGCGCGAACTCGCCCACCGCCACGGCCTGTTGCTCGTCGAGGACGCAGCCCAGGCGCACGCCGCGGAGTACCGCGGGACCCGCACCGGCGCGCTCGGCGACGTCGCCGCCTTCAGCCTCAACGTCGTCAAGAACCTGCCGACCTGCGGCGAGGGCGGCCTGATCACCACCGACGACCCCGACCTGTACGCCCGGCTGCTGCGCCACCGCCAGTTCGGCGAGGAGCTCGAAGGCCGCGGCAAGCGCGACTACATCTCCCACGAACTGGCGGGCAACGCCAAACTCAGCGCGGTCCAGGCCGCCTTCACCCGCTGCCAGCTCGACCGGCTCGAGGAGTACCACCAGGCCCGCGACCGCAACGTCCGGGCCCTGCTCGACCGGCTCGGCGCGCTGCCCGGCCTCCAGATACCGCACGTCCCCGACGACCGTACGCACGCCTGGCACATCCTCCGCTTCCGCTTCTCCGCCGAACGCATGGGCATCGAGGGCGCCACACCGGGCGCGGTCCGCACCGCCGTCGAGCGCGTCATGCGCGCCGAGGGGGTCCCGCTCCAGCAGTACCAGCCCGTACCGCTGCCCGAGCAGGAGGCGCTCCTGACCCGCAAGGGGTTCGGCGGCTACCCGTGGAAACTGCGGCCCGGCGAGTACGCGCCGTCCGACAAGTACCCCAACACCCTCGCCGTCATCGAGGACTCCCTGACCCTTCAGCGCTGGCACCTCAACCCGGCCGCGGGACCGGTCCTCCAGGACTGCGCGGCGGCGTTCGAGAAGGTCTGGGCCCACCTCGATCAGGTGGCGACGCTCGCCCGGGCGATGAGCCCCGCACCGGCGGAGGCCGTGCGATGACCGCCGAGACCATGGAAGACACCGCAGACACCGCAGACACCACAGGCACCACAGGCACTGCAGACCCCACCGACACCGCCCACATCGGCGTACTCGCCGACCAGGCGCACCGGGTGCGCGAGCGGGTGCTGGAGATGGGAGCCGGCGAGACCGGCACCCATCTCGGCGGCAGCCTCTCCGCCACCGACCTGCTGACCGTGCTCTACGGTTCCGTGCTGCGGGTCCGGCCCGACCACCCCGACTGGCCCGAGCGCGACCGGTTCGTACTCAGCAAGGGCCACGCGAGCGCCGCCCTCTACGCCGTGCTCGCCGAGTACGGGTTCATCCCGGCCGAGGAACTCGCCGGCTACGCGACGGCGGGCAGCCGGCTCGCCGCACACCCGCTGCGCCGCGTCCCGGGCGTGGAGTTCCCCACCGGCTCGCTGGGCCACGGCCTGTCGCTGGCCGCGGGCGCCGCGCTCGCCGCCCGCCGACTCGGCCGCCCCTCCCGGGCGTTCGCGCTGCTCGGCGACGGTGAACTCCAGGAGGGCTCGGTCTGGGAGGCCGCCATGGGCGCGGCCCACCACGGCCTGGACAACCTGGTCGCCGTCGTGGACCGCAACGGCTGGCAGATCAGCGGCACCACGGAGGAGTGCCTGTCCCTGGAGCCGCTCGCCGACCGCTGGCGCGCCTTCGGCTGGGCCGTGCGCGAGGTGGGCGGACACGACCTGCCCGCGCTGCTCGCCGCCTTCGCCGGACTGCCGGACACCGAGGGGCGGCCGACGGTCGTCCTGGCCCGGACCGTCAAGGGCCGGGGCGTGCCGATGCTCGAGGACCGCAAGAAAAGCCACTTCGTCAAGCTGACGCCGAAACTCCACGTGCGCGCGTTGGCGGGACTCCGCAACCGCAGGGAGCGACAACAGTGACCGAGCTGACGATCGCGCAGGAGGCACCCTCCGCGCCGGAGCCCTCGTGGGAGGAGCGGTACGCGGGACCGAGTCGGGAGATCTGCCGGCGCGCCCTGGTCGACCTCGCCCGCAGGGACCCGCGGATCATGTGCGTGGACTCCGACGTCGGCGGACTGGAGACCCTCTTCGCCGAGCTGCCCGAGCAGTACGTCAATGTGGGCATCGCCGAGGCCAACCTGATCGGCATGTCCGCGGGCATGGCCGAGGCCGGACTCGTACCGTTCGCGCACACCCTCAGCGGCTTCGCCGCGACCCGTGCCTGCGAGCAGATCAAGGTGGACGTGGCGGGCAACAACCTGCCCGTGCGCATCATCGTCTCCCACGGCGGCCTGTCCGCCGGGCACTACGGGCCCACCCACCACGCGGTGGACGACCTCGGGATCATGCGGCTGATGCCCAACCTCACCGTGCTGGTGCCCGCCGACGCGGTGGAGGCGGAACAGGCGCTGGTCGCCGCCGCCGACCTGCCGGGACCGGTCTTCCTCCGGTTGGGCCGCACCGAGACGCCCCTGGTCTACCGGCGCCCCTACGACTTCCGGATCGGCCGGGCCGTGACCCTCGCGGACGGCGACGACGTCACGCTGATCGCGACCGGGCCGTACCCGGTGCTGATGGCGCGGCGCGCCGCCGAGACGCTGGCCGCCGAGGGCATCGGTGCCCGCGTTCTCAACATGCACACGATCAAACCGCTGGACGAGGAGGCCGTGCTGCGGGCGGCGGCGCAGACCCGGGGCATCGTCACCGTGGAGGACCACCTGGTGACCGGCGGCCTCGGCAGCGCGGTCTGCGAGACCCTGGCGGCCCAGGGCGGCTGCCCGGTGCGCCGGATCGGCGTGCCCGACCGCTTCAGCGACCGGGTCGGCGGCGAACTCGACCTGCTCCACGACGCGGGCGTCACCCCGGAACGGATCGTCGCCGAGGCCCGGCTGCTGACCGGAGCGGTCGGTTGATGGACTCAGCCGTTTCAGCCGCCTCAGCCGCTTCAGCCGCCGGTCCGCCACAGGGCGAGCGCGTCGGCGTCCACCCCGCGCGGCATCACATACGCGGGCACGGCCTCGGCGGGCCGGGGATCGACCAGCACACCGGCGGGCCGGGCGAGCCCGTCGGCACCGCGGAACCGCGCCGGAGCGCCCACCTGCCCCGCCGCGCGTTCGGCCAGCGCCGCAAGACCGGCCTCAAGAGCGGGGCCGGGCACGGCGGGCAGCGCCACGGTGCCCCGCGGCCCGCAGAACCACACCCGCAGCGGCCCGTCCCACAGCGGGACGGGTTCGCCGCCCCACGGGTAGGCCAATTCCTCGTCCGGCGCGGCGAGTTCCCGCTCCATGTGGACCTCGGACAACGGCTTGTCAGGACCGGGGAAATGGGTGGTCGTGCGGTAGCCGAGACGGCAGTAGAACGGCGGGTTGCCGCGCTCCACCACGGCGTCGAGGACCACGCGTGCCGCGCCACCGGCGCGGGCACCGTCCTCCAGCGCGCGCATCAGCAGCCGTCCGGCCGACCGGCCCCGGGCGACGGGAGCGACCGCGAGCCGCCGCACCACCCACGCCCCGTCCGTACCGGGGATCGCGCGTACGCAGCCGATCGCCTCGCCGCCCGGGTCGAAGGCCGTCCACAGCCGCGTCCCGCGCTCCAGTTCGGCCAGCACCTCGGCGGCCGTCTCCTCGGAGCCGTCGGCGGGCGGCAGACCGGGATGCCGGCCCGCGGCGAACGCGGCCCGGGCCAGCGCGGCGGTCCGCTCCGCGACGGCCCCGCCGCGCTCGCGCGTCTCCACCACCCGTATCGCAACCTGTGATCCAAGGAGGTTCCTGTGGTCAAGCACGTCAGTCCCACTCTCGTCCGGTCGACGGCCGGAGCGGCTCACACGGTCGCGATCGAGGACTTCCTCGACAGCGTCGGCGTCGAACCGAACAGCCGCTCCGGTTCGGGTGCGTTCAACATCTGGGGCAATGCCTTTCCGGCCGAGGAGCTGCCCTGCGGCACACTCACCGAACTCGACCGGGTGCCGTTCCGCTTCCCCGCGGCCGACGGCGTACGGCCGGACCACCTGCGGTGCCGGGGCCAGCGGATCCCGCTGCCCGCCGCCCGCGCCGACTGGATCCACGTCCTCGGGGCCGCCGAGCGCCGCACCGAGGACACCGTGCTCCTGGAGTACGCCGACGGCTCCGTGCGCCGGCAGTGGCTGCGGCTCTCCGACTTCTGGCCCCAGACCGCGCCGCGGTTCGGCGAACGGCTCGCGTTCCGGACCACCGCGATGCTCTACCCGAGACACGAGCAGCACACGATGAGCCCGTCGATCTGGCACCAGCGGGTGCCGGTCGCGGTGGCCGACGGGCTGCGGGCCATCGTCCTGCCCCACAATCCCGCGATGCACTTGTTCGCACTGACCCTGGTGACGGAGGCGGCATGAGAGTCGAGCTTCAGGACGTACGGCCGTGGCGCCACGACCTCGGCCACTGCCTGCACGCCACGATGGGGGTGCTGCTCGCCAGCCGGGGCGCCGATCCGCTCCATGTGCTCGGCGCGGCCTGGGGGTTCGGCTACCGCTCGGGCGACCTGCGGCGCGAGGAGTACTACGTCCCCTTCGGCGCCGAGTCCCTGCTCGGGGCGATGGCCCCGCATCATCCCGTGGCCTCACAGTGGCACCGCCCGCCGGACCCCGAGACGGCCTGGACACAGGTACGCGACGCGGTGCGGGACGGACACGCGGTCGCCGCGGCCGTCGACAACTACCATCTGCCGTTCCGTCCGGCCTACCGGGACGTGCACACCAACCACCTGCTGACCGTGTACGGGTTCGACGACGAACGGGACGAGGTGCTGCTGGCCGATCCGGTGCCGCCGCGCTTCCAGGGCGCGATCACCCGCGCCGAGTTCGCCGCCGCACGCTTCTCGGCCAACCCCGAGGACCACGACCGCGACCTGTTCTTCACCCGCAACCCGATCGACGGGCGCTGGCTGGAGATCTCGGTCGGCCCCGACCTGCCGCCCTGGGACCTCGACCACGTCCGCACGGTGATCACCGCCAACGTGGCCGCGCTGGCAGGCGATCGCACCCTGCCCGACGGATACGCCGACAACGGCGCGCAGCTGTTCGGCGGGCGACGCGGCCTGGCCCGCTTCCTCGACGCCGCCGCGGAACGGATGGGCAAGGGCGACGACACCGAGGTGGTGGACGAGACCTTCGTCGTGGCCGGCACGGTGCTCGCCGAGACCGGGGTGCACGCGGATTGGCTGGCCGCCGCGGGCCACGCCTTCGCCCGGCCCGCACTGACCGAGGTGTCCCGGTTGGTGGAGCGGGTCGCCCACCACTGGAGCGCGGTACGGATCATCGTCGCCAACGCCCGCGCCGACACCACCGCGGCGGCAGAAGAACTCGATCACAGGACCGCGGCGCTCCTGGCCGACCAGGACCGTGCCCTCGATCTCCTCGCGCGGGCGGTCTGAGAGCGGACGGGGGTTCAAAGACAGGCTCCGAGAGAGGCTCTAACCCTGCGGGGCCAGGGTGCGCGCGACACAGAACTCGTTGCCCTCGGGGTCGGCCATGACCACCCAGCTGCGGCCGGCGCCCTGCCCGACGTCGGCCCGGGTCGCCCCGAGGGCCAGCAGCCTGTCCACCTCGTCGGCGGTGCCGCGGTCGACCGGGCTGACGTCGAGGTGCAGCCGGTTCTTCACGGCCTTGCCCTCGGGCACCGGGATGAACAGCAGGGTGGGCGCCATCTGACGGGCCCGGACTTCCTCGACGGTCGGCTCCCAGGAGCCGATCTCGACCTTGCCCTCGCTCCGGTCGATCACCTTGAAGTCCAGCACCTCGCACCAGAAGGCGGCGAGGCTCTCCGGATCGCGGCAGTCGACCGTCAACTCGGTGAACCTGCTTGTCATGTCACTCCTGGGTCGTGCGGACGGGGGTTCAAAGAAAGGCTCCCAGAGTATTGGCCCCCTCCGTGCGGCCCACAAGTCCGGGATCTACCTGACTACTGGTGAGCGCACCGCGGCCGGGAGGCTGAGGCCCGCAGGTGTCCGACCAGGAGGAGAGGAGAGGACCTTATGCCCATAGCGGAGACGACCGTACAAGCCTGTCCCGAGTGCGAGGGCCGGGTAGGCGTGGAGAGCGAGGTCCGGGCCGGCGAGATCGTCGAGTGCCCGGAGTGCGCCGCCGAACTCGAAGTCGTGGGAGTGGCACCGCTGTTGCTGGCGCTGGCCCCCGAGGCCGACGAGGACTGGGGAGAGTAGCCGTGATCGATGTCGCGGTGGTCGGGGCCTCGGGCTACATCGGCGGTGAACTGCTGCGGCTGCTGCTCGACCATCCCGAGGTCCGGGTGGCCACCGCGGTGTCCGCCAGGCTCGCGGGCAGCCGGGTGGACCGCGTCCACCCGAACCTGCGCGGCCGGACCGACCTGACCTTCACCGGCCCCGACGCGCTGGGCGACCACGACGTGGTGTTCGTGGCGGTCGCCCAGACCGCCGGCCTCGAAGTCGTCCCCCGGTTGCGCGAGCGGACCAAGTGCCTGATCGACCTGGGCGCCGACTTCCGGCTGCGGGACCCCAAGCTCTACGAGCGCTACTACGGAACCCCGCACACCGCACCCGAGCTGCTCGGCTCGTTCGTCCCCGGCGTGCCGGAGATGCACCGGGCCGAGCTGGCCGGGGCGGACGCCATCAGCATGCCCGGCTGCATGGCCATCGCCTCGATCCTGGCCCTGCGGCCGCTCGCCGAGGCGGGCGTGGTCGCCGGGCCCGTGACGGTGGACGGCCGGATCGGTTCGAGCGGCTCGGGCGTACGCGCCGAGCAGATGAACCTGCACGCCGAACGGAGCGGCACCATGCGGCTGTTCGCACCCACGGGCCACCGGCACGAGGCCGAGATCACGCAGGCGACCGGCCTCGAGGCGCGGATGAGCGCCACCGGCGTGGAAGCGGTGCGCGGCGCCCAGGTGGTCTGCCGGGTGCCGGTGCGTGAACCGCTGGGCGACAAGGACGTACGGCGGCTGTACCGCGCTCACTACCAGGACGAGCCGTTCGTCCGGATCATCGCCCAGAGCCGCGGCCTCTACCGGCTTCCGGAGCCCAAGATCCTGTCCGGCACCAACTACTGCGACGTCGGGTTCGCCACGGACCCCGCCACGTCCACCGTGGTGGCCGTCGCGGCGATCGACAACCTCGTCAAGGGCGGTGCGGGCGGCGCGGTCCAGTGCCTGAACGTGCGCATGGGATGGCCGGAGCGCCTCGGCCTCGAATTCCCCGGCCTGCACCCCGTCTAGTCGGACCCTTCCGCTCGGGTCCGCTCGGGTCCGCTTAGATCCGCTCAGATTCGCTCAGGTCCGCTTGGATCCGCTCAGAAAGGAGAGCCGCGTGGGCACGGGACTGACCGTGGTGAAGTGCGGCGGCACCGCAGAAGTACAGGCCGAAGCGGTCTGCTCCGGGGTGGCCCGGCTGGTCCGCGACGGCAGGCCCGTCGTCCTCGTGCACGGCGGCTCCGCGATGGTCACCGAACTGGCCGGCCGTCTCGGCGTGCCGCTCGGCGAACTGGTGTCGCCGGACGGCACGGTGAGCCGGCGGACCGATCCGGCCACCCTCGAAGTGGTCACCCTGGCACTCGCAGGGAAGGCCAAGCCGGCGCTCCTGCTCGAACTGGCCCGGCTCGCCGTGCCCGCCGTCGGACTGACCGGGCTCGACGCCGGCCTGCTGCGGGCCCGGCGCAAGAAGGCGCTGCGCACCGTCGTGGACGGCCGGACCGTGGTGGTCCGCGACGACCGCAGCGGCCGGCTCACCTCGGTGGCGACGCCGCTGCTGCGCTCCCTGCTGGCCGACGGGATGGTGCCCGTGCTGTCACCGCCCGCGCTCGCCGAGGACGGCCTGCCCGTCAACGTCAACGCCGACCGGGTCGCGGCCGCCGTCGCCGGAGTGCTGGGCGCCGAGCGCCTGGTGCTGCTCACCGGCGCACCGGGCGTCCTCGCCGACAGCTCCGACCCCGCGTCGGTGCGCGCCGAGTACCAGGTGCGCGACGGCCGGGACCCGGCCGTCGGCGGCGGCATGACCGTCAAACTCACCGCGGCGCGCGAGGCGTTGGAGGCCGGCGTCGCGGACGTACGGATCGCCGACGGGCGCTTCGCCGAGGCCGTCACCGACGCGCTGGACGGGCGGGGCGGCACCCGGGTCGTCGCCACCGAGCCGCTCGCGGCGGAACAGCGGTGACCCGCACGGCGCGCTCCGCCGCGCACGACCGCCCGGACAAGGAGAACCCCCGATGAGCGACCCGGTGCCCCTGCTCCAGCAGATGATCAGGTTCCGCGGCGTCAACCCTCCCGGGAACGAGGCCGCCTGCGTCCGCCACGTCGCCGCCCTCATGGAGAGCGCCGGCGCGGACGTACGGCTGCTGGGGTCCGACCCCGACCGCCCGAACCTCGTCGCCCGCGTACGCGGGGCGGGCCTCGCGCCGCCGCTGCTGCTGCACGCGCACGCCGACGTGGTGCCCACCGACGGCCAGCACTGGACGCACCCGCCCTTCGAGGGGCGGATCATCGACGGCCACGTCTGGGGCCGCGGCGCCATCGACATGCTGGGCAGCCTGGCGATGATGGTCTCCGCGCTGGTCCGGCTGCGGGCCGAGGGAACCGCGCCCGCGGGTGACGTCCTGCTCGCCGTCTCGCCCGACGAAGAGGCGGGCAGCAAGGTCGGCGCCGGTTATCTGGTCAGGCAGCATCCCGACCTGTTCGACGGTATCGCCTACGGGGTCGGGGAGGACGGCGGAGCGGTGCTGAGTTGCCTGCCCCGCCGCGTCCACCCCATCGTGGTGGCCGAGAAACGCGCCTGCTGGATGCGGCTCTCGGTACGCGGCCGCGGTGGCCACGCCTCACGGCAGGGTTGGTCCGGCACCTCGATGGGCAAGCTCGCCCGGCTTTTGGGGCGCCTGGAGGAAGGCCGCCTGCCGACGCACATCACCCCCGCCCTGGACCGGATGCTCGACGCCCTCGCCACCGCCGCCGAAGAACCACTGGCCGGACGGCTGCGCGACCTGCGCGACCCCGACGGCAAGGCGGAGATCCCCTACGACCTGCTGCCCGAGGCCGACGCCGTCTATCTCGACTCCGTCCTGCGCAACACGGTCAACGCGACCATCGTCCGCACGCCCGAGAAGATCAACATGCTGCCGAGCGAGTTCTCCGTGGACTTCGACGGACGCATCCTGCCGGGCAGCTGGACGGTCGAGGACTTCCGCACCGAACTGCGCGAGCTGATCGGCCCCGACGGCGACCTCGAACTCCTGCTGGAGGGCGACGCGATGCCCCCGCCCGTCTTCGACGGCTTCTTCGACACGATCGCCTCGGTGATGCGCGACGCCGACCCCGACGGGCTGCCCCTGCCCATGATCACCCCCGCCTCCACGGACGCCCGGCTCTTCGCCGGACTCGGCATCGCCTGCTACGGCTGGGTGCCGATGCTGCTCCCGGCCGGCAGCCGCTACCAGGACGCGATGCACGCCGCCGACGAGCGGGTGCCCGTCGAAGCCGTGCGCTTCGGCGCCGACCGCTTCCACGATCTCCTGCTCCGCTACCGCTGACCGACCGTCCATCGAGGAGTGCCCGTGTACCCGACCTTCATCGAGACGCTCCGCCGGCGGGCCGAGAGCACTCCCCACCGACTTGCCCTGGAGTTCGAGCTCTCCGAGACCGAGATCCTCGCACTCGACTACGCCGAACTCGACCGCGGCGCCCGGGCGGTGGCCGCACTGATCCAGCGGCGCACCGGCCGCGGCGACCGCGTCCTCCTCCTCCACCAGCCCGGACCCGACTACGTGACGGCGTTCTTCGGCTGCCTCTACGCGGGCGCGATAGCGGTCCCCGTCTACCCGCCGCTCGGCGCGAACGGCCTCGAACGGGTACGGGCCATCGCCGCCGACTGCGGCGCGCGACTCGCCCTGATCGACACCGTCACACTCGCCGCCGTCGACGAGCGCCGCGACCGGCTCGACCTGTCCGTCCCCCTCGAATGGGCGACCACCGACGACGTGGCCACCGCCCCCGAGGACTGGCAGGACCCGCAGGCATCCCCGGACGACCTGGCGTTCCTCCAGTACACGTCGGGATCGACCGGCACCCCCAAAGGCGTCATGCTCAGCCACGCCAACCTCGCCCACAACTCGGCGACGATCGGCCGCTCGCTCGGCCTGGACGAGAACAGCCGCGCTGTCAGCTGGCTGCCGCCCTACCACGACATGGGCCTGATCGGCGGCATCCTCCAGCCCGTGCACACGGGCTTCCCCTGCACCCTGCTCTCGCCGATGACCTTCCTGCACCAGCCGATGCGCTGGCTGCGCGCACTCAGCCGCACCCGCGCCACCATCACCGCCGCCCCCGACTTCGCCTACGCCGAGGTCCTGCGCCGCGCCAAGCCGGGCGACCACGACGACCTCGACCTGTCGGCGCTGCGGCACGCCCTCGTCGGCGCGGAGCCGGTACGGCGCACCACGATGGACGCCTTCGCCGAAGCCTTCCGCGACAACGGCTTCCGGCGCTCGGCGTTCTACCCCTGCTACGGCCTCGCCGAGGCCACCTTGTTCGTCACCGGCAGAGCGGACCCGGCGGCCGAACCCACCGTCCTGCGCCTGCGACGCCCGGACATGGAAGAGGGCCGGGCCGTCGAGGCCGCCCCCGACGAGCCCGCGGCCGAACTGACCGGCTGCGGCTGGGCACACCACCAGGACCTCGTGCTGGTCGTCGACCCCGCCACCGGCGAGCCGCTGCCCCCGGACGCCGTCGGCGAGATCTGGGTCAGCGGACCGACCGTCGCCCACGGCTACTGGCAGCGGCCCGACCGGACCGCCGAGTCCTTCGCGGCCACCGCCCGCGGACACGACGGACGAACCTTCCTGCGCACCGGCGACCTCGGCTTCCAGCACGGCACCGAGCTGTACGTGACCGGCCGCATCAAGGACCTGATCATCGTGCGGGGCCGCAACCTCTACCCGCCGGACATCGAGCTGACGGCCGAGCGCGCCCACCCGCTCCTGCACCCCGGCCGGGGCGCGGCCCTGGCCGTCGACGACGGAACCACCGAACAGGTCGTGCTCGTGCACGAAGTGGTCCGCGGCTTCCGGGAGGAGGACGGACCGCTCGTGACCGCGGCCGTGCGCGAGGCCGTGTCGGCCGAGCACGGACTCGCCCTCGCCGACGTCGTCCTCGTCCGCACCGGCAAGATCCCCCGCACCAGCAGCGGCAAGGTCAGGCGCGCGGAGTGCCGCACACGATTTCTCGCCGGAGCGTTCCAGCCGCTGGGCACCACGGCGCCGGCCGAGGAGACGAAGCCGGCCCCGGCAGCGGGGACCGTCCCCGCGGAGCTGACCGAACTCGTCGCGGCCGCACTGGAGACCGACCCCGCCGCGCTCGTCGCGGACGCACCGCTCGTCAGGCAACGACTGGACTCCCTGTCGGCCGCCCGGCTCAGATCGGCACTCCTCGAGACGCGCGGCGTGGACATCCCCCTCGCCCGGCTCCTGGACGGCCTCACCCTCCTGGACCTCGCCGCGATCCCGGCGGGCGGACCCGCACAGTCACCCGACGCCACATTCCTGGAGCCGACGGCCGTCACCCCCGAACAGGAACGGATGTGGCTGCTCGACCAGATGGGCGCCGGCGACGCCTACCACGTCACCGGCGGACTCCGACTGCACGGGCCCCTCGACCGGACGCTCCTCGAACAAAGCCTCACCGCCCTCTTCGACGAGGTCCCGCTCCTGCGCTCCGTCTTCCGGACCACACCCGACGGGACACCGAGCATCTCCGTCCGCCCCACCGCCGACATGTTCCGGCTGCCGTTCCAGGACCTGCGGACCACCGGCGAGGACGGCGTGGCCGACGCACTGCGCACACTGGCCGCCCAACCGTTCGACCTCGCCTCCGGCCCCCTCGTCCGCCTGCTCCTGCTGCGACAGGGACCACGGGACTGGGTGCTCGCGGTCGCCGCCCACCACGCCGTGGTCGACGGCTGGTCGCTGGGCCTGCTGCTCCAGCGGCTCGGCGACGCCTACCGGGCCGGCGGAACGGTCGAACCCGTACCGGCGACCGCCCCCGCCCCCACCCCGTGGACCGAGGAGACCCTCGCCGGATGGCGCGACCGCCTCGACGGGGCGCAGGCGCTGGAACTGCCCACCGACCGCCCCGTCCCGGCCGTACCGACCTGGCACGGCGCCTCCCTGCCCGTACGGATCCCCGCGGAGCTCGCCGAACGCGTACGGATCCTCGCCGCGGACCGGGGCGCCACCCCCTTCATGGTCCTCATGGCCGCCTTCGGCGCCCTCCTCGGCCGGTGGAGCGGCCAGGACGACGTGATCGTCGGCACCGTCGCCGCCGGCCGGGAGAGGCCCGGCGCCGACACCGCCATCGGCATGTTCGCCGACACGCTGCCGCTGCGCGTCCGCACCGGCACAGCCGACTTCGACACGGTCATCGACGACGTACGGTCCCAGTGCCTCACGGCCTACGGCGCCGACCGGCCCCCGTACGACGAGATCGTCCGCGCCGTCGGCCGGCGGCCCGCCGACGGCCGCGCACCGCTGGTACGGGCCCTGCTCGCCTTCCAGAACCTCCCGGTCGGCCCCTGGGAAGCCCACGGGGTACGCGCCGAACCCTTCGAACTGCCCGCGCCCGGCGCCCAGTTCGAACTCTCCGTGCACCTCGCACCGGCGCCCGACGGCTCACTGAGCGGCCACGCCGTCTACGCCGCCGACCTGTTCGAGGAGCAGACCGTCGCCGCCCTGCTGTCCGGGCTGCCCGCCCTGCTCGACGCGGCACTCACCGAACCGGCCACCGCCGTCGCCGCCCTGCCCGCACTGCCCCCCGCCGAAGCCGAGCACATCGCGCGGACCACCGCCGACGGAGGCCCCCCGGAACCCGGTGAGGAACTGGTCCACCAGATCATCGAACGCGTCGCACACTCCGCCGCCGCGGTACCGGCCGTGGTCTGGGACGAAGGCTCACTCACCTACGGCGAACTCTCCACACGGGCCCGCGGCCTTGCGGCCCGGCTGCGTGAACTCGGCGTGGACCGCGACGAACCCGTCGCCGTCTGCCTGCCCCGGTCACCCGAACTGATCATCGCCGTGTACGCCGTCCTGCTGGCCGGAGGCGCCTACCTCCCCCTGGACACCGCACACCCGACGGCCCGCATCGCCCGGCAGATCAGCACCTCCGGAGCCCGGGTGCTCATCGGCTCCGCCCCGGGCCTCACCCCGCCCGAGGGGACCGTGCCCGTCGACCCGCGGGAGAGCGGCACCGAACCCTACGAGCCCCCGCGGGTACTGCCCGGGCACCTCGCCAACGTGCTCTTCACCTCGGGCTCGACCGGCGAACCCAAGGGCGTGATGACGACCCACGCCGCCCTGGCGAACCAACTCCTGTGGAACAAGCGCACCTACGGACTCGAAGCCGGACAGGCCGTGCTCCACAAGACCCCGGTCAGCTTCGACGTAGCCGGAAGGGAGCTCCTCGGGCCCCTCGTCGCCGGCGCCACCGTCGTCCTCGCCCGGCCCGAAGGACACCGCGACCCCCACTACCTCGCCCACCTGATCGCCCGGCACACCGTCACCTACTGCCACTTCGTCCCGTCGATGCTCCAGATCTTCCTCGAAGAGCCCGACGCCGTACACGCCGCACGGACCCTGCGTCACGTCGTGTGCAGTGGCGAAGAACTGACCCCGGCCCTGGCCGACCGCTTCGCCGAGGTCCTGCCCGGCGTACGGCTGCACAACCAGTACGGCCCGACGGAGGCGGCCATCGACGTCACCGCCCAGCCCGCCGACCCCGCGACGACCCACCGCATCCGCATCCCCATCGGCCGCGCGATCACCGGCACCCGCCTCTACGTCTTCGACTCCTCCGGCGCGATCGCCCCACCGCTGGTCCCCGGAGAACTCCACATCGGCGGACTCGCCCCGGCCCGCGGCTACCTCGGCCGCCCCGGCCTGACCGCCGAACGCTTCGTACCGGACCCCTACGAACCCGGCGCACGCCTGTACCGGACCGGTGACCGCGCACGGATGCACCCCGACGGCACCTTCGAATACCTGGGCCGCCTCGACCGACAGCTCAAGATCCGCGGGCAGCGCATCGAACCCGGCGAGGTCGAAGCAGTACTGAACCGGCACCCGCTCGTACGGACCTCGGTCGTGGAGGCACGCCCCGACCCCTCCGGCCACCCGCGCCTGATGGCCTGGGCCGTACCCGCAGGCGACGAGCACCCCAGCCCCGCCACACTCCGCGACCACCTCGAACAGACCCTGCCCTCGGGCCTCGTCCCGGACACGGTGACCGTACTGGCACAGCTCCCCGTGGGCCCGCACGGCAAACTCGACCGCGCCGCACTGCCGGACCCGGCCCCGGAAGCCGCCACCCCGCAGCAGACGATCGCACCCCGCAACCCCGTCGAACACAAAATGGCCACCATCTGGAACGAGGTACTGGGCGTCCCCGTACCGTCGGTCACCGCCGACTTCTACCGCCTCGGCGGACACTCGCTCATGGCCACCCGCGTCGCGATGCGCGTACGGGAGACGTTCGGAGTCGGCCTCTCCACCGACGAACTGCTCACCGGCTCACTGACCGTCGAGCGACTGGCCGCACTCGTACAGAGCAGACAACTCACCGAAGCGGGCAGCACCGAGGTCGACGACGTCCTCGGCTGGCTGTCCGGACTCTCCGACGACGAGGTCACCGAGCTGCTCGCCAAGGAATCCGACGGCGAACCCCGGCCCTGACCCGCACCACACGGCCCGCCGGCCGCGACGGATGTAGGGAACCTTCCTGACTTATGGGCGCGGCCGGACGCTGCAAGGCTTCCCGGCGGACCATCCCCCTGCGAAGACGAGGACACGATGGCAAGCAAGGTCAGTCGCGCGATCCACCTGGTCTGCTCGACCGCCGTGGCCCTCGCCGTGCTCCTGCTGCTCGGCGCCGGCTACGGTCCGGTGCCCGCGCTCGGCAAAGCACTGGTACCGGGCGGGGGAGTCTGGGCATCGGCCTCGGCCCAGACCACCGTCCGGTCCGAGACCCTCACCCTCCCCGGCCTGGACAAACCAGTGAAGGTCTCCTTCACCGCCGAGGGATACGCCTCCGTCGAGGCCGCGACCGACCACGACCTCTTCCTCGCCCAGGGATACGTCACCGCCCGCATGCGCTTCACCCAGCTCGACCTTCAGCGCAGACTCGGCCAGGGCCGCCTGTCCGAACTCGTCGGTGCCGCCGGACTGGAGAGCGACAAGTTCGAACTGAACCTCGGCCTGCTGCGCACCGCCCGCGCCCGCTGGGACGCCACCCCGCGGGACAGCGCCGCCGGCCAGGCACTGACCGCATACTCCGCGGGCGTCAACTCCTGGATGAGCAGACTCGACGAGACCGGTGAATGGCCCACGATCTACGGCCTGACCGGAGTACGACCCCAGGCATGGACACCCACGGACACCCTGGTCGTCCAAGGGGTGCTCACGCAGCAGATGAACTTCAACACCATCCCGCTCGACTACGCACTGCTGCAACGCTCCCTCGGGCCGAAGCTGACCAAGGACTGGTTCCCGGTACAGGCACCGACCCGGACCTCCCAGCGCCCCTACGACCCCGGCCCCTACAAGACCCTCCCCCCGGCCCCGCTGACCGTACGCAACACCAACGCCGCCGACCCGGCCGCCACAGCCAACAGCCCGGCCCCGCAGACGGTGTCCCGGACACCCGCCGCCCAGGACGTCGCCCTGCCCGACACCGTGCGGCAACTCGACTTCAACAGCAACGCCTGGGCGGCGAACGGCCCCAAGGTGGCCGGAGGCGGCGCGATGCTCGCCGGCGACCCGCACCTGGCGACCACGCTGCCCTCGTACTGGTTCCAGATATCGCTGCACTCACCCGACTACCAGATCGCCGGCGGCTCCCTGCCCGGCGTACCCGGGATCCTCGTCGGCCACAACGAACACATCTCCTGGTCCCTGACCAACGCCCAGACCGTCGGCACGCTCTACTACCAGGAGAAACTCTCACCCCACAGGCCCGACTCCTACTACTGGCACGGCGCCTGGCGACCCATGAAGAAGGCGCAATACACCATCCCGGTACGCGGCGGCTCCACGGTCGACCTGACCACGGACCTCACCGTGCACGGACCGATGATGAAGGTGCTCGGCCAACGAGTCTCGGTCAACTGGATGGGCAACTACGCCCACAACGACCTCAACGCGCTGCTCAAAGCCAACCAGGCCCACGACTTCACCACCTTCCGGGCAGCGCTGAGCGGCTGGAAGGCACCGGCCCTGAACTTCGTCTATGCCGACGACAAGGGCCACATCGGCACGCTCCTCGTCGGCGACGTCCCCCAGACACCCAAGGGCTCCCAGCCCTGGCTGCCCCTGTCCGGCACCGGCACCGAAGACGTGGTGGGCACCATCCCCTACGCGGCACTGCCCAAGGCCTATGACCCGCCCAGCCACCTCGTGGCCTCGACCAACCAGCGCCCGGCAGGCCAGGACTACCCGTACTACCTCGGCACCTCCATGAACTTCGACCCCGGGTACCGGCAGTCGGTGATCGAACGGTTCCACACCGGGCAGAGCGCGTTGCAACCCAAGGACTACACCGAGCTCCAGAACGACGTCACCGACGAACTGGCCGTGAAACTCCTGCCGGCACTGCTCACCGCGCTCGACGACACAAAACTGACCGGACGACAAAGCGCCGCACGCGACCTGCTGACCAAGTGGAACCACTCGATGGACAGCGACTCGCCCGCCGCCTCCGTCTGGTGGACGTTCCTCGACTCCTACCTCCACGAGGTCTTCCAGCCGTGGTGGGACAAGAAGAACGTCCCGGAGAGCAAGGACCGCTGGATCCTCGACCTTGACCGCTCACCCATCCCGCTGCGCGAAATGCTCCAGCACTGGACGCTCGACGATCCCGACAACGCGGCCTTCACCCCGCCGAACGCCGCCCACCGCGACGCCCCACAAGCCATGCGGACCGCCTTCCGCACAGCCGTGACCGAACTGACGGACAAACTGGGTGCCGCCCCCTCGGCCTGGACCTGGGGCAAGCTGCACACCCGCGAGATCCCCTCGATCACCGGGGCCCCGGGACTCGGGTACGAGCCCTACACCGCCGGCGGCGACCCCTGGACCGTGAACGCGGCAGGCGGCGAACTGAACTCGAGCTACGGACCGAGCATCCGACTCATCGTCAAGTGGACAGCACCCGGCACCTCCGAAGCGGTCGCGATCTACCCCGGCGGACAGAGCGACACCCCCACCTCCCCCCTGTACGACAACCTCGTCCCGCTCTGGCGGGAGAAGAAGTACCTGCCGCTGCCGTCGCCGGACGACAAGGCGAACACCACGGCAACCTGGTCCCTACGAGCGGGAGACTGACATGACGATCGAAACCGCCGTGGAAACCCCGGACCAGACCACCGAGGAAACGGCAAGCGGCCCCAGAAAACGGCAAGCCGGAAAACTCCCGCTGCCCACACCGGCACTGACCGCGCTGACAGCCATAGCCGTCATAGCCGTAGCCCTCGGAGCCTGGGCAGACCAGTGGTACCTGCCCCTGGCGGCAGGCGTAGCCCTCGGCGTCCACAGCACCTGGCACCGCCACGGCTTCCTGCGCACCACCGCACTACTGCTACTGCTCGGACCGCTGCCCTGGGCCGCACTGCTCGCCGTACGCGCGCTATCGGGGGACACGATCGGCGGAACCGCACGCACGACCGCGGGACTCGCCGGACTGCCCGCCTCAGCGACCGTGACCATCACACTGACCCTGCTCGTCGCCCTCCTGCAAGCAGCCGCCGGCAACTGGTTCGGCCGCGCACTGGCCCGCTGCTTCGCCGGGGCAAGGACGGACGACCGAGGCGATCACTGAGGGCAGAAAGCCCCCCTTGAGACGGCGGCGTAGCAACCCGCAAGACGGGGGTAAGCGGGTCACACAGATACCTGCGGACCCGAACGGGAGAGCCCATGATCGTCGTCCTGCTCTGCTTCTTCGCCGTCATGGGCCTGATCCAGCTCATCAGACCCCAGCTGCTCTGGAAAGCGAACCGCCCCCTGCAACGCCCCTTCGTGAAGGACTACGACGCCACAGAGCCGACCCGGGCCGGCTACACGATGACCCGCATAGTGGGGGCGCTGTTCCTGTGCATGGTGGCCTTCATGCTCATCACCCACTTCACCTGAGACGCATCGCACCGAGCGCTCGCCGCTGGTTTCCACGAGAACACCGCGCCTACGCGCACGGCGCCGTCACCGGGCATACCAGCCGTCCCACCCTCCAGGCGCTAGTCCGCAGGGCTGTGCCACCCCGTAGCGGTACTCGTAGATGTCGTCGCCGTAGCTGCGCTCGATGAGGGGCATTCGTGACCGTATGTGACCGGTCTGCAGACTCACCCATCCCGGCAGTATACCTGATGTATTCTTTCGTCATGGCTCACACGACGATCAAGGTCGAGGACACCGTCCGGGACAGGCTCGCCGCTCTCGCCGCCGAGAAAGGCACCAGCATCGCGCAGCTGGTCAGCGACTTCGCCGCACACACACCGACCGCAAGCGAACGAGCCGAACGCACCGCCCGCACGCTGGCGGTCCTGCACGAGATGTCGGGCTACACCCCGACCCCCGAACAGGACCAGGCGGCTGATGCCGAACTGGCCCGCCGACTCGGCGACACCGCGTGAGCTCCACCCCTCCCACCCACACCGTCGATGTGGTCCTGGACGAAAGCGCCCTCCTCGCCCTGGGCTCGGGCAACATCCTGGTCTCCCGGATCCTGCACCAAACTGCCGCCACAGACAGCTGGCGCGTCCACGTCGCCCTGGCCGCGCTTGCCGATGCTGACCGCGCCCGTACCGGAGTCGCCGGCCACCTCGCCATGCTGGACCAGATCGTCTTCCACGCCCTGGATCTGGCAGCCGTCCTCGCCGCCTCCGGCCAACCCCGTTCCCTGGGCTGGTCCCACACCCGGCATGTGGCACAACCCGATCCCGAGCGGCCGGAAGGCGCCCGCGTGGTCACCACCACCCCCAAAGACTGGGACGGCGCAGGCGTCCGCGTCCTCGACGTCTAACCCTGAACCAGCCCAGCCCCACCCCGTAGCCACTTCCCGACGAAGTCGGGGAGTCGGTGATGGAAGTTGAGGTGCTGAAACAAGCGCCGGATTCCGTATCGATGTCCGCTCAGGTACTGCCAGGCCCGCGCGGCGATCAGAAGGGGCCGGGCCCACACCGGTACCGGCTGTCGGCAACGGTCACTGGTAGGGCCCCCGCGGAGGGTGGGGGAGTGCCGGCGCGGTCGCGTCGGACACGAGGTCTCTCAGCCGTATCGCAGCGAGTTGCTCGCTCTGGACGCTGTGGCTGATCAGCTGGGCGGCGAGCAGACCCGCGTGGCGGGTGCCCGATCCGTTGTACGTGCTCGATCAAATGAGGCTCGCTGCCGTAGGTGACGGTGTCACTTTCAGCCACCGCCACACCGCCACACCGCCCGCTCCGTCGTCCCCAACCCCTGTGCCAGCAGCCGCACATGACGAGACGTCAGCTCGCTCCCTGCCCTCCAGATCGAACAGCCGCTGCACCTCCACGTCCCGCTCGCCCACCGGGAAGACGTCCACGGCGTCGGCCAGTAGCTGCGCAGATGCCGCAGCGACACCGCACAGCTGACCTCGCCCCAGATCACCGCCCGAAGCTGCCACCCGTTCGGCGCCGCTCCCGCTCACGGCGGTACCCCGCTGGCCGGCCGAACCCGTGGCGCACCGCACGGGGCCGCCGCCGGGGATGAGTGGACACGGTGGACTCCACCGCGCGCCTTGTGAGTGGACCGTTGTCGGGGGAGTGGAGACCACGGAGCCTCCGCCAACCTGAAAGTCCCAGGTCAGCAGGGCTAGTGTGACCGTGTTCCGGGGTGCTCGTGCTGGTCGTGGGTGACAGTCTGTGGCGTAGATTGTCCGTCACGGGGCGGCTTGCCGGTTTCCCGCTCGCGGCGGGCGAGCGGCCTTCTACGATCCGGTGTATGGATCCCGAGTTGCTGGAACGGATCACCGCACGGCGTGCGGAACTGGACGAACTCGAAGAACAGCTGGCCAAGCAGCTGGCGGAGGTACGGGCCGAGCGCGACGAACTCGCCGTTGCTGAGAAGGTCTTGGAGCGGATGAGCGAGCAGCTCGCCGAGGAGCGGGCCGCGTTCGCACCGACGCCCGGGCAGGTGGGCGGTCGGGCGGTGATGATGATCCCCCACCGCGCGCCAGACGTGGAGGAGACGGCGCTCCCACCGGACTACCAGCGGATCCTGGCCGTCGTGCGGCAGGCCGCCGGTCCGGTCATGGCCCGGCAGGTCGGCGAGGTGCTGGGAGTGGACGTCAGCGTGAGGAGCAAGCTGGAGCCGCTGCGCGGGAAACTGGTCAGACTGGTCGACCGCGGCTGGCTGCGGAAACAGCCCGACGGCCGGTTCACCACCCGGCTGTGACACCACGGAAGCTACTGCCCGTGGGCGGTGCCGAGCGGGCGTAACCGGGGTGCCCCCGGCGGCTGTTGGAAATGTGTGACCAAAACCAAAGAGCACACCGAGGACACCTGCCCGCTTGTCTATCAGTGCCGTCTGTCGCTGTCCACGCGCACCGTCAACCCCCTCGCCGACCTGCTGCGGCGCCACCTGAAGGCGATCCGGTCCAGGTGGCGGATCCTGCCGCCCGGAAAGATCGCGGTGATCGTCCTGGCCGTACTGCGCCACGACCAGCGCCTGGCCGACATGGCCGGCGGCAACAACGTCTCCGAGTCCACCGTCCGTCGCTGGCGCGACGAGGTGATCGCTCTGCTCACCGCGCGGGCCCCGCGCCTGGACCGCGCGTTGAAGAAGATCGCCCGTCAGGGTGGGGAGGTCGTCCTGATTGACGGCACCCTCGTCCATACCCAGCGCCGCACCGGGAAAGCCGACCGCAAGAACTATTCCGGCAAGCACCGCCAGCACGGTCTGCACTTCCTCGCCCTCACTGACGAGAGGGGCCGTCTGGTCTGGATCTCCGCCGCCCGGCCCGGCCGCACCCACGACAACACCGCCGCCCGCCACGACCACATCCTGGCCCACCTGCGCGCCGCCAGCCTCGGCGCCCTCGCGGACCTCGGCTTTCGCGGCCTGGACAACGACGTACTCGACCCCGTGATCGTCACCGGCTTCCACGCCAGCCGCACCCACAAGCTGACTCCCGGCGAGAAGGAAGCCAACCGGGTACTCGCCGTCGGACACGCACCGGTCGAGCACGGCTTCGCCCACCTCAAGAACTGGCGGATCCTCAGCAAACTCCGTGCCGACCCCACCCGCGCCACCCGCCTCCTGCGCGCCCTGCTCGTTCTAACGAACCTCGAAGTCAACCGCTGATTAGCACGGGACAGACTGACCTTCTCCCGAAAGGTTCAACGGCTTTGCGGCGGCGGTGAGGTCCCGATGGAGATGTGACGTTTCGCCCAGCCCTTTGACCTGTCGCAGCGCACCGTGGCAGCCCCATACTCCAGGACCTCATGAACCAACAGGCGAAGGAGCACGGTGAGCGCAGCGGCGGCAGCAGGGACCTGGAAGCTGGGGGACCTAGAGGTGAATCGCATCGGCTACGGAGCGATGCGGCTGACGGGCAACGGCATGATGGGGAACTCCGATGGCACACCGATCGACCGCGATCTCGCCGTCGGCCTGCTGCACAGCGCGTTCGAGCAGGGTGTCAACCACATCGACACGGTCGCCTTCTACTTCTCGCCGCTGCGGTCCGCGAACGAGCTCATCAATCGCGCCCTCGTGTCCTGGTCCGGCGACGTGGTCGTGGTGACGAAGGTCGGCCCGGCGCGTGATCCCTCCGGCGAGTGGCGTGGCATGGCCCGCCCCGACCAGATGCGCGGCCAGGTCGAGAAGAACCTGCGCCAGCTCGGCCGAGACCACCTGGACGTGGTGAACCTGCGCGCCAACGGCCCCGGCACGGCATCGGTCGCCGAGCACTTCGGAGCCCTCGCCGAACTGCGCGAGGCCGGCCTGATCCGGCACCTCGGGCTCTCCGCTGTCCTGCCTGAGCATGTGGCCGAGGCCCGAACGATCGCGCCCGTAGTCTGCGTGCAGAACTCCTACGGCCTGGACTGGCGCCGCGCTGACAAAAGCGGGCTGGTGGACCTGTGTCGGGAGCAGGACATCGCCTTCGTCCCGTTCTTCACGGTCTCTGGTCTGCGGCGCGAGGCAGCCGCAGACCAGGAGCACGACGCGCGCGTCGACTCCGTCGCCCGCGCCCACGATGCGACGCCGGCCCATATACGGCTCGCCTGGACCCTCCACCGCGGTCCCCACGTGCTGGCCATTCCCGGCACCGCGAACCCGGCACACCTCGCAGAGAACATCGCCGCCGGAAGCCCGCGCTTGACCGAGCAGGAGTTGTCCGTCCTCGACAAGCCAAACGAGGGCACTGCCTGAGCCCCTACCGTCGATGCCCGGTGCAACTCTCCCGGTGCGTTGGACACCGGACCAAGCAGGTGGGGATGAGGCAACTTTGATCGTTTGAAGAGCCTCAACACTGCTGGCAGACGATCTACTCCACAGACTGTCGCCCACGACCAGCACGAGCACCCCGGAACACGGTCACACCAGCCCTGCTGACCTGGGACTTTCAGGTTGGCGGAGGCTCAGTGGAGCGCACCCGATGTCCGCCACCGCATCCGATGTCCGGACGATGCACCACATCCGATGCGCGACATCGCGATGGGGAGTGCACAGCATCCGATGCTGTGCACCGGATGCCGGGCCAGTCCGGGAGGTTGCATCGCTCCTTGACCGGGTTGGATAGCGGCTCCGGGCGGCACGCATCGCTCCTTGACCACGTTCGCTACCTGCGACATCCCGCCCGAACGGGACAGCGCCCGGGGGAGGAGAAATCTCCGTCCCCTGGGCGCTGTCCCGTTCGGGCGCAACTCATCGCGCCGTGCGCGCCCCGGTCCGCTTCCGCGCGCCACTGCTCGGGTGTACCTGGTGCGCGTGGCGTGTGTCGGCCGCCGGAGGCCAGGTTCTACGATCCGCGCGTGGGACAGACCCCGGCACAGAAGGCCGCGAAGGCGGCACGCGGGCAGCAGCTTTTGATCTCGGCAGAGGGATCAACAGGCGTATTCGGGTGGCTGCTCATCGCGGCAGGTGTGCTCTTTATTCCGATTGGCTGGTTCAGTGAAAGGAAAGGTCAGGGGTGATGTGGTCCCTTTCCGCTCCGCCAATGTTGCATGATGGTAATTCGGCCCTAATTTTCACCGTCGGGTTCCTTGTTCTGGTGGGCATCGCTATCTATTTGTTCCGGTGGAAGAAATAGATGAACAGTCGCGTGCGGTAAAGGGGACTTTGTCGTCCACCGGGTTGCTGTGCCGGTGGATGGGGCGGAGTCACAGGCTGCACGGTCGGAGCAGTTGCCGTTGTCTGCGATACCGGCATCTATCGCACGGGTGAAACCGTCGGCGTGACCCAACGTCTGGGCTGATGCCCCTCAGTCCAGACGTTGTGGCAAGCAGCAACGTCGGAAACAACGCACAGGGCGGGAGGCGAGAACCCATGATAAACAAAGCGATTCGGAAGACATTCATTTTCTCAGTCATTGCGGTACTGGCGGGCGCCTGTGGATGCGTTGCCAGTGCTACGACCGGGGACACGCTGCCTATCATCTTCGGGGCAGTTGCGATTGCGGGCGGACTCATTCTGGCTTTGATGGCGGCGCTGGCCAGCCGTAAACAAAACCGCTGAAAGCAGAGGAACTCGGCCGTCACATGCGTGGTGGGCGGCTACGCCGGATGCGCACCGGAATAATCGATGACACCATTCCCGGCAAGAAATAACTCTGCAAAATGCGCAGATCACGTCCCATAATCAATTCCTTCAGCCTACCCGGGCATCGCGATCCGGGCAGCAGCTCGCTGCTCTACCCGTAAAATAGAGGCGGACGAGGTGAGCCGCTTTCGAGAGGCGGCTCACCTCGGATCAACTAGAACACAGACCGCTGGCATTCTTCCAGAGCGAATGTTCCGAAGTTGTCACTAATCCGTTCCAGCGACTCGCGTCCGGGAAGTCCCGGATTCCATGCGTAGACCGGATATTCCATATACTGGTCCGGCTTAGAGGTGTCCAGGACCACAAGCATCCATACATCATCCGTCTTCACGACCATCAACTCCGACGGAAGATCTAGCTCGCGCCTAGCGGACAGTGTCTCCTGAACTGTACCCAAGAGGGTTCCCCCTCGAGCGGCAACCCGGTATACGCCAGGAAATTCCGTTCCCCCGATGTCCCATGTCCCGAACTCCTTGAGAAGGAGTCTATAGGAGGGGGGGAAGGTGAGCCCCAGCTCATGTTCAGCCGCCGCTAGCATTTCCTCGTCACAGCCTGCGCCGTGATTGGAAATCTCCTCGTTGGCGCGAATGATTTTGAGCACTCGACGGCTTGCTTCCAACGCTTCTGTCATCCACTAAATCCCTTCGCTCTAGCCTTCCAGTAGGCTGTCTTCCACTTCGTGAACTCGGGCCGGTCGATTCCGCTGGGAATCTTTGTGCCGGACTTCCAGTGGAGCTGATGATAGTTCTCGTCGAGGTGCATTTTCTTGGTGACTTCGGCGATCGGCCCCTCCTGGGTCTGCAGCATGTGGTGCAGATTCATGGGCTGGTCGTCGGGTCCCATCGGGGCCAACCCTTGAGTCATCCGCTTCAGGTTCGTTCGCCCGTAGTTGTCGTTAGGTGAGACATAATCCGGCTTGATTAGGTCATCGCGCGTGTAAACACGCTGCCCCTCGAACTCGGTCAGCTTCCAGAACTTGCAGACCGGGCCGGCGGCTGAGGTAGATACTACTGCCGCTCTCAGCGCTGTGATGGAATCTGCAGCCTGACAGGCCGCTTGTGCGTCCTCCGTGTACGCGGCGACCGTACGCCCGACATCGGCGAGCGCAGCGGGGTTCACACCATCGACAGCCTTAAGCGCTGCATATGCCTCCCGGAAACCGCTGCCCGTACGCAGGGAAAAATCGACAGCCTTAATGCTGTCCGCGATTGCCTTAATGGCTTTACCGGAAAATATCGAGGCCACGTCGAAGGCGACCCATCCGCAGCCCCCAAGGCTTCCGCCTGCACCGCCCGGAAGAACTTTTTCGGCGCACTTGATGTAATCGCCGAGAAGGATTTTCACGGGGTCGATTCCTGAGTTGAAATCGACCATCGAGATCACATGCGTGACCTCCTCCTCCTGCTCCTCTGCTGGGATGGAATCCAAGAAGAGCGTTTCATCTCGCGGGCAGCCGGACAATTCCGCAGGGATTTGCAGCGCAGTACACAGGTAGACGTCTACGCTAGCCCTAGCACGAACGGTTGCTGTTACAACGCAATCACCGAAGTGGACGATCGGGTTGCAGTTATCCTTCTTGACGTTTTTTGGCTCCCCCACCATCTCAAGGGAGTTGACGTAGAAAACGTTGCCGATTCCGGTCGTGGCGCCACCCGATATCGCATCGTTGTTCTGTCTTGTCTCAGTTTTCTGAGACGTCTTCTGCGCCTCGGTGGCGTAGGTGTCTGCGTCTTTGGCGGCTTCTTCGGCCGCGGTTGCGTCTGTGTCTGCTCGGTCTGCCGCCTCTCGCGCGTCTTTGGCTGCGGTTTCGGCTTGGGTGGCGGCTTCGCGGGCTGCGTCGGCGTCCAGGGCTGCTGTGTCGGCTGAGTTGCGGGCGTCGGTGGCGTAGCCTTCGGCGCGGCCGGCTGCTGCGTCGGCGGCTGCTGCGTCGGCGGTGGCCTGGCGGTCGTATTCGATGGTGCGGGTCAGGGACTGGGTGGTCTTGGAGGCGGCCAGGGCGGCGGCTGCGGAGTAGCCCAGGGCTTCCTTGGCGTAGCCGCGCGCCTGTGACGCGTACGCGGCTGCGCCGGCTGCTGCCTGGAGGGCGGCTTTGGAGTCCGCTGTGGCCTGGTCGGCCAAGGTCTTGGCGAGGGCGGCTTCTTCCACGGCGTTTTTGGCGTGGGCGTCGGCGACCGCCGCTTGCTGGTCGGCGATGGATTTGGCGCCCTGGCCGGCCAGGACGACGAGGCCGGCGGCTGAGTCTTTGGTGACGTAGGGGGAGCCGAGCTGGATGGCGTCGTTGGCCGGGTCGGCGACGCGGGATGCCGCCTCGCGGGCGTCGACCGCCGCCTGTGCAGTGGTGTACGCGAAACCGGCGGCCTTCGCCGCTGCGACCCGTGCGATGACGGACTGTTTCAGCGCCTCGTTGGCGTGGCCCTTGGCCTCCTTGGCGTGGGCCTCGGCTTCGTCGGCGGCCTTGACCGCCAGGGCGGCCTCGGCGGCCGCGTGCTTGGCTGCGGCGATAGCGTCTGCCGCAGCGCTGGTCGCGGTGCGCACGGCGGCGTCTGCCGCCAGCTTGTCAGCCTGGGCGGCGTCCGCGTCCGCGCGGGCCCGGCCGGCGGCGGCTTCCGCGCGGGTGGCCGCGGCGTCCGCGTCGGCTGCCGCCTGGGTGGCGGCGTCGGCCGCGGTACGGGCGTTCTTCGCTGCCGTCTCCGCCGTGGTGGCCTGGCGGTCTGCCTCGTCAGCGGCCGCGCGGGCAGCGGTTGCCGCCTCCCCCGCGTCCAGCGAGTCGGCGTAGGCACCCTTCGCGTCGGCCTTTGACCGCACCGCGTCAGCCTTCTGCTCGGCATCCCAGGCGTCGTCCCGTTTGGCCTCGGCCTTGTCGCGCGCCGTCTCCGCGTCCTTGCGCCTGGCCGACGCGGTACCGGCCGCCGTCTCGGCCTTCTTGTTGGCTTCCTGCGCCGTGGTGTTGTAGCCCTCGGCATCCTTACGGTGCCGGGCGGCCTCCGCCTGCTTGGCGGCGGCCGTCTCCTTCTCCGCCTTGGCCGTCTTCTCCTCGGCCTCGGCCGCCAGACGCTTCTTGTGCGCGTCCTCCGCCGCCGTTTTCGCGTCGCCCTCGGCCTTGAGCGCGATCTGGAGGTTGGCCTCGGCGGTCTCCTTGTCCACCTTGGCGTTGTCCCGGTGCTGCTTCGCCGATTCCATGGCCCACTTGGCCTGCAGCTCGGCGTACTGCGCGGACTCCTTGCGGAACTCCGCCTTGGACTGCGCCGCCTGCGCGATGGCCCGCTGCGCGATCGTGGCACTGTCGGAAGCGGAGGCTTGGGTGGCTGCCTCGGCCGTCTGCCCGGCGATGACGAGCGCATCCAGTGCGGCCGCGACGCCGTGAGTCACCTGCGCCTTCTGCTGGGCGACCAGGAGTCCGCGGCCCCGTGGGGCGCCGTTGGCGTCCGCGATGGTGTTGGCAGCCGTCACCGCTTTGTCTGTGGCGGTGACCGCTGCGTGGGCTGCCGTGGCCTGCTGCTTGAGCAGGATCATCTGAACTTTCGCCGACGCCTGAGCAGCGCTGAGGCTCTTCTTCGCCTTGTCGAACTGGGCCTGAGGGATGACCTCCTGAGAGGGTGGCGGAGTCGCGTTCGGCTTGACGGTGTACCGCTGGGCTGTGCCGCCGTCACAGGTGGCGAGTCCCGCGTTGGACCCGTTGGTGTAGGAGCCCAGTGCCAGGCATTTGCCGGAGGCTACGTTCTGAAGTGCCGTCGGGGCGCGATGGTTGAACGTCCAGTCCTGCGTCGGCGAGTTGCTGCACACCGCGATCTGGATCTTTGTGCCGTTTGCCGTGAGGCACTTGGACGAGATGGGATTGCGCAGCTTCAGCTCCGCCCCGCCCCCCTCGATCACCCAGACCTGGGGCAGCGTGTTGTTGCAGGTGTAGACCTGAACCGGGGTGCCGTCGGCTTTCCCGCCGCCCTCGATGTCCAGGCACTTACCCGCGGCCCCGTTGACCTGGATGGTGTGTTCCTTGTCCACCAGCGTGCCGAGACCACCGGGTGACCAGTAATCGAGCCACTGCGTGGTGTGGTCGGCAACCCAGGAGTTGCCAATCATGGTGCCGAGAACCTTCGATGCGGCTGCAAGTCGCTGGGTCGCGTTGGTGTTGGCGTCCAGGATCGCGTTGCGCTGGGTGGTCTGCGAGGCGATTTCCTGCTGCCACTCGTCGGCCGCGGTGCTCTCTTCGGCCCCGAGGACCTGGTTGGGGTCGATCGGATCGCGCCAGGCGCACGCGGCGAACCGGGACTTGAGCTCTTCGACTGCGATCCGGAACTCGGCACTGTCCGGCTGCGGCGCCGACGTGGGGAAGCCACCCGACTCCAGGAAGATCCGGGCGTTGTCCGCCCCGGTCGGCTCCAGGCTCCAGTTCGTCAGGTAGTCGTACGCCTGCTTCTCTTCGAACAGCGGGTCCGTACCATTTGTGCCACCGCCGTAGATCGGCTCGCCCAGCGACGTCACCGCCTTCTTCGTCGCTTCATCGGCGAGGGGGGTGGGGTCCTTGTAAAAGTCGCCTTCCTGCTTCCAGAGCCGGTCGGCGGTCCACTGCCAAAGCCCGGTTTGCTCATAGAAGTTCTCGCCATCGCCGTCAACGGCTCCCGGCGGCCAGTCGAAGCTGCCGGGCGAGAAGTCGATCGGTGGCCCCTCCAGGCCAGAGACGGGCTCCTCCCATCTGTCCACTGAGGTGTCGAGGTCGTCCAGCGCCTTCGCCGAAGCGGTCTTGTCGGTCTCGTAGGCAGTGGCGAGCGGAGTGTGGTCCCAGTAGTCGCGGTCGGCAAGTTCGTGCAGCTTGTCCGGTGTCTGATTCAGACCGTTCTGCGCGGTAGCGGCCATTGATGTACCGCCAAGCCGCAGCACGTCGCTCATCAGGCACTGGTCCTGCCGTAACTGCTCCGCTGCGGTGTCCTTGTACCAGTCCTCCGAGTCACTGACCGTGCTGGCGCGGTTTCGCTGCCCCGGGGCCAGGGCGTCCGGCTGCGCGGTCAGCCCCGCCATCAAAGCGAGAGCCGTGATGGAAGTTACTGCCGGGGAGAGGTACGCAAGTCTTTGTTTCCCGCGTCCGCTTTGCCATCTTCTGCGTTGCAACGTGAATCCTTCACGAGCCGACAACACGGCCCGTTTTGGTCATGTGCCTGACAGGCTGCTTCGCAGCAGTTCGGTATACCCAGGTTGTGGCGGCATGACAGACCGGCGCGAGGCGGTCGTCAGGCCGCGTCTTCGGGCGCGATCTTTACCGATGCGCCACAGGAGAAACACATTAATCACACAGTACGTGCATGTGACAAGCTCTCCGGGTCGATCACTTCGGACAGTGACCACCAGCCCTCCCCCAGAGTGACTGCCCGTCACAGAAAAGGGTCGCACTGCCTGTTCATCTTCGAAGGCACGCCCCTACGGCTCACCGCGACGCGGCATCCGACACATCCATGCGGCGCCCTGCAAAGCCACCTCATCTCTTGAGGGTGTGGGGGCGGAGGTGGAGTGGAGCTTTGTCACCCGCTCGGGTGGTCTGCGGGGCTGGGGCCGGGGTGCCGGCTTTAGCGTCTGTTCCGTCGCGCCTGCCGTGGGTGCGATGTGAACTGCCCTGTGTGGGGCGGTAGTTGACGGCCGGGGGCTGGCGCTGTGATCACTGCTTGGTTGCTGGTTCGCTCCTGGTGCGATGGGCGGCTCTGGTGATGGCGGGCGGTGGTTCCCCTGGGGCCGTGGATGGCGGTTTGGGGCGGCATCGGGATGAGCTCAGGCCCGCTGCGGTGGCCCAGTTGCTGCGGCTGCGCGCGTCGGGGGAGTTGGCGACGGCGCATGTGCGGCTGGTCGCTGACGCGGTGGGTGTGCACAAGAGGACGGTGTGAAGCTGGCTGGCCCGTGCGGAGGAGACTGGCAGCCCGGAGAAGCCGGAACGCCGCCGCTTTAGTACTCCAGCAGGATTTCGCTGTCTGACCTGTGGGTTTGGCTGGGCGGCTGGAGTGTAGCGGGCCGGGGCATGGTCAGGGACGGTCTCACGGAGACCGCCCCTCGAACGTGCGACAACGCCGCCGGTAGTGACAGCGACGAGGGCAGGGTCTCCTCGTGATGACCGAGCGTTGTGCCGCGCAATGGGACTTGGAGCTCGACGACCTTTTCATCAGCATCGGCCATCGTTTCGGCCGGGTGGAGCTCCGGCGTCGCATGCGTGACTACGTACGCGGGCTGCTGGCCCCGGTCGCCCGGAAGAACAGCTGGCAGCTGGCCGAGCAGGCAGGCCACGCCACTCCCGACGGCCTGCAGCACTTGCTGGCCGGCGCGAAGTGGGAGCCCGACGACATCCGCGATGACCTGCAGCAATACGTCGCCGGCAGGCTCGGTGAGGACGACGGTGTCCTTATCATCGACGACACTGGCTTCATCAAGAAGGGCACCACCTCCGCCGGGGTCCAGCGCCAATATTCCGGCACCGCCGGGGGCCTGTAATTGAATAGCTGTCAGGGTCGATCTTCGATGGGAGTCGCTCGGGCGTGTAGTTGTTCCAGGGTGCGGGCGGCCGGTCCGGGTA
>NZ_JBVIFR010000027.1:0-102306 GCF_055571235.1 Streptomyces sp. NPDC030991
GGAGGGGGGGTGGACAGGACTGGGACCTGCGTGGACCCACCCCCACGCCGGGACGTGGGGGGGGGGGGGACACCGAGGGGAAGTGCAAGGGGACGGGGAGGGGGCGCCCCCCCCTGGGGGACCCCCCCCTTCCGCTCAGGTGTCCGCCGGCCTACTTCTTCTCGAGCAGAGCCTGCACCTTGCCGCGCACCTCGTCCGTGGCCAGGCCCCGGATGGTCAGCGTGGTGCGGCGGCGCAGCACGTCGTCCGGCGTCTGGGCCCACTCGTGGTCCCGCGCGTACGCGACCTGCGCCCAGATCTCCGGCGCGTCCGGGTGCACCCGCTCACCGAGCTCCGGGTTCTCGTTGGCCAGGCGCGCGATGTCGAAGGCCAGCGAACCGTAGTGCGTCGCCAGGTGCTTGGCGGTGTCGGCGGCCATCCCGGAGCCGGGCGTCGGGCTGTCCACCAGGAGGCGGTGCGCGACGGCCCGCGGGTTGGCGACACCGGGGAGCGGCATCCGCTTGGGCAGCTCGTCGATGGGCACGAACCCCTCGTCGGCCTCGCCGAGCGGGTGGCCGGGCAGCGACTCCAGCTTCTTCATCACCGTACGGCCGATGTGGCGGAAGGTCGTCCACTTGCCGCCCGCGACGGAGAGCATGCCCGCCCGGCCCTCGGTGACGACCGTCTCGCGCTTGGCCTTCGAGGTGTCACCCGGACCGCCCGGCAGCACCCGCAGACCGGCGAACGAGTAGGTGATGAGGTCCCGCTTCAGCTGCTGGTCGCGGACGGAGAAGGCGGCCTCGTCCAGGATCTGGTCGATGTCCTTCTCGGTGACCGACACCTCGCCCGGGTCACCCTCGTACTCCTCGTCGGTCGTGCCGAGGAGCAGCATGTCCTCCCAGGGGAGGGCGAAGGTGATGCGGTACTTGTCGATCGGGGTGGCGAGCGCGGCCTTCCACGGCGACGTCCGCTTCAGGACCAGGTGCGCGCCCTTGGAGAGGCGGATCGACGGGGCGGCGTCCGGGTCCTCCATCTTGCGCAGGTGGTCGACCCAAGGGCCCGTCGCGTTGAGGACGAGCCGCGCGGTCACGCCGAACTCGTCACCGCTCTGCCGGTCCTTGAGCTCAGCGCCCGTGACCCGGCCCTTGGTGAAGCGCAGCCCTGTGACCTCGGCGTGGTTGAGGACGACGGCACCGGCGTCGACCGCCGCGCGCACCGTCATCAGCGCCATCCGCGCGTCGTTCATCTGGTCGTCGCCGTAGACGGCCACGGCCTTCAGGTTCTCCGTGCGCAGCTCGGGCACGTCCTGCTGCGCCCTGCCGGGGGAGAGCAGGTGCCCGACGCCGTCGCCGAACGCCGACAGGGCGCTGTACGCGAAGACGCCCGCGCCCAGCTTGGCCGCGCCGTGCGGGCCGCCCTTGTAGACGGGCAGGTAGAAGGTGAGCGGGTTGGCGAGGTGCGGGGCCACGTTCCGGGACACCGCACGCCGCTCGAAGTGGTTCTCCGCGACGAGCTTCACCGCGCCGGTCTGCAGGTAGCGCAGACCGCCGTGGAGCAGCTTGGAGGAGGCGGAGGAGGTGGCGCCGGCGAAGTCACCGGCGTCGACCAGGGCCACCCTGAGACCGGACTGCGCCGCGTGCCAGGCAGTGGAGATGCCCAGGATGCCGCCGCCGATCACCAGGAGGTCGTACGTCGCCTTGGAAAGCTGCTCGCGGGTCTCGGCGCGGCTCGGGTTGGAGCCGGCGGCCGGGTGCGTTCCGAGGGCAGGCACGGTCTGCAGGGTGGACTGGGTAGTCATGGTGGGGTCTTACTCCTCGTCTTCGAGCCAGCTCATGGACCGCTGTACGGCCTTGAGCCAGCTCTTGTACTCACGGTCGCGGGTGTCCGCGTCCATGCGGGGCGTCCACTCGGCGGCCCGGCGCCAGTTGGCGCGCAGGTCGTCGGTGCTGGACCAGAAGCCGACGGCGAGACCGGCGGCGTAGGCGGCGCCGAGGCAGGTCGTCTCGGCGACCATCGGGCGCACCACAGGTGCGTCCAGGACGTCGGAGAGCGTCTGCATCAGCAGGTTGTTGGAGGTCATGCCGCCGTCGACCTTGAGGGCCGTGAGCTCGACGCCGGAGTCCTTCGTCATGGCGTCGCTGATCTCACGGGTCTGCCAGGCCGTGGCCTCCAGGACGGCGCGCGCGATGTGCGCCTTGGTGACGTACCGGGTCAGGCCGGTGATCACGCCGCGGGCGTCGGGGCGCCAGTACGGGGCGAACAGGCCGGAGAAGGCCGGCACGAAGTACGCGCCGCCGTTGTCCTCGACCGACGACGCGAGCGTCTCGATCTCGGCGGCGGACTTGATGAGGCCCATCTGGTCGCGCATCCACTGCACCAGCGAACCGGTGACCGCGATGGAGCCCTCCAGGGCGTAGACCGGCTTCTGGTCGCCGATCTGGTAGCCGACCGTGGTCAGCAGCCCGGAGTAGGAGTTGATGGCCTTGTCACCGGTGTTGATCAGCATGAAGGTGCCGGTGCCGTACGTGGACTTGGCCTCGCCCTCGGCGAAACAGGTCTGGCCGAACAGGGCCGCCTGCTGGTCGCCGAGCGCGGACGCGACGGGGATGCCGCCGAGCACGTCGCCGAGGCTGCCGCCGGTGACCTCGCCGTAGACCTCGGCGGAGGAGCGGATCTCGGGCAGCATGTTCGTCGGCACGCCGATGGAGGAGCAGATGCGCTCGTCCCACTTCATCTCGTGCAGGTTCATCAGCATGGTGCGGGAGGCGTTGGTGACGTCGGTGACGTGCTTGCCGCCGTCGACCCCGCCGGTCAGGTTCCAGATGACCCAGCTGTCCATCGTGCCGAAGAGGATGTCGCCCGCCTCGGCGCGCTCGCGCAGCCCCTCGACGTTGTCGAGCAGCCAGCGGGCCTTGGGCCCGGCGAAGTACGAGGCGAGCGGCAGGCCGGTCTCGCGGCGGAAGCGGTCCTGCCCGACGTTGCGCCCGAGCTCCCTGCACAGGGCGTCGGTGCGGGTGTCCTGCCAGACGATCGCGTTGTGGACGGGCTCACCGGTGTTCTTGTCCCAGAGCAGCGTGGTCTCGCGCTGGTTGGTGATGCCGATGGCCTTGATGTCGTCGCGCGTGATGCCGGCCTTGCTCACGGCACTGGCGACGACTTCCTGGACGTTGGCCCAGATCTCGTTCGCGTCGTGCTCGACCCAGCCCGGCTTCGGGAAGATCTGCTCGTGCTCCTTCTGGTCGACGGAGACGATGCGGCCGTCCTTGTCGAACACGATGCAGCGACTGGACGTGGTGCCCTGGTCGATCGCCGCGATGAAGGGTCCTGCGGTGTGTGCGTCGGTCACGGGGTGCTCCTGAAAGGTTCTCGGTGCTCGGGCGGGGTGCTCGCGGTGCCGGGCGGTCTACTTGAACGCGATGTTGTAGAGGCCACCGGCTATGGCGCCGCCGATCAGCGGTCCCGCGATCGGGATCCAGGCGTACGACCAGTCGGAGCCGCCCTTGTTGGGCAGCGGCAGCAGCGCGTGCACGATGCGCGGGCCCAGGTCACGGACCGGGTTGATCGCGTAGCCCGTGGGGCCGCCGAGCGAGAGACCGATGCTGACGACGACGAGGGCGGTGATCAGGGCGCCGAGGGTGCCCAAGCCGTTGCCGCCGTCGTTCAGGCCCTGCGTCAGGATGGCGAGGACCAGCACGACCGTCGCGATGATCTCGGTGATCAGGTTCTGCGCGACGTTGCGGATCTCCGGGCCCGTCGAGAAGACGCCGAGCACGGGGCCCGCCTTGGGCGCGGCCTTCTGGTCGACCAGACCCTCGTCGGCCGGCTGCGCGGCGATGATCTCCGGGTCGGTCAGGTGCGCGCGGAACTGCCCGTAGTACGTCGCCCAGACCAGCACGGCGCCGATCATCGCGCCGAGGAGCTGGGAGCCCAGGTAGAGCGGTACGTCGCTCCACTTGGTGCCGCCCTCGATGGCGAGGCCGATGGTGACCGCCGGGTTCAGGTGGGCGCCGGAGACGCCGCCCGCCAGGTAGGCACCGGTCAGGACCGCGAAGCCCCAACCGAAGGCGATGGCGAGCCAGCCGGCCTCGTACGCCTTCGAGCGCTTGAAAGTGACGGCGGCGCAGACGCCACCGCCCAGCAGGATGAGCACGGCGGTACCGATGGTCTCGCCGATGAAGATGTCGGAGCTGGACACCCGCGACTCCTTTGTCCTTCGTCCAGGGGAAAACCGAACCCCGAATCCCTCTCCGGTGGTCCGCGCCCTCCAAGTGAGGGCGGTCTCGGCCTGGCCTTGTCCACTCTAACGCGTATTGCCGGTAGGTGTTCGACAATGCCGACCGATGGACGCGAGTCTTGCTCCGGGGTCACTCGATCGTCAAGGGTTCTGTTATCCAAAGCACGATCGTTATTGATAGATCGTGGTTATCGGTGACTCTGCGGTCATGGACGTGCATCGATCGTCGCGCGTACGGGTGCGTCCTGCACCTTGAGCGACGCGCCGACGGGTGCGTCCCGCCCCGTGAAACGGAAGAGCCCCGTCCGGAGACGGGGCGTGCAGGCGGGAAGTACCGGGGGCCGGGGGCCGTTCTCAGAAACGGCTGGCGCCCAGATCGCGGGAGACGGCCCGCGCGCAGTCGCGCACGGCGGCGATCAGCTCGGGGCGCAGCGCCCCCTGGTCGTCGGCCTTGCAGACGCGCTCCACCGCGCCGGTGATGCCGACGGCCCCCACCGGCATCCGGTGCCGGTCGTGGATCGGGGCCGCGACCGAGGCGACCCCCTCCCAGGTCTCCTCGACGTCCTCGGCGTACCCGCGCGCCCGCGTCAGGTCGAGCACCGACTCGAAGCCCTCCAGGGAGCCCACCGTCCGCGCCGTGAACTCCTTGCGGTCGGTCTCCATGACCTCGCTGTGGGCGACCGGGTCGTACGCGGACAGCACCTTGCCCAGGGCCGTGGAGTGCAGCGGCTGCATCGCCCCGACCTCCAGGACCTGCCGGCTGTCGTCGGGCCGGAAGACGTGGTGCACGATCAGCACGCCCTGCTGGTGCAGCACGCCCAGATACACGGCCTCCCCGCTGGACCGGGCCAGATCGTCCGTCCACACCAGGGCGCGCGCCCGCAGCTCGTGCACGTCCAGGTAGCTGTTGCCCAGCCGCAGCAGCTCCGCACCCAGCTGGTAGCGGCCCGACGCCGGGTCCTGCTCGACGAAGCCCTCGGCCTGCAGCGTGCGCAGGATGCCGTGGGCCGTGCCCTTGGCGAGGCCGACGGCGGAGGCGATGTCCGAGAGACCGAGCCGCCGCTCACCGCCCGCGAGGAGCCGGAGCATCGCCGCGGCCCGTTCGAGCGACTGGATGTTGCGTGCCATCGCCGTCCCTTCCTCCCTCGGTTCCCTCACGCGACCGGGGTCGCCAAGCAACGTTCGACAATGCTGAACAGTATCGGTCGTTGCCGACCTCGTGCTAATGCGGCGTGAGCCTATATTTCGGCCCGATTCCTGTCAGCGACCGCTCCCGGCCAGTGTGACCACCGTGTGGTGAGGTTGCGCCGACCGGCGTTCCACGGCGTGGACGCTCTCACGTGCGGACCTTCGTCCCCGCTACCCTGGCCGGGTGCGCCTCCAGCAGTGGAGCCGCAAAGCCGACAGCCGTCGCACCTCAGGGAGCACTTTCATGGCCTCGTTGCCAACGCCCGCCGTCGATGCCCGAGCCCGCGTGGACGCCCTCCGCGAAGCCCTCGCCACCCGTGTCGTGGTGGCTGACGGTGCGATGGGCACCATGCTCCAGGCACAGGACCCCACCCTTGAGGACTTCCAGCAGCTGGAAGGCTGCAACGAGATCCTGAACGTCACCCGCCCCGACATCGTGCGCTCCGTCCACGAGGCGTACTTCGAGGTCGGCGTCGACTGCGTCGAGACGAACACCTTCGGCGCCAACCATGCGGCCCTCGGCGAGTACGACATCGCCGAGCGCGTCTTCGAACTCTCCGAGTCCGGTGCCCGGGTGGCGCGTGAGGTCGCCGACGCGTTCACCGCCGCCACCGGGCAGCAGCGCTGGGTGCTGGGTTCGATGGGTCCTGGCACGAAGCTGCCCACCCTGGGCCACGCCCCCTACACGGTGTTGCGTGATGCCTACCAGCGCAATGCGGAGGGGTTGATCGCGGGCGGTGCGGATGCGCTGCTGGTCGAGACGACGCAGGACCTGCTCCAGACGAAGGCGTCGGTGATCGGTGCCCGGCGGGCGCTGGCGGCGACGGGCACGAATTTGCCGGTGATCTGTTCGGTGACGGTCGAGACGACCGGCACGATGCTGCTGGGTTCGGAGATCGGCGCGGCCCTGACGGCGCTTGAACCCCTCGGCATTGACATGATCGGCTTGAACTGTGCGACGGGTCCGGCGGAGATGAGCGAGCATCTGCGCTATCTCTCGCGGCATTCGCGTATCCCGATCTCGGCGATGCCGAACGCGGGTCTTCCGGTGCTGACCAAGGACGGGGCGCACTATCCGCTCTCCGCCAAGGAGCTGGCGGATGCGCAGGAGACGTTCGTGCGCGAGTACGGGCTGTCGCTGGTGGGCGGCTGCTGTGGCACCACGCCGGAGCATCTGCGCCAGGTCGTGGAGCGGGTGCGGGGCACGGAGCCGACCCGGCGTGAGCCGCGCCCGGAGCCGGGCGCCGCCTCCCTCTACCAGACGGTCCCGTTCCGGCAGGACACCGCCTATATGGCGATCGGTGAGCGGACGAACGCCAACGGGTCGAGGAAGTTCCGCGAGGCGATGCTGGAGGGCCGCTGGGACGACTGTGTGGAGATGGCGCGGGAGCAGATCCGTGAGGGCGCGCACATGCTCGACCTGTGCGTGGACTATGTGGGGCGTGACGGGGCGGCTGACATGGCCGAGCTGGCGGGCCGGTTCGCCACCGCCTCGACGCTGCCCATCGTCCTCGACTCGACCGAGGTCCCGGTGTTGCGGGCGGGGCTGGAGAAGCTGGGTGGGCGTGCGGTGCTCAACTCGGTGAACTACGAGGACGGGGATGGCCCTGAGTCCCGGTTCGCGAAGGTCACCGAGCTGGCGCGGGAGCACGGGGCGGCGCTGATCGCGCTGACCATCGATGAGGAGGGTCAGGCCCGCACGGTCGCGCACAAGGTGGCCATCGCCGAGCGCCTGATCGAGGACCTCACGACGAATTACGGGATTCATGAGGCGGACATCCTCATCGACTGCCTGACCTTCACGATCTGTACGGGTCAGGAGGAGTCCCGCAAGGACGGCATCGCGACGATCGAGGCGATCCGCGAGCTGAAGAGGCGCCGGCCCGCCGTCCAGACCACCCTCGGCCTGTCCAACATCTCCTTCGGTCTGAACCCGGCCGCCCGCATCGTTTTGAACTCCGTCTTCCTGGACGAGTGCGTCAAGGCCGGCCTGGACTCGGCGATCGTGCACGCCTCGAAGATCCTGCCGATCGCCCGCTTCGACGAGGAGCAAGTCACCACGGCCCTCGACCTGATCTACGACCGGCGCAGCGAGGGCTATGACCCGTTGCAGAAGCTGATGGCGCTCTTCGAGGGCGCCACGGCGAAGTCGCTGAAGGCGGGCAAGGCGGAGGAGCTGGCGGCGCTGCCGCTGGAGGAGCGGCTCAAGGCGCGGATCATCGACGGTGAGAAGAACGGCCTGGACCAGGACCTCGAAGAAGCCCTCACGACGCGTCCGGCGCTGGAGATCGTCAATGACACGCTGCTGGCCGGTATGAAGGTGGTCGGTGAGCTGTTCGGCTCGGGCCAGATGCAGCTGCCGTTCGTGCTGCAGTCCGCCGAGGTGATGAAGAACGCGGTGGCCTATCTGGAGCCGCACATGGAGAAGTCCGACGCGGAGGGCAAGGGCACCATCGTGCTCGCCACCGTCCGCGGCGACGTCCATGACATCGGCAAGAACCTCGTCGACATCATCCTGTCCAACAACGGCTACAACGTGGTCAACCTGGGCATCAAGCAGCCGGTCTCCGCGATCCTGGAAGCCGCCGAGGAACACAGGGCCGACGTGATCGGCATGTCGGGGCTCCTGGTCAAGTCCACGGTGATCATGAAGGAGAACCTTCAGGAGCTGAACCAGCGCAAGATGGCGGCTGACTTCCCCGTCATCCTCGGCGGCGCCGCCCTGACCCGCGCCTACGTGGAGCAGGACCTGCACGAGATCTACGAGGGCGAAGTCCGCTACGCCCGGGACGCGTTCGAGGGCCTGCGCCTGATGGACGCCCTCATCGCGGTCAAGCGCGGCGTCCCCGGCGCTACCCTGCCCGAACTCAAGCAGCGGCGGGTCAAGGCCGGCACCACGGTGGTCGAGGAGCAGCCCGTCGAAGGTCCGGCCCGCTCCGACGTCGCCACCGACAACCCGATCCCCACCCCGCCCTTCCGAGGCACCCGCGTCGTCAAGGGCATCCAGCTCAAGGAGTACGCCTCCTGGCTCGACGAGGGCGCCCTGTTCAAGGGCCAGTGGGGCCTGAAGCAGGCGCGCACCGGGAACGGGCCCACGTACGAGGAGCTGGTGGAGAGCGAGGGGCGGCCGCGGCTGCGCGGCTGGCTCGACGAGCTGCACACCAAGAACATGCTGGAAGCGGCCGTGGTCTACGGCTACTTCCCGTGCGTGTCCAAGGGCGACGACCTGATCATCCTGGACGAGCAGGGCAACGAGCGGACCCGGTTCACCTTCCCGCGCCAGCGCCGTGGCCGGCGCCTGTGCCTGGCCGACTTCTTCCGCCCGGAGGAGTCGGGCGAGACCGACGTCGTCGGCCTCCAGGTCGTCACCGTCGGCTCGAAGATCGGCGAGGCCACGGCCGAGCTGTTCGCCGCCGACTCCTACCGCGACTACCTCGAACTGCACGGCCTCTCCGTCCAGTTGGCCGAGGCCCTCGCCGAGTACTGGCACGCCCGCGTCCGCTCCGAACTCGGCTTCGCCGGCGAGGACCCGGACGCGATGCAGGACATGTTCGACCTCAAGTACCGGGGCGCCCGCTTCTCGCTCGGCTACGGCGCCTGCCCCAACCTGGAGGACCGCGCCAAGATCGCCGAACTGCTCGAACCCGAGCGGATCGGCGTCCAGCTCTCCGAGGAGTTCCAGCTCCACCCCGAGCAGTCCACCGACGCCATCGTCATCCACCACCCCGAGGCGAAGTACTTCAACGCGCGGTAATCCGCGGCAGTCGTACACTGGTCGGTCCAGCACAGGCCGGTCGCCCTCCCCGCAAGGAGGGTGGCCGGCCTTCTCGTCCCTCATGGAGGTGTACTCGGATGACCAGTACGGTTCCCGCGCTCGGTACCCGAACGGCCGAAGGCTTCACGCTGCAGGCCGTGCTCCTCGACATGGACGGCACCCTCGTCGACACCGAGGGCTTCTGGTGGGACGCCGAGGCCGCCGTCTTCGCCGCTCTCGGCCACACCCTCGACCCGGCCTGGAAGCAGGTCGTCGTCGGCGGCCCCATGACCCGCAGCGCCGGTTTCCTCATCGAGGCCACCGGCGCCGACATCACCGTCGCCGAGGTGACCGTCCTGCTCAACGACGCCTTCGAGAGGCGCATCGGGCAGTCGCTGCCGCTGATGCCCGGCGCCGCGAGACTCCTCGCCGAACTGGCCGCGCACCAAGTGCCCACCGCGCTCGTCTCCGCCTCCCACCGGCGCATCATCGACCGGGTCCTGCACTCGCTCGGCGCCGAGCACTTCCGCCTCACCGTCGCCGGCGACGAGGTCACCCGGACCAAGCCGTACCCCGACCCGTATCTGATCGCCGCCTCCGGGCTGAGCGCCGACCCCGAGCGCTGCGCCGTCATCGAGGACACCGCCACCGGTGTCGCCGCCGCCGAGGCGGCGGGATGCCAGGTCGTGGCCGTCCCCTCCCTCACGCCCATCGAGCCGGCGCCCCGGCGCACCGTCGTCCCCTCCCTCGAACACGTCAACCTGCCTTTCCTGCATGGCCTGATGACGCCCTGACGGCGGCGGGATGGCTGAATCGGCGCCCCTGCCAATCCAGTTGGCCGTGTGACCTTTCCCACTCGATGAGGGGTCGACAGGTTCGGACGCTCGTGCTGCGAGGTCGCTCCGCATGCTCCCGGGCGTGACCTTGTGTCCTGGTTGGTGGCCCCCTGCGCCGAACCTTCCTCCTGAGGTGTTTTCGGTGCGTCCACGCCTGATTCCGCTGCGTGATGGGCGACCGGCTCCAGCGCCCGCGGACCGCGACGGCGAGCCCATTAATGTCGTCGCGAGAACATCGCCGCAACCCACCCGTGCCCCGCGCGCATCACCCTGCCCAGGTCCACGGGATCGAGCTCTGGAGAACTTCGAGCATGAACCGCAAGACTTTGGTGCTGCCGGCCATCATCGGTCTGCTTGCCCCAGTGCTCGCCGCGTGCGGCGGGTCCGACAGTGGGGGCCAGAGTGGCGACGCGATCGCCGTCGGCACCACCGACCGGTTCATGGCGTCGAAGGCGGTCCCGGCCCCGTTCGACCCCGCGTACGCCTATGACGTCGGCTCCTGGAACGTGCTGCGCCAGACCGTGCAGACGCTGATGGCGATGCCCCGCAGCGGCAGCGGCGACCCGGTGCCCGACGCCGCCGAGAGCTGCATCTTCACCGACACCGGCAGCGAGCGGTACGTCTGCACGTTGCGCAAGGACCTGAAGTTCGCCGACGGCGACGCGGTCACGGCGGCCGACGTGAAGTACTCCTTCGACCGCGTCCGCGCCATCAAGAGCTCCAGCATGGTGTACGGCCTGCTCTCCACGATCGACACGATCGAGACGAAGGGCGACCGCGAGGTGATCTTCCACCTCAACACCCCGGACGCCACCTTCCCGTACAAGCTGGCCACGCCCACCGCCGGCATCGTCAACCCCGACGACTACGCGAAGAAGAAGCTGCGCAACGGCTTCGAGGTGGACGGCTCCGGTCCGTACACCATGGAGGTCGAGACCAAGGGCAAGACCGTCGTCAAGACCGTCTTCACCAAGAACCCCAACTACAAGGGGCAGTTGAAGCCGAAGAACGACAAGGTGGAGCTGGTCTCCTTCACCGGCGCCGAGGCCATGGGCAAGGCGCTGGAGAAGGGCGACGTCGACGTGATCACGCGCGCCATGTCGCCGGAACAGATCAACACGTACTCGACCAACCCGCCCCAGAACATCAACCTGGTCGAGATGCCGGGCATGGAGATCCGCTACATCGGCTTCGACACCGCGAAGGGCAGCGCCAAGGACAAGGCCGTCCGCCAGGCCATGGCGCAGGTCGTGGACCGCGGAGAGCTCGTGTCGAAGGTGTACGGCACCGCCGCCGACCCGCTGTACTCGCTGGTGCCCGCGGGCGTCACCGGCCACCAGAACTCGTTCTTCAACAAGTACGGCGACCCGGACAAGGCGAAGGCCACGGCGGCCCTGAGCCACGCGAACATCACCACGCCGGTCAAGCTCACCCTGCACTACACGAGCGACCACTACGGCTCGGCCACCAAGAAGGAGTTCGAGGTCCTGCAGGAGCAGCTGAACGACAGCGGCCTGTTCGACGTCGACATCAAGGGCGACGTCTGGGACACCTTCCGCGCCGAGGAGCTCAAGGGCAAGTACGACGTCTACGGCATGGGCTGGTTCCCCGACTTCCCCGACGCCGACAGCTTCCTCGCGCCGTTCCTCGACAAGGACAACACGCTCGCGTCCCCGTACGCCAACGACACCATCCGCGGCGAGCTGATCCCGGCCGAGCGCCGCGAGGCCGACCGGCTCACCGCGTCCAAGAGCCTCCAGCAGATCCAGAACATCGTCGCCGAGGACGTGCCCGTCCTGCCGCTGTGGCAGGGCAAGCAGTACGTGGCCGCGCGCGACGACATCACGGGCGTGGAGCGGTCGCTGTCCTCCTCCGCCGTCCTCCAGCTGTGGGAGCTCGGCCGCGGCGTCAGCGGCTGATGTCTCTCCGCGGGGCCGGTCCCGAAGCCGCGGCCGGCCCCGCCCCGAACCGCACGACCGACGACAAAGGCACGTAGTGACAATGCGAAACCAGTGGCTGAACCTGCCCCTCGGCGTGGGACTCGCCGCGGCCCTTTTGACCGGCTGCGGCTCGCAGCAGGGCGGATCCGGCGGCTCCGGCGACACCGGTGACTCCGTCGTCGTGGGAATGTCCGACGAGATCCAGGCCACCGACCCGGCAGCCGGTTACGACCCGGGCTCGTGGCTGCTGTTCAACAACGTCTTCCAGTCCCTGCTCAGCTTCCCCGACGGAGGCACCGAGCCGGAGCCCGAGGCCGCCAAGGAGTGCCACTTCAGCGACTCGGCCACCAAGGTCTACTCGTGCACCCTGCGCCCGGGCCTGAAGTTCAGCAACGGCGACGCGCTCACGTCCACGGACGTCAAGTACTCGTTCGACCGCATGAGGAACATCAACGACGACGCAGGCCCCGCGATCATGTTCCCGATGCTGGACAAGGTCGAGACACCGGACGCCAGGACCGTCGTCTTCGAGCTCAAGTACGCCGACGCGACCTTCCCCAGCAAGATCGCCTCGGGCGCCGGTTCGATCGTCGACCACACCGCGTACCCGGCCGACGCCCTGCGCACGGACGGCCAGGCCGTCGGCTCGGGCCCCTACCGGCTCGACTCGTTCGACAACGACCGGGCGGCGTTCTCGGTCAACGACAAGTACGAGGGCTCCGCCAAGGCCAAGAACACCGGCGTCACCATGAAGTTCTTCCACGGTGACCAGAGCGGCCTGAAGAAGTCCCTGCTCGACGGGGACGTCGACGTCGCCTACCGCGGGCTCGCCGCCAAGGACATAGCCGACATCGAGGCGGCCACCGGCAAGAACGCCGACGCCGCCGGCAAGCTCGACGTCGTCGAGGGCACCAGCGCGGAGGTCCAGCACCTCGTCTTCAACATGAAGGACCCGGTCGCCGGCAAGCTCGCCGTCCGCAAGGCCATGGCCTACCTCATCGACCGCGACGCCCTCATCGACAAGGTCTACAACAACACCGCGACCCCGCTCTACTCGATCATCCCGGCGGGCATCAGCGGCCACAACACCGCCTTCTTCGACACGTACGGCGCCCGCCCCTCCACGAGCAGCGCCCGGGCCGCGCTGCGCGCCGACGGCATCACCGGCAAGGTCAAGCTGACGCTCTGGTCCACGCCGTCGCGCTACGGACCGGCCACGGACGCCGAGTTGAAGGCCATCGCCGAGCAGCTCGACGCGAGCGGCCTCTTCGACGCGGACGTCAAGTCCGTCGGGTTCGCCCAGTACGAGCGGGACATCAAGTCCGGCAAGTACGGGGTCTACGTCAAGGGCTGGGTGCCCGACTACCCGGACCCGGACAACTTCACCCAGCCGTTCTTCGGCAAGGACAACGTCCTCGGCAACCACTACACCAACTCGGCCGTCACCGACACGATCATCCCGACGACCGGCGCCCAGAGCGACCGCGCCGCCACCTCCGCGCAGTACGGGCAGCTCCAGAAGATCGTCGCCCAGCAGCTGCCGATCCTGCCCGTGTGGCAGGCCAAGCAGTACGCCGTCGCCCGCGACAACGTCTACGGCCTGGAGAACTGCCTCGACGCGTCGACCGTGTTCCGGTTCTGGGAGATCAGCAAGGGCTGACCGGCCCGCCCCGCACCACCACCCGCACGTACGAAGGCGGCGGCCACCACCGGTGACCGCCGCCTTCGCGCGTGCGACGCCCGCGGGCCTACTGCGCGCCCGGACGGACGAGGCCGCTCTCGTACGCGTACACGGCCGCCTGCACCCGGTCGCGCAGACCCAACTTCGTGAGCACATGCCCGACATGGGTCTTCACGGTCGTCTCGCTCACGAAGAGATCGGCGGCGATCTCCGCGTTCGACAGGCCGCGCGCCACCAGCTTGAGCACCTCCACCTCGCGCTCGGTCAGCGTGTGCAGGGTGTCCGGCACCGGCTCGTCGCCCGACGGGAGATGGTCCGCATACTTGTCGAGCAGCCGGCGCGTGATGCTCGGCGCGAGCATCGCCTCGCCGGCGGCGACCACCCGGATCGCCTGCACCAGCTCATTGGCCGGGGCGTCCTTGAGCAGGAAGCCACTGGCCCCCGCCTTCAACGCCTCCACCACGTACTCGTCGAGATCGAAGGTCGTCAGGACGAGCACCTTCGCCGGACCGTCCTTGCCGGGACCGCTGATCTGCCGGGTCGCCTCGACCCCGTCCATCCGCGGCATACGGATGTCCATCAACACCACATCGGGCTGAAGCGCCCGCACCTGGTCGAGAGCCTGGAGGCCGTCGCCGGCCTCGCCGACAATCGCGATGTCCTGCTCGGCCTCCAGGATCATGCGGAAGCCGGTACGCAGCAGCGGCTGGTCATCGACCAGTAGGACGCGGATGGCCACGAGACACTCCTTCGATAGTCCGGCCCCATTCTGCCCTGCCAGGGGCGGCGGGTCCGGATCAGGCCGGATCACCGGCGGAGGAGCGCACCGGCAGCGGATACGGCGGGGGAGTCCCCCCGAACTCCGGGCAGACGGCCTGATGGTCGCACCAGCCGCACAGCTTCGTCGGCCGGGTCCGCCACTCGCCGGTCTCGGTGGCCTCCTTGATGGCGTCCCACAGCGCGTGCAGCTTGCGCTCCACCCGCTCCAGGTCGGCGATGACCGGGTCGTAGGTCAGCACGTCACCGCTGCCCAGATACACCAGCTGGAGCCGGCGCGGCACGACACCCTTCAGCCGCCACACCACCAGCGCGTAGAACTTCATCTGGAACAGCGCGCCCTCGGCGTACTCGGGGCGCGGCGCCTTGCCCGTCTTGTAGTCGACGATGCGCACCTCGCCGGTGGGCGCCACGTCGACCCGGTCGATGATCCCGCGCAGCTTGAGCCCCGACTCCAACTGGGCCTCGACGAACAGCTCCCGCTCGGCGGGCTCCAGCCGCGTCGGATCCTCCAGCGTGAACCAGCGCTCGACGAGCCGCTCCGCGTCACCGAGCCACCGGGCCATCCGCTCGCCCTCGGCATCGTCGGCGAACAGCTCGCCCAGCTCCGGCCTGGACTCCCGCAGCCGGTCCCACTGACCCGGGATCAGCGACTTGGCCCGCGGCGCGGTGCGCTCCCCGGCCGGGGCGTCGAACAGTCTCTCCAGCACGGCATGGACCAGCGTGCCCCGCGTCGCCGCCTCGCTCGGCTTCTCCGGCAGCTTGTCGATCACCCGGAACCGGTACAGCAACGGGCACTGCATGAAATCGCTCGCCCGCGACGGCGACAGCGACGCCGGCGCGACAGCGGCCACGGCGGCGGTCACGGCCTCGCCGACGCCACTCTCGGATCCGGACTCCGGGCCCGTCGCCGGGCCCGTCTCGGTACTGGTCTCCATGTCCCACGACGATACGGCCCGCCACTGACAGCCAGGCACCTGCGCGTCCCGGGCGTCTTGCGTAGCGTGGCCCCGGGGGAGTCGACGGGGGCCGCCGGACACCGTCCGCATACCATCGACGCCAGAACGTCCCGCTCCGGCGGGGAAACGCTTCGAACGAGGGGACCGAGGGATCACCGTGGACGAGAGCGGGCAGCCGCAGTCCGGCACCGGCGAGGCGACGCCGCCGGCGGAGGACCAAGGGGGGCACCCCGCGCAGGCCCGGCCGGACTCCGCCGCGCCGTCCACCCCGAAGGACGCCGTCCCGGAAGGCAACGCCACGCCCCCGCCGCAGCAACTCCGGAACGACCCGGGCCCGGGCCCGGACCGGGGCGGCCCCGCCCCTGAGGACGGCCCGAAGACCCCGGCGGGCGCGCCCGCCCACGACACCCACCCCCCGGGCCACTCCCACGACACCCACCCCGACCGGGCCGCCGCCACCTCCGGCAAGCGCAAGGGCCCGGCCAAACCCCCGAGCCCCCGCGGCGGCATCCTCATGGGACGCCCCTTCGGCGTCCCGGTCTACGTCGCCCCCAGCTGGTTCCTCGTCGCCGCGCTGATCACCTGGGTCTTCGGCGGCCAGCTCGACCGCGTCCTGCCCGAGCTCGGCGCCGCCCGCTACCTGGTCTCCCTCTTCTTCGCGGTCGCCTTCTACGCCTCCGTGCTCGTCCACGAACTCGCCCACGTCGTCGCCGCCCTGCGCTTCAAACTCCCGGTCCGCCGCATCCAGCTCCAGTTCTTCGGCGGCGTCTCCGAGATCGAGAAGGAGTCCGAGACCCCGGGCCGCGAGTTCGTCCTCGCCTTCGTCGGACCCCTGCTCTCCCTCGTCCTGTCCGGCGTCTTCTACCTCGGCGTGATGGCCGTCGAGCCCGGCACCGTCCCCGGCGTCCTGCTGGCGGGCCTGATGGTCTCCAACCTCATCGTCGCCGTCTTCAACCTGCTGCCCGGCCTGCCCCTCGACGGCGGCCGCATGCTCCGCGCCGTCGTCTGGAAGATCACCGGCAGACCCATGAGCGGCACCATCGCCGCCGCCTGGGTCGGCCGCGCCCTCGCCGTCACCGTCCTCATCGGCCTGCCCCTGCTCACCCAGTCAGGCGTCCTCGGCGAGAACACCGAGGACGTCAGCGGCATGGACACCGTCACCGACGCGCTGCTCGCCGCCATCCTCGCCGCGATCATCTGGACCGGCGCCGGCAACAGCCTGCGCATGGCCCGGCTCCGCGAACACCTCCCCGAGCTGCGCGCCCGCACCCTCACCCGGCGCGCCGTCCCCGTGGCCGCCGCGACCCCGCTCTCCGAGGCCCTGCGCCGCGCCAACGAGTCCGGCGCCCGCGCCCTCGTCGTCGTCGACGCCGACGGCGAACCCCGCTCGCTGGTCCGCGAGGCCGCCATCGTCGGCGTCCCCGAGCACCGCCGCCCCTGGGTCACCGTCAGCGGCCTCGCCCAGGACCTCACGGACGGTATGCGCGTCTCGGCCGAACTGGCGGGGGAGGACCTCCTCGACACCCTCCGCGCCACCCCGGCCACCGAGTACCTGGTCGTCGAGAACAACGGCGCCATCTACGGCGTCCTCTCCGCCGCCGACGTGGAGCGCGCCTTCGTCAAGGCCATGGCCCGCCCCTCGTAGGAACGCCCGGAAACGCAGCGAGAACGCCCCGCGAACGCCCCGGAAGCCGCATGGTCGGCGGGCCTCGCCGGGGCCGGTAGGCTGGTCACATGTCCGAACCGACCGGTGCCGCCCGCCGACGCGGGCCCTTCAAGGTCGGGGACCAGGTACAGCTGACCGACCCCAAGGGCCGCCACTACACGTTCACGCTCGAAGAGGGAAAGAACTTCCACACCCACAAGGGTTCCTTCCCGCACGACGAGCTGATCGGCGCACCCGAGGGCAGCGTTGTCCGCACCACCGGAAACGTCGCCTACCTCGCGCTGCGCCCCCTGCTCCCCGACTACGTCCTGTCCATGCCCCGCGGCGCCGCCGTGGTCTACCCCAAGGACGCGGGGCAGATCCTCGCCTTCGCCGACATCTTCCCCGGCGCCCGCGTCGTCGAAGCGGGCGTGGGCTCCGGCTCGCTCAGCAGCTTTCTGCTGCGCGCCATCGGTGACCAGGGCATGCTGCACTCGTACGAGCGCCGCGAGGACTTCGCCGAGATCGCGCAGGCGAACGTGGAGCGCTACTTCGGCGGCCCGCACCCCGCCTGGCAGCTGACCGTCGGCGACCTCCAGGACAACCTGGCCGACGCGGACGTCGACCGCGTCATCCTCGACATGCTCGCCCCGTGGGAGTGCCTGGAGGCCGTCTCCAAGGCGCTCGTCCCCGGCGGCATCCTGTGCTGCTACGTCGCCACGACCACGCAGCTCGCCCGCACCGTCGAGTCCATCCGCGAGATCGGCTGCTTCAACGAGCCCACCTCGTGGGAGTCGATGATCCGCAACTGGCACGTGGAGGGCCTCGCGGTCCGCCCCGACCACCGGATGATCGGCCACACCGGCTTCCTGCTGACCGCCCGCCGCCTCGCGGACGGCGTCGAGCCGCCCATGCGCCGCCGCCGCCCCGCCAAGGGCGCCTACGGCGAGGACTACGACGGACCGAACGCGGACGGCGGCAACCGCGGCCGCTGAGCCGACGGCCCGCTGACCCTTCAGGACCGCAGAACCGCAGAACCGCAGAACCGCAGAACACCGTACGACCGCACAACGCCACGGCGCCGCCGCCGAGTTCCCCGCCCCGTACGGGAACTCGGCGGCGGCGTCCGTTCGTTGACACAGCGGCAGCACCCTCACCAGGAGCCACCGCGGAGACGACGGACCCCGCCGTTCCCCTGCACTGTGACGTATGGCACGATGCTGGCCACCCCACCGGCACAGCCCTCACAGGAGACACTCCTAGTGCAGCAACCCGCCGTCCCGGACCTGGCGCACACCACCACCCGCCCGATCCACTGGCTGGCCACCGCGGCCGCCCTCGCCGCCGTCGTCGCGGCCTCCGGCTTCCTCCAGCCGGGCGCGGCCACCGCCGTCCAGGCCGGCGCCGAGGCGCCCGGCACCGTGTCCCGGGCCGTCGCACCGCCCGATCCGGCCGCGGTCCACTTCCCGGTCGACTGCGGACCGGTCAAGGTCCTCGTGCAGAAGAAGGCATCCGGCGACCTCGACGGCGACGGCCGCCCCGAGACGGTCGCGGTCGTCCGCTGCGACGCGGGCTCCGGCACCCCGCCGAGCGGCGTCTACGTCCTCACCCGGCCGGCCGGTGCCGCACCCCGCATCGTCGCCACGCTCCTCGACCCGAAGGACCAGTTCTCCGTCACCGGCCTCGACGTCCGGGACGGAGCCGTCACCGCGAGCCTCGACGGCTACTCCTCCGACGCCGTCCCGCGCTACCGCCCGGACGTCCACGACCAGGCCAAGTGGCAGTGGAAGAACGGGACGTTCGTCCGGTCGACGCCGGCCGGGGCCAGCAGCGTCTGAGCCGACACGAGAGCCCCGCCCACCGGTCACCGGCGTGCGGGGCCCTTCGCTCTCCGTGACCGACCGCCCGGTCGGTCGCCGACTCGTCAGTCCGCGTCGGGCCCGTACACCTCGACCCTGTCCGAAACGCGGCGTACATGGATGCAGTCGCCCGGGCACTCCTTCGCGGACGCCACGACATCGGTGAGAAGCGGGAGCGGTACGGGCGTTGAGGCACCGGCGTCCTGCAACAGCTCGTCGTCCTGGCTCTTCACATATGCGAGGCCGTCGATGTCCAGCTCGAAGACCTCCGGCGCGTACTGAGCGCAGATCCCGTCACCGGTGCACAGGTCCTGGTCGATCCACACCTCCAGCGGAACGCTGCTGTCGGTGCCGGATCCGGCCTCTTGCTGCACGGTCATGTCTCCTGCCGTTTCCTGCGTCGCGGCCCGGGAAATCCGACTTCACAGGAGCAAGTCGGGCCAGGCCTGACGGGTGTTGAACAGTTCGACCCTACAACCGCCCGCTTTCCGATGTTGTTGGGTGGGTATCCCCCTGGCGAGAGGGAGAGCGCAAGGGTGAAGATCGGACACACCTCGACCGTCTTTGTGATCTAGGGGTTTCAATCAACACCCACCCAGGTAGGGTCTGGAAGCGTCCAGCTCCCCTTGGAGGAGGTGAGGACCGTGGCAGCCCACGACGACGACATCAACCGCGGCATCCGCCCGGGACGAGGGTCCGACGACCCCGCCGGGCAGATTGCCTATCTCGAGCAGGAGATCGCCGTCCTGCGGCGCAAGCTCGCCGACTCTCCGCGTCATACGAGGATTCTCGAAGAGCGGATCGTCGAACTGCAGACCAATCTGGCCGGCGTGTCCGCTCAGAACGAACGACTGGCGAACACCCTCCGCGAGGCCCGCGACCAGATCGTGGCTCTCAAGGAAGAGGTCGACCGGCTCGCGCAGCCGCCGGCCGGCTTCGGAGTCTTCCTCACGGCAAATGAGGACGGCACCGCCGACATCTTCACAGGCGGCCGAAAGCTTCGGGTGAACGTGAGCCCCAGCGTCGAGCTCGAAGAGCTCAGGCGTGGCCAGGAAGTGATGCTCAACGAAGCGCTCAACGTGGTCGAGGCCATGGAGTACGAGAGCGTCGGCGACATCGTCACCCTCAAGGAGATCCTGGAGGACGGCGAGCGAGCCCTCGTGACCGGGCACACCGACGAGGAACGGGTGGTACGGCTCGCCGAGCCGCTGCTCGACGTCGTCATCCGCCCCGGCGACGCGCTGCTTCTCGAACCCCGATCCGGCTATGTCTACGAAGTCGTACCGAAGAGCGAAGTAGAGGAACTCGTCCTCGAAGAGGTCCCGGACATCGGCTACGAGCAGATCGGCGGCCTGGGCAACCAGATCGAGCTGATCCGCGACGCGGTCGAGCTGCCCTACCTCTACCCGGACCTCTACCGGGAGCACGAACTGCGGCCGCCCAAGGGTGTCCTGCTGTACGGGCCCCCCGGATGCGGTAAGACCCTGATCGCCAAGGCAGTCGCCAACTCCCTTGCCAAGAAGGTCGCCGAGGTGACCGGACAGGGCCAGGGGAAGAGCTTCTTCCTCAACATCAAGGGTCCTGAGCTTCTCAACAAGTACGTCGGTGAGACCGAGCGACAGATCCGCCTGGTCTTCCAGCGTGCCCGCGAGAAGGCCAGCGAGGGCACCCCCGTCATCGTCTTCTTCGACGAGATGGAGTCCCTGTTCCGCACCCGTGGCTCCGGCGTCAGCTCGGACGTGGAGAACACCATCGTCCCGCAGCTGCTCGCCGAGATCGACGGCGTCGAGGGCTTGCAGAACGTGGTCGTGATCGGTGCCTCGAACCGTGAGGACATGATCGACCCGGCCATCCTGCGGCCCGGCCGGCTCGACGTGAAGATCAAGATCGAGCGTCCGGACGCCGAAGCGGCCAAGGACATCTTCGGCAAGTACCTCACCCAGCGTCTGCCGCTCCACGCCGACGACCTCGGCGAGCACAGCAGCGACCGGGCTGCCACGGTCGCCAACATGATTCAGACCGCCGTGGAGCACATGTACGCGGAATCCGAGGAGAACCGCTTCCTCGAAGTCACGTACGCCAATGGCGACAAGGAAGTCCTGTACTTCAAGGACTTCAACTCGGGCGCGATGATCGAGAACATCGTGGGGCGCGCCAAGAAGATGGCCATCAAGGCCTTCCTCGAGCAGAACCAGAAGGGCCTCAGGGTCTCTCATCTCCTCCAGGCTTGCATCGACGAGTTCAAGGAGAACGAGGACCTGCCCAACACCACCAACCCCGACGACTGGGCTCGGATCTCCGGCAAGAAGGGTGAGCGGATCGTCTACATCCGCACCCTTGTCACCGGAAAGCAGGGCGCGGACACCGGACGTTCCATCGACACGGTGGCGAACACCGGTCAGTACCTGTAAAAGACAGGGTGGCTGCGGGTGCCCGACCGGGGCGCCCGCAGCCCACTGCTTTTCCAGGCAACTTTTTCGCCGCCATCCGCTCGACGTCGGAGCGAAGCAATGACGCAAATGATCTCCCCACCGGCGCGGAGGCGTTCTAGGCTCTTGAATGCCGCCGAGTCGCGCCGTGCGGGGACGGGCACCGCATGCGCACCGGAGAACCAGCGGTACTTGAGCGCCGCCCCCGACCGAGGGCGGCGCCGGGCAAGGAGGGCCGCATGACCGTACGGCGAGTAATGGGGATCGAGACAGAGTACGGGATCTCCGTCCCAGGCCACCCCAATGCCAATGCCATGCTCACCTCGTCCCAGATCGTCAACGCGTACGCGGCGGCGATGCACCGGGCCCGCCGCGCCCGCTGGGACTTCGAGGAAGAGAACCCGCTGCGTGACGCCCGGGGCTTCGACCTCGCGCGAGAGACCGCCGACTCCAGCCAGCTCACCGACGAGGACATCGGCCTGGCCAACGTCATCCTGACCAACGGGGCGCGCCTCTACGTGGACCACGCGCACCCCGAGTACAGCTCACCGGAGATCACCAACCCCCGCGACGCCGTCCTGTGGGACAAGGCCGGCGAGCGCATCATGGCGGAGGCCGCCGACCGCGCGGCCCAGCTGCCCGGCGCCCAGCCGATCCACCTCTACAAGAACAACACCGACAACAAGGGCGCCTCCTACGGGACACACGAGAACTACCTGATGAAGCGGGAGACCCCCTTCTCGGACATCGTGCGCCATCTGACACCGTTCTTCGTCTCCCGTCAGGTCGTCACCGGTGCGGGCCGCGTCGGCCTCGGTCAGGACGGGCACGAGCACGGCTTCCAGCTGAGCCAGCGGGCCGACTACTTCGAGGTCGAGGTCGGCCTGGAGACGACCCTCAAGCGCCCGATCATCAACACCCGCGACGAGCCGCACTCGGACGCGGAGAAGTACCGCCGCCTCCACGTGATCATCGGTGACGCGAACCTCTCCGAGATCTCGACCTATCTGAAGCTCGGCACGACGGCGCTGGTCCTCTCCATGATCGAGGACGGCTTCATCGCGGTGGACCTGGCCGTGGACCAGCCGGTCCGCACCCTCCACCAGGTCTCCCACGATCCGACGCTCCAGCATCTGATCACTCTCCGTAGCGGCCGGACGCTCACCGCGGTCCAGCTCCAGATGGAGTACTACGAACTTGCCAGGAAGTACGTCGAGGAGCGGTTCGGCGCCGACGCGGACGACCAGACCAAGGACGTCCTGACGCGCTGGGAGGACGTGCTCGGCCGCCTGGAGAGCGACCCCATGAGCCTCTCCGGTGAGCTGGACTGGGTGGCCAAGCGCGAGCTGATGGAGGGCTACCGGCGCCGCGACGACCTGGACTGGGACGCCGCGCGCCTGCACCTGGTCGACCTCCAGTACGCCGACGTACGGGCCGACAAGGGGCTCTACAACCGCCTCGCGGCCCGCGGCAAGATGAAGCGCCTGCTGACCGAGGACGAGGTCGAGAGGGCCCGTACGGCGCCGCCGGAGGACACCCGGGCGTACTTCCGCGGGCGCTGCCTGGAGCAGTACGCGGACGACGTCGCCGCGGCCTCCTGGGACTCGGTCATCTTCGATCTCCCGGGCCGTGACTCACTGCAACGGGTCCCCACCCTCGAACCCCTTCGCGGAACGCGTAATCACGTGAAGGAGCTGCTCGACCGGTGCCGGACGGCCGAAGATCTGGTGCGGGTACTGTCCGGCGGCTGATCCGCGGCTGAAAGGTCCGCGGCAGGGGAATCACAGAGGTGGGTCCCGCACGTTGTACCAACTGCGGGGCCGATGTCGGACCCGACTTGTAGGGTTCTGATCACGAACGGCCTGTACGACACGTGCTACGTGTATGTCGAACCGAGCGGGGTGAGCTGGATATGGCGACCAAGGACACCGGCGGCGGACAGCAGAAGGCGACGCGTTCCACCGAGGAGGTCGAGGAGCAGGCGGTCGACGAGCAGTCGACCGAGGACCTCAAGGAGCGCCAGGAGAAGCTGAGCGACGATGTCGACTCGGTTCTTGACGAAATCGACGACGTCTTGGAAGAGAACGCTGAGGATTTCGTCAGGAGTTTTGTCCAAAAGGGCGGACAATGACGTATGTCCGATTCGGCTGAGGGGAAGAAGTGCTCCGGCTGCCAGGAGTGGCTTCCCCTCGGCGCGTTCGCGGCTAATCGGTCCCGGCCCGACGGGTTGCAAGCCAATTGCCGCGGATGCGCTGCCGAGTACCACAGGAGGCGTCAGGAGGCGCGTGGCAAGACGGTCCGCGTCAAGGTGGACGTGCCTGAGGGATACAAGCACTGCTGGGGCTGCGGGGAGAACAGGCCGCACAGCGAGTGGCATCGAAACACGACGGCCTCGGACGGTCTCGCAACGCTCTGTAAATCCTGCAAGGCAACCAAGGGCCGCGCGCGTCACCTCAAGCGCAACTACAACCTCACCGAGGCGCAGCGCGACGACATGGTCGCCTCCCAGATGGGGATCTGCGTGATCTGCCTCAAGGCTCCCGCAGTTCATGTGGATCACTGCCATGAGACGGGTAGGGTCCGTGGCGTACTGTGCTTCAACTGCAATTCGGCCCTCGGCAAGTTGGGGGACGACCCCGACACGACTCGTCGAGCCACCGCTTACTTGGAAGGAAACGCGTGGAAGCCAACCCTCGTAGCACCGGGCGTCTACCGGCTGCCTTCCTGACGCCCGGGTCGTCGTCCTTCATGGACTTCCTCTCCGAGCACCAGCCCGAGATCCTGCCGGGGAACCGGCAGTTGCCGCCGATGCAGGGGGTCGTCGAGGCCCCGCACGGGACGACGATCGTCTCCGTGACGTTCCCCGGCGGCGTCGTGCTCGCCGGTGACCGGCGGGCCACGATGGGGAACGTGATCGCGCAGCGCGACATCGAGAAGGTCTTCCCGGCGGACGAGTACTCGGCCGTCGGCATCGCCGGCACCGCCGGCCTGGCCGTCGAGATGGTGAAGCTCTTCCAGTTGGAGCTGGAGCACTTCGAGAAGGTCGAGGGCGCCCAGCTGTCGCTGGAGGGCAAGGCGAACCGGCTCTCCACGATGATCCGGTCGAACCTCGCCATGGCCATGCAGGGGCTCGCCGTCGTGCCGCTGTTCGCCGGGTACGACGTCGACCGTGAGAAGGGGCGCATCTTCTCGTACGACGTCACGGGCGGGCGCAGCGAGGAGCACGGCTTCGCCGCCACGGGTTCGGGTTCGGTCTTCGCGCGCGGGTCGATGAAGAAGCTCTACCGCGAGGACCTGACGGAGGAGCAGGCGACGACCCTGGTCGTGCAGGCGCTGTACGACGCGGCCGACGACGACTCGGCGACGGGCGGCCCCGACATGGCGCGGCGCATCTTCCCGATCGTCACGGTGATCTCGCAGGACGGGTTCCGCAGGCTGACGGACGACGAGTCGTCGGAGATCGCCCGGGCGATCCTCGAGCGGCGTCTGGAGCAGCCGGACGGTCCGCGGGCCGCCCTGCTGTGAGCTGTCCGTTCGCTCTTCTTTCCCCACTGACGCGTCACTGACAGAAAGGGACGGATAGCCGGTGTCGACGCCGTTCTATGTCTCACCCCAGCAGGCGATGGCCGATCGCGCGGAGTACGCGCGCAAGGGCATCGCCCGCGGTCGCAGCCTGGTCGTGCTGCAGTACGCCGACGGCATCGTGTTCGTCGGCGAGAACCCGTCCCGTGCCCTGCACAAGTTCAGCGAGATCTACGACCGGATCGGCTTCGCCGCCGCCGGCAAGTACAACGAGTACGAGAACCTGCGGATCGGGGGCGTTCGCTACGCGGACCTGCGTGGCTACACGTACGACCGTGCGGACGTGACCGCCCGCGGCCTGGCGAACGTCTACGCGCAGACGCTGGGCACCATCTTCTCCAGCGCGGCCGAGAAGCCGTACGAGGTGGAGCTGGTCGTCGCGGAGGTCGGCGAGACCAGCGACGGCGACCAGATCTATCGCCTGCCGCACGACGGTTCGATCGTGGACGAGCACGGCTCGGTCGCGGTCGGCGGCAACGCGGAGCAGATCAGCAGCTACCTGGACCAGCGTCACCAGGACGGCATGACGCTGTCCGAGGCGCTGAAGCTGGCCGTGCAGGCGCTGTCGCGCGACACGAACGGGAGCGAGCGGGAGATCCCCGGGGAGCGCCTCGAGGTGGCGGTCCTGGACCGTACGCGGCCGCAGCAGCGCAAGTTCAAGCGGATCACGGGGCGGCAGTTGTCGCGTCTGCTCACCGCCGAGGGTGCTGCCGAGACCTCGAAGGCCGCCTCCGACGCGGTCTCCGACGACGACTCCGCCGGAGAGTAGTCACAGCGCAGTTCGCGGTTGGTCGTGGGTGTGCCCCGGCCGGTTTCCGAACCGGCCGGGGCACACCTGTGTCAAAGACAGGCTCTCAGTTCTCGGTGCGCGGTGGTGGTGCCGTCGAGCCGCGCACGACCAACTCGACCGGCAGCGGGCCGGTCTCGGGGGTGCGGCCCTCCAGGACGGCGAGCAGCGCGGCCATGCCCCGCTCGCCGAACTCCTCCGCCGGCAGGCGCACGGTGGTGAGTTCCGGTTCGACGGCGGTGGCAAGGGAGAGGTCGTCGAAGCCGGTGACCGAGAAGTGCTCGGGGATGCGAAGCCCCATCCGCCGGGCGGCCTTGTAGGCGCCCGTGGCGAGCTTGTCGTCGTCGCAGACGATCGCGGTGGGCCGGACCAGGCCGCAGGTGTGCAGGGCCCGCTCCGTGGCCGCCACGGCGTCCTCGACGGTGAGGGCGGAGCGGACGGTACGGACCGTGGTGCCGGGCAACCGGGCGGCGGTGGCGGCGAGTTCGTGGGCGCGTACGTCGAAGGTCCAGGAGCGGACCGCCGAGGCGAGGTGGAGGAAGTGGCGGTGGCCGAGGGCCAGCAGGTGGTCGGTGATCTGCCGCATGCCGTCGGCGAGGTCCAGGTTGACGGTCGTGGCACCGAGGCTGCCGGCCGGATCGCTGTCCAGCATGACGAGGGGCAGGTCGTCGCCGCGCAGCGCCGTGACGGCGTCGGCGGCCATCGAGGAGGCCAGGATGCCGTCCAGGGCGGCGCGGGCGGAGGGGAACGGGTCCCGGGCCGGGCCGACGCCGTCGGGGGAGGGGTAGAGGACGACGCCGAAGTCGTGCTGGGCGGCGACGCGGGCGGCCCCGGTGTAGACGCCCGCGAAGAACTCGTTGGTGAGCGCGGGAACGACGAGCAGGGCGGTGCGGGTGCGTCCGAGGCGGAGGTTGCGGGCCGCGAGGTTGGGGCGGTACCCGAGTTCATGTGCGGCCGCGCGGACCCGCTCGGCGGTGGCCGCGGCGACCCGGCCCCGCCATTTGTCGCCCATGACGAGGGAGACGGCGGCCTGCGAGACGCCGGCGGCGCGGGCCACGTCCCGGCTGGTGGGGCGGGTGGTCGCCGCCCCTTCCGTTCCGCTGGTCACTGGTGCCTCCGTCTGCCTGGTCCCGGGACGGTCGACGTTATCGGGTGGCTCCCCGGACGAGGTACGTGGTACGTATAACCCCTCGACGTTATACGTAAAACTTCATGGGAGGAGGCGGGGCGATGGCCGCGGGATACGCGGAGATCCTCCGGGCCCCGCACGCGATGCGGCTGCTCACCGGCACGCTCGTGGGCAGGCTGCCGAACGCCACGGCGGCCATCGCCATCGTGCTGTTCGTCCGGGACGAGGGCGGCACGTACACCCTGGCGGGCGCGCTCGCCGCGGTGTACGGGGTGGCCAACGCGATCGGGCAGCCACTGCTCGGGCGCCTCGTCGACCTGCGCGGCCAGCCGAAGGTGCAGCTCCCGGCCGCCGTCCTGTCGGGGCTCGCGATGACCGTCTTCGCGTGCGCCGGCACCGGCGCACCGGTGTGGGCGTACGGCGCGGTGGCCGCGGCCGGGCTGTTCACGCCACCGCTGGAGGGCGGGCTGCGGGCGCTGTGGCCGAGCGTGCTGCCGCGCGAGGAGCAGGTGCACACCGCGTACGCGATGGACGCGATCGCGCAGGAAGTCATGTTCACCGTCGGCCCGTTGCTGGTGACCGTCTGCGTGTCCCTGTGGTCGGCGCAGGCCGCGCTGATCCTCCTGAACGTCGTCGGGATGCTCGGCGCCCTCTCCGTCGTGCTGTCGAGGCCGTCTCGGCAGTGGCGTTCGGCGCCGCGCGAGGCGCACTGGCTGGGCGCGCTCCGCTCGCCGGGGCTGCTCGTCCTGCTCGCCGCCTTCCTGTTCATCGGACTGGCGCTCGGCTCGATCACGGTGGCCGGGGTCTCGTACGCCGACGAGCACGGTGGTGACGCGATCTACGGCTGGATGATGGCGGCGCTCGGGCTCGGCGCCCTCGTGGGCGGCAGCGTGTACGGCGCGCGACAGTGGAGCGGCGCCCCCGAGGCGCGGCTTCGGTGGCTGGTGGGCCTTCTGGCCCTCTTCTACGTGCCGTTGACGCTCATGCCGGGACCGGTGGCGATGGTGGCGCTCACCGCGGTCGCCGGGGTCTTCCTCGCACCGTGCATCGCCTGCGCGTTCATCGTCGTCGACCGGCACGCCCCGCGGGGGACGGTGACGGAGGCGTTCTCCTGGCTCGTGACGACCTTCACGGTGGGGGCCAGCGTCGGCACGGCCGTCGCGGGACCGGTCGTCGAATGGGGCGGCACGCGCTGGGGGTTCACCGTCCCGGCGGCCACCGGGACGCTCGCGCTGCTCGTCCTGCTGGCCACGGGGCGGGTGCTGCGGGACCCTCGCACGTCCGGGCGGGGAGCGGTCGCTTCGGAAAATGATCCAAACCGTGCTGTCGAACCCCGTTTCAGCTCGGGGGATCGGGCGTAATGTTCAGTCATGGACCGCCGCATTTTCGGGCTGGAGAACGAGTACGGCGTCACATGCACGTTCAGGGGACAGCGACGCCTGTCTCCTGACGAGGTGGCGCGGTACCTCTTCCGCCGTGTCGTGTCATGGGGCCGCAGCAGCAATGTCTTTCTGCGGAACGGCGCCCGCCTCTATCTTGACGTGGGTTCGCATCCGGAATACGCAACACCGGAATGCGACAACGTGACCGAGTTGGTCACCCACGACAAAGCGGGCGAGCGCATTCTGGAAGGCCTGCTCGTCGACGCCGAACGACGCCTGCACGAGGAGGGGATCGCAGGCGACGTATACCTGTTCAAGAACAACACCGACTCGGCGGGAAACTCCTACGGCTGCCACGAGAATTACCTGGTGGCGCGGCACGGGGAGTTCTCGCGGCTCGCGGACATTCTCATTCCCTTCCTGGTCACGCGTCAGTTGCTGTGCGGCGCGGGCAAGGTGCTGCAGACTCCGCGCGGCGCCGTGTACTGCGTGAGCCAGCGCGCCGAGCACATCTGGGAGGGCGTCAGCTCCGCGACGACGCGCTCCCGGCCGATCATCAACACCCGGGACGAACCGCACGCGGACGCCGAGCGCTACCGGCGGCTGCACGTCATCGTCGGCGACTCGAACATGTCCGAGACGACCATGCTCCTCAAGGTCGGCGCCACCGACCTGGTGCTGCGCATGATCGAGGCGGGCACGGTGATGCGCGACCTGACCCTGGAGAACCCGATCCGGGCCATCCGCGAGGTCAGCCACGACATCACGGGCCGGCGCAAGGTGCGCCTGGCCAGCGGCCGCGAGGCCTCCGCCCTCGAGGTGCAGCGCGAGTACTACGAGAAGGCCGTCGACTTCGTGGAGCGCCGGGGCATCCGCACCGGCACCGTCGAACAGGTCCTCGAACTGTGGGGCCGCACGCTCGACGCGATCGAGGCGGAGGACCTCGACCGCATCGGCACCGAGATCGACTGGGTCATGAAGTACAAGCTCATCGAGCGCTACCGCGCCAAGCACAACATGACCATGTCGCACCCGCGGGTCGCGCAGATAGACCTCGCGTACCACGACATCCACCGCCGCCGCGGCCTCTACTACCTCCTGGAGAAGAAGGGTCAGGCCGCCCGGATCTGCAATGACATGAAGATCTTCGAGGGCAAGTCCGTGCCGCCGCAGACCACGCGCGCGCGGTTGCGCGGTGACTTCATCCGCCGGGCCCAGGAACAGCGCCGTGACTTCACGGTCGACTGGGTCCATCTGAAGCTGAACGACCAGGCGCAGCGCACCGTGTTGTGCAAGGACCCGTTCCGCAGTGTGGACGACCGGGTGGAGAAGCTGATCGCCGGGATGTAGGCGCCGTCCGGGAGTTCTTCCCGGCCCCGCCGATCCCGCGAAGGGCCTCGTACGAATCATTCGTACGAGGCCCTTCGGCCGTCCTTGGAAAATTGGTACGAGGGCCTAGAGTGGCCGAACCGTACTCGAGCGACTTGAGGATCATTGTGCGACGCCGACTTGCAGCTCTACTGATCGTGCCGGCACTGGCGCTGACCGCGACGGCCTGCGGCAGCGACGACGGCAAGAAGGACGCGGCGGACAAGGCGGACTCCTCCTCGTCCGCGTCGCCGAAGGCGGCCGAGGTACCCAAGGCCGTCGACACCGCGAACCCGATGCCGACGGTGAGCGGCGCTCTCGGCAAGCAGGCGAAGATCACGCTGCCCAAGGGCGACCCGAGCGGCAAGTTCGTCGTGCACACCCTCTCCGCGGGCAGCGGCGCGGAGGTGAAGAAGAACGACCTGGTGTCGATGGACTTCACCGGCAAGGTCTGGAAGGGCGGCAAGGACCTCGGCACCACGTACGGGAAGCAGGGCGGCGGCCCCCAGATGGTCACCGCGGGCGGCCAGGGGCAGCTCCCGGCGTTCGCGCAGGCCGTGGTCGGGCAGAAGGAGGGCAGCCGGGTCCTCGTCGTGGCGCCCCCGGCGGCGGGCTTCGGCAGCCAGGGCAACCCGCAGGTCGGCATCACCGCCACGGACACGCTCGTCTTCGCCGTCGACGTCGGCAAGGTGATCCCGAAGAAGGCCGAGGGCACGCAGGGCGCGATCCCCTCGAACCTGCCGCAGATCAAGGCGGACAAGGAGGAGCCGGCCACGATCTCCGTCCCGAAGAACGACCCGCCGAAGAAGCTCGTCGACCAGGTCCTCATCAGCGGCAAGGGCGCCGAGGTCAAGAGCGGCCAGACGGTGACGATGCAGTACAGCGGTGCCGCGTGGAAGCTGAACGAGGGCAAGAAGAAGGCCGAGCTGTTCGACTCGTCCTGGAAGACCGGCCGGCCGTTCTCCACCGCCATCGGCCAGGGTCAGGTCATCAAGGGCTGGGACACCGGGATCGTCGGCAAGCACGTCGGTGACCGGGTCCTCCTGGTGATCCCGGCCGACCAGGCGTACGGCAAGGAGGCCAAGGGCGCGACCCTGCCGGCCAACTCGACGCTGGTCTTCGTGGTCGACATCCTCGCCGCGCACTGACCGCCGGAGAAATGGCAGACTGTCCCGGTTGCCCAACCGCCAACAAGCAGGAGCACTACACGTGAGCATCGACAAGCCCGAGATCGACTTCCCCGACGGCCCGGCTCCGACGGATCTGGAGATCGTGGACCTCTGGGAGGGCGACGGCCCCGAGGCGAAGGCGGGCGACACCGTCTCCGTGCACTACGTGGGCGTGGCTTTCTCCACCGGCGAGGAGTTCGACGCCTCCTGGAACCGCGGCACCCCGCTGCAGTTCCAGCTCGGTGGCGGCCAGGTCATCCAGGGCTGGGACAAGGGCCTGCAGGGCATGAAGGTCGGCGGCCGTCGCCGGCTGACCATCCCCGCCCACCTCGCCTACGGCGACCGCGGCGCCGGCGGCGGCCTCATCGCCCCCGGCGAGACGCTGATCTTCGTCTGTGACCTGATCTCCGTCTGAGACAGTCGCACAACGACCGCAAGCGGTCATCCGAGGGCCCCTGCCTGCTGGCACGGGCCCTCGGCTTTTGTCGGCACACCCCCGAGCGGTACGGTCATCCGTCTGGAGCTACATGAGGAAAGGGCGTAGATGGCCATTGCCAAGGCCGAGCGGCTGATGAATCTGGCGCTGTGTCTGCTCGGGACGCGGCGGCCACTCAGCAAGCGCGAGCTGCGGGAGTCCATCGAGGCCTACCTGGAGGCGGGCAACGACGACTCCTTCAACCGCATGTTCGAGCGCGACAAGGACGACCTGCGCGAGCTCGGCCTGGTCATCGAGACCGTGGAGAACCTGGACGGCGAGGTCGGCTACCTCGCCCGCCGCGACAGCAACCGGCTGCCGCCCGTCACGTTCGACGGCGAGGAGGCCGCCGCGCTCGGTCTCGCCGCGAAGGTCTGGCAGCAGGCCCGGCTGGCCGGTGCCGCCAGCGGCGCCCTGCAGAAGCTGCGCGCCGCGGGGATGCCCGAGGACGTGGACCCGTACGAGAACCACGGCGCGCTCGAACCCCGCATCCCGGTGCACGAGGCGTCCTTCGAGCCGCTGATGCTGGCCTGCCGCGACCGCCGCCCCGTCGTCTTCGACTACCGCAAGGCGACCGCCGCGCGCCCCGCGGCCCGGCACGTCGAGCCGTGGGCCCTGGAGTGCTGGCGCGGCCACTGGTACCTGGCGGGCTGGGACCGCGACCGGCAGGCCGAGCGGGTCTTCCGGCTCTCCCGGATCACCGGCAAGGTCCGCTCCCGTGCCGGCCGGTTCGAGGCGCCGGTGCCGGACGTGGTGACCGTACGGGAGACCGTGGCGAGCTGGGCGGGGGAGAGCGCCACCCGCTCGGCGCGCATCAGGCTGCGCACGGGCGCGGGTTACCCGCTGCGCGCCAAGGCCGCCTCGCTGCGGGAACTGGGCGACGGCTGGGACGAGTTGGAGATCCCGTACGGGCACGGGCTCGACGCCTGGCTCGTGGAGTTCGGCCCCGACGTGGTGGTCCTGGAACCCGCCGAGCTGCGGGCCGACGTCGTGGACCGGCTGCGCGCCGTGGCCAAGGGCTGAGGGGGAGAACGAAAAGGTATGGCTTCCAATGCCATCGACCAGACCCGGCGGATGCTGTCCCTGGTGACCTATCTGCGCGAGCGCCCCGGCGCGCGCGTGGAGGACGTCGCCCGGGCCTTCGGCATCACCGAGGACGAGCTCATCTCCGACCTGGACGTACTGCCGCTGTGCGGGACGAGCTTCCGCGGCGGCGACCTGCTCGACATCGACACCGACGGCGACCGCATCTGGTGGCACAACCCGGACGATGTCGCCGAACCGCTGCGGATCGCCGCCGACGAGGCGACCGCGCTGCTGGTGGCCGCGCGGGCGGTGGCCACGCTGCCGGGGCTGCGCGAGAGCGACCGCCTCGCGCTGCTGCGCGCGACCGCGAAGCTGGAGACGGCGGCCGGTGAGGTGGCGAGCGCGAGTGCGCGCCTGAACGTCACGTTCGAGTCCGAGGGCGGCGTCTTCGCGGACGTCGACCGCGCGATCTCCGAGCGGCGCCGGCTGTGGATCCGCTACTACTCGCCCGCGCGCGACGAGGTGACCGAGCGGGAGATCGACCCGATCCGGCTGGTCAGCGTCGGCCACACCTATGTGGAGGCGTGGTGCCGCAGGTCCGAGGCGCGGCGCACGTTCCGGCTCGACCGGGTCGCCGAGATCCGGGTCCTGGACGAGGCCGCCGCCCCGCCCCAGGTCGAACTGCGTGACCTCTCCGAGGGGCTCGTGCAGCCGGCGGCCGAGGACCCCGAGGTCGTCGTCGAGGTCGGGCCCGGCGGGCGCTGGGTCGCCGAGTACTACCCGCACGACAGCGCCGAGGAGCTGGCGGACGGCGGGCTGCGGATCACCCTGCGCACGCCCGACCCCTCCTCGCTGCGCCGGCTCGCGCTGCGGCTCGGCGGGGACGGGCACATCGTGGCGCCCGCCGAGCTCGCCGTGAGCGCGCGGGACGCGGCGCGCGAGGCGCTGGCGGCGTACGACGGGGCCGCGTGAGGGAGTTGGGTCCGCACATAGCGGGCGTAAGGCGCATAACGGATGAAAGGTGCAAGGTGGACAGAATGACAGGTGTGTCCGGTTTCACTGATATCGCCGCGATGTCCGCCCGGGTCGACGCCCCGGCGCCCGTCGTCTTCAAGGCCGCCTGCCCGGAGTGCCGCGCCCGCTTCGAACTGGCCGCGGCCGCGATCCGGTTGGCGATCGGGGCCAGCCGGCGCACCACCTTCTACTCCTTCACCTGCCCCGAGTGCGACGTGGCCGTGCGCAAGCCCGCGGGCGAGCGCATCGTCGAACTCCTCACCGGTGGCGGGGTGCGCACGCTCCGCCTCCATCAGACCGTCTAGGCTCGGCGCATGTTCTGGGCGATGCTGGCCGTGGCCATGGGGTTCGTGGGACTTGCCGTGCTGGCCGTCCTCGCGATCAAGGTGTTCGTCGAGGCCCAGCGCCTCGCGAGCCAAGTCGCCGCCACCACACAGCAGATCAACCGCGCGGCCGAGGAGCTGGAGCGCGCCGCGGTGAGCGTGGCGAAGGCCGGCGGCGACGCCGTCTGACCGCTCCGATGGGGGCCGTGCGGCATGGAAAGCGCTTTACCGCCGCGGCCTGTCCGATCCGCAGGTCGGGCGGGTACGCTCCCTTGGGCGGCCTGGTAGTGAGGCGTGGGCCGCAACTGGGAGTACGCACAGGGATTGCCCCGTGTTCACCCCCACGGGATACGATCGCTGCCAGCACGGTGATCGGACAACAGTCCGAAGTCCGATCGGTACCGGCAGTCCCGCCCCTGCCGCCTCAGTGAGAAGGTAAACGCATATGTTCGGTGGAAAGATCGGCGCCCCCGAGTTGATCATCCTGCTCGTGGTCATCCTCCTCCTGTTCGGCGCGAAGAAGCTCCCGGACATGGCGCGCTCGCTCGGCAAGTCGGCCCGCATCCTCAAGAGCGAGGCCAAGGCCATGAAGAGTGAGGGTGGCAACAAGGAGGCCGCTCCCGCGGACCCGCCGAAGACGGACGACCAGCAGCCTCCGGCGCCGCGCACCATCCAGGCCGCCCCCGGTGACGTGAGCAGCTCGCGCCCCGTGTCCGAGCCGACCAACCAGACGACGAAGAGCTGATCAAGAGCTGATCGAAGGCCGCCCCCTGTGACGGCGGCCTGTCGCACGAGATGAGGACGTGGGTTGCTCAAGTCTGCCCGCAAGCTGGAGAAGGACCCCGAGGGGCGGATGCCGCTCGCGGAGCACCTGCGTGAGCTTCGCAACCGACTCGGGAAGGCCGTCCTGGCCATCCTCGTCGTCACGATCGTCGCCGCTTTCTACTACAAGGACATCATCGAGTTCTTCACGAACCCGGTCCTTGACTCCGTGGGCTGCGACAAGACCTTCTCGGAACTGACGGCCAAGGCCGCCGAGAACAAGGACGCCAACGAGCAGTGCGCCCGCATCGTGCTCAACGGCCTGATCACGCCCTTCACGCTCGCCCTGAAGGTGTCGCTCATGGCCGGTGTCATCGGGGCGTCCCCGATCTGGCTCTACCAGCTGTGGGGCTTCGTCGCCCCGGGCCTGCACCGGCACGAGAAGAAGTACGCCACCGGCTTCGTGGCGACCGGCGTCCCGCTCTTCCTCGGCGGCGCCTTCTTCGCGTACAAGACGCTGCCGACCATGGCGCGCGTCCTGCTCGAGTTCTCACCCCAGAACATCGACAACCAGCTGCCGCTCGACGACCTCCTCGACCTGATCACCCGCATGGTGATCGTCTTCGGCCTCTCCTTCGAACTGCCGCTGCTCCTGGTCATGCTCAACCTCACGGGCGTGATCACCGGCAAGCGGATGCTCGGCTGGTGGCGCGGGATGATCATGGGCATCACGGTCTTCGCCGCCGTGGCCACGCCCAGCACGGACCCGCTCACCATGATCGCCCTGGCCGGGCCGATCTGGGTCCTGTACTTCGCGGCGACCGCCTTCTCCCTGCTGAACGACCGCCGCAGGCGCCGCATCGAGGAAGCCGGCCCCGACGACGACGAGGCCTCCGAGCTCGACCTCACGCCCGAGGACATCGAAGAGGTGGAGCCGGTCTCCGCCGCCCGTTCACTGCCCGGGCAGTCCACGGGGGAGAAGGACCGGATCAACGGTTACGACGATGTGACCTGAGGTAACCCCCGCTCGTGGCCGGACAGTTGTTAGGGTCCGGCCCGTGACCAGCGAGATCACCCTCTTCGTCAATCCCACCGCGGGACGCGGCCGGGGCGCGGGCGCCGCGCAGCCGGCCGCTTCCGCGTTGCGGGCGGCCGGCTTCTCCGTGCGTACCGTCATCGGGGAGGACGCGGCCGACGCGCTGGTACGCGCGCGTGCCGCGGTCCGCGAGGGGACCGGCGCCCTCGTGGCCGTCGGCGGGGACGGCCTCGTCAACCTCGCCCTCCAGGCCGTCGCCGGCACCCGCACCCCGCTCGGCGTGGTCGCGGTGGGCACGGGCAACGACTTCGCCCGCTCCCTGGGGCTGCCAGTGCGCCGGCCGGCCGCGGCGGGCGCGCTCGTCGCCGAGTCCCTCAAGGGCGACCTGATCCGCGACATCGACCTGGGACGGATCGGCGGCCACTGGTTCGCCACCGTGCTCGCCGCCGGCTTCGACTCCCGGGTCAACGACCGCGGCAACCGGATGCGGCTGCCGCTCGGCCGGTTCAAGTACGACCTGGCGATCGTGGCGGAGCTCGCCGCGTTCGAACCCGTGCCCTTCCGCCTGGCGCTCGACGACGGCTCCGTGCGCGAGATCGCCGCGACCCTCGTCGCCGTCGGCAACGGCACGTCGTACGGGGGCGGCATGCGGATCTGCGCCGGCGCCGACCTGAGCGACGGCCTCTTCGACGTCACCGTCGTCGGTGAGTGCTCCCGTACGACGCTGCTGCGGGTGTTCCCGCGCGTCTACAAGGGCACGCATCTCACCCACCCCGCGGTCAGCGTCTACCGGGCGGCGCGCGTCGAGCTGGCCGCGCCCGGCACCACCGGCTACGCGGACGGGGAGCCCGTCGGGCCGCTCCCGCTGGTGGCCGAGTGCGTGCCGGGGGCGGTGCGGGTCCTCACCGGGGGGCTTACCGGATAATGATCGTCCGTTGTCAGTGGCGGCCGGTAGGCTCGAAAGCACGATGACAGAGGACCTCTCCCCGGCCGAGCGGTATGCGGCAGCCCGTCAGCGGGCCGCAGAGCAGGCCACCGCACTCGCTGACTTCCGCGAGATGTACGAATTCGGTCTCGACCCCTTCCAGATCGAGGCGTGCCAGGCGCTCGAGGCGGGCAAGGGCGTCCTGGTGGCCGCACCCACCGGCTCGGGCAAGACGATCGTCGGCGAGTTCGCCGTGCACCTCGCCCTCCAGCAGGGCAAGAAGTGTTTCTACACGACGCCGATCAAGGCGCTGTCCAACCAGAAGTACCAGGATCTCGCCAAGCGCTACGGCGCCGACAAGGTCGGCCTGCTGACCGGCGACAACAGCGTGAACAGTGACGCGCCCGTGGTCGTGATGACCACCGAGGTGCTGCGCAACATGCTGTACGCGGGCTCGCAGTCGCTGATCAATCTCGGTTACGTGGTGATGGACGAGGTGCACTACCTCTCCGACCGCTTCCGGGGCGCGGTGTGGGAAGAGGTGATCATCCACCTCCAGGAGTCCGTGACGCTGGTCTCGCTGTCGGCCACGGTGTCGAACGCGGAGGAGTTCGGCGACTGGCTCGACACGGTGCGTGGCGACACCGAGGTGATCGTCTCCGAGCACCGGCCCGTGCCGCTGTTCCAGCACGTGCTCGCCGGGCGCCGGATGTACGACCTCTTCGAGGAGGGCGAGGGCAGCAAGAAGGCGGTCAACCCGGACCTGACGCGGATGGCGCGGATGGAGGCGAGCCGCCCCTCGTACCAGGACCGCAGGCGCGGGCGCGCCATGCGCGAGGCGGACCGGGAGCGCGAGCGGCGCCAGCGCTCGCGGATCTGGACGCCGGGCCGCCCCGAGGTCATCGAGCGGCTCGACGCCGCCGGGCTGCTGCCCGCCATCACCTTCATCTTCAGCCGCGCCGCGTGCGAGGCGGCGGTGCAGCAGTGCCTCTTCGCGGGGCTGCGGCTCAACGACGAGGACGCGCGGGCCGAGGTCCGCCGGATCGTCGAGGCGCGCGCGGCCTCCATCCCCGACGAGGACCTGCACGTCCTCGGGTACTACGAGTTCCTCGAAGGGCTGGAGCGCGGGATCGCCGCCCACCACGCGGGCATGCTGCCGACCTTCAAGGAGGTCGTGGAGGAGCTGTTCGTCCGCGGCCTGGTGAAGGCCGTCTTCGCCACCGAGACGCTGGCGCTCGGGATCAACATGCCCGCGAGATCGGTGGTGCTGGAGAAGCTCGTCAAGTGGAACGGGGAGCAGCACGCCGACATCACCCCGGGCGAGTACACGCAGCTGACGGGGCGTGCGGGCCGGCGCGGCATCGACGTCGAGGGCCACGCCGTCGTGCTGTGGCAGCGCGGCTTCAGCCCGGAGCACCTCGCGGGGCTCGCGGGGACGCGCACGTACCCGCTCAGGTCGAGCTTCCGGCCCTCGTACAACATGGCGGTGAACCTGGTCGAGCAGTTCGGGCGGCACCGTTCGCGTGAGCTCCTGGAGACCTCGTTCGCCCAGTTCCAGGCCGACAAGTCGGTGGTCGGGATCTCGCGGCAGGTGCAGAAGAACGAGGAGGGGCTCGAAGGCTACAAGGAGTCCATGACCTGCCATCTCGGGGACTTCGACGAGTACGCGCTGCTGCGGCGTGAGCTCAAGGACCGCGAGACGGAGCTGGCCAAGCAGGGCGCGACGCAGCGGCGGGTGCAGGCCGCCGCGGCGCTGGAGAAGCTCAAGCCCGGTGACGTCATCCACGTACCGACGGGCAAGTTCGCGGGCCTCGCGCTCGTCCTCGACCCCGGGCTGCCCGCCGGGCGGACCAACGGGCACCGCGGGTTCGAGCACCACGACGGGCCGCGGCCGCTGGTGCTGACCGCGGAGCGGCAGGTCAAGCGGCTCGCCTCGATCGACTTCCCGGTGCCCGTCGAGGTGCTGGAGCGGATGCGGATCCCGAAGTCGTTCAACCCGCGCTCCCCGCAGTCCCGCCGCGATCTGGCGTCGGCGCTGCGCACCAAGGCCGGGCACATCGTGCCCGACCGGCACCGCAAGGGGCGGGCGCCGGCCGCCGACGACCGGGAGATCTCGCGGCTGCGCGCCGAGCTGCGGGCCCACCCCTGCCACGGCTGCTCCGAGCGGGAGGACCATGCCCGCTGGGCCGAGCGCTACCACCGGCTGCGCCGGGACACCGGGCAGCTGGAGCGCCGCATCGAGGGCCGGACGAACACGATCGCGCGCACCTTCGACCGCATCGTGAAGCTGCTGACCGAGATGGACTACCTGCGCGGCGACGAGGTCACCGAGCACGGGAAGCGGCTCGCGCGGCTCTACGGCGAGCTGGACCTGCTGGCGAGCGAGTGCCTGCGCGACGGGGTCTGGGAGGATCTGGACCCGGCCGAACTGGCCGCGTGCGTCTCGGCGTTGGTCTTCGAGGCGCGCGCCTCCGACGACGCGCTCGCGCCCAAGGTGCCGTCGGGGAAGGCGAAGGCCGCGCTGGGTGAGATGGTGCGGATCTGGGGCCGGCTCGACGCCCTGGAGGAGGAGTTCCGGATCAACCAGGCGGAGGGGGTCGGCCAGCGCGAGCCCGATCTCGGGTTCGCCTGGGCCGCGTACCAGTGGGCGTCCGGCAAGGGGCTCGACGAGGTGCTGCGCGAGGCGGAGATGCCGGCCGGTGACTTCGTCCGCTGGTGCAAGCAGGTCATCGACGTACTGGGGCAGATCGCGGCGGCGGCTCCCCGGGACGCGTCGTCGACGGTGGCCCGCAATGCGCGAAAGGCCGTGGACGGACTGTTGCGTGGGGTTGTGGCCTACTCCTCGGTGGGCTAGGCACAGCCTCCGGGAACAGCGGAGCAGTACGGACAGTGGGGCCCGGGACCGGGGATGGTCCCGGGCCCCTTCCCGTGGTGCCGTCGCGCGGAGATTCGGGCGGGCGAATTCGGGCGGGCGGATGCTCTCACTCCATGTGTTCGAATCGGAGCTGAGCGTGTAAATGGGAGCGAGTGTATGCCTCTTGGGAGGTGATTTCAGGGGGTTGCCGAATATGACTCGGCGATGATCCGGTCGGACTAAGCTCGCCCGCAGCGCACCGAGTTGAGATGGATTCGGGCGCTTGTTCCCCCATGTGCAGATGATTCGCATTGCTCCCCGGAACCAAGCGCTGCGAACCGTCGCAAACTTCCCCGACCCGACCGTTCAGAGGGCATACATGGTGAGTGTTCAATCGCCTCCCGGTGGCCAAGACGTCCCCTACACACGCGTGCTGTTGCTGCCCGCCATGGTCATGGCCGCCGCCACCGGAGCGGCCGTCGCCCTGGTCACGCAGCCGGCCCGGGTCTCCGTCGCCCTGTGCGGCGCGCTCGGCACCCTCCTGGTGGTCGCCGTCGCGGCCGAGGCCGTCCGGCGCGGTCGCCTCGTCAAAGGGCTGCGCGCCCAGTACGCGCGACACGTCGCCGACTTGGAAGCCCGCATCGCGGCCCAGGAACAGCGGACGATGCGCGTCGCCAAGGAAGTCCTGCCGCACGCCCTGTACCGGATGCGTACCGGCGACAGCCCCAAGGACGCCGTCCGCAACACCTGCGACTCCGACCCCGCCTTCCGCGACACCACGCAGGGCGAACGCGAACTCGTGCGCCTGGCCCTCAAGGAGATCGACCGCGAGGAGTCCATGCGCGACGCCGCGCAGCGCGCCTTCGTCTCCATCGCCCGCCGCGTCCAGGCCATCGTGCACAAACAGGCCCAGGAACTCCGGGAGATGGAGGAGGACCACGGCCGCAACCCCGAGGTCTTCGACGACCTCCTGCGCATCGACCACGGCACCGCCCTGATCGGCCGGCTCGCCGACTCCGTCACCGTCCTCGGCAACGCCCGCCCCGGCCGCCAGTGGCCCCAGCCCGTCCGGCTCTACAGCGTGCTGCGCGGCGCCATGTCACGCATCCTGGAGTACCCGCGCATCGATCTGCACACGATCTGCGACGTGGCCATCAGGGGCGTCTCCGTCGAGCCCCTCATCCACGCCTGCGCCGAACTCCTCGACAACGCCACCCGCTACTCGCCGCCGCAGACCCGCGTCCATGTCACCGCCGTCGAGGTGCAGACCGGCATCGCCATCGAGATCGAGGACGGCGGCGTCAGCCTGAGCGAGGAGCAGCGGGCCAGGGCCGAGCGGATGCTCGACAAGGCCAAGTCCGGCATCGACCTCAACGACCTGGGGGAGAACCCGCGCCTTGGCCTCGCGATCGTCGGCCGGCTCTGCTCGATGTACGACATGCAGATCTCCCTGCGCCAGTCCGCGTACGGAGGTGTGCGCGCCGTCCTCGTCGTGCCGCGCGACATGATGAGCACCGGGCCCGCGCCCGGCCTCGCCCACGGCATCGGCGCCACCGCCGTGCCGCGCGTCGACCACAACGGCGTACCGATCAAGGAAGAGCCGCGGCTGAAGAAGACGCGCCGTCCCACCACGGGACCGCGCCCCTCCGCCCCGCTCGTCGCCGCGATGGAGGACGACGTACCCGTGGTCACGGAGTGGCGGGCCAACGGGCTGCCCCAGCGCCGCAGGAAGGTCGACACGAAGGTCATCGAGAACCAGATCATCGTCACTCCGCGCGATCCGGATCTGACGATGCCGCCCCCCGGCTCCGGTTCCCGGCACGCCGCCCCACCGCCGGCCGCCCCGGCGCCGTCCGTGGAGCCGGAGCACGAGCGGCCGGCCCAGCCCGAACCCGGCCTGTGGGTCGAGGCGTTCATGAACGGCCTCAAGCCCGGCGAGGACGGCGGCGCGGCAGCGGACGCGGACAAGCCGCACGAGGACGCGTACAACCAGCAGGTCGACGAGGGAGACCACCAGTGATCCAGCAACGCGCCAACTTCGACTGGATGCTCAAGGAGCTCGCCGACGGCGTGCCCAATGTGCGTCAAGTGGTGGTGCTCTCCGCGGACGGTCTGCGCATCGCCCGGTTCGGCGGCGACCCCGACGGTGCCGACCGGATCGCCGCGGCCTGCGCGGGACTTCAGTCCCTCGCCTCCGCCGTCGCCTCCGAGATCCCGGAGAGCAACGGCAGGATGAACATGGTCATCATCGAGGTCGACGGCGGCTTCTTCTATCTGATGGCGGCGGGCAAGGGCGCGTACCTCGCCGTCCTCGCCGATCCGTACGTCGACGCGGGCCTCATCAGCCACCAGATGCGCGACCTCGTCATCCGTATCGGCGCCCACCTGACCAGTCCGCCCCGACGCAACGGCCAGACCGTATGACTCCTCGCTCCCTCGAACCCCCGTTCCGAGAAGAAGAACCGCCTCCCCGGCGCGAGCGCCGTTCCGCCAAGGTCCCCAGAGATCCGGGCAACACCAAGGAGCTCCATGAGTCCAAGGACGCCAAGGATCCCAAGGGCGCCAATGGCACCAAGGACCCCAGAGACCCCGAGCGGCTCTACGTCATCACCGGCGGTACCGACGGCGCCGAGCGCGCGACGCTCGACCTGGTCACCCTGATCGTGGCGCGCGCCGACCCCCCGGTCTCGGCGCCGCCCGAGCAGTCCGCCGTCCTGCGCATGTGCCGGACGCCGCTCTCCACGGCCGAGATCTCGGCCTACCTCAATCTGCCGTTCAGCGTGGTCACCGTGTTGCTCGGCGAGCTCCTCGCGGCCGAACTCGTCCAGTCGCGCGCGCCGGTGATCAGGGGCGCCGTCGCGGACCGTTCCCTCCTCGAAGCGGTGATGCATGGACTACAGAAGCTCTGACGCCACCGGCGCCACGGACACGACGGTCGGCAGCGCGCACCTCCCCGGCCCGCGGGCCGAGGACCGGATGCCCGAGACGGTCACCTCCGCGGTGAAGATCGTCATCGTCGGCGGGTTCGGCGTCGGCAAGACCACGATGGTGGGCTCCGTCAGCGAGATCCGCCCGCTCACCACCGAAGAGACCATGACGCAGGCGGGCATCGGCGTCGACGACAACTACGGCTCCGAGACCAAGACCGCCACCACGGTCGCCATGGACTTCGGGCGTATCAGCATCACCGACGAGCTCGTCCTCTACCTCTTCGGAACGCCCGGCCAGGAGCGGTTCTGGTTCCTGTGGAACGGCCTGTTCGAAGGCGCGCTCGGCGCCGTCGTGCTCATCGACTCCCGCCGCCTCGAAGTGAGCTTCGACGTGATCGGGCGCCTGGAGGAGCGCGGCGTCCCCTTCGTCATCGCCAACAACGCCTTCCCGGACGGCCCGAGCTACCCCACGGAAGAACTGCGCAAGGCGCTCGACCTCGATCCGTACGTCCCGATCATCGAGTGCGACGCGCGCCGCAGGGCCTCCAGCCGCGACGTCCTGATGACCCTCATGCGCTACCTGCACGAGATGGCCCTCCAGCGCGCCTGAGTCCCTCTCGACCAGCTCACCAGTTGACCACCCACGACCGGAGCATCACCGTGACGCCTCCCTCCCAGCCCTCTCAGCCGCCCGCCGGCTTCGACGCTCTCGGGGACCCCTCGCTCGGCCCGCCGCCGGGCTGTCCCGCGCACGCCCTCGGCCCGGACGGGATGCGCCGGCTCTACGGACCCGAGGCCGAGGCGGACCTCGCGGCCGTCTACGAGAAGCTGCGCGCCGAGCACGGCCCGGTGGCCCCGGCGCTGATCCACGACGACGTCCGCATGTGGGCGGTGCTCGGCCATGGCGAGAACCTCCACATGGTGCGCTCCACCTCCCAGTTCAACCGGGACGCCCGCAACTGGACCGCCCTGCGCAACGGCACCGTCAAGCCCACCCACCCGCTCGCCCCGGTCTTCAGCTGGCAGCCGATCTGCTCCATGGCCGAGGGCCCGGAGCACCTGCGGCTGCGCGGCGCGGTCACCCAGGCGCTGGAGATCATCGACCACCGCAGTCTGCGGCGCGTCATCAACAAGGCGTGCCAGGAGATCATCAACCGGTTCTCCGAGCGCGGCGAGTGCGACGTCGTCAGCGAGTTCGCCGAGCATCTGCCGATGAAGGTGATGCTGGAGCTGCTCGGCGCGCCCGAGGCCTACAGCGAGCGTTTCGTGCAGGCCGCCCGCGACATGATCAAGGGCACCGAGACGGCGATCGCCAGCAACGAATACATCATGGGCATCCTCATGGAGCTCACCGCCCGCCGCCGGGCCGCCCCCGACGACGACTTCACCAGCCGCCTCATCGCCGCCCCGGCCGGCCTCACCGACGACGAGGTGGGCCAGCACCTGCGGCTCGTCCTCATCGCGGCGTACGAGGCCACGGCCAACCTCATCGCGAACGTCCTGCGCACCGTGCTCACCGACCCGCGCTTCCGCGCCCAGCTCAACGGCGGGCAGATGACGGTGCCGGAGGCCGTCGAGCAGTCGCTGTGGGACGAGCCTCCCTTCAGCGCCATGGTCGGCTACTTCGCCAAGGTCGACACCGAGCTCGGCGGGCAGTACATCAGGGCCGGGGACGGCCTGATCTTCGGCATCGCGCCGGGCAACGTCGATCCGGCCGTCCGGCCCGATCCGACCGAGCACATGATGGGCAACCGCTCGCACCTCGCGTTCGGCGGCGGCCCGCACGAGTGTCCAGGACAGGACATCGGGCGCGCCATCGCGGACATCGGCGTCGACGCCTTCCTGATGCGGCTGCCCGACGCCGAACTCTCCGTCGACGAGAGCCAGTTGAGGTGGCGCTCGACCATCCTGTCGCAGCATCTCGTCGCGCTGCCCGTGTCGTTCACGCCGCGGGCGCAGCAGGACGTCATCACCAAGCCCAGCATGGTGCCGCCGCCGCGGCCCGACTGGCAGGTCTCCTCGGCCGCGCCCGCGCCGGTGCCCGTCCCGGCGGCTCCGGCCACGGCGCCCGACGCGACAGCTCCGGCAGGACCCGCGGGGTCCGACGAGGCGCGGGCCGGCAGGGCCGGTGCCTGGCAGCGTTTCCTGCGGTGGTGGCGCGGCTACTGATCCCAGCTGTCGTACGACTCCCAGGCCCCCAGCTGCCGCTCGCTGACGAACCGGTGCTCCTCGCCGGTCACCGGGTCCCTGAACTCCAGGGTCCGCGCGAGGAGTTGCAGGGGCCTGCGGAAGTCGTCGGGCGCGGCCGGCCCGGCGATCCGGGGGTAGAGGGGGTCGCCGAGGATCGGCAGGCCCAGGCTGTTCATGTGCACGCGCAGCTGGTGGGTGCGGCCGGTGCGGGGCGTGAGGTGGTAGAGGCCGAGACGGCCCCTGGTCCGTCCGAGCCGGATCTCGCTCACGGCGTTCGGTTCGCCGCCCGGGACCTCGTGCGCGGTGAGGACGCCGCGCTCCTTCTCGATCCTGCTGCGGACGGTGGCCGGGAGCCGCACGGCCGGGTCGTGGAGGGCCACCGCCTCGTACTCCTTGGTGACCAGCCGGTCCCGGAACAGGGTCTGGTACGCGCCCCGCTCCTCGGCCCGTACGACGAACAGGACGAGGCCGGCGGTCAGCCGGTCCAGGCGGTGGGCCGGGCCCAGCGCCCGGATCCCCGTCGCCTGCCGCAGCCGGGCCAGCGCGGTCTCGGCGATGTGGCCGCCGCGGGGGGTGGTGGCGAGGAAGTGCGGTTTGTCGGCGACGAGGATGTGGTCGTCGCGGTACACGATGCCGACGGTGAACGGCACGGGGGTCTCGGGGGCGAGATCCCGGTGGAACCAGACGTGACCGCCGGGCGCGTAGGGCGTGGCGGGGGTGACGGCTGCTCCGTCCGGGCCGACGATCCTGCCCTCGGCGATCATCGAGTCGACCGTGCCCGGGGGAGCGGCCAGCCGCGCCACGAGGTGGTCCCGCACCGTGTCCCACTCCTGGTCCCCGTTCACGGGCAGCCGTACGCGGACGGCGTCGACGCCGTCCTTCTGGGGGAGCGGGGAGGGCGGGGTGCGGCGCCTGCGGTGTCTCATCGGTGGCCAGCGTACGGGGACGTGTGGGGCGCGCTTCACCCGTCCCGCCGGTCCTCACCTCACCGGTCGCCGCCGGTCGCCGCCCGTCGTGTCAGCCGGAGACCGCCGGCGCCTCCTGCTCGGCCTCCACCTGCGCGTTCCACTCCCGCTTCGAGGCCTGCCAGCCGTCCTCGTTGTGACCCAGGCGCCAGTACCCGGAGATCGACAGGTCCTCGCGGGGGATCTCCCGGTCGACCCGCAGATGACGGCGCAGCTCCTTCACGAAGCCCGCCTCGCCGTGCACGAACACGTGCGGCCGGCCCGCGGGGAAGTCGAGTCCGGTGACGGCGGCGACCAGCGCCTGGCCGACGGGGCGGCCCGACCGGTGGAGCCAGGTGACCTCGGCGGCGGAGTCGATCTTCTGCTCCTCCTCGGGCCCCTCGACCTCCAGGAAGACATGGGCCCGCGCGCCCTCCGGCAGCGCCTCCAGGGCGGCGGCCACGGCGGGCAGCGCGCTCTCGTCGCCGACGAGCAGATGCCAGTCCGCCGAGGCGTCGGGCGCGTAGGCGCCGCCCGGGCCCATGAAGTGGATCGTCTCGCCCGGCTCGACCCGCGCGGCCCAGGGACCGGCCAGGCCCTCGTCGCCGTGGATCACGAAGTCGAGGGTGAGCTCCCGCGCCGCCGGGTCCCAGGCGCGCACCGTGTACGTACGGGTCACGGGCCACTGCTCGCGCGGCAGCTCCTCCCGGATCCGCTCCGCGTCGAACGGCTCGGCGTAGGTCACGCCCGCCGGGGCGAAGAGCAACTTCACGTAGTGGTCGGTGTATTCGAGGTCGGGCAGGTCCGCGAGGCCGTCCCCGCCGAGCACCACCCGCCGCATGTGCGGGGTCAGTTGCTCGGTGCGCACGACCTGAGCCGGGCGGGCCTTGCGGGGCTTGCGTGCGGGACGCTCGGCCATGTGCGGTCTCCCTTGGTCCATCGAGCCGTGCCGGCGATCAGCACGACGTCACTTAGGTAACCCTAAGCTAACACCTCAACCTGAGAGGGTGGTGAGGAGCCGGTGCAGGGAACCGCCCAGCCCCCAGCGGGACGCCAACTGGTCGAGCAGAGCGGGATCGCGCGGCTCCCGCGGCAAGGCGGTGTCGACCTCGGGCAGCGGGACGTCACCGGCGACCTGGACCACCTTCGGCGCCACCGCCAGATACGGGCGCGACTCGTCGAGCCGCCTGCGCTGGGCCGGCGTCAGCTTCGAGCCCGGGTCGTCGACCGCGGCCATGATCCCGGCCAGGTCCCCGTACTGGGCGAGCAGCTTCGCCGCGGTCTTCTCGCCGACGCCGGGCACGCCCGGCAGGCCGTCGCTCGGGTCGCCGCGCAGCAGCGCCATGTCCGCGTACCCCGTGCCGTCCACCCCGTACTTCTCGCGCAGCAGGTCCTCGTCGGTGACCTGCAACGAGCCGACGCCCTTCAGCGGGTAGAGGACGCGCCGCTCCCGCTTGTCGTCGACGAGCTGGAAGAGGTCCCGGTCGCCGGTGACGATGTCGACCGGACCGGTCGCCCGCCCGGTGAACGTGCCGATCACGTCGTCCGCCTCGTACCCCGCGACGCCCACGCGCGCGATGCCCACCGCGTCCAGCACGGCCTCGATGATCGGCACCTGCGGGGAGAGGGTGTCGGGGATCTCCTCCTCGTCCGGCGTCCCGGCCGCCGTCTCCTCGGCGACGCGGTGCGCCTTGTAGGAGGGGATGAGGTCGACGCGCCACTGTGGGCGCCAGTCCGCGTCCATGCACGCCACCAAGTGGGTGGGGTGGTGGTCGTGGACGAGCCGGGTGATGAATTCGAGCAGCCCGCGCACGGCGTTGACCGGTGTGCCGTCCGGGGCCTTCACGGAGTCCGGCACCCCGAAGTAGGCCCGGAAGTACAGGGAAGCGGTGTCGAGCAGCATCAGGCGCTGGTTGGCCGAGGTTTCCTGGGTCACGTCCCGCATCATGCCGCACGCCACTGACAGTCACCGACTGTGCGGGATCCGGCGTCTTTTGTTGACGGACTGTGAACTGGGCCACTCTTCTGTTTGCTTCGCATAAGAGGGGGCAGGCACCGCCTCGGAGCGGACCCGGTCATACGTTCAACTATTGAATGCGTAGCCGGTTCAAGCGGGCAGACCCCGCACCGCACCACGGCCCGCCGGCGGGGGAGGCGGGCCGTCTTGGTTCGACCCGAGAGGTGTATGTGTCCAGGCTTGAAGCCGAAGACCTGTACAAGGTGTTCGGCAGACGACCCGATGAGGCGGTGGAGGCACTCCGTCGCGGAGCCGACCGCGAGGAACTGCGCGCCGACGGCACGACGGCCGCCGTGATCGACGCGTCCTTCACCGTCGAGCCCGGCCAGATCTTCGTGGTCATGGGTCTGTCGGGATCCGGCAAGTCCACCCTTCTGCGCATGCTGAACGGATTGCTGGAGCCCACCGCGGGACACGTCCGCTTCGACGGCGACGACCTGACACGGCTGTCGCCCCGCGAGCTGCGCGAGGTCCGCTCCAAGAAGATCAGCATGGTCTTCCAGCACTTCGCGCTCTTCCCGCACCGCTCCGTCCTGGAGAACGCCGCCTACGGCCTCGAGGTGCAGGGCATACCCCGCGCCGACCGGGAGGCGCGGGCCACCGAGGCGCTGCGCCTCGCGGGCCTGGAGGGCTGGGAGAAGTCCTTCCCCGACGAGCTCTCCGGCGGTATGCAGCAGCGCGTGGGCCTCGCCCGCGCGCTGGCGACCGACGCCGACCTGCTCCTCATGGACGAGTCGTTCAGCGCGCTCGACCCGCTGATCCGGCGCGACATGCAGGACCAGCTGCTCGACCTGCAGAAGACCCTGAAGAAGACCATCGTCTTCATCACGCACGACCTCAACGAGGCCATGCGCCTCGGCGACCGCATCGCCGTCATGCGCGACGGCCGCATCGTCCAGATCGGCACCGCCGAGGACATCCTCGTCACCCCGGCCAACGAGTACGTCGCGTCCTTCACCCAGGACGTCGACCGCTCCCGCGTGCTGACCGCGGGCGCGATCATGGCCACACCCGAGCCGGGCTACACGGCGGCCGACGCTCCGGCGAAGGTCACCGAGGACACCCCGATCATCGAGCTGTTCACGCCCTGCTCGACCAGTGCCGTACCGGTCGCCGTGACCGGCGCGGACGGCGAGATCGTCGGTGTCGTACCGCGGGAGCGGCTGCTCGCCGTGCTCGGCGAGCCGATGAAGTCCGTGGAGGGCGACGGCGTGGAGCCGCAGGCCAAGGTGATCGCCCCGCGCGGCGAGGGCGACGAGCCGGTGGAGAAGGTGAACGCCGGTGCCTAGGATCCCCTTCGGTGACTGGGTCAACGATGTGGTCGAGTGGCTGCTCAACCACATGTCGTGGCTCTTCGACTTCTTCAAGACGGTCTTCGACGGCCTCTACAACGGCATCGCCGATGTGCTCCAGGCCCCCGAACCCCTGATCCTCGCGGGCATCTTCGCCGTCATCGCCTTCTGGCTGCGCGGGACGACCGCGGGTGTGCTCGCCTTCGTCGGTCTCTGGTTCATCGACAACCTGGAACTGTGGGACGACGCGATGCTGACGCTGTCGCTCGTCCTCGTGTCGACGATCATCGCGCTCGTCATCTCCGTACCGCTCGGCATCTGGGCGGCTCGCTCGAACCGGGTCAGCGGCGTGTTCCGGCCGGTCATGGACCTGATGCAGACGCTGCCGGCGATGGTCTACCTGATCCCGGCCATCCTGTTCTTCGGCTCGGGCGCCCCCGCCGGCATCGTCGCCACGCTGATCTTCGCGCTGCCCCCGGGCGTGCGCATGACCGAGCTCGGCATCCGACAGGTCGACAAGGAGCTGGTCGAGGCCGCCGACGCGTTCGGTACGAAGCCGAGCAGCACCCTGCTGCGGGTGCAGCTGCCGCTCGCCCTGCCGACGATCATGGCCGGTGTCAACCAGGTCATCATGCTGGGCCTGTCCATGGCCGCCATCGCGGGCATGGTCGGCACCGGCGGTCTCGGTGGCGCCGTCAACGAGGCCATCGGCCAGCTGAACGTGGGCCTCGGCGCCGAGGCCGGCATCTCCATCGTCATCCTGGCGATCTACCTCGACCGCATGACCAGCTCGCTGGGCACGCAGGTCTCGCCGCTCGGCCGCCGCGCGCTCGCCAAGGTGCGCGCCGCGCAGGGGTTGAAGATCTGGTCCTACCGCCCCCGGCCGGCCGTCGCCATGGTCGGCGTCGTGATCCTCGCGCTCGTCGCGGGCGGCATGGGTGTCTTCGGCGGCTCCTCGTCGACGACCGCATCGGGCACCACCACCAACGTGGGCCAGGGCAAGAAGATCTCCATCGGCTACATCCCCTGGGACGAGGGCGTCGCCTCCACGTTCCTGTGGAAGGAGCTCCTGGAGCAGCGCGGATTCGAGGTCGAGACCAAGCAGTTCGACGCGGGCCCGCTCTACACCTCGCTCGCCCAGGGCGCCGTCGACTTCCAGACCGACGCCTGGCTGCCGACCACGCACGACCAGTACTGGAAGAAGTACGGCTCCAAGCTCGAGGACCTCGGCTCCTGGTACGGGCCCACCTCCCTGGAGCTGACCGTGCCCTCGTACATGAAGGGCATCGACTCGCTCGCCGACCTCAAGGGCCAGGGGGCAAAGTTCGGCGGCAAGATCACCGGCATCGAGTCGAGCGCCGGTGAGACGTCCCTGCTCAAGAGCAAGATCCTCAAGGCGTACGGCCTCGACAAGGAGTACAAGGTCGTCGACAGCTCCACGCCGGCGATGCTGGCCGAGCTGAAGCGCGCCTACGCCAAGAAGCAGCCGATCGTCGTGCCGCTCTGGTCGCCGCACTGGGCGTACAACGACTACGACCTGAAGAAGCTCAAGGACCCGAAGGGTGCCTGGGGCAAGGGCGACGGAGTGCACTCGCTGGGCCGCAAGGGTTTCGGCACCGAGTTCCCCGAGGTCGAGCAGTGGCTCAAGGACTTCAAGATGAGCGAGAAGCAGCTCACGAGTCTCGAGGCCGAGATCAACAAGACCGGCAAGGGCAAGCAGCAGGACGCTGTGAAGACCTGGCTGAAGAAGAACCCGGGCGTCGTCGACAAGCTGGCCCCGGTCAAGAAGGCGAACGCCGCCGAGACCAAGCGTCCCGTCAACGTCGCCTGGTTCCCGTGGGACGAGGACGTCGCCGTCACCTATCTGTGGAAGAACGTCCTGCACAAGCGCGGCTACAAGCTGAACCTCAAGCAGATGGACGTCGGCCCGGTCTACACCGGCCTCGCCAGCGGTGACCTCGACGTCAACTTCGACGCCTGGCTGCCCTACGCGCAGAGCAACTACTGGAACAAGAACAAGGACAACCTGAAGGATCTGGGCAGCTGGTACAGCCCGACCTCGCTGGAGATCGCCGTTCCGTCCTACGTGAAGGGCGTCAAGTCCCTCGCGGACCTCAAGGGCAAGTCGAAGACCTTCGACGGGAAGATCATCGGCATCGAGCCGGGCACCGGCGAGATGAACCTCCTGAAGAAGGAGGTACTGCCCGGCTACGGCCTGGACAAGGAGTACGAGGTCGTCGACGGCTCCACACCGGCGATGCTGGCCGAGCTGAAGCGCGCCTACGCCAAGAAGCAGCCGGTCGCCGTCGTGCTCTGGTCGCCGCACTGGGCGTACAGCGAGTACAAGCTGACCAAGCTGGCCGACCCGGAGAAGAAGTTCGGTGAGGGCAACACGATCCGGACCATCTCCAACAAGGACTTCCCGAGCAAGTACCCGCAGCTCACGAAGTGGTTCAAGGACTTCAGGATGAGCGAGGACGAGCTGGGCAGCCTGGAGGCCGAGATCAAGAAGCGCGGACAGGGCCAGGAGGAGAAGGCCGTCTCCGCGTGGCTGGAGACACACCAGGACGTCGAGAAGCGGATGACCGCTTCCTGACACCTTCCGGGGCGAGTCCCCGAAGGCCAGGACCGAGGGGCGGGTCCCGTCGCAGCGAAGGCTGTGCGGGGCCCCGCCCCTCGGGCGTTCACGGCCCCGGAGGGCCCGATCGTGACGCACGGCTTCCCCCGCTCGCATGAAACCCTCCGGCGAACATGCGTAGGGTGCTTCCGAACGAGCAGAGCAATGCGGTGGGAGGGAGCGGACGTCATGGACGAGCACAAGGAGACACTGCGCGTGGGCGCGGCCGTCCGGCGCCGGCGCCGGACGCTCGAACTCACGCTCTCCGTCGTCGCCGAGCGCAGCGGCCTGTCCGTACCCTTCCTCAGCCAGGTCGAGAACGAGCGGGCCCGGCCCAGCCACCGCTCCCTGGAGAAGGTCGCCGACGCCCTCGGCACCACCGCGGTCGAACTGCTCGCCGCCGCGGACCCGGCCCGCACCGTGGACCTGGTGCGCGCCGACGACCCGAGCGTCGAGGAGGACTCCGCGGAGGGCGGCGGGGACTTCGTCGTACGCTCCCTCGTCCGCGGCCACCACCAGATGCACGCCCAGGAGTTCGTCGGCGACCACGACCCGGGCCGCGAGTTCCAGCTGCGCAACGACGTGCTGATGCACGTCACGGAAGGCGCCGTCGAGGTGGAGGCGGAAGGCCGCGCGTACCGCCTCGTGCGCGGCGACACCCTCTATCTGACCGGTGGCGTACGGCACCGTTGGCGGGCGACCGTCGCCGAGGCACGGGTCCTCGTGGTGGCCGTCGCCGAGCACATCGACGCGGTCGACGAACCCGGACCGAAGTAACCGCCGTGCGGGTCGTCTCGCTGGTCCCCTCGCTCACGGAGGCCGTCGCCGTGACACTGCCGGGCGTACTGGCCGCCGCCACCGACTGGTGCGTCCGCCCCGCCGGACTCGACGTGGCCCGGATCGGCGGCACCAAGAACCCCGACGTGCCGGCGATCGTGGCGCTGCGCCCCGATCTGGTCGTCGCCAACGAGGAGGAGAACCGGGCGGCCGACCTGGCGGCGCTGCGCGGAGCGGGGATCGAGGTACTGGTCACGGAGGTACGCGGGCTGCCGCAGGCCCTGAGCGAGCTGGACCGGGTACTGCGCGCGTGCGGGGCGGACTGGCGGCCCCGCTGGCTGGACGAGGCCGAGGCGGCCTGGTCCGCCCTTCCCGCGCCGCGGCGCCGTTCGCGGGCCGTCGTGCCCGTCTGGCGCCGCCCGTGGATGGTGCTCGGCCGCGCCACCTTCGCCGGCGACCTGCTGGCACGTCTCGGCGTCGACAACGTGTACGCGGGCCACGCCGAGCGCTACCCGCGCGTCCCGCTCGACGAACTGCGCGCCGCCGGAGCGGACCTGGTGGTCTTCCCCGACGAGCCGTACCGCTTCACGGCCGACGACGGCCCCGAGGCGTTCGAGGTACCCGCGGCGCTGGTCAGCGGGCGCCACCTCACCTGGTACGGGCCTTCGCTGGGGGAGGCGGCGGGGGTGCTCGGGGCGGCTCTGCGGGCCGCGCACCGCTAGCGGGGCCCGGGTGCGGGCGCTGCGAGCAGCCGTCCGCCGCGCAGGCCGCGTACCGTCCGCGTCGCGGCCACCGCCCAGGCCGCGAGCAGGACGACGTAGAGCGCGACGGCCAGGGCGTCGAACACCGCCAGGCCCGTGCGCCGGCCCAGGCCCTCCGCGCCGGTGACACAGGTGCCGATGGGGAACGTGAAGGCCCACCAGGTCATCGCGAAACCCATGCCCCTGCGCCGGGCGCGCGCCACCAGGGCGACGGAGAGCGCCAGCCACAGCAGGGCGAAACCCATCACCGGAACGCCGTAGAGGACAGCGAAGACCGCGCAGCCCTGGGCGTACGAGGCAGGCAGCACGCCGCTCGCGGCGCCGGCGAACTTGTCGACGGCGGTCGCCGACTGGCCCAGCGGGCCGAGGACCAGGAACAGGGTCGGCGTCAGCGCCAGGGGGAGCGGGCCCGCTGTGACGAGGCGCGCGAAGATCAGCGGCAGCATGACGAGCGTCGCCAGCAGGCTCAGGCCGAACAGGGCGTAACAGGCGAGCAGCAGCGTCCGCTGCCCCTGCCCGGGCGGCAGATACGGGACGAGCGACGGCCCGACCGCCGCCGACACCATCGGCGCCACCACCGGCAACAGCCACACCGGGGAGGCCTGGCCCGGCTCGATCCGGTGCCGGGTCACCATCAGATACGGGACGGTGACGGCCACGGCGAGACCCGCCAGCGTGCCCGCCACGAAGAGCACCAGGGCGACCGCGACCGCCGCCTCCGGCCCGATCCACTCCCGGCCCACCGCCGACGTGCCGCCGCCGACCGCGAGCAGCGCCATCGGCATGCAGCCGTGGAACGGGGCCACCGCCGGGTCCAGGAGGTGCGCCCGTGCCTGGTCGCGGTGGTGCGCCCAGTGCAGGGCCCGCGCGGCGAGAAGCACCAGCAGCGCCGCGCACGACAGCGCCCACACCGTCGTGCAGGCGGTCCGCAGCCCGGTGAACCGCACCGGCAGGGTCGCCCCGGCGGTCGCGACGATGGCGGTGCCCATGACGCAGGCGTACCAGTTGGGTCCGAGGTGGCGGACGGCGGCGGCCCGGCGCACCCCGATGTGGCCTTCGAGCGTCGTGGGAGCCCCGGTGGGGTGGGCGGCGGTGACCATGGATCCACCGTCGCGCGTAGGCGCGGCCCCCACCAGGGACGCTGTCACTATGGGGGCATAAGCTTCCTTTATGAGCAAGGAGCGCAGTGAGTCCACGGAGCCGACAGGTCCCACGGGCGTCACGGCCCCGCCGCCGGGCATGCTCGCGCACCGCGTCCCCGACCTCGGCGCGCTGGAGCTGCTGCTGGCCGTGGCCCGCCTCGGCAGCCTCGGCGGGGCCGCGCGTGAACTCGGCATCACCCAGCCCGCGGCGAGCAGCCGGATCCGCTCCATGGAACGCCGGCTCGGCCTCGCCCTCGTCGACCGGTCGCCGCGCGGCTCCCGGCTCACGGACACCGGCGCCCTCGTCACGGACTGGGCGCGGCGTGTCGTGGAGGCGGCCGAGGAGTTCGACGCCGGTACGCAGGCACTCCGCGACCGGCGGGACTCGCGGCTGCGGGTGGCGGCGAGCATGACGATCGCCGAGTACCTGCTGCCGCGCTGGCTGATCGCCCTGCGGGCGGCGCGGCCCGACACGGCGGTGTCGCTGCTCGCGGGCAACTCCGCGGCGGTCGCCGAGCGGTTGCTCGCGGGCGAGGCCGATCTGGGCTTCGTGGAGGGACTCTCCGTCCCCGCCGGCCTCGACTCGACCGTCATCGCCCACGACCGCCTGATCGTGGTGGTGGCCCCGGCCCACCCCTGGGCCCGCAGACGCCGGCCGCTCGCCGCGGCGGAGCTGTCCGCGACGCCGCTCATCCTCCGCGAGGAGGGCTCCGGTACCCGGCAGGTCCTCGACGCGGCGCTCGGCGGCCTGGCCCGGCCGCTGATCGAACTGTCCTCGACGACGGCGGTGAAAGCGGCCGTGGTGAGCGGGGCGGGGCCCTCGGTCCTGAGCGAGCTGGCCGTCGGCGAGGAGCTGTCCGGGCGGCGCCTGGTCAGGATTCCGCTGGAGGAGGTGCGGCTCGCGCGTGATCTGCGGGCGGTCTGGCCCACGGGGCACCTGCCGGTGGGGCCCGCCAGGGATCTGCTGGGGTTGACTCGGTCGGGGGCCTGAGCGGGTGCGCTGCGCTCGGCTTTCGGGGTGCGGGGGCTGTCTTCCAGGTCGCCGGTTTCCTTGGTTCGGCGGCGTTGGCGTTCAGGTCACGGGGCTCTGCCCCGGGCCCCGCTCCTCAATCGCCGGAGGGGCTTGATTTGGCGGTGTTTCGCCGGTGGGCCCGATCCTGAAGTCCGTTTCACCGCGCACCCGTTGGGCCGCGACGCCGATCCGGAGGGCGTCACGCGGACGCTCGCCGGGTTCGCCGGGTTCCTGTTCGACCACGCCGGTCGGCCGGACCCGTCGGGGCTGCTGATGCTCCGGGCGTTCCAGCGGGTCCGGGGGGAAGCCGTGGCGGGCTGGCTCAGAAGCCGTGCGGTGCGCCGGCGGCTCGTACCAGACCTCGGGTGACCCGTGCGTCCTCGCCCATCTCCGGGTGCCACTGCACGCCCATGACCCAGGTCATGCCGGGCAGTTCGACGGCCTCGACGGTGCCGTCCGCCGCGTGGGCCGACGCCACGAGGCCCTTGCCGATACGGGCGACGGCCTGATGGTGGTAGGTCGGGACCTCCGTGACCTCGGGCACCATCTCCCCGTACCGGGTGCCGGGTACCGGCGTCACGGTGTGCCGTCCGAAGGTCCCGACCTCCTTCCTGTGGCCCTCCAGGTGCTGCGTCAGCGTCCCGCCGAGCGCCACGTTCAGCAGCTGCATGCCGCGGCAGATGCCGAGCAGGGGAGTGCCGGAGATCATCGCGGCCCGGATCAGGGCCAGCTCCCACGTGTCCCGTTCCGGTGCCGCGGGGCCCGTACGAGGGTCGCGTTCGGCGCCGTAGCGCGTGGGTTCCACGTCCGGGCCGCCCGCGACGATCACCCCGTCGAGCCGGGCCACCACCGACGGCGCGTGCTTCGCGTCGTCGGGCGGCAGCATCATGGCGAGCCCCCCTGACTCCTGCACCAGCCGCGGGTAGCCGACCGGGAGGAGCGCCGCGGGCAGCTCCCACACGCCCCAACTGGCCTGCCGCTCCAGATAGGTGCTGATGCCGATCAGCGGCCTGCTCACCATGGTGCCGTGCTCCCCAACCTCGGTCGTGCTCCAGCGGTCAATCCCGGTCCAGCTCCGCCTCCGCCGCGGCCAGCGCGGCGAACTCCTCCTCCGGCGCCCGCGCCACGAGCCGGTGACGGCTGTAGAAGCCGAAGTAGCCGACGGCGACCGCGTAGACGCCGAGCGCGATGAGCGCCGCCGTCACGTCGACGAGGAAGGTCGCCACGAGCGCCGCGCACGCGAGCACCAGCGCCACCGAGGAGGTGAGCACGCCGCCCGGCGTGCGGTACGGCCGCGCGAGCCCGGGCTCCCGGCGCCGCAGCACGATGTGCGACAGCGACATCAGAGCGTACGAGATCGTCGCGCCGAACACCGCGACGTTCAGCATGCGGGCACCGTCCCCCGTCGCGGCGGCCAGCGCGAAGCCGATCGCGCCCGGTACGAGCAGTCCCAGGTACGGGGCTTTGCGCCGGCTGGTCAGGGAGAGGAAGCGGGGCAGGTAGCCCGCGCGGGACAGGGCGAACAGCTGGCGCGAACCGGCGTAGATCAGGGAGAAGAAGGAGGCGACAAGGCCGGCCAGACCCGCGTAGTTCACGATGCGGCTCCACGCTGTGGCCTTCCCGTCCGGTTGCAGGGCCGCCACCAGCGGGTTGCCGGCCTCCTGGATCGCCGCCGAGCCGCGCGCGCCCGCCGCGGCGAAGAAGGTCACGACGGCCAGGACGACGAGGATCGCCAGGGACCAGCGGATCGCGCGCGGCAGCGTCCGCGCCGGGTCCTTCACCTCCTCCGCCGCCAGCGGCACGCCCTCCACGCCGAGGAAGAACCACATCCCGAACGGGAACGCCGCCCAGATCCCGAGCACCCCCATCGGCAGCCAGGAGCTGGAGCCGAACGCGCCCGGGTCCGCCGGGATGTCGTCGAGCCGGGACGCGTCGAAGTCGGTGAACGCGGCCACCGCGAAGACGAGCAGCGCCGCCACCGCGATCCCCGTCACCACGAAGCTGAAGCGCAGCGCCTCGCCCACGCCCCACAGGTGGATGCCGATGAAGAGGACGAAGCAGGCCAGGTAGACGGGCCAGCCGGAGGTGAGCCCGAACAGGCCGAGCGACTCGACGTAGTCGCCGATGAACAGGGCGATGGCGGCGGGCGCGAGGACGTACTCGATGAGGATGGCGGTCCCCGTCAGGAAGCCGCCCCACGGGCCGAGGGCGCGGCGCGCGAAGCCGTAGCCACCGCCCGCCGTGGGCAGCACCGAGGACAGCTCGGCGAGCGAGAAGACCATGCAGGCGTACATCACGCCCATCAGCGCCATCGCGATGCCGAGGCCGCCGAAGCCGCCCTCCGCGAGGCCGAAGTTCCAGCCCGAGTAGTCACCGGAGACGACGTACGCGACGCCGAGCCCGGTCAGCAGCAGCCAGCCGGCGCTGCCGCGGCGCAGGGCCCGGCGCTCCAGGTAGTCGTCGCCCTCCGCCGGTGTACGGGTGTTCCCGGTGTCCATGCTCATGGCGCGGCCGCTCCCCGGCTCCGGTCCAATGGAATGGAGCCATACCTTTGCGGGGAGCGTGGTCGGAAAGCAAGACCCCTGCGTTACATCGTGGTGAAACCGCGGCCTTCCGCCGGCGCCGCGTCAGGTCAGGAAGCCGCGCAGCAGCGCCGCCGTGCCGCCGCAGTGCTCGCGCGTCATCTCCCGCGCGCCGTCCGCGTCCCCGTCGAGCACGGCCTCCACCAGCGCGGTGTGCTGGCGCTGCGAATGCTCCAGGTTCCGCACGAGCAGCGGGATGCAGTCGAGGAGGTCGTTCACCGTCGCGCGGACCGCCGCGTACTGGGCGGCGAGGGAGGGGGAGCCGCACAGTTCGGCGAGGGTCAGGTGCAGGAGCGTGTCCCGGCGCCGGTAGTCGGCGAGCGGTGCCTCATGGGTGCCGGCGAGGGCCGCGCGCAGCCGTCCGGCCCGCTCGTCGTCGAGCCCGTGCGCCGCGCACAGCCCGGCGGCGCCCACCTCCAGGACCTCCCGGAAGCGCAGCACGTCCTCGATGTCCACGCCCCTGATCCGGCGCCGCAGCTCGTCCTCGCCGGCCGCGCCGGGACGCGGCAGCACGAACGTGCCGCCGTAGCGCCCGCGCCGCGACTCCACAAGACCCTGGTCCTGGAGGACCTTCAGCACCTCGCGCAGGGTGACCCTGCTGATGCCGAGCCGGTCCGCCAGCTCCCGCTCCGACGGCAGCCGTTCGCCCCCCGGCACCAGGCCGAGCCGGACGACCTGGAGGATCTGCTCCAGCGCCTCCTCGAAGCCGTTCCCCGCCCGTACCGGACGCAGTACCGTCCCGAGGCCACCGTCGGCGTCCGGGTGCGAACCGGGATCCGTGTGCGACATCTGGCCCCACCCCCTTCCCAAGCAATGGTTCTCCGCAATACCTTATGGCTCTCGGCCGACCCAAGGGACCCCAGGGGCCCAAGGAGGTTTTCCCGTGGCAGACCGCACACCCCCGCTCTCCGTGGAGGAGCTGCACGCCCTCGTCGCGGGCGGCGACATCGACACGGTCGTCCTGGCCTTCCCGGACATGCAGGGGCGGCTCCAGGGCAAGCGGTTCGCCGCCCGCTTCTTCCTCGACGAGGTCCTCCACCACGGCACCGAGGGCTGCAACTACCTCCTCGCCGTGGACGCCGAGATGAACACCGTCGAGGGCTACGCCATGTCGTCCTGGGACCGCGGCTACGGCGACTTCGCCATGCGGCCCGACCTGACCACCCTGCGCCGCGTCCCCTGGAACGAGGGCACGGCCATGCTCATCGCCGACCTCGCCTGGGAGGACGGCTCACCGGTCGTCGCCGCGCCCCGCCAGATCCTCCGCCGCCAGCTGGAGCGCCTCGCCGAGCTCGGCCTGAGCGCCCAGGTCGGCACCGAGCTGGAGTTCATCGTCTTCAAGGACACCTACGAGCAGGCATGGGACGCGAACTACCGCGGCCTGACCCCGGCCAACCAGTACAACATCGACTACTCCGTCCTCGGCACCGGCCGGATCGAGCCGCTGCTGCGCCGCATCCGCAACGACATGACGGGCGCGGGTCTCACCGTCGAGTCCGCCAAGGGCGAGTGCAACCCCGGGCAGCACGAGATCGTCTTCCGCTACGACGAGGCCCTCGTCACCTGCGACCAGCACGCCATCTACAAGACCGGCGCGAAGGAGATCGCCGCCCAGCAGGGCGTCTCGCTCACCTTCATGGCCAAGTACAACGAGCGCGAGGGCAACTCCTGCCACATCCACCTCTCGCTCACCGACAAGGACGGCACGAACGTCATGGCAGGGCCCGACGGGATGTCCGAGGTCATGCGCCACTTCCTCGCTGGACAGCTCGCCGCCCTGCGCGACTTCTCCCTCCTCTACGCCCCGCACATCAACTCCTACAAGCGGTTCCAGCCGGGCTCCTTCGCCCCGACCGCCGTCGCCTGGGGCCACGACAACCGCACCTGCGCCCTGCGGGTCGTCGGCCACGGCCGCTCGCTCCGCTTCGAGAACCGCCTCCCCGGCGGTGACGTCAACCCGCACCTGGCCGTCGCCGGCCTGATCGCCGCCGGCCTGCACGGCGTCGAGCACAAGCTCGAACTCCCCGACGCCTGCCGGGGAAACGCCTACGACGCCGGCTACGAGCACGTCCCCACCACACTGCGCGAGGCCGCCGAGCTGTGGGAGAACAGCCCCGTCGCCCGGGCCGCCTTCGGGGACGAGGTCGTCGCCCACTACCGCAACACGGCGCGGGTCGAACTCGACGCGTTCGACGCCGCGGTGACCGACTGGGAGCTGCGCCGCTCCTTCGAACGCATGTGAGGACCCCGCCGTTGCACCCGCCTCTGCAGGTACTGAACCCGGCGACCGAAGAGGTCGTCGCGACCGTCCCCGCCGCCGCGGCCGAGGACATCGACACCGCCGTCGTACGGGCCGCCCGCGCCCAGCGCGCCTGGGCCGCCGCCGCCCCCGCCGACCGCGCCCGGCTCCTGCGCCGCTTCGCCGACACCGTCGACGGGCACGTCGAGGAACTCGCCCGTCTCGAGGTGCGCGAGGCCGGACACCTCATCGGCAACGCGCGCTGGGAGGCGGGCAACGTACGCGACCTCCTGCTCTACGCAGCCGGTGGCGCCGAACGCCTCAACGGGGCACAGATCCCCGCCCCCGGCGGCTGGAACGTCACCTTCCACGAACCGCTCGGCGTGGTCGGCGTCATCGCCCCCTGGAACTTCCCCATGCCGATCGCCGCATGGGGCACGGCCCCCGCGCTCGCGGCCGGCAACGCCGTGATCCTCAAGCCCGCCGAGACGACCCCGCTGACCGCTCTGCGCCTCGCCGAACTCGCCCTGGAGGCGGGCCTGCCCGAGGGCCTGTTCCAGGTCGTGCCCGGCCACGGGGGCGTCGCGGGCCGCGCCCTCGTCGACCACCCGGACGTCGCGAAGATCGTCTTCACCGGGTCCACGCGCACCGGCCGCGAGGTGATGGAGCGCTGCGCGGCCCGCGTCAAGCCGGTCACCCTCGAACTCGGCGGCAAGAGCCCCAACATCGTCTTCGCCGACGCCGACCTGCGCGGGGCCCTCGACCCGTTCTCGTTCCTCGACAACTCCGGCCAGGACTGCTGCGCCCGCACCCGCGTCCTCGTCCAGGAATCCGTCCACGAGGAGTGCGCGGCCCTGCTCACGGACGCGCTCGGCGCCGTCGTCGTCGGCGATCCGCTGGACGAGAAGACGCAGATGGGCCCCTTGATCTCCCGCCAACAGCTGGACCGCGTACGGCAGTTCGTGCCCGACACCGCGGCCGGTATCCGGGGCCACGCGCCCGCAGGACCCGGATTCTGGTTCCCGCCGACCGTGCTCACCGGCGAGGCGGCCGACTCCGCCGCGGCCACCGAGGAGATCTTCGGGCCCGTTGCCGTGCTGCTGCCGTTCACCGACGAGCAGGACGCGATCCGCCTCGCCAACGCCACCCCGTACGGCCTGGCCGGCTCGGTCTGGACCCGGGACCTGGGGCGCGCCCTGCGGGTGTCGGGCGCCGTCCGCGCCGGGAATCTGTCCGTCAACTCGCACTCCGCTGTGCGCTACTTCACCCCGTTCGGCGGCTCCAAGCAGTCCGGGCTCGGCCGCGAACTGGGCCCCGACGCGCTGACCGCCTTCACCGAGACCAAGAACGTGTTCATCAGCACGGAGGGGCCTTCCCTATGACGCAGGACATCATCTGCCGCCGCCTCGTCGGCCGCACCGCCGTCATCACCGGTGCCGGCAGCGGCATCGGCCTCGCCACCGCGCGCCGTCTCGCCTCCGAGGGCGCCCACGTCGTCTGCGGCGACCTCGACGAGACGTCGGGCAAGAAGGCGGCCGAGGAGGTCGGCGGGACCTTCGTCCAGGTCGACGTCGTCGACGCCGAGCAGGTCGAGGCGCTCTTCAGGACCGCCCATGACACCTACGGATCGGTCGACATCGCCTTCAACAACGCGGGCATCTCGCCGCCGGACGACGACTCCATCCTGACCACGGGCCTGGAGGCATGGAAGCGCGTCCAGGACGTCAACCTCACCTCCGTGTACCTGTGCTGCAAGGCCGCCATCCCGTACATGCGACGCCAGGGCAAGGGCTCCATCATCAACACGGCGTCGTTCGTCGCGCGGATGGGCGCGGCGACCTCGCAGATCTCGTACACCGCCTCCAAGGGCGGCGTCCTCGCCATGTCCCGCGAGCTGGGCGTGCAGTTCGCCCGCGAGGGCATCCGGGTCAACGCCCTGTGCCCCGGCCCGGTGAACACCCCGCTGCTCCAGGAGCTGTTCGCCAAGGACCCGGAGCGGGCCGCCCGGCGCCTCGTGCACATCCCCGTCGGCCGGTTCGCCGAGGCCGACGAGATCGCGGCCGCGGTCGCCTTCCTCGCCAGCGACGACGCCGCCTTCGTCAACGCCACCGACTTCCTTGTGGACGGCGGCATTTCAGGCGCCTACGTCACGCCTCTGTAGGGGACGCGTCAGGCAGGTGTACGGTCCCCTGACATGCGTAACAGAAATGTTGCCGCGTGGACCTCGGCCGTGGTCACCACTGTGGTGGCCGCGGCTCTCGTCTCCCCCGCGGCCGCCGCCACGTCCGCGCCCACCGCTTCCCGCGCCTGCCCCCAGCTGTCGAAGAAGCTGTCGTGGTACGGGAAGAACCGGGCCAAGCTTCAACGGATGATCGACGAACGGGGCAGCTGCGACGGGCACCGCGGCCCGCGCCCCGTCGCCGCGTTCGACTGGGACAACACCGTCTCCAAGAACGATGTCACCGACGCCACCATCGCCTGGTCCCTCAGGCACGACAAGATCCTGCGCCCCGCGAGCTGGAAGAAGACCAGCAAGTGGCTGACGGACGACGCCGACAAGGCGCTCACCGCCGCCTGCGGCACGGCCGTGCCCGTGGGCGCCCCGCTGCCGACCGCCAAGGACACCGACTGCACGGACGAGATCTTCAACATCCGTGAGTCCGGCAGGACGATGAGCGGCGCCGCCGCCTTCGCGGGCGACTGGAACCACCGCCGCACCGTGCCCCAGTACGCCTGGGTGCCGCAACTGTTCGCCGGGCACACCGTCCCCGAACTGGAGTCGTACGCGGCCGCCGCCCGCAAGGAGGCCCTCGCCGCGCCCGTCGGCGCCACCCGGAAACTGGGCACGCACACCATCCCCGGCTACGTCCGCTACTACGAGCAGCAGCGCGACCTGATCCGTACGCTCCAGAAGGCCGGCTTCGACGTCTACATCGTCTCCGCAGGCTCCGAGCCGGTGACCGAGGTCTGGTCGCGGGGCGTCGGCATCGACCGCGCCCACACCGTCGCGATCCGCTCCGTCCTCGACCACAAGGGCCGCATCACCACGTACAACGAAGGCTGCGGCGGGGTCCCCGTGAGCCAGGGCGAGGCCATCCCGTACATCGACGGCAAACGCTGCTGGATCAACCAGGAGATCTTCCACGTCAAGGGCAAGTCGGCCTGGAGCAAGCAGCGTTGGGGCAAGCGCATCGCGCTCGGCGGCGGTGACGCCGACACCGACGTGACGTTCGTCGGCGACGCGACCGGCGCCCACCTCGTGCTCAACCGGAACAAGAACGAGATCATGTGCCGCGCCTACGACAACGCCGACGGACGCTGGGTCGCCAACCCGATGTTCATCGAGCCGCTGCCGCGCAGATCCGGCACGTACCCGTGCTCGACGGCCGCCTACAACCTGCCCGCGGGCGGATTCGGACCACTGTCGCGGGACGACGGTTCGGTCGTGCCCGATCAGACGGACTCGGTGTACTGAGTTTCCGGGCCCGGCCTACAGTGCCGGGATGAGCATGACGCCGCCGCCCGGCTGGTACCCGGACCCGCACGCCCCGGCCACCGAACGCTGGTGGGACGGGGCCGCGTGGACCCAGGACCGCAGAGCGCCGGCGCCGGTGGCCCCCGCGCCGTCGCGGGGGCCGGGCGGTGGCCGCGGGAAGGCCGTCGCCGTGGCCGCCGCCGGCATCGCGCTGGTGGCGGCCGCCGCGGCCGGGACCGTCATGGCCGTCTCCGGCGACGGCGACGGCGACGGGGGCGCGGCGGCGCACGACGGGCCGGCCGCCCGGTCCACCTCGGCGCCATCACCGCCCGGCACGAGCGCGGCGCCCACCCCGACCGAGGACGCCTCCCGCGTCACCGACCAGCTCAACGGCATCACCCTGCCCGTCGTCGACGGCTGGCAGAAGGCCGAGAACGTGTCCTCCGCCGACATTCTCCTGACCACACCGGGCACCTACACCTGCCCGTACGACGACGGCCTGTGCCGCCGCGGCACCGTCGCCACCCGCACCGTGACCGGCACGGACGCCGACGCGAACCCGCGCGACCTGGCGGGCGAGGACGTCTCCGCCGCCGCCGATCTCGCCTACGACACCAACGCCGTGGGGGAGCGGCCCTTCGGCGGCATGACGGCCCATGAGGTCGTCGCCGCGCGCCAGGTCGCGCGGTCGCCGGACGCGCCGGCTTCCTCGTCCGCTGGAAGGTCACGACGGCCGAGGGGCCGGGCGGCTACGTGCAGTCCGTCGTCTTCCCCTCCAGCGTCGGATCCCAGTCGCTCGTCGCCGTGCGCTGCACCCTCGACGTGGGCGGCGCCTCCCCGCCGCTCACCGACCTCGACACGATCGTGAAGGGCATCCGCCCGGTCGGCGCCACGGCCGGCGGCGGGGGAGTGGGCACCAGCCTCGGCCCGACCCCGTGACGGGCCCGGCGGGGCGGACGGCTCAGAGGAACGTGTAGCCCTCACCGCGGTACGTGGGCACGGTCGCGGTCACCTCATCGCCCGACACGAGGTGCAACGCCTCGAACCGCTCGCACAGTTCACCGGCCTTCGCGTGCCGGAACCACACCTTGTCGCCGAGGAGCAGATCGTCCGCGGCCGAGCCGAGCAGCGGCGTCTGCACCTCGCCGGGCCCCTCCTGGGCGTCGTAGCGCAGCCCCTCCGGCAGGTACGGCACCGGCAGCCGGTCGGCGCCCGGCGCGCCCGACGCCGGATACCCGCCGCCCAGCACGGTCACGACACCGACGCCCGGCCTGCGCACCACCGGCTGGGCGAACAGCGCCGCCGGACGGCCGCTGAACGACGTGTAGTTGTCGAAGAGACGCGGCACGTACAGACCCGACCCCGCGGCGATCTCCGTCACCGCCTCCTCGGCGGCGGTGTGCTGCACGCTCCCGGTCCCGCCGCCGTTCACGAACTCCAGGTCCGGCGCCACCGCACGCACGGCCCGCACCACCTCGGCGCGCCGCACGGCCAGCTCCTTGCGCGCCGCCGCCTGCATCAGCCGGATCGCCCGCGACCGCACCGGACGCCCCGCCAACGCGTCCCCGACCCCGGCCACATGGCCCTCGTACGCCATGATCCCCACCAGCCGGAACCCGGGCCTGCGCGCCACGGCCCGGGCCAGCTCGGCCAGTTGGGCGGGGGTGCGCAGCGGGGAGCGCAGGGCGCCGATCCGCACCCGCCCGCCGAGGACCTGCCACGACGTGTCGAGCTCCAGGCAGACCCGGATCTCCTCGCGGCCCCCGTCCCGGGCGTCGTCGATCAGCCGCAACTGCGCGGGATCGTCGACCATCACGGTCACGGCGCCCGCCAGTTTGGGGTCGTGCGCCAGCTCGGCGTAGCCGGCCCGGTCCGCCGACGGGTACGCGAGAAGCACGTCATCGAACCCGGACCGCGCCAGCCAGACGGACTCCGCCAGCGTGAACGACATGATCCCGGCGAACCCGTCCCTGGCCAGCACCCGCTCCAGCAGGGCCCGGCACCGGACGGACTTGCTGGCCACCCGGATCGGCTTCCCGGCGGCACGGCGCAGGAGGTCGTCGGCGTTGGCGTCGAAAGCGTCCAGATCGACGACTGCCAGGGGGGCGTCGAGGTGTGCGGTGGCCCGGTCGAAGCGGGCCCGGTCGGCGGCGCGCGGTGTCATGAGCGAAGACTGCCAGACCCGATTACCGCAGGGTAGAGGGACGATCCGGGCAGATCGGCCGGGGCCGTGGACCGCCGGGCCCGGTCCATGGCCAGGCCCGTTAGAGTGACGCGCACGCAGGCTGAGGAAACGGGGAGGCATGAGCACGGAAGCCCGACGTGTCCCGCCGCGTCCCTCGACGCCCCCGCCGCCGGCCGCCCCGCCCCGCCCGGTCCGGCCGCCCGGCCCGCAACTCCGGGACGGCGTACCTCCGTTGCCCGCGACGCCGCCCCCGCCGGCCCCCTCGTCCCGCCTGCCGGACACGCCCCCTCCCGCCGCCACGCCCCCCAGGGGCACGCCCGCGGGCCCTCGCGCGACGCCGGCGCCCCGGGCCGTGCCGCTCCCGCCCGAGGCGATACCCCCCAGCAGCGCGGGGAACGGCACGGCACCCACGCCCGTGCCGCCCACCGCCCCCCGAGCCACCCCTCTCCCGCCCGAGGCACCGTCCCTCAGGGGCGCGAGTGGCCACGACGGCGCACCACCCGCGCACCCGCCCGTGACCCCCCACGGCGCAGTGGCGCACCTGAACGAGACCACCACCCGCCTGCGCCCCGTCCCGCCGGCCCCGCCTACGACGCCCCCGGCCCCCCGGCGGACCCCCGGCACTGTCGACCTCACCCCGCTCCCGGGCTCGGCCGGGCGGCCCTTCGTACGGTTCGCGCGCCCCGAGCACTACGACGACCGCACGGCCCGCCTGCGCCCCGTCGGCGCCCGGCTGCGCCCGCGCGCCGCCGCCGCGGTGGCCTGCCTCGTCCTCGGCCTCGGACTGATCGGCGGCGCCGCGACCGGCACCCTGCTCACCGGCGACGACGGCGAGGGCACCGTCTCCGCGCAGAGCGCCTACCGGGACGCCGCCGAGCTGTGGCACGGCATCCCCGTCGACCAGCTCTTTCCCCGCACGCTCAAGGGAGAGGGCGCGGGCCCCGGCGGCGCCGACCGCACCTGGACCCGGATCGGCGTCGCCCCCGACAGCGGCTGCCGGAAGGCCTTCGACCCGCTCCTGGCCAAGGCGCTGCGCCCGGCCGGCTGTCTGCGCCTGCTGCGGGCCACCTACACCGACGCCACGCAGAGCAGCGTCACCACCGTCGGCCTGCTGTTCACCAGCGCCGACGCCGAGGCGGCCAAGGCGCTGCGGACCCGCTTCACCGACGAGGGCCTCGACGCCCGCGCGGACCTCGTGCCTCGCCCGTACGCCGTGCCGGGCACCGTGGCCGCGCACTTCGGCGACGCCCAGCGCGCCTCCTGGTCCATCAACGTCCTGACCGACGCCCCGGTCATCGTCTACGGGGTCTCCGGCTTCGCCGACGGCCGTACCGTCGCCGACCCCCTGCCCGCCGCCGAGGCGATGAAGCCGGGCGCCACCGCCGCCCCCGCCCAGGCCGGACTCGGCCACGAGGCCCAGGGCATAACCGACCGGGTCGAACGGGCTCTGCGCAAGGCCGTCCAGAAGTCCACGGAGCAACCGTCATGAACCGCCGCCACCGGATCGCCGCCCTCGCCGGCGCCGCCTCCCTCACCCTGCTCCCGGCCGCCGCCGCGCACGCCGACTCGGTCCGCGCCCAGCAGTGGGGCCTCGCGGCCCTGCACACCGAGGAGGCCTGGCGCACCACCAAGGGCAAAGGCGTCACCGTCGCCGTCCTGGACACCGGCGTCGACGACCAGCACCCCGACCTCACGGGCAACGTCCTCGCGGGCAAGGACCTCATAGGGTTCGGCGCCGGCCGCGGCGACGACCACTGGGCCCGCCACGGCACCGCCATAGCCTCCATCATCGCCGGCCACGGGCACGGCACGGCGGGCGGCGACGGCGTCCTGGGCATCGCCCCCGAAGCGAAGATCCTGCCCGTCCGCGTCATCCTGGAGGATGGCGACCCCGCCCGCGCCAAGGCCCGCGAGAGCCGCGGCGACGCCCTCGCCGAGGGCATCCGCTGGGCCGCCGACCACGGCGCCGACGTCATCAACCTCTCCCTCGGCGACGACTCACCGACCGCCCACGCCGAGGCGGGCGAGGACGAGGCCGTCCAGTACGCGCTGGAGAAGGGCGTCTCCGTCGTCGCCTCCGCGGGCAACGGCGGCAAGAAGGGCGACCACATCTCCTACCCGGCCGCCTACCCGGGCGTCATCACGGCCACCGCCGTCGACTCCGCGGGCAACCGCGCCTACTTCTCCACCCGCCGCTGGTACGCCACCCTCGCCGCCCCCGGCCGCGGCATCGTCACCGCCGACCCCGACCGCCAGTACTACTCGGCGTGGGGCACAAGCGCCGCCTCCGCGTTCGTCTCCGCCGCCGTCGCCCTGGTCCGCGCCGCACACCCGGGGCTGAGCCCCGCGCAGATCAAACAGCTCATGGAGGAGACGGCCCAGGACCCGCCGAGCGGCGGCCGCGACGACTCGCGCGGCTTCGGCATGGTCGACCCGGCCGCCGCGATCCGCGCGGGCGGGCAGCTGGAACCGCGGGGCCTGACCTCGGCCGCGTACGGCGAGAAGTACTTCGGGCCCGGCCCGGACGACCCCGACGACAACGGCCCGGCCGGCTGGGTCGCCCCCGTCGCGTACGTCCTCGGGGCGTTGCTGCTCGGCGCGGCCGTCCACCTGTGGCGCGGCCACCGGCTCAGCCGGCGCCGCTGACCACCCGGACCGCGGCCTTCGCCACGGCCTCCACGAGCGCGATCCCGGCGTCCTTGGTGGCGCTCCCGCGGGAGACCACGGCCACCAGGTACTGCCTGCCGTCGACGCTCACCCGCCCGACGCTGTTGATCACCCACAGGCCGGTGGTGCTCCGCCGCAGCCACCCGTTCTTCAGCTCGGCATCCGATGCCCCGGCCGCCGAGACGCCCCACGCCTGATCGCTCTCGACGTTCCCCATCAGCTCCCGCACGTACCCCCGCGACGCCGCGCTCAGCACGCTGTCCCCGACCCCGAACACCTGCTTGAGCAGCGCGAGTTGATCGGCCGCCGTGGTCCGGGTCAGCCCCCACAGCGGCCCGTCGCCGCCGCTGGTCCCGGCCAGCCCGAGCCGCTCGTTCGCCGCGTCGAGGCCGTCCGCCCCGCCGATGGTCCCCCACAGCGCGGTCGTCGCCGCGTTGTCGCTGCGCTCGATCATCGCGGTGGCGTACGTCTTCTCCTGCGCGGTCAGCGCCCGGCCCTCGTCCTGCGCCCGCAGCAGCAGCACGGCCAGCACGTCGACCTTCACGATGCTCGCGGTGTCGTACGTCCCCCCGCCCGTCGCGTACGTCGCGCTCGTCCCGGCCGCCACGTCGAGCACGGCCACGGAGACCTCGCCGTCCTGTCCGTCGGCCGCCGCCCGCACGGCCTCGGCGAGCCGGGCGCCCGGCTCCGCGGTGGGGGAGGGGGACGGCGACCCGGCGGACACGGAACCTCCATCGGCGGCGGCCTTCGACACGAGGGCAGTCGCGTCGTGCGCCTGCGCCTTCACGTAGACCGTAGTGCCGGCGGTGGCCGCGACGAGCACCGCCGAGGCGACGGCCGATCGGACGAGGGGGTGCCGACGGCCGGTACGTGCCCGGCGCCGACTGGTTCCGTGGGACATGCCGCGATGGTGCGGCGCCCTCCTGTGGGGAACATGAGCCGCACCCCAGGGTCCGCTGAGAACCCGGGCCCGGCCGCTCGGTAGGGTCGGTGAACGTGGCGAACAAGAACATTCCCGACCCCGGCTTCTCCGACGACGACGGCACCGCGGACCCGCGTCTGGCCGAGGCCCTGGCCGCGTGGGAGCAGGACCGCGAGGCCCACGGCCCGGTCCTGGAGGCGCTGAAGGGCGCCCGCCTCCTGGTCCCGGTCGTCGCGGTCCTGGGCGAGGTCGAGGAGGACGAGAACGGCCTGCGCCGCGAGAAGACCAGCGACATGGCGGTCCCGACGCTCAAGGCCGGCAGCCGCACCGCGCTGCCCGCCTTCACCTCCACCCGCTCCCTCGCGCTGTGGGACCCCGAGGCCCGCCCGGTCGCCGTCCCGCTCCACCAGGCGCTCCAGGCCGCCGCCCACGAGAAGGCGGACACCGTCGTCCTCGACCTCGCGGGCCCGGTCCCGTACGAGATCACGGGCGCCGCGCTCTACGCCCTCGCCGAGGGCCGCACCACCACCGACCCGCTGGCCGACCCGGCGGTCACCGGCGCCGTCCGCGCCGCGGTCGCCGCCGAGCCCGCGGTGCTCCGCGCCCACCTGGGCCCCGGCCCGGCCGACGGCGTGCTGGCCCTGGTCATCGAGGACGGCACGGACCCGGCGACCGCGGCCAGAGCCGTGGCCGGGCGCATCGCCGCCGACGAAACACTGAGGGCCCGCCTGGTGCGCGGCCTCGACCTGGCACTCCTGCCGGCCGAGGCGACGCCTCCCGGCGAGCCCTTCTACGTACGTGTGTGAACAGGGGCTAGCCGTACACGGCCCCCGTGTACTTCTCGCCCGGGCCCTGCCCCGGCTCGTCCGGCACGATCGAGGCCTCGCGGAACGCCAGCTGGAGCGACTTCAGGCCGTCGCGCAGCGGGGCCGCGTGGAACGAGCTGATCTCGGTCGCGCTGCCGTCGAGCAGTCCGGCCAGGGCGTGGATCAGCTTGCGGGCCTCGTCGAGGTCCTTGTGGGCGTCGCCCTCCTCGGTGAGGCCCAGCTTCACCGCGGCGGCGCTCATCAGGTTCACCGCGACCGTCACGATGACCTCGACGGCGGGCACCTCGGCGATGTCGCGGGTCAGCGCGTCGTAGTCGGGGTTCGCGGGGGAGGCGGGAGCAGGGGCTGCGGGGGTGGCGTCACTCATGCCCCCACGATATGCCGCCCCCGCACCCGGTTGGGCGCACCCCCCAAGTGCTGCTAACCTTGTGTAACGACCGGCCGGAGACCCACGTCCATGACGCGAGTGACCGGCCCACAAGTGGAGGCTCCGATCTCCCACCTGACTGCCCTGGCGGGCGGCGGGTCACCGGTCAGACGGTCCCCATCGTTCCGTACGGACGATGGAACCGTCCGAGTTTGCGCCCCGCGGTCCACTGTGGCGGTGCTCCGGTAGTTCTTTGGAGCCCCGCGCGTGTACCGTCCGGGGCATTTTTTGTGTTCCGGCGCGGTTGGTAGTCATCAGAAGATACGCGGCGGCCCGCCAGGCCGTCGTGTGGTGCTAACCGAGGAGGATCCATCAGCGCCGAGCCCCGCATCAACGACCGGATTCGCGTTCCCGAAGTGCGTCTTGTCGGTCCCAGCGGCGAGCAGGTCGGGATTGTTCCGCTTGCCAAGGCCCTTGAGCTCGCTCAGGAGTACGACCTCGACCTGGTCGAGGTGGCGGCGACAGCCCGTCCGCCCGTCTGCAAGCTCATGGACTACGGCAAGTTCAAGTACGAATCGGCCATGAAGGCCCGTGAGGCGCGCAAGAACCAGGCGCACACGGTCATCAAGGAGATGAAGCTCCGGCCGAAGATCGACCCGCACGACTATGACACCAAGAAGGGTCACGTCGTTCGGTTCCTCAAGCAGGGCGACAAGGTCAAGATCACGATCATGTTCCGTGGTCGCGAGCAGTCCAGGCCGGAGCTCGGCTACCGACTGCTCCAGCGTCTCGCGAACGACGTCGAGGACCTCGGGTTCATCGAGTCGAACCCGAAGCAGGACGGCCGAAACATGATCATGGTTCTCGGCCCGCACAAGAAGAAGACCGAGGCCATGGCCGAGGCCCGCGAGGCGCAGGCCGCCCGCAAGGCCGACGCGAAGGCCAACCCCGGCAAGTCGCAGAACCTCGCCGAGGACCCGTCTTCCGAGGACGGCGGTGAGGTCGGCGCCGAGGACGGTGTCGAGGTCCCCGCCGAGGCGTCCACCGAAGCCCCCGCCGAGGCTCCTGCCGAGGCATGATCCGGCGGCGTACAGCCTGTGCGCCTCGGATATCCACTGACACAACTGACGTTCCACCGCGGCCGGTTCGAGCCCATGGCACGAACCGGCAGGGAACGCCACTGACGAGGAGAGAACGGCGCTATGCCGAAGAACAAGTCGCACAGCGGTGCCAGCAAGCGCTTCAAGGTCACCGGCTCCGGCAAGGTGCTCCGTGAGCGCGCCGGCAAGCGCCACCTGCTCGAGCACAAGTCGTCGCGGCTGACGCGCCGCCTCACCGGCAACGCCGAGATGGCCCCGGGCGACGCCAAGAAGATCAAGAAGCTTCTCGGCAAGTGACGTCCGGCGCCTCGGCGCCAGGCACGTCCAGTCCGGGACCTATTCGAATTCGGGTCGGGTGAGTCCAACCCCGGCCCCGCTACAAGGAGTAAAAAGTGGCACGCGTCAAGCGCGCGGTAAACGCGCACAAGAAGCGTCGGGCGATCCTCGAGCAGGCCAGCGGCTACCGCGGTCAGCGTTCGCGTCTGTACCGCAAGGCCAAGGAGCAGGTCACCCACTCCCTGGTCTACAACTACAACGACCGCAAGAAGCGCAAGGGCGACTTCCGTCGGCTGTGGATCCAGCGCATCAACGCTGCGGCCCGCCAGAACGGCATGACGTACAACCGCCTCATCCAGGGTCTGAACGCCGCCAACATCGAGGTGGACCGCAAGATCCTCGCGGAGCTGGCCGTCAACGACGCCAACGCGTTCGCCGCGCTCGTCGAGGTCGCGCAGAAGGCCCTGCCGTCGGACGTCAACGCGCCGAAGGCCGCCGCCTGAATCGCCGGTTGATCTGTGCTTCGGACCCGTAGGCCTGTCGGTCTGCGGGTCCGAGTGCGTCTGCCCCTGTCCGTCGTTCGCGGTCATCCCGCCGTGATGGTTGCTCGCGCCCCGCGGCGGAGCCGCAAACAGACACAGCCCCGCGCCCCTTCAGGGCGCTTTTCTCCTAGGTGAGTCCTATGGTTGCCGCTCCTGAGCTGATCTCCCCCAAGTCCTCCCGTGTCTTTGCCGCCCGGCGGCTGGCCAAGCGGAACTTCCGGGGCAAGGAGCGGCTGTTCCTCGCCGAGGGCCCGCAGGCCGTGCGGGAGGCCGCCGCGCACGGGGCGCTCGTCGAGATGTTCACGACCGTCGAGGCCGCCGAGCGCTACGCCGACATCGTCGCCGAGGCCCGCGGCGTCGACGCCCGGGTGCACCTCGCCGACGAGGAGGTCATCGCCGACATCTCCACGACCGTGACGCCGCAGGGGCTCGTGGGCGTCTGCCGGTTCCTGGACACGCCGTTCGAGGAGATCCTCGCGGCCCGGCCGAAACTCGTCGCCGTCCTCGCCCACGTACGCGACCCCGGCAACGCCGGGACCGTGCTGCGCTGCGCCGACGCCGCGGGCGCCGAGGCCGTCGTCCTCACGGACGCCTCCGTCGACCTCTACAACCCCAAGGCCGTCCGCGCCTCGGTCGGCTCGCTCTTCCATCTGCCGGTCGCCGTGGGCGTCCCCGTCGAGCAGGCCGTCGCCCGGCTGAAGGAGACCGGCGTACGCATCCTCGCCGCCGACGGGGCCGGCACCGACGACCTCGACGACGAGCTGGACAAGGGCACCATGGGCACCCCCACCGCCTGGGTCTTCGGCAACGAGGCGTGGGGCCTGCCCGAGGAGACCCGCGCCCTGGCCGACGCCGTGGTCCGCGTACCCATCCACGGCAAGGCCGAGAGCCTCAACCTCGCGACGGCCGCCGCCGTCTGCCTGTACGCCTCCGCCCGCGCCCAGCGCGCCCCCGGCGGATGCCGCCGTTGACCGCCCCCGGCGCGTGCGTGTCCGCGCGCTCTCCCCGCGTCACCGGTGACTGGTCGTCAGTCACCCACGACTAGTAGGGTGGCGCACTCGGGGCCCACTGTGCCGTTTCGAGAGGTGGGGTACGGGGAGATGACGGTCCGCACCAGCAGGACAGCAGGGGTGAGCACGCCCCCCGGGGCGCCCACGCCCGGTCCCGCCGGTCCCGGTCTGCACCCCGACGACCTGCCCGACGGACTCGTCGTCGCCGACGAGAGCGGCCACGTCGTCAGCTTCAACCTCGCCGCCGAGCGCATCACCGCCGTCCCCGCCGCCCGCGCCCTCGGCGCGCCGCTGGAGCGCGCCCTGCCCCTGGAGGACCTCGAAGGCCGGCGCTGGTGGCAGCTGACCGACCCGTACGGGGGCCTCGCCACCCGCGTCGGACAGCCCGAGCGGAACCTGCTGCTGCCCGGCGGCCGGGAGGTCCTGGTGACCGCGCGCTATGTGCGCAGCCGCCCCACAGGACCCGTGCGCCGCGTCATCGTCTCGCTCCGCGACACCGAGGCCAGGCGCCGCACCGAGCGCAGCCACGCCGAGCTGATCGCCATCGTCGCCCACGAACTGCGCTCGCCGCTGACCTCGGTCAAGGGGTTCACGGCGACCCTGCTCGCCAAGTGGGAGCGGTTCACGGACGAGCAGAAGCGGCTGATGCTGGAGACCGTCGACGCCGACGCGAACCGCGTGACGCGGCTGATCACGGAGCTGCTCGACATCTCCCGGATCGACTCGGGCCGGCTGGAGCTGCGCCGCCAGCCCGTCGACATCGGCGCCGCCGTCTCCCGGCACATCCAGGCGCACGTCGCCGCGGGGCAGTCGGCCGAGCGGTTCCTGCTGCGGGTGGAGCAGCCGCTGCCCGACCTGTGGGCCGATCCGGACAAGGTCGACCAGGTGCTGAGCAACCTGCTGGAAAACGCGGTGCGGCACGGCGAGGGAACCGTCACCATCGACGTGGAGCCCTCCACGACGGCCAGGGAGTCGACCTCGGTCACCGTCAGCGACGAGGGCCCCGGCATCCCGGAGGAGTCCATGAACCGCGTCTTCACCCGCTTCTGGCGGGGCAGCAAGCGGGGCGGCACCGGGCTCGGCCTCTACATCGTCAAGGGCATCGTCGAGGCCCACGGCGGGACCATCACCGTCGGACGGGCGCCCGGGGGCGGCGCCAGGTTCCGATTTACGTTGCCCGTGGCGGCGCCGGCGTACCTCAGCGCCTGAAGCATCGGCCCCACGGGCTCATTCGCACACGTCAGCCCCCGGTAGACTCGTTCTTTGGCACATTGCGTCTCCACGTCAGGGACGGTTCGTCAGCGAAGTCGGGACGGGTCGTGGACGGGGCCATCCGCCAGCCAATCGGAAGTACGGGAAGAGATGTCGGCACCGAACAAGTCGTACGACCCTGTCGAGGTCGAGGCACTGAAACCGGAAGAGATCGAGCGCGTGCGGGACGAGGCGCTCGCCGCCTTCGCCGCCGCGGACTCGCTCGACGCGCTTCAGGAGGCCAAGGTCGCGCACACCGGCGGCACGTCGCCGCTGTCGCTCGCCAACCGTGAGATCGGCGCGCTGCCCCCGCAGGCCAAGGCCGCGGCCGGAAAGCTCGTCGGGCAGGCCCGCGCCGCCGTCGGCCGGGGCCTCGCCGCCCGCCAGGCCGAGCTGGAGGCGGAGCGCGACGCGCGCGTCCTGGTCGAGGAGGCCGTGGACGTCACACTGCCCTACGACCGCACCCAGGCCGGCGCCCGCCACCCGCTGACCACCATGATGGAGCGCGTCGCGGACGTCTTCGTATCCATGGGGTACGAGATCGCGGAGGGCCCCGAGGTCGAGGCGGAGTGGTTCAACTTCGACGCCCTGAACTTCACGCCTGACCACCCGGCGCGGCAGATGCAGGACACCTTCTTCGTCCAGGGCCCCGAGGGCACGACGGGCGACGAGAGCGGTGTCGTGCTACGGACGCACACCTCGCCGGTGCAGGCCCGCGCGATGCTCGACCGCGAGCCGCCCGTCTACATCGTCTGCCCCGGCCGCGTCTACCGGACCGACGAGCTCGACGCCACGCACACCCCGGTCTTCCACCAGATCGAGCTGCTCGCCGTGGACGAGGGCCTCACCATGGCCGACCTGAAGGGCACCCTGGACCACATGGTCAAGGCGCTCTTCGGCGACGACATGAAGACGCGGCTGCGGCCCGCCTACTTCCCGTTCACCGAGCCGTCCGCCGAGATGGACATGGTCTGTTACGTGTGCCGCGGCGAGTCCGTCGGCGATCCGGACCGGCCCTGCCGCACCTGCGGCAGCGAGGGCTGGATCGAGCTGGGCGGCTGCGGCATGGTCAACCCGCGCGTGCTGACCGCGTGCGGCGTCGACCCCGAGAAGTACAGCGGATTCGCCTTCGGGTTCGGCATCGAACGGATGCTGATGTTCCGCCACAACGTCGAAGACATGCGAGACATGGTCGAGGGTGACGTCCGTTTCACCCGGCCGTTCGGGATGGAGATCTGATGCGGGTCCCGCTTTCCTGGCTGCGGGAGTACGTCGACCTCCCCGCCACCGAGACCGGCCGTGACGTGCAGACCAAGCTGGTCGGCGTCGGCCTCGAGGTCGAGACCGTCGAGCAGCTCGGCGCCGACCTCAAGGGCCCCCTCGTGGTCGGCCAGGTGCTGACCATCGAGGAGCTTGAGGGCTTCAAGAAGCCGATCCGGTTCTGCACCGTCGACGTCGGCACGGTCAACGGCACGGGTGAGCCGCAGGAGATCGTCTGCGGCGCCCGGAACTTCCAGGTCGGCGACAAGGTCGTCGTCGTGCTGCCCGGCGCCGAGCTGCCCGGCGGCTTCGCGATCGCCGCGCGCAAGACGTACGGCAAGACCTCGCACGGCATGATCTGCTCCACCGACGAGCTGGGCATGGGCGACGACGGCACGCACGGCATCATCGTGCTGCCGCCGGAGCACGAGGTGGGCACCGACGCCATCGAGCTGCTCCAGCTCGTCGACGAGGTGCTCGACATCGCCGTCACGCCCGACCGCGGCTACTGCCTGTCGATGCGCGGCATCGCCCGCGAGACGGCCACCGCGTACGGGCTGCCGCTGCGCGACCCGGCGCTCCTGGACGTCCCCGCCCCGAACGCGCACGGCTACCCCGTGCGGGTCTCCGACCCGATGGCCTGCGACCGCTTCACGGCCCGCACGGTCACCGGCCTGAGCCCCGAGGCCCGGTCGCCGATCTGGCTGCAGCGCCGCCTGCAGAAGGCCGGCATGCGCCCGATCTCGCTCGCCGTCGACGTCACGAACTACGTGATGCTGGAGCTCGGCCAGCCGCTGCACGCCTACGACCGCTCCCTGGTCCAGGGTGCGATCGGGGTGCGCCGCGCGCTGCCCGGCGAGAAGCTCAAGACCCTCGACGGCGCCGAGCGCACCCTCGACGCCGAGGACCTCGTCATCACCGACGACCGCGGCCCGATCGGCCTCGCCGGTGTGATGGGCGGCGCGAACACGGAGATCGCCGACCACCCGGACCACGCCGAGAGCGCCGGGACCAGCGACGTCGTCATCGAGGCCGCGCACTTCGACGCGATCACCATCGCCCGTGCCTCGCGCCGGCACAAGCTGTCCTCCGAGGCGTCCAAGCGCTTCGAGCGCGGCACCGACCCGCAGGCCACGGCCGCCGCGGCGCAGCGCGTCGTCGACCTCCTCGTGCTGCTCGCCGGCGGCACCGCCGAGCAGGGCGTCACCGAGGTCATCGCGCCGGGCGCGCCGCGCACCATCACCATTCCGGCCGACCACCCGGACAAGGTGGCGGGCGTCGCGTACGGCCGCGAGACCGTCGTGCGCCGCCTCCAGGAGGTCGGCTGCGACGTCTACGGGCAGGACGCTCTCACGGTCACCGTGCCGTCCTGGCGCCCCGACCTCACCGACCCGAACGACCTGGCCGAAGAGGTCATCCGGCTGGAGGGCTACGAGAACCTGCCCTCCACCCTGCCGAAGCCCCCGGCGGGCCTCGGCCTGACCGAGCGGCAGCGCACCCACCGCCGCGTCGGCCGCGCCCTGGCCGGGGCCGGTTACGTGGAGGCGCTGAGCTACCCCTTCATCGGGGAGAGCGTCCTCGACCAGCTGGGCCTGGAGAAGGACGACCCGAAGCGCCGCGTCGTCACCCTCGTCAACCCGCTCTCCGACGAGGAGCCCGCCCTCCGTACGACGCTGCTGCCGGGCCTGCTGTCCACGCTGCGCCGCAACGACGGGCGCGGCAGCCACGACCTGGCCCTCTTCGAGACCGGGCTCGTCTTCCACCCCCAGGACGAGCTGGGCACCGCGACCCGGCTGCCCGTCGACCGGCGGCCCACCGCCGAGGAGATCGCGTCCCTCACGGCCGCGCTCCCCCGTCAGCCCCGGCACGCCGCGGTCGTCCTCGCCGGCGCCCGCGAGCAGACCGGCTGGTGGGGCAAGGGCACCCCGGCGACCTGGGCCGACGCCGTCGAGGCGGCGCGCACCGTCGCCCACGAGGCGGGCGCCGAACTCGCCGTGGAGCAGGGCCAGTACGGCCCGTGGCACCCCGGCCGGTGCGCCGCTCTGTACGTCACGGTCGACGGGGTCAGGACCCTTGTGGGCCACGCCGGTGAGCTGCACCCGCGCGTCGTGAAGGCGTTCGGGCTGCCGGCCCGCACCAGCGCCATGGAGCTCGACCTGGACCTCGTGGAGCAGGCGAGCGCCGGGGTCGTGCGGGCGCCGCGGATCTCGACGTTCCCGGTGGCCACCCAGGACGTCGCCCTCGTCGTCGACCGGGATGTCCCGGCCGCGTCGGTGGAGAGCGCGCTGCGCGCGGGCGCCGGTGAACTCCTGGAGTCCATCCGCCTGTTCGACGTGTACGAGAACGCGGAGCAGCTCGGTGAGGGCAAGAAGTCGCTCGCGTACGCGCTGCGCTTCCGCGCCGCCGACCGCACCCTGACGGTCGAGGAGGCCAGCGCCGCCCGCGACGCCGCGGTCGCCCGGGCCGGCGAGAGCGCGGGCGCGGTGTTGCGCGGCGCGTAACGGCGCAGGCGGACGGCGGGCAGGAGCCTGTCGAGGGGCGTATCCGGAGCACCGGGTGCGCCCCTCACTCGTTCGGGTGAGGGAGTCTCATGTTCCGGCCCGGGCGGGGCAGGGGTCGTAAGGATCGATCCGCCGCCGGGCCGGCCGGCGACTGCGCTGAACAGGGCCGAGGGGGCCGTCGGCATGATGGGTATCAAGACGAGGGCGCCCACCCGGGCCTTTCGCACGTCGTTGCGCACCGCCGTGCGCGCACGCCTTCCCCGGGTCGCGCGCGTCGCCCCGGAGCGCGTCCGGCACGTGCTGATACTCGGCCTGCCCACGGTCTGGGGCGCGATCGCCGTCACCTACGAACTGACCTGCCCGTTCGCCCGGCAGGACAGCCTGGGTGCGCGGATCGTGAGCAGTGCCGTCTTCTTCGTGGTGGGCACCGGGCTGATCCTGCACGTACGGCAGGGGTTGCTGCGGGAGTTACGGGACGTCAAGGCCGTGGCGGGCGCCGCCCAGTCCGTCCTTCTGCGGCCGCTGCCGCCGCGGCTCGACGGGCTCGCCCTCGCCGCGCACCAGCTCTCCGCCGACCGGGCCGCCAGCATCGGCGGCGACCTGTACGACGTCGTCGCCACCGACCACGGCGTCCGGGTGGTCATGGGCGACGTCCGCGGGCACGGCATCGGCGCGCTCGCCACCGTCGGCGCCGTCCTCGGCAGCTTCCGGGAGGCCGCCCACGACGAGGACGAACTCGGCCGCGTACTGCGGCGGTTGGAGCGGGCCCACGCCCGGCATCTGCGCCAGCGCTCACGCGACGAACACCCCGCCCTCTCCGGGAGGGAGCCCGAGAACCCCCTTGCCGAGGAGTTCGTGACCGTACTGCTCCTGGAGATCCGGCAGGACGGCGCGGTCCACGCCCTCAACTGCGGCCACCCCTGGCCGTATCTGCTGCGGCCGGGCGCGAGCCCCTGCGCCGAGCCGATGACCGGCGGCGACCCCATGCCGCCGCTCGGCACGTTCCCGCTGCCCGCCGAGCTCACGCCCGTGCGGTGCGGACGGATCCTGCCGGGGGAGGGGCTGCTGCTGCACACCGACGGCATCGAGGACGCCCGCGACGCGCATGGCCGGTTCTTTCCCCTCCAGGCCGAACTCACCGAGACGGTGCGCCGCCGGACCGTCGTGCCGAAGACCGTGATCCGCGCCGTGTACGCCGGGCTCCTCGGCCATGTGGGCGGGCCGCCGAGCGACGACGCGGCGCTGCTCGTGCTGCGCAACGACCGCAAGCGAGTGCCTGTCCAGCACGGGGAGCCCGTGGCGCGTACCGCGCACAGGGTTCTCTGACACCGCGCGGAGAGGGGACGTCGTCCGCCCGCCGCGGAGTGGTGGGCAGGCGAGCGGGCGGACGACGCGGGATCGGGCCGCCGTCTGTACGAGGGGGAGCCGACGGCCCGGCCGGCCTCTTGCGAGGCAGTTCAGTCAAGCGGGAGGAAACCGGCCACAACAGAGTGCACGACGCCCGGAGTTGAGCATTCCGGTCACACCCCGTGTGAAGCCACCCGGACTAGGCTTGTCCTACCGAGCCAACGGAGGGCATCCATGCAGCCCAACACCCTGCTCGACGCGATACTCGACGAAGCCGGGATCTCCCACGCGGGCCTCGCCGCACATGTGAACCACGCGGGCAGGGCCCGTGGTCTCGCACTCCGCTACGAACACACCGCCGTGGCCCGCTGGCTGAAGGGCCAGCGACCACGCGGCCAGGTCCCCGACCTGATCTGCGAAGTGCTCACGGGACGCCTCCAGCGGCACGTCACCCTCGACGACATCGGCCTCGGCATCCCCGGCGAACCGGCGGCCCCGCACACCTCCTCGCTCTCCGGCTTCGTGGAGCGGGCCACCGCGCTGTGGCGCTCCGACGAACAGCAGCGGCGGCACATCCTCGACGCCCCCGCCGTCACCGGCACCCCCGCCGTGATGCCCGTGTGGGAGTGGGAGAACCCGCCGGAGGACACCGACGTCTCGCGCGGCGGGCGCCATCTGGTCAGCCCCGCCGACATCGAGATGATGCGCTCGGCCCGCACCCACTACGAGCAGATGTACCGCAAGGCGGGCGGCATCGCGACCCGGATCAGGATCGTCGGTTTCCTCAACACCGAGGCGACGCCGCTGCTGCGCGGCGGCTACACCGACGCCACCGGCCGCCAGCTGCACCGGGCCACCGGCGGGCTGGTCGCCATCGCCGGCATCTGCGCGTACGACTCCGACGCGCACGGCCTCGCCCAGCGCTACTTCCACCAGGCCCTGCGCCTGGCGAAGGCCAGTGGGGACAGGGGGCTCGGGGCGTACGTCATAGCGCTCCTGGTCAACCAGGCGCTGCACATGCGCGAGCACCGCCAGGCCGTCGCCTTCGCCGAGGCCGCGCTGCGCGCCGCGGGCCGCCACATCACCCCGGCGCTCGCCTCCGACCTGTACGCGATGCAGGCGAAGGCGTACGCCCACCTCGGCGACGGTACGAGCGCCCTGGAGTGCATCCGGCGTGCCGAGTCCGCCGCCGACCGCATCCGGCGCGGACACGAACCGGACGAGACGGGGTACGTGCAGCCCGGGTTCGTCAACGTACAGGTCGCGGAAGCCCTGTTGAGCCTCGGCGACTACGCGGGGGCCAGGGAGCACGCCACCGAGGCCGTGCACACCCCGGCGCACGACCGGGGCCGGGTGCACCGGCTCGCCGTGCTCAGCCAGATCCAGCTCAGACAGGGCAACACCGAGCAGGCCGTGGCCACCGCCGTGGAGATGGCCGAGGCCGCACGGGGGATGGAGTCCCAGCGCCTGCGCGACAGACTCCGGGCGGTCCGCGAGCACCTGATGCGCAGCGGCTGTGCCGGCACGGCCGAGGCCGCTGAACTCATCGACGGGGCGCTGCGCGTACCACTCTGATTCGAGCCCTTGCCACGACGCCTGAGGACGCCACTGCTGCGATATTGCCAGCAACTCGGCGGAAGGTGGCAGAACCGTGCAGTGGACGAAACAGAACGAACAAACTGTGTACGAAAACCGGTGGTTCACCGTCAACCTGGCGGACGTCGAACTACCGGACGGCCGGCACCTCGACCACTTCCTGATCAAGCTGCGGCCCGTCGCGGTCGCCACGGTGGTCAACGAGGCCAACGAGGTGCTGCTGCTGTGGCGGCACCGCTTCATCACGGACAGCTGGGGGTGGGAACTCGCGGCAGGCGTCGTCGAGGACGGCGAGGACATCGCGTACGCGGCCGCCCGAGAACTGGAGGAGGAGACCGGCTGGCGGCCGGGACCGCTACGGCACCTGATGAGTGTCGAGCCGTCCAACGGACTCACGGACGCCCGGCACCACATCTACTGGACCGACGAGGCAACGTACATCGGCCACCCCCAGGACGACTTCGAGTCGGACCGCAGGGAGTGGGTCCCGCTCAAACTCGTTCCCGACATGATCGCTCGTGGAGAGGTCCCGGCCGCCAACATGGCGGCCGCGTTACTGCTCCTGCACCATCTCAAGCTCGGCTAGCGTCTCCCGCACGCTAGCGCCCGAGCGCCTGCCATATCGCTATGGCCAGTGCTCCGACCGCGGTCAGCGCCGCAACCGCGGGCAAGGGCCAGCGGTTGTGCTCCAGCGCGCTGATCCGCGAGCTCAGGTCGTCGTGATCCTTGACGGTCTGATCGTCGCGGTGAGCGAGCAGAGCCAGTTGACCGTCGATACGGGTCAGTCCTACCTCGAAGACGCGGCGTAACTCTGCGAGTTCTTCCGGGACCACGGGATGCTCCGGGTCGGTGGTCACTGAACCGCTCCTTTCCGTAGTCATCACATCCCTTTGTGCACACAGGAAGTCAACTCGCCTGGTGGACGCGGCGGGAGCGTGTGCGAAAGGCATATGCGAGTAAGCCGCGCACTCCCCGTGCGAACGCAGTGGGCCCGGTGCTCCGAAGAGCACCGGGCCCACCTGCGAACACGGAGTGTGATCGGGCGCAGGGACGGTCAGGCGTAGGTGTAGAAGCCCGAGCCGGTCTTGCGGCCGAGGCGCCCGGCGTCGACCATGCGCTGGAGGAGCGGGGGAGCGGCGTACAGCGGCTCCTTGTACTCGGCGTACATCGAGTCCGCGATGGAGGCGATCGTGTCGAGACCGATCAGGTCCGAGAGCTTGAGCGGGCCCATCGGGTGGGCGCAGCCCAGCTCCATGCCGTTGTCGATGTCCTCGCGGCTGGCGATGCCGGACTCGAACATCCGGATGGAGGAGAGCAAGTACGGCACGAGCAGCGCGTTGACCACGAAACCCGAGCGGTCCTGGGCGCGGATGGCATGCTTGCCGAGGATCTTCTCCACCAGGGACTGGGCGCGGCTGATGGTGCCCTCGGACGTGGTCAGCGCCGGGATCAGCTCGACGAGCTTCTGCACCGGTGCCGGGTTGAAGAAGTGGATGCCGATCACGTGGTCCGGGCGGGACGTCGTCACGGCCAGCTTCACCAGCGGGATGGAGGAGGTGTTCGAGGCGAGGATCGCGTCGCGGCGGGTGACGACCTGGTCGAGGACCTGGAAGATCTCCGTCTTGACCTGCTCGTTCTCAACGACCGCCTCGATGACGAGGTCACGGTCGGCGAACTCGCCCAGATCGGTGGTGAAGGTGAGCCGCTCCTGCGTCTCCGCCAGCTCCTCCTCGGTGATCTTGCCGCGCTCGGCCGCCTTGGCGAGGGAGTTGAGCAGCCGGGTACGGCCGATCTCCAGGGCCTCCCCGGTGGTCTCGGCCACCATCACGTCCAGGCCGCTGCGGGCGCAGACCTCTGCGATCCCGGCGCCCATCTGGCCACAGCCCACCACGCCGACGCGTGTGATGTCAGTCAAGGTGTCCGTCACCTCGTGCCTTTCGCTGTTCGTCCGGGGTCGCCGGCAGCCAGCTTCCTCCCGGGTCTTTCGGATCTGCACGTTACCCCGTAGACATGGGAGGGGTGGAGGCCGGGTTAACGGCTGTTCATCAAGGCCACCACCGTGGCACAGGATCCAGAGGGGAACCATGGGACGTATCTCACGCCGGGCGCTCACGATCGGGGCCGCGCTCGCCCTGGCCGGAATGACCGCGGGCGACGCCGTCGCGGGCGGCCCCCGGCACCGCGGCCGCCACCGCCACGAGATGCGCGGCATGTGGCTGGCCACGGTCGCCGGCCGGGACTGGCCCTCACGCCCCGGGCTGGGCGCCGCCGAGCAGCGGGCCGAACTGCTCGCGCACCTGGACACGGCGGTCCGCCGCCGTCTGAACGCGGTGATCTTCCAGGTGCGGCCCACCGCCGACGCGCTGTGGCCGTCCCCGTACGAGCCGTGGTCGGCGGTGCTGACCGGCACCCAGGGCAAGGACCCGGGCTGGGACCCGCTGGGCACCGCCGTGACGGAGGCGCACCGCCGCGGCCTCGAACTGCACGCCTGGTTCAACCCGTACCGCGTCGCCAACCACACCGACCCGGGCCGCCTGGTCCCCACGCACCCGGCGCGCGTCCACCCGGAGTGGGTCGTGCCGTACGGCGGGAAGCTGTACTACAACCCCGGCCTGCCGGAGGTCCGGCGCTTCGTGCAGGACGCGATGCTCGACGCCGTACGCAGGTACGACATCGACGCCGTCCACTTCGACGACTACTTCTACCCCTACCCGGTCGCGGGCCAGAGCTTCGACGACGACGCGGCGTACGCGGCGCACGGGGGCGGCTTCCCGGACCGGGCGGCCTGGCGGCGCGACAACATCGACCGGCTGGTACGGGAGACGGCACGCCGCATCAAGCAGGTCAGGCCCCGGGCGAGGTTCGGGATCAGCCCGTTCGGGGTGTGGCGCAACCGGGCGACAGACCCCGCGGGGTCGCAGACGACGGCCGGCGTGCAGACCTACGACGACCTGCACGCGGACACCCGTAAGTGGGTGCGCGAGCGGTGGATCGACTACATCTGCCCGCAGGTGTACTGGAACATCGGCTTCGCCGCCGCCGACTACGCGAAGCTCGTGCCGTGGTGGGCGGCGACCGTCCGCGGGACCGGGGTGAGCCTCTACATCGGTGAGGCCCTCTACAAGGCGGGCGACCCGGCGCAGCCCGCCGCGTGGCAGGACCCGGCCGAGCTGTCCCGGCACCTGCGCTACGCGGACACGTTCCCCGAGGTCCGCGGGCACGTCTTCTTCTCCGCGAAGGAGGTCGGGCAGGACAGGACCGGCGCCATGGCGCGGGTCGTCGCGGAGCACTACGGCGACTTCGGCCGTCCGGCCGGTCAGGGGGCCTGATCAGTCCGGTCGGCCGACGACGGGCCGCACGACGGCGTCGGGGCCCGGCGACATGATCGCCTCGTGGCCGTCCTCGAAGCGGACGCGGAAGGGCGGCCCGCCGTCGCTGCCGAGGACTTCGGTGATCTGGGCCGTCCGGTCGCGCTGACCGACGATCCGGCCGTGCACCAGGAGCCGGTCGCCTACGGTTGCGTGCATCAGGAGTGACCTCCTCGCCGTGTCCGTGATTTTTCGGCAAGTCTACGGCCGGACACGGGAGTTGATACCCCGCTCGGCGGCTCAGCCGCGGGCGTGCTGGGTGACCGCGATGCACACGAGGACGGCGACCGCGGTGAGCGGCGCCGCGACCGGCAGCTCCTCGCCCAGCAGGAGCACCGACCACACGAGCGTCAACACCGGCTGGGCGAGCTGGAGTTGGCTCGCCTTCGGAATGCCGATCAGGCCCATGCCCTTGTACCAGACGACCAGGCCGAGAAATTGCGAGCCCGCCGCCACCCAGAGCAGGCCCGCGACCGCGTGCCCGGTCAGCCGCACGGGCTCCTGCGCCAGCGCGACCGCCGAGCCCGCCACCGCGAGCGGCAGGCACAGCACCAGCGCCCACGCGATGACCTGTCATCCCGGCATGACCCCGGCGAGCCGCCCGCCCTCGGTGTAGCCGGCCGCGCAGACCAGCAGCGCGCCGAACAGGTACAGGTCGGCCCGGGTGAGGGCGCCGCCGCTCTGCTGCACCGTGAACGCGATCACGGCGGCCGCCCCCGCGCACGCCGCGATCCAGAAGGCGCGGGAGGGCCGGGCCCCGGTGCGCAGCGAGGAGAACACGGCCGTGGTCAGCGGCAACAGCCCCACGACGACCGCCGAGTGCGCGGTCGTCGCCGACCGCAGGGCGAGCGTGGTCAGCATCGGGAAGCCCAGGACCACACCCGCTCCGACGACCGCGAGCCCGGCCCAGTGGCGCCGCCCGGGGACCGGTACGCGCAGGGCGAGCAGGGAGGCGCCCGCGATGACGGCCGCGAGCACGCTGCGGACACTCACCAGCGACCAGGGCCCGAACCCTTCGAGGCCCCAGGCCGTGGCGGGAAAGGTCAGGGAGAACGCGACGACGCCGAGAGCGGCGAGCACCGTACCGGGGGCGGCCGGGCCACGGGCGGGCCTCGCCGCCGACGCCGGAGCGGGGGCGGTCCGCTCGGCCACTGCTATCGCATCTGCTTCGGTAGCGCTATTCTCAATCCTCATGCATGAGCGTAGCAGTGTGAGTGAGCTGGTGAAACAGTTGAAGGGCGAGCTTGACCGCTACTCACCCGGTGAGAAGCTGCCCTCCAGCCGGGCACTCGTCGAGCGGTTCCGGGTCAGCCCGGTGACCGTCTCGCGGGCGCTCGCCCGGCTCACCGGCGAAGGGCTCGTGGTGACCCGGCCCGGCGCCGGCGCCTTCCGCGCCGCGCCGCGCGCGGCAGCCCCCGCGGGCGACACGTCCTGGCAGGAGGTCGCCCTGAGCGCCGACTCCGCCGCGGACCCGGTGCCGCGCGCGGTCGACGCCTCCGGAGTGCTGGTCACGCTGGCCGCGTCACCGCCCGGCGTCATCGAGTTCAACAGCGGCTACCTGCATGAGGCGCTCCAGCCCGTCGGCGCGATGGCCGCCGCGCTCGCCCGCGCGGGCCGCCGTCCCGGCGCCTGGAACCGGCCGCCCGTCGACGGGCTGCCCGAACTGCGCGAGTGGTTCGCCCGCTCCATCGGCGGCGCGACCACGGGCGCCGAGGTGCTGATCACGTCGGGCGGCCAGTCGGCGCTGGCCACGGCGTTGCGGGCGCTCGCCCCGCCCGGCGCTCCCGTCCTGGTCGAATCGCCGACGTACCCCGGCATGCTGGCGATCGCGCGCGCCGCGGGTCTGCGCCCCGTGCCGGTGCCCGTCGACCGGGACGGCGTCCGCCCCGAACTGCTCGCGCGGGCCTTCGAGGCGACCGGGGCCCGCCTCTTCGTGTGCCAGCCGCTGTTCCAGAACCCGACCGGCGCGGTCCTCTCCGTCGAGCGCCGCCCGGAGGTCCTGCGCATCGCGCGCGAGGCCGGGGCGTTCGTCGTGGAGGACGACTTCGTACGCCGCCTCGCGCACGACGACGCGGGCCCGCTGCCGCGCCCCCTGGCCGCCGACGACCCCGACGGCGTCGTCGTGCACGTCTCCTCCCTCACCAAGGCGACCTCGCCGAGCCTGCGCATCGGCTGCCTCGCCGCCCGCGGCCCCGTCCTGGAGCGGCTGCGCGCCATCCAGGTCGTCGACCACTTCTTCGTGCCGCGCCCCTTGCAGGAGGCCACGCTGGAACTCGTCGGGTCCCCGGCGTGGCCGCGCCATCTGCGCACGGTGGCGGCGGAGCTGAGGAGCCGCAGGGACGCCCTCGCCACCGCTCTCGCCCTTCGGTTCCCCGAACTGTCGGTGCCGTACGTCCCGGTGGGCGGCTACCACCTGTGGGGCCGGCTGCCCGACGGCACGGACGAGCGCCGGATCGTGGAGGGAGCCCTGCGCGCGGGCGTCGCGGTGGCCCCCGGCCGGGCGTACTTCGCGGCCGAGCCGCCGGCCCCGTACCTCCGGCTGAGCTTCGTGGCGGTGGCCGGGGCGGCGGAGATCACCGAGGGGGTGCGCCGGCTCGCCGAGGCCGGCGGCGAACTGCTGCCCGGGCCCCTGGAGTCTCGGGCCCGGCGGTAGTCCGTCGTCAGGAGCAGATCCTTCGCCGGTCCCCGCACCCGCCACACCGTCCGCCAGCGATCGGCGTCGTACACCTCGAACTCGCCCCGGTAGAGGTCCGCCGAGCAGGGGTGGTCCGCGAGGTGGCGGCCCTCGCGCAGATCCAGGCCGTGGAAGAACCGGCCGTCGGCGAAGTGGACGGCGGCGGTGCCGGGCGGATCACTGGGCAGATAGCGCAAGGTCCGCTCGGCGGGGCGCGCCACCCCGCGCCACTCGAACGTGCCCGACTCGACGTGCAGCAGCTCTCCGCCGCCTTGCGCCGTGAACTCCGTGGCGCCGGTGAAGACGCCGGTCACCTCGTCCGCCAGGTCCCGCACGCTCCGCTCCACGCGCCAGCTCCCGGCCAGGAACACGAACACGTCCGGAACCGGACAGAGTTCCCTCGTCACGCACACCACTCCCGTACACCTCTGCGCGAACCGTTGACGCGCCTGCCACCGCTTCCTATCTTGCCGTTCGGAGTTTAGGACGACGCACGAAATACCGAACGACCGGACGACCGGACCAGGGAGTACGCATGACGCGTGGACGACGCAGGCGCTGGAGAATCGGGCTCGGGGCCGCGGTGGGCTCCCTGCTCGCCGGGACAGCCGTGCTGCCGTCGTCGGCCGCCGACGCGGCCGACGTCACCGAGGCCGCCGATTACGCGGTCACGGTCGACCCGGGCCGCACGGGCGCGACCATCGACGACTCCATGTACGGCGTCTTCTTCGAGGACATCAACCGGGCCGCCGACGGCGGGCTCTACGCCGAGCTGGTGCAGAACCGCTCCTTCGAGTACACGACCGCCGACAACGCGGCCTACACCCCGCTCACCGCGTGGACGACCAGCGGGACGGCCCGCACCGTCGACGACGACGGCCGGCTGAACGCCCGCAACCGCACCTACCTCGCGCTCGGCGCGGGAGCGTCCGCCACCAACTCCGGCTACGGCACCGGCCTCACCGTCCGCAAGGGCGCGACCTACGACTTCTCGGTCTGGGCCCGCGCCGACTCCGCGCTCACCGTCACCCTCGCCGACGCGGACGGCACACTGGCCGCGCCCAGGCGGGTCACGGCGAAGGGCGGCTGGGCCAAGTACACGGCGACGTTCACGGCGAGCCGCGCCAGCACGACCGGCCGCCTCTCCGTCACCACCACGCGGGCCGCCGCCCTCGACATGGTCTCCCTCTTCCCCCGGGACACCTACAAGGGGCGGGCGAACGGCCTGCGCAAGGACCTCGCCGAGAAGATCGCCGCCCTGGAGCCCGGCTTCGTGCGCTTCCCCGGCGGCTGCCTCGTCAACACCGGCTCCATGGAGGGCTACGACGCCGCCTCCGGCTACCAGCGCAAGCGCGCCTACCAGTGGAAGGACACGATCGGCCCGGTGGAGCAGCGCGCCACCAACGCCAACTTCTGGGGCTACAACCAGAGTTACGGCCTCGGCTACTACGAGTACTTCCAGTTCTCGGAGGACGTCGGCGCGATGCCGCTGCCCGTCGTGCCCGCCCTCGTCACCGGCTGCGGCCAGAACCGGGCCGTCGACGACGACGCGCTGCTGAAGCGGCACATCCAGGACACGCTCGACCTCATCGAGTTCGCCAACGGGCCCGTGACGAGCGAGTGGGGCAAGAAGCGCGCCGCGATGGGCCACCCGAAGCCCTTCCACCTCACCCACCTCGAAGTGGGCAACGAGGAGAACCTGCCCGAGCAGTTCTTCGCCCGCTTCAAGGAGTTCCGCGCCGCCATAGCCGCCAAGTACCCAGGTGTCACCGTCATCTCCAACTCGGGCCCCGACGACAGCGGCTCCGTCTTCGACGCGGCGTGGAAGCTCAACAAGGACGCCGACGTCGACATGGTCGACGAGCACTACTACAACAGCCCGCAGTGGTTCCTCCAGAACAACGACCGCTACGACTCCTACGACCGCAACGGCCCGAAGGTCTTCCTCGGCGAGTACGCCTCGGGCGGCAACACCTTCGCCAACGCCCTCTCCGAAGCCGCGTACATGACGGGGCTCGAACGCAACGCGGACGTCGTCGAACTCGCCTCCTACGCGCCGCTGCTCGCCCGCCAGGACACCGTCCAGTGGCGGCCCGACATGATCTGGTTCGACGACCGGAAGGCGTGGGGCTCCGCCGACTACGAGGTGCAGAAGCTGTTCATGCGCAACGTCGGCGACCAGGTCGTCCCGTCCACCGCCACGCACACCCCCTCGACGACCGCGCCCATCACCGGCGCCGTCGGCCTGTCGACCTGGGCGACCAGCGCGGCCTACGACGACGTGCGCGTGAGCGGCGCCGACGGCACGAGCCTGCTGAGCGACGACTTCAGCGACGGCGCAGGGCGATGGACCCCGTCCGGCAGCGGTGACTGGAGCGTCCAGGACGGCAGTTACGTCCAGTCGGACGAGACCGCCGAGAACACCCTGGTCACCGCGGGCGACCCGGCCTGGCACGACTACGACCTGCACGTGAAGGCCACGAAGAAGTCCGGCAAGGAGGGCTTCCTCGTCGCGTTCGGCGTCAAGGACACCGGCAATTACTACTGGTGGAACCTGGGCGGCTGGAACAACACCCAGTCCGCCGTCGAACAGGCCGTGAACGGCGGCAAGTCGACACTGCTCACCAAGGCCGGCTCGATCGAGACCGGACGCGCCTACGACATCGACGTCAAGGTGCGCGGCCGCCAGGTGACCCTCTACCTCGACGGCCAGGAGTGGGGCTCCTTCAAGGACGACAAGCCCGCCGAACCCTTCCGCCAGGTCGTCACACGCGACAAGAAGACCGGCGACCTGATCGTCAAGGTCGTCAACGCGCAGGACGCCCAGGCCCGTACGACGGTACGGCTCGGCGGCGCGAAGGTCGCGAAGTCCGCGGCCGTGACCACGCTCGCCGCGGCGCCCGACGCGGAGAACACCGCGACCGAGACCCCGGTGAAGCCGGTGACCTCGACCTTCGGCGGGGTCGCGGACACCTTCACGTACACGTTCCCGGAGAACTCGGTGACCTTCCTGAGGATCAAGAAGCGCTGACCTCCCGGCGCGAGCGGGCGGCCCGGACCCTCCTCGGCGGGGTCCGGGCCGCCCGCGCACCCGGCACCGGTCAGCCGTTCACGAACTTCATGCTGCCGTCGTCGTAGCGGGCGCCCGCCACCGAGCCCGCGGGAGCCGCCGCGTCGATCGCCGCGAGATCCTCGGCCGAGAGCTCCAGCGTGGCGGCCGCGACGTTCTCCTCCAGGTACGCCGTGCGCCGCGTCCCCGGGATCGGCACCACGTCGTCCCCCTGGTGCTGCACCCACGCCAGCGCCAACTGCCCGGCCGTGACCCCGTGTTCGGCCGCGAGGGCCTCCAGGCGGGTGACGATGGCGAGATTGCGCTCCAGGTTCCCGTCGGCGAACCGCGGCTGGCCGCGCCGCATGTCCCCGTCCTCGAGACCCGCCGTCGACTTGTAGCGGCCCGTGAGGAAGCCCCGGCCGAGCGGCGAGAACGGCACGAGCCCGATACCCAGCTCCCGGCAGGCCGGCAGCACCTCGGCCTCCACGTCCCGGGTCCACAGCGAGTACTCGCTCTGCAGCGCCGCGATCGGATGCACCGCGTACGCGCGGCGCAGGGTCTCCGGGCCGGCCTCCGAAAGGCCGAGGTGGCGGACCTTGCCCTCCTTCACCAGCTCGGCGAGGGCGCCCACGGTCTCCTCGATCGGCACCCCGCGGTCCACCCGGTGCACGTAGTACAGGTCGATGTGCTCGACGCCGAGCCGGCGCAGCGACGCCTCGCACGCCTGACGCACGTACGCCGCGTCACCGCGGATCACGGTCTCCCCGCCGAGCTCGTTCGTGAAGCCGAACTTCGTGGCCACCACCGCCCGCTCGCGCCGTCCGGGGGCCGCGAGGGCCCGGCCGATCAGCTCCTCGTTGTGCCCCGCGCCGTAGAAGTCGGACGTGTCGAGCAGGGTGACGCCCAGGTCGAGCGCGTGGTGGAGCGTCCTGATGGACTGCGCGTCGTCGGGCGTGCCGTACGCGTGGCTCATGCCCATACAGCCCAGGCCCTGGGCGGAGACCGTGAGCGAGCCGAGGCGGCGCGTGGGAAGGTGGTCGGTCATGAGTGCTGCCTCCGGTGACGGCGTCGGAATCGGACGTGCACCCGAACGCTATGACCTGGAGCGCGCTCGAGGTCAAGGACCCTCGCCTCCTCCTTGATTGCATAAACGTACACACGCACGTATAGTCATGCCCTCAAGGAGGAGGGTTCCATGGCGGTACGTGCTGCAGTGGCGGGAGCGAGCGGATACGCGGGCGGGGAAGTCCTGCGCCTGCTGCTCGCCCACCCCGAGGTGGAGATCGGCGCCCTGACGGGCAACTCGAACGCGGGACAGCGGCTCGGCGCGCTCCAGCCGCACCTGCGCCCGCTCGCCGACCGCGTCCTCCAGGAGACCACCCCCGCGGTGCTCGCCGGGCACGACGTCGTCTTCCTGGCGCTGCCCCACGGGCAGTCCGCCGCCGTCGCCGAGCAGCTCGCGACCGACGTCCTCGTCATCGACATGGGCGCCGACTTCCGGCTGAAGGACGCGGGGGACTGGGAGAAGTTCTACGGCAGCCCGCACGCCGGTACCTGGCCCTACGGGCTCCCCGAACTGCCGGGCGCACGCGCCGCGTTGACGGGGACCAGGCACATCGCGGTCCCCGGCTGCTACCCGACCGCCGTCTCCCTCGCGCTGTTCCCCGCGTACGCGGCGGGCCTCGTCGAGAGCGAAGCCGTCGTCGTCGCCGCGTCCGGTACCTCGGGCGCGGGCAAGGCGGCCAAGCCCCACCTCCTCGGCAGCGAGGTCATGGGGAACATGTCGCCGTACGGCGTCGGAGGCGGGCACCGGCACACCCCCGAGATGATCCAGAACCTCAGCGCGGCCGCCGGTGAGCGGATCTCCGTCTCCTTCACGCCGACGCTCGCCCCGATGCCGCGCGGCATCCTCGCCACGTGCAGCGCCAAGGCCAAGGACGGCGTCACCGCCGAGACGCTCAGGGCCGTGTACGAGAAGGCGTTCGCCGACGAGCCGTTCGTCGACCTGCTGCCCGAGGGCCAGTGGCCCGCGACGGCCGCCGTGTACGGGTCGAACGCCGTGCAGATCCAGGTCGCCCACGACGAGGCCGCCGGACGCGTCATCGTCATCAGCGCCATCGACAACCTCACCAAGGGCACCGCGGGCGGAGCCCTGCAGTCCATGAACATCGCCCTCGGTCTCGACGAGACCACCGGGCTCACGACGATCGGAGTCGCTCCGTGAGCGACGCACACGCGGCCGCCGGGCCGCGGACGACCACGACGACCACGACGACCACGAAAGCCGCGCCGCTGTGCCGCGCGGGCGACAGCGACATCAGCTGCTTCCGCAGCGGGGCGAACGAGGAGACACCGTGAGTGTGACGGCAGCCAAGGGATTCCAGGCCGCGGGCATCGCCGCCGGGATCAAGGAGAGCGGCAACCCGGACCTGGCCCTCGTGGTCAACCGCGGTCCCCGCCTGGCCGCCGCGGGCGTCTTCACCTCCAACCGCGTCAAGGCCGCCCCGGTCCTCTGGTCCGAGCAGGTGCTCAAGGGCGGCCTCGTCTCGGCCGTCGTCCTCAACTCCGGTGGCGCCAACGCCTGTACGGGGCCGAAGGGCTTCCAGGACACGCACGCCACGGCCGAGAAGGCCGCCGAGGTCCTCGGCCTGAACGCGGGCGAGGTCGCCGTCGCCTCCACCGGGCTCATCGGCGTCCTGCTCCCCATGGACAAGCTGCTCCCGGGCGTGGAGAGCGCGGCAGGCAAGCTCTCCGAGCACGGTGGCGAGAAGGCCGCCATCGCCATCAAGACGACCGACACCGTGCACAAGACCGCCGTGCGCGAGGGCGCCGGCTGGACCGTCGGCGGCATGGCCAAGGGCGCGGGCATGCTCGCGCCGGGCCTCGCCACCATGCTCGTCGTCCTCACCACCGACGCCGACCTCGACAGCGAGGTCCTGGACAAGGCGCTGCGCGACGCGACCCGCACTACCTTCGACCGGGTCGACTCCGACGGCTGCATGTCCACCAACGACACCGTCCTGCTGCTCGCCTCGGGCGCCTCGCAGGTCACCCCGGACCACGCCGAGTTCGCCGAGGCCGTACGCGCCGTCTGCGACGACCTCGGCCGCCAGCTCATCGGCGACGCCGAGGGCGCCAGCAAGGACATCAAGGTCGAGGTGGTCAACGCGGCGAGCGAGGACGACGCCGTCGAGGTGGGCCGCTCCATCGCCCGCAACAACCTCCTCAAGTGTGCCATCCACGGCGAGGACCCCAACTGGGGCCGCGTCCTCTCCGCGATCGGCACCACGAAGGCCGCCTTCGAACCCGACTGGCTGAACGTGGCCATCAACGGCGTCTGGGTCTGCAAGAACGGCGGCGTGGGCGAGGACCGCGACAAGGTCGACATGCGCTTCCGGGAGGTCGTCGTCACCGCCGACCTCGCCGCGGGCACCGAGACCGCGACGATCTGGACCAACGACCTGACCGCCGACTACGTCCACGAGAACAGCGCGTACTCCTCATGAGCCAGCCCACCGCGCGGAAGCACACCGCGCTCCCCAAGGCCCGCACCCTCATCGAGGCGCTGCCCTGGCTGACCCGGCACCGCGGCAAGACCGTCGTCATCAAGTTCGGCGGGAACGCCATGGTGGACGAGGAGCTGAAGGCCGCCTTCGCGCAGGACGTCGTCTTCCTGCACCACGCCGGGCTCAAGCCCGTCGTCGTGCACGGCGGCGGCCCGCAGATCAGCAAGGCCCTCGACAAGCACGGCATCGTCAGCGAGTTCAAGGCGGGCCTGCGCGTCACCACCGAGGACGCCATGGACGTCGTACGGATGGTGCTCGCCGGACAGGTCCAGCGCGAACTCGTCGGGCTGCTCAACCAGCACGGCCCGCTCGCCGTCGGCCTCACCGGCGAGGACGCGCACACCATCACCGCCACCAAGCACCAGCCCCGCATCGAGGGCGAGTTGGTCGACATCGGCCGCGTCGGCGAGATCACCGAGATCGACACCGGCGCCATCGAAGCGCTGCTCGCCGACGGCCGCATCCCGGTCGTCTCCTCGATCGCCCGCTCCCAGGACGACCACCATGTCTACAACGTCAATGCTGATACGGCGGCTGCGGCACTCGCTGCTGCGCTGGACGCCGAGACGCTGATGGTACTGACCGACGTCGAGGGCCTCTACGAGGACTGGCCGCACTCCGACGAGGTCATCAGCAGGCTCACCGCCACCGAACTGGAGAAGCTGCTCCCGGAGCTGGCGAGCGGCATGGTCCCGAAGATGGAGGGCTGCCTGTACGCCGTACGCAACGGAGTGCACACCGCCCGCGTCATCGACGGCCGCGTCCCGCACTCGATCCTGCTGGAGATCTTCACCGACGAGGGCATCGGCACGATGGTCGTGCCGGACGCAGAGGCAGAGGGGGAAGGCAACTCATGAGCTCCAACCAGGAGTTGACGTCGCGCTGGCAGGGCGCCCTGATGAACAACTACGGCACCCCGCGGCTGCCCCTGACCAAGGGTGCCGGCGCCCGGCTGTGGGACGCCGACGGCAAGGAGTACCTGGACCTCGTCGGCGGCATCGCGGTCAACGCGCTGGGCCACGCCCACCCGGCGATCGTCGAAGCGGTCAGCACCCAGATCGGCTCCCTCGGCCACGTCTCGAACCTCTTCATCGCCGAGCCGCCCGTCGTACTCGCCGAGCGGCTGCTCCAGCTCTTCGGCCGGGACGGCGCCGTCTACTTCTGCAACTCCGGCGCCGAGGCCAACGAGGGCGCCTTCAAGATCGGCCGGCTCACGGGCCGCACCCACATGGTCGCCACGACCGGCGGCTTCCACGGCCGGACCATGGGCGCCCTCGCCCTCACCGGCCAGCCCGGCAAGCAGGACGGCTTCACGCCGCTCCCCGGCGACGTCACCCACGTCCCGTACGGGGATGTGGACGCGCTCCGGGCCGCGGTCACCGAGGAGACGGCCTTCGTCATCATCGAGCCCGTCCAGGGTGAGAACGGGGCGGTCGTGCCGCCCGACGGCTACCTCAGGGCGGCCCGGGAGATCACCCGCGCGACCGGCACCCTGCTCGTCCTGGACGAGGTGCAGACGGGCGTCGGCCGCACCGGCCACTGGTTCGCGTACCAGGCGGAAGAAGGCATCGACCCGGACGTCGTCACGCTCGCCAAGGGGCTCGGCGGCGGACTGCCGCTCGGCGCGACCGTGGCGTTCGGCGAGGCGGCGAACCTGCTGAGGCCCGGACAGCACGGCACGACGTTCGGCGGCAACCCCGTCGCCTGCGCCGCCGGGCTCGCCGTCCTCGACACCATCGCCGCCGAGGGACTGCTGGCCAACACCAAGCGGATCAGCGCGCGGCTGACGGCCGGGATCGAAGCGCTCGGCCACCCGCTGGTCAGCCATGTCCGGGGCGCGGGCCTCCTGCTGGGTATCGTGCTCACCGGGCCGCGCGCACCCCAGGTGCAGCAGGCGGCCCAGGACGCGGGCCTCCTGGTGAACGCGCCCGCACCTGACGTCGTCCGGCTCATGCCCCCGCTGAACCTGACCGACGCCGAGGCGGACACGTTCCTCGCGGCGCTGCCCGGGGTCCTGGACGCGAGCACGGCCGACGGGGAAGCAGGAGCCTGAGGAATGGGACGACGACGATGAGCAGCAGCAAAGCAGAGCGCGCCGCGAACGACGAGCGGGCCGCCATCAACGCCGCGCTCGCCCACGGCCCCGCCGTGCCGCAGACGCGCACCGCGCGGCACCGGCGGATCGTGGACATCCTCAACCGGCAACCGGTGCGCTCGCAGAGCCAGCTGGCGAAGCTGCTCGCCGACGACGGACTCAACGTCACGCAGGCCACGCTCTCCCGTGACCTGGACGAGCTGGGCGCGGTCAAGATCCGCAACACCGGTGGCGAGCTGATCTACGCCGTGCCCAGCGAGGGCGGCTTCCGCACCCCGCAGGCCCCGCTCGGCGAGTCCGCCAAGGAGGAGCGCATGCGCCGCCTCGCCGGTGAGCTGCTCATCTCGGCGGAGGCGTCGGCGAACCTGGTGGTGCTCCGTACGCCGCCGGGCGCCGCCCAGTTCCTCGCCTCGGCCATCGACCAGGCCGAGCTGCACGTCATCCTCGGCACGATCGCAGGCGACGACACGCTGATGCTGATCAGCCGGGACCCGGCCGGCGGCCAGGCCCTCGCGGAACACCTGCTGCGCCTGGCACAGAACGACCACTGACCCCCGACCGCACCGCCGCGAGCGAGGCCCGCACCAGCTCGCCGTAGGGGCCGGTGCCGTGCAGCCCCGCGTACACGGCACGGGCGCCGAGCCGGCGCGCCGCCGTCAGGGTGTTGAAGCCGCCGCCCGCGTACAGGGCGGTGCGGGCGCTGCGGGCTCAGCCCTGTTCCGCGGTCCCGGCGGCTTCGGCGGCCTCGGTCTTCCGGGCGCGGTACGACATCCACGCCGCGACCAGCGCGCCCGAGACGTTGTGCCACACCGAGAACACGGCGGCGGGCAGCGCGGCCAGCGGGCTGAAGTGGGCCGTGGCCAGGGACGCGGCCAGCCCGGAGTTCTGCATGCCGACCTCGAACGCCATGGCGCGCGACGCCGGAGGTCCGAGCCGGGCGACCTTGCCGGCGCCGTAGCCGAGCGCGAGCCCGAGCCCGTTGTGCAGGACCACGGCGAGCAGCACCAGCGCGGCCGCCGACTTGATCGTCTCGGCGCTGCCCGCCACCACCACGGCCACGATCACCGCGATGGTCAGCGCGGACAGCCACGGCAGCGCGCCGAGCACCCGGTCCACGTAGCGGCCGAGCACCAGCCGCACGACCAGCCCCGCCAGCACCGGCAGCAGCACGGTCTTGAGGATGTCCGTCATCATCGACCCCGCGTCCACCGGCAGGTACGCGCCCGCGAGCAGCAGCGTCAGCGGCGGGGTGATCAGCGGAGCGAGCACGGTGGAGACCGTGGCGACGGAGACCGACAGGGCGACGTCGCCGCGAGCCAGGTACGTCACCACATTGGAGGCCGTGCCGCTCGGCGCGCAGCCGACGAGGATGACCCCGGCCGCCAACTGCGGGGACAGGCCGAGGGCATGGGCGATGACCCAGCCGAGGCCGGGCATGATCACGTAGTGCGCGACGAGCCCGAGCCCCACGGCCCAGGGACGCTGTGCGACGCCCTTGAAGTCGCTCAGGGTCATGGTCAGGCCCATGCAGAACATCACGACGCCCAGCAGGTAGGGCACGTTGGTGCCCCAGCCGGCGAAGGTGCCCGGCGTGGCGAGGCCGAGGGCGCCCGCGACGAGTACGAGTACGGGGAACACGGTGACCGCGAGCCGGGCCGCCCGGTCGGCGGACCCGCCGGCGCCGGGCGGCGTCTCGGGAGAGCTGGGGATCGTCTTTTCGGTTTCGCTGTGCACCGGGCGATGCAACGCCGTCCCCGTACGCGGACGCAACCGCGTCTCGGTATGTGGTCGGTACACGGGTGTCGCCCAGGGGTGTACGGGTGTCGCCCAGGACTCGCCCGGGGGCGCGCCCGCGCGGCGGAAGCGCTCAGTACCGGGTGAGGGCCGTGGCGCCGCCCGACGTCCCGATCGCGATGTGCGGCGCCCCGCCCGGCCGCGCCCACGCCAGGATCCGCCGCATGTCGGTCCTGGGCACGGAGACGCAACCGGCCGTCGCCGCCCGCCCGTTCACGTGCAGGAAGATCCCGGCGCCGCGGCCGCGCACCGGCCGGTGGTAGTTGAAGCCGATGACCAGCGCGTTCGCGTACTGCGCCGGATAGTCGGCGAGGCGCTCGGACTCGGCGGCGCGGCAGTCGCGCGGCCGCGGCTCGGTCCAGCGGTTGTAGGAGCGCGAGTCGTTGTCCTGGCACCACCAGGAGGAGCCGCGCACCCGGCGGTACGGCACCGAGGCGCCGCCCGGCGCCGCCGCGTTGCCGAACGCGAACGGCAGGTCGTACAGGCCGGTGGGGGTCGTGTTCGTGCCCTGCTTGCGCCGGGCCCCCTCGACGAGGCCCTTCGCGCCGAACCGGGCGGGCGCCGAACCGGCCTTCACCCAGCGCCCGTCGGCCCGCCGGTCCCACCAGGTGACGGTGCCGCTCGTCGAGGACGCGCGGGGTGCCTGCGCGGTGATCAGCTGGGTGCCGCCGCCCGTGTCCGCCATCCGGGCGGGCAGCGGAGCGGCGGCGGCCGGAGCGCTGGGCGCGGCGCCGAGCACGGCACAGACGGCGAAGGCGCTGGCGATACCTGCTCGTGAGGGACGCATGGCTCAGAACGTAGCGGGCGGCAGCGGCGACGGCAGCCCCGGTGGCCCGTCCAGGCCGGAGGTGATGCCCCGCCCGCCGGGATTGACGATTCATGCGGAACTCTGCATAATCATGCAGAGCGATACTGTGGTCCGTGTATGCGGTCCGTGCACGCGGTCGCACATCATCCGGCTTGAGGAGCAGAGCACGTGAGCAGCAACACCGGCGATGTCCGCCTCTGGGGCGGCCGGTTCGCCGACGGTCCCGCCGAGGCCCTGGCGAAACTCTCCGCCTCCGTCCACTTCGACTGGCGCCTCGCCCCCTACGACATCGCGGGCTCCCGGGCCCACGCGCGCGTGCTCCACAAGGCGGGGCTGCTCACCCAGGACGAGCTGGCCCGCATGACCGACGGCCTGGACCGGCTGGAGGCCGACGTCGCGGACGGCTCCTTCGTCGGCACCATCGCCGACGAGGACGTGCACACCGCCCTGGAGCGCGGCCTCCTGGAGCGCCTCGGCCCCGACCTCGGCGGCAAGCTCCGCGCGGGCCGCTCGCGCAACGACCAGGTGGCGACGCTCTTCCGGATGTACCTGCGCGACCACGCCCGGATCCTCGGCGGGCTCGTCGCCGACCTCCAGGAGGCCCTCGTCGGCCTCGCCGAGGCGCACCCGGACGTCGCGATGCCCGGCCGCACCCACCTCCAGCACGCCCAGCCGGTGCTCTTCGCCCACCACGTCCTCGCCCACGTCCAGTCCCTGTCCCGGGACGCGGAGCGGCTGCGGCAGTGGGACGAGCGGACGGCGGTCTCCCCGTACGGCTCCGGCGCTCTCGCCGGCTCCTCGCTCGGCCTCGACCCGGAGGCCGTCGCGGCGGACCTCGGCTTCGAGCACGGCTCGGTGGCCAACTCGATCGACGGCACCGCCTCCCGCGACTTCGTCGCCGAGTTCGCCTTCATCACGGCGATGATCGGCGTCAACCTCTCCCGGATCGCGGAGGAGGTCATCATCTGGAACACGAAGGAGTTCTCCTTCGTCACCCTCCACGACGCCTTCTCCACCGGCTCGTCGATCATGCCGCAGAAGAAGAACCCGGACATCGCCGAGCTGGCGCGCGGTAAGTCGGGCCGCCTCATCGGCAACCTCACGGGCCTGATGGCGACGCTCAAGGCGCTGCCGCTCGCCTACAACCGCGACCTCCAGGAGGACAAGGAGCCGGTCTTCGACTCCTGCGACCAGCTCGAAGTCCTGCTCCCCGCCTTCACCGGCATGATGGCCACGCTCACGGTCAACCGGGAGCGCATGGAGGAGCTGGCCCCGGCCGGCTTCTCGCTCGCCACGGACATCGCCGAGTGGCTGGTGAAGCAGGGCGTGCCGTTCCGCGTGGCGCACGAGGTCGCCGGCGAGTGCGTGAAGGTCGCCGAGGGCGAGGACAAGGAGCTCGACGAGCTCACCGACGAACAGTTCGCGAAGATCTCCGAGCACCTCACGCCCGAGGTCCGCACGGTCCTGAACGTGGCGGGCGCGCTGGCCTCCCGCTCCGGCCGCGGCGGCACGGCGCCGAGCGCGGTCGCCGTCCAGCTCGCCGAGGTCAAGCAGGATCTGACGGTGCAGCGGCATTGGGCCGACGCCAAGAAGTAGCGGCTGCTCGACGCGCAGGGCCCGGTTCGTCCGTACGTGGACGGGCCGGGCCCTGCGGCATGCCATGCCCGTACCTCCCATGACCCGAACGTACTCACAGTGGAAACCCTGGGTGAGGCGCCGCCCACCTGAGTGGCGGACGGGCCGGGAGGGAAGCGCCGGTGAGACGTTGATGTCTCATCTGGGTTACTCTCGTCTCATGTCTGTCGATCGCGACCAGGTGCTGCGCAGCGCCGCCGCCCTCCTCACCCGCAGGTCCACGGCGACCATGGACGAGGTCGCCCGGGCCGCCGGCATCAGCCGCGCCACCCTGCACCGTCAGTTCGCGGGCCGCGACGCCCTCGTCCGCGCCCTGGAGGACCTCGGCATCCGCGAGTGCGAGGCGGCGCTCGACCGGGCCCGCCTCGACGAAGGCCCGGCCGAGGGCGCGCTGCGCCGGCTCATCGCCGAGATAGAGCACGCGGCCCCGCTGCTCGCCCTCCTCGTCACCGAGGCCCAGCTCTTCGAGGGCGACGGGCAGAACGTGGGCTGGGACCGGCTGGACGCCCGGATAGCGGCACTGTTCCGGCGCGGCCAGGAGACGGGCGAGTTCCGCATCGATCTGACCCCCGCCTGGCTGACCGAGGCCCTCTACGGCCTCATCGGCAGCGGCGCCTGGGCCGTGCAGGACGGCCGCGTAGCGGCCAAGGACTTCTCATTCATGATCGCCGAGTTGCTGCTCGGCGGCGCACGACGGAGCGTGGAACCATGATCAGCACGAAGCAGCGCACCCCGGCGACGGAGGTGGTGTCGCGCCCGGGACGGTGGCTCGCCCTCTCCGTCCTCGTGCTCGCGGTGCTGCTCGTCGCCGTGGACGCGACCGTCCTCGGCCTCGCGACCCCGTACATCAGCGAGGACCTGAAGCCGTCGGGCACCCAGCTGCTGTGGGTCGGCGACGTCTACTCCTTCGTCATCGCCGGTCTCCTCGTCTCCATGGGCAGCCTCGGCGACCGCATCGGACGCAAGAAGCTGCTCCTCGTGGGCGCCGTCGCGTTCGGCGCGGTCTCGGTCCTCAACGCCTACGCCACGACACCCGAGTTGATGATCCTGGCCCGCGCCCTGCTGGGGGTGGCGGGCGCGACGCTGATGCCCTCGACCCTGGCCCTGATCCGCAACATCTTCCACGACCCGCGCGAGCGTTCGCTGGCCGTCGGCATCTGGGGCGCCATGGCGTCGGCGGGCGCGGCGGTCGGCCCGGTGGTCGGCGGCTTCCTGCTCGAACACTTCTGGTGGGGCTCGGTCTTCCTCATCAACCTGCCCGTGATGGCGGTCCTCGTCGTGGTCGGCGTCAAGCTCATCCCCGAGTCGAAGAACCCGGTCCCCGGGCCGTGGGACCTCATCAGCGTCGTGCTCTCCCTGCTCGGCATGATCGGTGTCGTCTACGCGGTGAAGGAGGCGGCGGCGCACGGTTTCCGCTGGGACGTCGCGGCGTCGGCCGTCATCGGGGTCGCCGCGCTCGCCTGGTTCGTACGGCGACAACTCACCCTCGCGTCGCCGCTGTTGGACATGCGCCTGTTCCGCAACCGCGGCTTCTCGGGAGCGGTCCTGGCCGACCTGCTGACCGTCCTCGGACTGTCCGGGCTCGTCTTCTTCCTGTCCCAGTTCCTCCAGCTGGTGCAGGGCAGACGGCCGTTCGAGGCGGGGATGGCCGAACTGCCCGCCGCCATCGGCGCGGTGGCCGCCGGGCTGGTCGCCGGAGTGGTGGCGCGCCGCTTCTCGGTGCGCTCCGTCGTCGCGGGCGGCCTCGCCGCCGTGGGCGTCGCCCTGGCCGCGCTCACGACGCTGAGCCAGGACACGGGGTACCCGCTGCTCGGCGCGGTGCTCCTGATCGTCGGTGTCGGCGCCGGGTTCTCGTTCACGGTCACCGCGGACGTGATCCTCTCCAGCGTCCCCAAGGAACAGGCGGGCGCCGCGTCGGCGGTCTCCGAGACGGCGTACGAACTCGGCGCGGCCCTCGGCATCGCCCTGCTCGGCTCGATCGTCACGGGCGTCTACGCGGGCTTCACGGCGCCGCCCGGCACCCCCGCGGACGTCGCCTCCGCGGCCCACGAGTCGCTGGGCGGCGCGGTCGAGGCGTCCTCGTCCCTCCCGGCCCCCCGGGCGCACGAGCTGTTGACCTCGGCGCAGACGGCCTTCGTGGACGGGCTCCAGGTGGCGGCGGGCATCGGCGCGGCCGTCCTGCTGGCGACGGCCGTCGTGGCCTGGTTCCTGCTCAGGGGCGAGCGCCTGGAGAAGTAGGCCCATCACCTGGAGAAGCAGGCGCGAAACAGGCCGGGCCCGGGGGGGGGGGGGGGGGGGGGGGGGGGGGGGGGGGGGGGGGGGGGGGGGGGGGGGGGGGGGGGGGGGGGGGGGGGGGGGGGGGGGGGGGGGGG
>NZ_JBVIFR010000028.1:0-92802 GCF_055571235.1 Streptomyces sp. NPDC030991
CGTCGGTGAGTTCATGTCGTCGCACCATACGAAGCCACTTCCCACCCGACCAAAAGATCCACCCAGCACACCAAGAGCCATCAGAAACGGCCTAGGGCAGGGCGTGGCGAAGTACGCGGCGCCACATCGAGCCGTACTGGCGCCGCAGTGGCCCCGTGACGTAGGGGAGGCCATACCGGTCGCATATCTCCCGTACACGCGGGGCGAGTTGGGCGTAGCGGTTGCTGGGCAGGTCGGGGAAGAGGTGGTGCTCGATCTGGTGGCTCAGGTTGCCGGAGAGGAGGTGCAGCAGGGGGCTCCCCTCGATGTTCGCCGAGCCCTGGATCTGCCGCAGGTACCAGTCGCCGCGGTTCTCGCCGTCGAGCCGGTCCTCGGTGAAGGTCTGCACGTCGCTGGGGAAGTGGCCGCAGAAGATGATGGTGTGGGCCCAGATGTTGCGGGCGCCGTTGGCGGTGAGGTTGCCGACGAGGCAGGGCAGCGCGGACGGGCCGGCCAGGAGCGGGAAGAGGACGTAGTCCTTGGCCGCCTGATGAACGGCCTTGCGGGCGAGGTCGGTCGCGTCACGCAGGAAGGCACCGACACTCTTGCGGCCGGCCGTCACCGCGTCGGCCTCCAGGTCGTACAGGGCGATGCCCCACTCGAAGACGGGCGCGAGCAGGGCGGTGTACAGCGGCTGGAACAGATGGACCGGCCGCCACGGCTGGTCGGGGCTCATCCGCAGGACGGTGTACCCGAGGTCGCGGTCGCGGCCGACGACGTTGGTGTACGTGTGGTGGAGGTGGTTGTGGGTGTGTTTCCACGCGTCGGCCGGGGTGAGGAAGTCCCACTCCCAGGTCGTCGAGTGGATCGCGGGATCGCCGAGCCAGTCCCACTGGCCGTGCAGGACGTTGTGGCCGAGTTCCATGTTCTCCAGGATCTTGGCGACCGCGAGGAGGCTGGTGCCCGCCACCCAGGCCGGCGGGAACAGGGAGACGGCGAGTGCGAGCCTGCCGCTCACCTCACAGCCGCGCTGGACCGCGATCACCGTACGGATGTAGTGGGCGTCGTCCGGTCCGCGGGCGGCGATGATCTCCGCCCGGAGCCGGTCGAGCTCCCGGCCGAGCTCCTCCGCGCGGTCGGTGCCGGGCTCCACCGCGGGAGGCGGGTCGCCGGGCCCGGGGTCGGCCAGGGGCGGGTGTGCGGGCAGGTCCGTGGGCACGTCCATGGTGACGTTCATGAAGGTGAGGCCTCCTTGGAGAGCTCTGATGTCCGGGGCTGCTGTCCGTCCGAGAATGCACAGGCCAAGAATTCACAGGCCGATGGTGCGCGAGCCGTTGGGCGCGGGCCGATGGTGCGCGGGTCGATGGTGCGCAGGTTCATGGTTCACGTGTCGATGGTTCACAGGTCGAGGACGAGCGGACCCGCCGCGGCGTTGACGCAGGTCTGGATCGACTCGCCCGGCCCGCCGTGCTCCTCACCGGTCCGCAGATCGCGCACGCGACCGTCGAGAAGCGGGACGAGACAGCCGAAACAAATACCGCGCCGGCACCCGTGAGGCATCGCCACGCCCGCCTCCTCACCGACCGCGAGGAGGGGCGTGGCGCCCGTCGCGGCCGCCTCCGTGCCGCTGCGCGCGAACCGCACCCGGCCGCCGGCGGCAGCGGCGCCGGTCGACCGCACCGGCGCCAGGTGGAAGCGCTCAAGGCGCAGTCGCTCGCGTACGCCTGCGGCGGCCCACTGCCGCTCGGCCGCGTCGAGCAGGCCCGCCGGTCCGCACACCCAGGCATCCCGGCGGTGCCAGTCGGGGCAGAGCGCGGCGATCCGGTCCGCGGTGAGCCTGCCGTCCGTACGCGTATGGGTCACGCGGACGCTCAACCAGGACAACTTACGGCTCAGCGAAGCGAGTTCGGCACGGAAGAGGCACTCGTCCGGTGACGGCGCGCTGTGCAGAAGAAGCGTGTCCGGAACGGGTCCTTGGTGCCGGGCGAGGGTCCGCAGCATCCCCATGACAGGTGTGATGCCGCTGCCGGCCGTCACGAACAGCATGCGGTGGCGCAGCGGTCGCGGAAGCACGAAGGCGCCCTGCGCCGGACCGAGACGGAGCACCGTGCCGGGTGTGATCCGGTGCGCCAGATGCGAGGAGACCGTCCCGTCGGGGCGGGCCTTCACGGTGACGGTGACCTCGGCGGGCCTGTCGGTGGCCGGTGAGGTGATCGAGTACGTGCGCCAGTGCCGTACGCCGTCGATCTCGATGCCGAGCGGAAGGTACTGCCCTGCCCGGTGGCCGTGCCAGCCCCGGCCCGGCCGGACGGTCAGGGTGACCGCGCCGGGGCCCTCCGGTCGTACCGCGCCGACCCGGCCCGCGGGATGCCGTGCCGACCACAGCGGGTCGAGCAGGCCGAGGTAGTCGTCCGGCGAGAGCGGGCTGGTCAGCCAGGAGAGGGCGGACAAAGCGGCCCGGCTCACCGGCCACCCACCCGCCCGGCTCGTGCGGGACGGCGACAGCGGCCCCGACGGCCACTGGGGATACCTGGACATGCGGGCGCCTTCCCTGTCCTGATCACCTGTTGGGACGGTCGCGAACTGCCTGCGGACGCAAGGGGGTTGGCCGGATGCGCGCATACCGGGACGTCCACATCACTGCGACGCGGACCCCCACATCCACACCCGCAGCCGTACACGCACCCACGTCCGCGCCCGCCGCCGTCGCCGGGCCGCTTGCGCCGAGGGAAGCACATCGCGGGCCGGAGCACCTCGCCGTACGGCCTGCTTTGCGCCATTCGTCGCGCGTCCCCTGTCAGGCCGGACGCGCCGGCCTCCAGCGTGCCGCCGTCCTTCACACAGCCGAGGATGGCCCGATGGCGACGCCTCGGTGGGGCAGCGGCGAGTCACCAGACGCAGTCGATGTCGGTCCATCCTCCGCGCAGCACCGGGTCGGTGGGCGTGCCGCTGACGCGCAGAAGCCCACCGTCCGCCCGCCAATCCAACGCGTAGTGCCCATCGGCGACGGGCCGGTAGCCGTCGTCGACCGTCCAGGCTCCCGCCTCGCCCCAGGACAGGCCGGTGCGCCCGACCGCGTACGCCTCACCACTGCCGCTCACGAGGAAGGACGTCTCTCGGACCACAGCCGTGCAACCGCCGGGCCCGGCCGGACGCAGCACGTAGTACTGCGCCGACGAGACCAGGTCGTCCACCGCTCCCCAGCCGGTGCCGGAGACCGCCGCGACGGTCAGCAGAAGGCCGACCAGCCGTGTCCCCTTCGCTCTTTTCCGGGGCAGCTCCGAGGGGCCGGTCGGGGGCTTCGCCCGGTCGAGGGCCCGCCGGAACACGAGTGCCGCCACCAGAAGGGCCGCGCTCACCACCCAGCCCGGGACGACCCGCTCCCGTACGACCATCAAGGGGTCGCTCCAGCTCGCGACGGCGGCCAGGCCCAGACTTCCGACACCTGCCGCGGTGAAGACATCGGGCGTCGACCGCGCGGCAAAGCGCGTACGTGTTCCGATCATGGCGGTTACGACTCCTCGCGCGCCCCGACGGTTGCGGCCGACGGCGTCGATCACGCGGTGACGACCTCGCGCTTCTCGCGCAGGATGTCCACGTCGGACGCGGACGGCAGTTGCGCGTCGTCCGGCAGCCCGACGGTCGAGCCGCCGAAGTAGGCACCCCGAACGTCAGGACAGCCCTCTCAGGCCCAGGTGACCAGCGCGTCCAGCGCCTCCACCCGGGCACCGGAGACCAGAAGGGGATTGACTTCGAGGGACTCCAGGCGCGGGCCGAGCGCGCGGGCGAGTTCGCCGATGCGCACCACCGCGTCGGCCACCGGGCCGAGGTCGGCGGGTTCGGTGCCGCGTGCGCCGTCGAGGAGCCGCGCTCCGCGTAGTTCGCCGAGGGCACTCCGGACGTCCGCCGGGGTGACGGGCAGCAGGCGCAGGGCCGAGTCCGCGAGGATCTCGACCCAGACGCCGCCGAGTCCGACCGCGAGGGTGAGGCCCCAGGCCGGGTCGCGGACGACGCCGACGAGGAGTTCCACGCCGCCTGTGCGCTGTGGCTGTACGAGCACGGAGGGGCTGGAAGGGCCGGCCGGGTCGGTCGCGTAGCCGTGCCGGCGCAGGGCGTCGCGGATCTCCTTGAAGGCGCCGCGGACGGCGTCGGGTCCGGCGAGGCCCAGCCGGACGCCGCCGATGTCGCTCTTGTGCCGCAAGCCTTCGGCCGCCGCCTTCAGGACGACGGGGTAGCCCAGCCGCTCGGCGGCGGCGACCGCGTCGTGCTCGTCCGCGGTGAGGGCGGAAGGGACCACGGGCACGCCGTGGTCGGCGAGGAGCCGCGCGGCCCGGTGTTCCGCCCATGCCTCGCCGGGCTGTCCGGGGAGCACATCGACGGAGCCGGGGTCGGGCGGGTCGGCGCGGTCCACGCCGGGCAGCGAGCGGGACCAGCGGACGGCCGCGCCCAGCGCCTTCATGGCGTGGTCGATGCCGCCGGCGATGTACGGGAATCCGGTCTCCGCCTGCACCTGGCGCCCGGCCTCGGTGACGTCCGTGAGGACGTTGCCACTGACCACGACGGGTTTGCCCGCCCGGTGGACGGCGTCGGCGAGGGCGCCGAAGTACGCGCGGGCCGCCTCGGGGTCGGCCGGTTCGGTGCGCGGCAGGTCGACGAGGGCGAGCACCACGTCGATCCCGGGGTCGGCGGCGACGGTGTCGAGCGCGCGGGCGAGCAGGGTGCGGTCCACCAGTACGTAACCGGTCACGTCGAGCGGATTCTGCACGGTGGCGAAATCGGGCACGCTCTCCTTGAGCCGGGCCGTGGTGGCGGCCGCGAACGGCGGTATCTCCAGGCCCTCCTGCTCGGCGCGGTCGGCGATGAGCTCGCAGGCCCCGCCGGAGGGAGTGACCACGCCGATCCGTCCGCCGGGCAGCGGTCCGGTGCGGGCGAGCAGTCCGGCGGTGAGGATCAGCTCCTCCAGCGAGTGGACACGGACGACGCCGAGCTGCCGGAAGGCGGCGTCGACGACGCGGTCGTCACCGACGAGCGCGCCGGTGTGGGCCTGGGCCGTGCGGGAGGCGAGGCGGCTGGCGCCGATCTTCAGCGCGACGACCGGTTTCCCCGCACGCGCCGCGCGGCGGGCGACCCGGGCGAACTCCCGCGGGTGGCGCACCGTTTCGAGAAAGAGGGCGATGACTTTGGTCGCCGGGTCGTCGATCAAATAGTCGACGACATCGGTGACACCGAGCGACATCTCGTTGCCCATGGAGGTGAGCATGCTGAGGCCGATGTTGCGGGCGTGCATGAAGGTGAGCACGGCGCTGGCCAGCGCCCCGCTCTGCAGCACCACGCCGACCGGGCCGGCCGGTGGCGGCTGGGTGATGGCGAGGCCGTACGGGGTGACACCGGCGGCGGCGTTGACGTACCCGTTGCCGTTCGGACCCAGGACGTTGAGGTCCCGTTCCCGGACGAAGGCGTGCAGGGCTTCCTCGCGGGCGCGCCCCTGCGCGCCGGTCTCGCCGAACCCGGCGGTGAGCACGACGTAGTTGCGGATCCCGAGCTCGGCCCCCTCGCGCAGTACGTCGAGGACGACACCGGTCGGCACCATGACGAAGGCCAGGTCGACCGGTCGGCCGATGTCGGTGAGGCTCTTGTGCGCCGGGCGCCCGTGCACGTGGGACGAGCGCGGGTTGACGAGGTGGACAGGGCCGGTGAAGCCCTGGGTGAGCAGGTTCTGGTACGTGCTCAGGGACCAGCCGGACTTGTCGGTGGCGCCGACGAGCGCGATGGACGTCGGTGCGAACAGCCCTCGCAGCGAGCCGGCGGTGCCTGTCTTCTCGGGGTCGCTCACGCGTCCACCTCCTCGCGGAGACAGGGGAGTTCGGGGTCCCCGGGCCCGTCGTCGAGCCGTGGCACGTGCGGCCGGAAGCGGTCGCCGATCGACACCGGTGTCCCGCCGACGATCCTGGACATCATGCGGGCTCCCTCGTCGAGATCGGTCAGGGTGATGGTGAAGGGGACCTGCTCCCCGAAGGCCCCGAAGGCGCGGTGGACGACCTTCTGCGGGTGGACCGTCCCGGTGCCGCTCGCGGTGGACTGCCCCAGCCCGTCCGAGAAGCAGTGCGGGCCGACGGCCCGCGCGGCGAAGACGGCCCGTGCGCAGTCGCGGCAGTGCCGGCGGCGCAGCCGGCCCCGGGCGACGCCGTCCCGGGACGGCCGGGATTCCCTGTCCGTCCCGGTGACCCCGACGACGCCCGCCCGGCGCCGCGGGGTCACTCGCCGATCCCGCCGAGCCGCGCGTGGCCCTTGAGGAGGTTGCGGGCGATCGTACGCTTCTGGATCTCGTCGGTGCCCTCGAAGATCCGCAACAGCCGCAGCTCGCGGTACCAGCGCTCGATCGGCAGCTCCTTGGTGTAGCCCATGCCGCCGTGGATCTGCAGGACGCGGTCGACGACCTGGTTGGCCATCACGGCGCCGTTGAGTTTGGCGATGGAGGAGGCGTGCCGGGCGTCGAGCCCCTGCTGCACCCGCCAGGCCGCGTACAGGGTGAGCCACTTCGCCGACTCGATCTCCACCTGGGAGTCGGCTATGTGCCACTGGATCGCCTGGTAGTCGGCGATGGGCCGGCCCATGGAGTGCCGTGTCCTGGCGTAGTCGACGCCCATCTGCAGCATCCGCTCGGCGGAGCCGATCGCGCGGGCCGGGATGAGATAGCGGCCCTGGCCGATCCACCGCATGGCGAGCTCGAACCCGTTGCCGACCTCGCCGAGGACATTGCGGCCCGGGACGCGCACCTCGTCGAAGACGAGCGAGGCCGGGCCCCACTCGCCCATGGTCGCGATCGGTTCGGACTTCCAGCCCATGTCACGGTCGACGAGGAAGCAGGTGACGCCTCCGTCGGCACCTTTCTCCGGGTCGGTGACGGCGAACACCATCACGAAGTCCGCCTCGTTGCCGCCCGTGATGAAAGTCTTCTCACCGCTGATCAGCCAGTCGTCGCCGTCGCACACGGCGCGGCTGCGGATGTTGCGGGCGTCGGAGCCGGCCCCGGGCTCGGTGATGGCGAAACAGGAACGCCGCTCGCCCTCGATGGTCGGCAGGAGATACCGCTGCTTCTGCTCGTCGTCGCAGGCGTAGAGGATGTTGTCGGCACTGCCGCCGAAACTGAAGGGGACGAAGGTCCGGCCGGTCTCCATCGCGATGATCGCCGACATCACCGCGCCGAGGTTCATCCCCCCGTACTCCTCCGGCGTGTTGACGCCCCAGAAGCCGGACGCGCGTGCCTTGGCGCGGAGTTCGGTGATGACCTCCAGCGAGATGCCCGGGGCCCCCGCCCGCTCGTTGCGCAGGACCTCCTGCTCCAGCGGCATCACCTCCTTGGTGACGAAGGCCCGGACGGTGTCCCGGATCTGGCGTTCCTCGGTGGACAGTGAGAAGTCGACCACGGCGGTGTCCCCTTCCACAGGCTCCGCAAGCGGGCCCGGCGAGCGCGCCGGACGGCCGCGAATTCCTAGAACGGGAATCCAGGAATGTGTTCAACGTGCCTGCCGCGAAGCAGTCGGTCAAGAGGTCGGAAGAGTTTCAACCGTGCTTCTGGTGCATCGAGTTGGAGGATTCTAAAATGCGGTTCGGTATGGGGTGCGGTGTCGGGGACGGCCCGGCGGCAGAGGGGCGGCTCGGATGACACGCAAGGCGGGGCGGACCGCGCCCAAGGGCGGCGCCTGGCAGTGGAACCGTTCGGAGCAGACCCGGCGAGCCCTGCTCGACGCCGCCCGCGAGATCTTCTGCGAACAGGGTTTCACCGACTCCGCCATCGTCGCGGTGGTGCGCCGCGCCGGGTCCAGCGTCGGCAGCCTCTACCACCACTTCGGCGGGAAGACGGAGCTGTTCGTGGCCCTCTGGGAGGACTACGAGGACGTCCGCGAGCGCGACGCCTCCGAAGCTGTGGCCCGGGCCAGGGAAGCCGGCGAGAGCGACCCGCTGGAGCTCTTCCTCGTCGGCACCCGGAGCTTCCTCGACGGCTGCTGGCGCAGGCGGGACCTGGTCCGGCTCTGGATGGACGGCGACGGGCCACCCGGCTTCGAGCTGATGCGCCGCGCGCGCGGACGCGAGTGGATCCGCCGCAACGCCGTGCTGCTCGGAGCCGGCAGCGAACCCGTGGACCGGCTCGTCGTCGGCGTCCTCACCTCGGTCATCGGCGAGGCAGGCCGGGAGATCGGCACCTGTTCGCGCAAGCGGGACGCCGACGCGGTCTGCCGGGCCACCCTCGTCCTCATCCGCAGACTCGACCCGCTCAACCTCCCGTAGCAGTACGGAACATCGGCACGGCCCGGCAGGGGGCCGTACGGAAAGGGGGCCCACTCGTGGCCCAGACCGAGAACGCGGCGCCCTACTTCACCCTCGACGGCGACGCCTTCGTCCCAGGACCGCACGCGCGGGGCTGGTGGGCGCCCGGCACCGTGCACGGCAGACTCCTGGGCGGCCTCGCCGCGCGGGCCCTGGAGCGCGAGCACGCCGCCGAGGGGATGCACTTCGCCAGGCTCACCGTCGATCTCTTCCGCAGCGCGCCCTTCGCCCCCGTCCGGGTCCGGACCGACCGGGTCCGCGACGGTCGCCGCATCCGAGTCGCCGACGCCGTCGTGCACAGCGACGGCGTGCCGCTCGCGCGCGTCAGCGCGGTACTGCTGCGTACCGGCACCCCACCGCCCGGACACGTCCCGGCCACCGGCCCCTGGGACGCGCCGCCGCCCGACGCACTCCCCGCGCCCCACACGTCGCACACCTTCTGGCGGTTCGACGAGGAGCTGCGGCCGGTCCGGGAGTGGCGGGGCGACGGGCGCCGCCGCGCCTGGCTGCGCGAGACCCGGCCGCTGGTCGCCGGGGAGTCCGTCTCCCCTCTCGTGCGCGTCACCCTCGCCGCCGACACCGCCAGCCCCATGGCCCACGCGAGCGACGAGGGCCTGCACTACATCAACGCCGACTACACCCTGAGCCTGAGCCGGCTCCCGCTCAGCGACGAGATCGGCCTGGAGGCCGGCGCGCACACGGCCGAGGACGGCATCGCCGTCGGCCACTGCACCCTGTACGACGCGGCGGGCCCCATCGGCTACTGCGCCACCACCGCGATCGCCAACACCGCACCGGGCCGGTGACCGCCCACGGCGACCCTGCTGCGCCCCGGGGCCCCGCCCGCGACGAGTCGGTATCCTGAGAGCGGTGTTCAGGCTCCGGGATACAGTCCAGGACATCTCAGAGGAGTGGGGGAGCGAAGTGACCGAGCCGCGGGCGAGCTATTCGCCGGAAGGCGGAAGCGCGATCCGTGTGGCCGAGTTGAGGTTCTCTCCCTTGACGGGCCGCGCCGGACTGAAAGTGGCCGGGGAGATCTGTCTGCCCACGCACGACACGTGGGAGAGAGCCCTGGAGCGCGTGGTCCAGCATGGCGAGGATGCGTATCACCTCGAGCTTTCGGCGGTGACCTTCGTCGACATCGCCGGGGTCACGGCTCTGGCGGTCACCGCGCAGAACCTCGACCGCGGCCGACGCGTCGTGCTCGACCGCCCGCCGGCCAGTATGAGCCGCCTGCTGGAACTGTTCTGGCCCGATTTGCCCGCCATCGAGGTGTCCGCCGCATGAGCACCGTGTCCGCAACCGAACCCTTCGACCATCCGGCCCTGTTCTACCGGGACGAGCAGGAGTACCTGGCCGGCACCGTACCGTTCGTCCGCGAGGGTCTCGCCGCCGGCGACCCGGTGGCCGTCGCGGTGCCCGGTCCGGGCCTCGCCCTCATCCGCGCCGAACTGGGCGAGCAGGCCCAGGACGTCCGGCTGCTCGACATGACGCGAGCCGGCCGCAACCCGGGACGGATCATCCCCCGGGTGCTGCGCGCCTTCGCCGACAGCCACCCCGGGCGGCGCCCGCGCATCATCGGCGAGCCGATCTGGGCCGGTCGCTCCGAGACCGAGTACCCCGCGTGCGCGCAGCACGAGGCGCTGATCAACCTGGCCTTCCAGGGCCGTGACGTGACGATTCTCTGCCCGTACGACACGACGCGGCTGGCGGAGTCGGTGCTCGCCGACGCCTGGGCCACCCACCCCACGGTCATCCGTTCCGGCACGCGGACCGTCAGCGCGGAGTACGCCCCTCAGGTGCTGGTCGACCGCTACAACCAGCCGCTGAGCGCGCCGCGCGGCGTGGCGGCGACGGCCTACGCGAGGGCCACCCTGACCGCGGTCCGTCAGTACGCGACCCGCCAGGCGGCCGACCTCGGCCTGCCCGGCTCACGCCTGGACGACTTCGAGCTGGCCGTCGCCGAGCTGACGACGAACAGCGTGGTGCACGGCGGGGGAGAGGGCTCGCTGCGGATCTGGGCCCAGAACCAGCACATCATCTGTGAGGTCCACGACGCCGGACTCCTCGACGACCCGCTCGCCGGCCGCCGGCTCCCGGCCGGGGACCAGCGCGGCGGGCGCGGTCTCCTGCTGGTGAACGTGGTGGCCGACCTCGTCCGAGTCCACTCGACGCCGGAGCACGGCACGACCACGCACATCTACTTCCACTCCTGACCGTCACCGGGCCGCTCCCGGGCGGTCAGGTCGTGCAGGGGCAGCTGATCCCGCAGCACGCTGTGCGACAGGGCCTCGTGCACGCAGCGGCTGGGGTTGGCGAGGGTGAGGCTGCCGCCGGCGAGGTGGACGGCCTGGCGGATGCCCAGGAGCGTGTAGAAACTGGCGTTGTCGCAGCGGGTCACCGCGGACAGATCCATGATCAGATGCCGGCTGCCCTCGGCCAGGACCTGCGAGGTGAGTTCGCACAGCGCGGGAATGCTGCCGGTGTCGAGCTCGCCCTCGAAGTCCAGGGTCATGAAGTAGTGGGCCGTGATGGGGGTGCGCTTCAGCGCCATCCGGACGTTGTGGCCCTGCCCCTCGGCCGGTCCGCCGCTCACCGCGCCTCGCACTCGCTCGGCGACGCGCGCGGCCACCAGGGGCTCCATGGGAAGCGGCGGGGCCCAGCGCCGGCCGGACGCCGGCCCCGCGCGGCTGTCGGCGTCGGCCGGCGGCGCGCCCGCGCCCGATTCGGCCCGCCGCGCAGCACCACGTACAGCTCGACCTCCCACACCGGCACCCGCATCCCATCCTCCCCACGGGAGAAACCCATCCATTGTCCCACCATGAAGCCCTCACCGCCTTCGAAACCGGGATACATCGCATAGATCGCCCGCTTCGGTTCCCGCGGGCCCCCGGGGTGGCGGGGGCTCTGCAACTTTTTTGCGCGGCAGGCGCCGCGCCCGCTGCGCCGCGCCGCGGGGGCTGCTTAAGATCCGTTCGTGGAGCTACCTGACGACTTGATCGAAATGCAGCGCGCGGCCGACGTCGAGGGCAAGAAGCTGGAGCGCCTGGACGACGCCGAGCGGGAGACACAGCGCCTCGTGTGGTTCGGTGCCGCCGAGGAGGTCAGAACCGCGGTCGCCGACTACGCGCACGAGCACGAGCTGAACCAGCACGAGGTCGCGCAGAACCTCAGGCAGACCGTGCGCCACCCCCCACGCCCTCAGGAGTAGACCGCTCATGGCACGGGCGGGGCGACGACCAGCGCGTTGCCCCGCCAACTGACTCCGAATTCACGGGTGTTCGACGCCGAGAAGGCCGCTGAGGCGCTTCGCCGAGCGGATCGCGGAGGCCCTCAGGAACCGAGGGGCCCCGAGCCGATGTGCGGGCGGAGGGTGTTCGGCGCAGACTCGTCCTGTGCAGAGGAAGAGCGGCGGCGAGCCGAGCGACGAAGGCCGCTACATCGTCATTAACGGCCGCAGATGGCGGGCCACCGATCCGTCGGTGCCCGAGGAGGTCGCGGCGGAGCTCCGGCGGCAGCTCATGGCGGCCCGCCGGGCCGTGCGTGACGCTCTGCGTCAGGAGGACGCCGAAGCCGAGAGCCGGGCGCGGGCCCGGGTCCAGCTGGCGAAGACCGCACTCGGCGAACGAGGCACCGCCTGGTGGGAGCAGTCGGAGGCGGAGCGCGAGGAGCGGTGGGAGCAGGGGTTGGAACAGCTGCGCGAGGAATGACCCCGCGCCTCGGCCGGAGCGCCGGGGCGAGCGACAGGACGTCGCCCACCCCGGCCGCCTACCGAGCGGACAGCACCAGGATCAGTACTGCTCGGTCTCGATGAAACCGGTGTCCGCGTCGTCCGCGGAGGCGAACGTGTCGGCAGCGGTGGTCGGGTCGAACCCGGGAGGGCTGTCCCTGAGCGCGAGGCCCATACCGGCGAGCTTGGCCTTGATCTCGTCGATCGACTTCGCACCGAAGTTGCGGATGTCGAGCAGGTCCGCCTCGGAGCGTGCGACGAGCTCACCCACGGTGTGGATGCCCTCGCGCTTCAAGCAGTTGTACGAACGGACGGTGAGGTCGAGGTCCTCGATCGGCAGCACCATGTCCGCGGCCAGGGCGGCGTCCGTGGGGGACGGGCCCATGTCGATGCCTTCGGCGTCGATGTTCAGCTCGCGGGCGAGACCGAACAGCTCGACCAGCGTCTTGCCGGCCGACGCCATGGTGTCGCGGGGACGCATGGCCTGCTTGGTCTCGACGTCGACGATCAGCTTGTCGAAGTCGGTGCGCTGCTCGACACGCGTGGCCTCGACCTTGTACGTGACCTTGAGAACCGGCGAGTAGATCGAGTCGACCGGGATGCGCCCGATCTCCTGACCGACCTGCTTGTTCTGCACGGCGGAGACGTAGCCGCGACCGCGCTCGACGGTCAGCTCCATCTCCAGCTTGCCCTTGCCGTTGAGCGTGGCGAGGACGAGGTCGGGGTTGTGCACCTCGACACCGGCCGGGGGCGCGATGTCGGCGGCGGTGACCAGACCCGGGCCCTGCTTGCGCAGGTACATCACCACGGGCTCGTCGTGCTCCGAGGAGACGACGAGCTGCTTGATGTTGAGGATCAGGTCGGTGACGTCTTCCTTGACGCCCGGCACGGTGGTGAACTCGTGCAGGACACCGTCGATACGGATGGACGTGACCGCCGCACCCGGGATCGAGGAGAGCAGAGTCCGGCGCAGGGAGTTGCCAAGGGTGTAACCGAAGCCCGGCTCCAACGGCTCGATCACGAACCGGGAGCGGAATTCGTCGACGACCTCTTCGGTCAGCGAGGGTCGCTGGGCGATCAGCATGAAGTGTTGCCTCCAGTATTCGGCGCCCGCCATTTGGCGCCCTAGACACTGTGAAGCGTAACGGGCGAAAGAGGTCCGCAAGCGCCGACCTGCCCCGCGCCACGCCCTTTGCCTCCTCGCGGCCGGCCAGGCGTGCGGCCCCACCGTCACCACTCCCACGGTCAACTCCGCTTCCCCGTGGGCGACTTCGCCGACTCGTCGGGCCTGGCGCCGCAGCTCCGCCGACTGTCCCGACGTGAGTTTTTCCATTGGGTCGACAGTGATCACGATGCGTTCACCCGGTCAGTGCGGCGCTCTGCTCCATGGGGGGCACGCCCGGATTCGTGTACGGCACCTGCCGTCCCCGGTCCGCCCCGGAGGCGAGCGCCCCACGGTGCGTGCGCGTACGTGCTCAGGAACGGGGCCAGGGCTGGCCGCTGAGCCGCTCGATGCTCGTGTTGAACCGCTGCACGTAGTGGGCGAAGGTCTCCACGTCCTCGGCCGACCAGTCCTCGAAGACCTTGTCGAGTTCGCTGATGTGCACCTCGCGCTCGACGTCGAGGCGCCGCCCGCCCTCCTCGGTCAGGCGGAACTTGCGCGCCATGCCGCCCTCGGGGTCGGGGATCCGCTCGAGGAGCCCCGCTTTGACCGCGCCCGCCGTCTGCCGGTTGAGGGTGGAGGCGTCGAGCTGGAACGCCTCGCTGAGCTGGCCGATCGACATCGGCCCCTGCACCCGGATCCGGCTGAGCATGATGTACGCGCTCCGCTCCAGGCGGTCCTGCTGCCGGCGGCGCCTGTCGTTGCCGAACTGATGGCGGCCGAGAACCATGTGCTCGAACTCGACCAGGTGCGATGGCTTGTCCATGTACGTGCGTCCTCCCGGACCGACGTTATCGCAAGCCATTGCGGCTCCCCTTCATGTATGTGGCACGTACACGTAATATGCATGATGCATGCCATGTGTACTATGCACATCGTTTCCTACGTGGAGAGATTGAGGAGTCCGTCATGGATGCCCCCGAGTCGAGCAGCCGGGCGGGCGCGGTCATCGCCACCCTCGCGCTCGCCGGCACCGTCGCCGCGATCATGCAGACACTGGTGACGCCGCTGATCGCCGAACTGCCGCAGATCCTGCACACGTCGTCGTCGAACGCGGCGTGGGTGGTGACCGTCACCCTGCTGGTCGCGGGCGTGTGCGTCCCCGTCTCGGGTCGCCTCGGTGACCTCGTGGGCAAGCGCCGCATGATGCTCGTCTGTGTAGTGCCGCTGATGGCCGGATCGGTGGTGTGCGCGCTCTCCTCGTCGCTCGTGCCGATGATCGTCGGACGCGGCCTGCAAGGCATGGGCATGGGCATGGTGCCGCTCGGCATCGCGCTGCTGCGGGACGTCGTGCCCGCGGAGAAGCTCAGCGGCTCCATCGCCCTCGTCAGCGCCTCCATGGGCATCGGAGGCGCGATCGGCCTGCCGATAGCCGCCGCCGTCGCGCAGTACGCGAACTGGAGGGTGCTGTTCTGGGGGTCCGCCGTCCTCGCCCTGCTCGTCGGCCTGATGATCTTCATCATCGTGCCGGACGCTCCGGCGGCCGCCAAGGGGCAGCGCTTCGACGCGCCCGGCGCGGTCGGGCTCGCCATCGGTCTCGTCTCGCTGCTGCTCGCGATCTCCAAGGGCGCCGACTGGGGCTGGGCCTCGGGCACCACGCTCGGACTGTTCGCCGTCGCCGTCGTCGCGCTGCTGGTCTGGGGCGGCTACGAGCTGCGCACCCGTGACCCGCTGGTCGACCTACGGACCACCGCCCGTCCGCGCGTTCTGTTCACCAACATCTCCTCCATCCTCATCGGCGTCGGCATGTACTCCTTCATGCTGATCGCGCCGCAACTGCTCCAGTTCCCGGAGGCCACCGGCTACGGCCTGGGCCAGTCGATGCTGGCGGCCGGCCTGTGGATCGCGCCCGGCGGCGTCATGATGATGCTCATCTCCCCGCTGGGCGGGAAGCTGATCAACACGCGCGGCCCGAAGTCCGCCCTCATCTGCGGTGCCGTCGTGATCGCGCTCGGCTACGGCGTCGCCCTGCCGCTCATGGGCACCGCCTGGGGCGTCATGATCGCCGGCATCGTGATCAACAGCGGTGTCGCCCTTGCCTACGGCGCCATGCCTGCCCTGATCATGGGCTCCGTGCCCCTCTCCGAGACGGCCGCCGCCAACGGATTCAACGCGCTGATGCGTTCGCTGGGCACCACGATCGGCTCCGCCGTGATCGGTGTGGTCCTGGCCCAGATGACCACCAGCCTGGGCGGCGTCAGCTTCGCCTCCGAGGACGGATTCCGTACCGGTCTGATGATCGGCTGTGGCGTCGCCCTGCTGTCCGCCGCCGTCGCCGCGCTCATCCCGGCAGTGCGGGACGCCGCCGGTACCGTGCCCGTCGGCGAGCAGCCCGCCGACGCCGACGAGGCCGCGGCTCGCGCCTGACCCATCTGCGCCGTGCGGCGCGCACCGGCCACCCGTCCCGCAGAACAACGTAGGGGGGCCTTTTCCTGCGTGGACAGACGATCAGTGGGCACATGGGGCTGTCTGAAGGTGTTCACCTTTTCGTTCGGACGGTGATGCGCCTCCGTCCCAGGAGGCACATCATCGATCGTGGAGAGCGATGGTACGTACCGGGACAACCGGGGCGCTCCTGTCCGGCGGGAAGCCAGAGGAAGGAAGACCGTCCGTGAGCGCGGAGACGACGCAGGCGGCAAGTGAGAGTGAGCCGGAATGGGATCCGGAGGCGGTACGCCGCCACCGGGGACTGTTCCGGGCGATCGAGCGGCGCCGCAACCCCAAGCTGCGGCGCAGCGACATCACGGTGACCGAGGAGCCCACGGTTCGGCGCGCGGTGAAAGCCGCGATGCTCGGCAACGCCATGGAGTGGTTCGACTTCGGCATCTACTCCTACATGGCCGTCACCCTGGGCAAGGTGTTCTTCCCGTCGGGCAACCCGACGGCCCAGACCCTCGCCTCCTTCGGCGCCTTCGCCGCGGCCTTCCTGCTGCGGCCGATCGGCGGATTCGTCTTCGGCCCGCTCGGTGACCGCATCGGCCGCAAAAAGGTCCTGTCCCTCACGATGATCATGATGGCGCTCGGCACCTTCGGCATCGGCCTGGTGCCCTCCTACGCCGCCATCGGGATCTGGGCGCCCGCCCTGCTGCTCCTCTTCCGCGTCATCCAGGGCTTCTCGACCGGCGGTGAGTACGGCGGCGCCGCCACCTTCATCGCCGAGTACGCGCCCGACAAGAGGCGCGGCTACTTCGGCAGCTACCTGGAGTTCGGCACGCTCGCCGGGTACGTGGGCGCGGCCGGGCTCGTCACGATCCTGACGACGGTCCTGGACGACGGCGCCATGACCTCCTGGGGCTGGCGCGTGCCGTTCCTCGTCGCCGGTCCGCTCGGCGTGGTCGGCCTGTACATGCGGCTCAAGCTGGAGGACACCCCGGCCTACCAGGAACTGGAGCGCGAGCAGAGCCGGGCCGAGCGCCCCAAGTTCCGCTTCGGCCCGTTCTTCCGCGAGCACTGGCGCGCGCTGCTGCTCTGCATGATCCTCGTCGCCGCCTACGACATCGCCGACTACGGCCTGCTGTCGTACATGCCGACCTACCTCACCGACGAGCTGCAGTACGGCTCCACCGCCGGGCTCGTCGCCCTCGTCATCGTCATGATCGTGCTGATGTGCCTCGTGCACCCGCTCGGCAGCCTCTCCGACCGCATCGGCCGCAAGCCCGTACTGCTCGCCGGCATGGCCGGCTTCGTCGTACTGACCCTGCCCGCGTTCCTGCTGCTGCGCACGGGCGGGCACGTGGCGATCTACGCCGGTCTGCTGCTGCTCGGGCTGTGCCTGCTGGCGTTCCTCGCGACGATGTCCGCCGTTCTGCCCGCGCTCTTCCCGACGGAGGTGCGCTACTCGGCGCTCGCCATCTCCTTCAACGTGGCCGGCTCCCTCTTCGGCGGCACCACGCCTCTGGTGATGGAGGGCCTGACCAGCGCCACCGGCAACAACCTCATGCCGGCGTTCTACATCATGTTCGCGTCGGTGATCGGCGCGGTCGCCGTCCTGTTCGTCAAGGAGACCGCGCGGCTGCCGCTGGAGGGCTCCCCGCCCGCCGTCTCCACCGCGGAGGAGGCCGGGGACCTGGTCGCCGCGCAGTACGTCCGCGGGCCGCTCGCGCAGTACCCGGCCGACAGCACCGACCGCGACACCCCGGAACCGGCCACGGCCGCCTGAACCCGGGTACGCGAAAGAGGCAGCCCCTGAGCTTGTTCCTTGAGGTCCAACGATCTTCGGGACCTTGAGGAACAAGGGCCTGGGCGTTTTCCGCAGGCTCCGCCGATCAGAGGCTGTCGAGGATGCGCTCCAGGTCGCGTTCGCCCTCCCGGGTCTGCACGCCCGCAGCGAGCTGCTTGTGGGCCGACGCGACCATGTCGTCGGTGAACAGGGAGAACAGGGCGGTGTTCTCCACGGCGTACGCCTGGTGGGGGATTCTCGGGGTGATGGTCTCGACGGTGGCCTTGATGGCGGCGACGACCTCGGGGCGCAGGCGAGCGATCCGGCGCGCCAGCCGGTCGACGAAGGCGTCGATCTCGTCCGCGGGGACCGCACGGTTGACCAGGCCGTACCGTTCGGCCAGCTCGGCGTCGACCAGCTCGCTGCCGAGGAGCAGTTCCAGGGCGCGTGCCCGGCCGAGCAGACGGGCCATGTTCACCGTTCCGCCGCCGCCGGGAAGGATGTCCATCACGGCCTCGGGCTGGGCCTGGCCGGACCGGCCGATCGCCGCGAACCGCATGTCGAGGTACATCAGAAACTCGTTGCCGGCGCCCCGGGCGAAGCCGGCGATCTTGCCGATGGTGACCTGCGGCGGGCGGTGACGACGAGGCGAAGGCGCGACGCCGGGTGATGATGGCGACGGCAGGGATCTTCACGGGGCGTCAATGACCGAACCCTGATCCCGCCTGTCTGTCGTGACCAGCCATATTCCTGATCAGTGATCACTGATCAGTGCACGGCTCCGGCCGCGCGTACGTCGGCAAGCGCCTGTCGTGCCAGCGGGCCGAAGCCCTCTCTGTTGTCGGCGTCGATCCACTGGTCGTAGGCGATCTCCCAGGCGAGCGCGCCCAGTTGCGCGGCCACGCGCGCGGACAGGCTCGGGACTCCGCGGCGGTCGAGGGCCTCGATCATCGAGGCGGTGAGCTCGATCCTCTTCAGGGCCTCGCGTTCACGCAGTTCCGTATGGGCGTTCAGCACGGCCTGGCGCCGCCCACTGAACTCGCGGCGATCGGCCGTGAAGAACGTCCGGCCGAGCGCGTCCAGGGCCTCCGCCACCGCGCCGAGCGGCCCGGCCGTCGGCGGCGCCGACGCGATCCCTTCGACGAGGAGACCGCTCATCGCGCCCCTGCCGAAGAGCACCTCGCGCTTGTCCGGGAAGTGCCGGAAGAAGGTGCTCTTGGTGAGCCCGGCGTGCTCCGCGATCTCGATCACGGTCGTGTTCTCGTAGCCCTGTTCCTCGAAGAGGTCGAGGGCAGCGGCGGCGAGTCGTCCTGGTGCGTCGGGTTGCCAGCGAGCCATGGGGACAGTGTACGGGACTTGGTCCCATCAGTGGTGTACGGTCGATAAGACCAAGTCCCATCACTGGCCAGGAGTCATCGATGAGCAGAGCTGTCCGTTACCGGCGATCTGGCGGTCCCGAAGTACTGGAACTGCAGGAGATACCCGAGCCGCACGCCGCGCCGGACGAGGTTCGCGTCCGGGTCACGGCCGCCGGACTGAATCCGATGGATTGGCAGATCACCACCCAGCCCGACATGGCGGCGCGGTTCGGCATCACCCTGCCGGCCGGGTTCGGCAGCGACTTCGCCGGAGTGGTGGACGAAGTGGGCGCCGAAGCCACCGGATTCGCGGCCGGCGACCGGGTGTTCGGGGCGGCGATCGGCCGGTCCGTCGCGGATTTCGTGCTGGTCAAGACCCCCGCCGCAGACCTGTGGCCCACCCCGGACGGCATCGGCGACGAGGTGGCGGCCACGCTTCCGGTGTCCGGTCTGACGGCCTCCGCCGCGCTCACCGCGATCGAACTCCGCGCCGGGGACACCGTCCTGATCGGTGGAGCGGCGGGGGGCGTGGGCATCTTCGCCGTGCAGCTGGCGAAGCTCGCGGGTGCCCGGGTGATCGGCACCGCATCCGAGGGCACGTTCGGATTCCTGCGCGGGCTCGGCGCCGAACCCGTGGCGTACGGCCCTGGCCTGGCGGACCGGGTGCGGGCCTTGGCGCCCGAGGGGATCACCGCCGCAACCGACCTGTTCGGAAGGGAGGCGGCCGAGACCGCGTTCAAGCTCGGCGTGGCACCCGAGCGGATCTCCGTCGTGGCCGACGGCCCCGCCCTGCCGCCCGGTGTCCGCAAGGCCGGAGCCCTCGACGCGGGTCCGGGCACCCTGGAACGGATCGCCGACGCGATCCATGCCGGCGAGATCACGGTTCCGATCGCGGCGACCTTCCCGGTCGAGCAGATCCGCGAAGCCGTGACGACACAGGCCGAGAGGCACGTTCACGGCAAGATCGTGATCGCCCTGTGAACCGGCACGAGGTGGACTCGGCGACCAGGATCCACTTTCGCCACAAGCTCTCGTGATCCTGAACCCCATGGAACCGGTCTGATTCAAAGACAGCCCCTGACGGCCCGCGCGACGACACGCGGGGGCCGTCAGGGGCTGTCCGGCTCCTCGGACTTGCCGCGTCCGTCGATGACCTGCTGGGCGGCCTCGCCCAGCGGGATGGCGTTGGCGTAGGCGTGCGCGCGCAGGCGGGCCAGGGCCTCGTCGGGCGTGGAGCCGTTCTTGGCGGCCAGCATGCCGGCGGCCTGGTGGACGGCCGGGGGGTAACCCTGCGGCCCGGGCCGCGGAGCGACCGCCTCGACGTGCAGGATGTGGGGGTGCTCGTCGATCGCCAGCAGAGTCAGCACCCGGGCCCAGGCGTGTGACCTGTCCCGCTGCTCCTCGCTCAGGGCCTGTGAACGGCGGAGGTAGACATCCATCGCGCCGATGCACATGTGGCCGACCTTCAGGGGCAGGGCGGCCACGGACCGGATCCCCAGCTGGGCCGCTTCCGTGGCGAACGCGGGCCACCGCTCGACGGCCCGGTACAGGTCGCCCTCCTCCACGAGGCCCCGGCGGACGAACGCCTCGGTGCAGGGCCCTTCGCCGGTGACCAGCTGGGTGTTCTCCAGCCGGTGGGCGACCTCGTCGGTGGCGCAGGCCAGTACCCGCAGTTCACCGCCGCTGATCAGGGTGACGCCCATCGCGTCGACCCCGAGGTCGGTCGCGCAGACGGCGCCCGCGGCACTCAGGGTCAGGGGGCCGTCCGCCGGCGGGGCGGCCTGGGAAAGCAGGTTCCAGGCGTTGGCCTGGTGTCGGGCGTCATCCACTCATGTCTCCGCGTGCGCAGGGGTCAGGGCCGGGTCATTCGAGCGATGTCCAGACTGCCGTCGACGATCTGGGCGGCCAGGAGGGACAGGCGCATCCGGTGCGTACGGGCGTGCTGGCGCAGCGCGTCGAAGGCTTCGTCCAGGCTCGTCTGCCAGCGTTCGGCGAGAAAGCCCTTGGCCTGCTCGATGACGATACGGCTCGACAGTGCCTGTTCCAGCTGGGCGCGCTCCACGTAGCTCTGCCCGACGGTGCGCTGCTGGAGGATGGCGATGGTCGCCACGTCCGCCAGTGCCTGCGCCGCGCGGGCGTCGGCGTCCGAGAGGACCTGATGGCGGGTGTGGAAGAGGTTGAGCGCGCCGACGGCCTGCCCGCGCAGCCGCATCGGCAGGGCGTGTGTGGTGGCGAAACCCGCTTCGCGGGCGCGGGCGGCGAACGCGGGAAAGGTCCGGGTGGCGCCGGGCGAGGTGAGGTCGATGGTCAGATGGGCGTGGCCGTCGCGGTAGCACTCCACGACGGGGCCCTCGTCGTGCTGCAGGGCGAAGACCTCCAGCAGCCGGGTGTGCTCGTCGGACGCGGCGATCAGCTGCAGCCCGTGGTGCGGGTCGGCGAGCATGACTCCGGCGGCTGAGATGTCAAGGAGCTCCAGGCAGCGGTCGCACAGCCGGTGCAGGAACTCGATGAGATCGAAGTCGTCGACCAGCGTGTCGACTGCCTCCACGATGGCCTCCAGGAGGCGTTGCTCGCGAGTCATGGACCCTCTTCCCTTCCCTGGCCAGACGAGTCCGGCTCGATTCCGTCTTCCGTGAAGCGCACCCGGCGCGCGACCACGTCCTCGGCGAGGTCCACCACGGTGAGCCCGTGCCGGTAGGCGTGCGCCCGCAGCAACAGCAGGGACTGCGCCAAGGGCACCCCCGCTTGCGCGCTGACCATGCCGGTGGCCTGGTGGACGACCGCCCGGTAGAAGTCGCTGCCGTTCTCCGCCGCGGCGAACGCGTCCGGGCCCCGGCGTTCGGCCAGCACGACCGCGGTCAGCGCCCTGGCCAGCAGATGCGCGTCGCTCGTGGCCGAACCCTCCAGCGGACCCGCCGCAGCGCGCTGCAGTGTCAGAGTCCCCAGGCACGCCCCGCCCACATGGAGGGGGAGGGCGAACACGGCCCGTACCCCCAGATCCAGGACGTCGGGCAGGAGGGCGGGCCAGCGGCCGGCGGCCACCCGCGACAGGTCCGGTTCCGACACGGCGGCGCACGTGGCGACCGCTTCCGGTCCGGGCCCCTGGCCCAGCGTGTACTGGAGATCCTCGAGCCGGGCGCTGGTGGCCGACGAGTACCACACCAGTTCACCCAGGCCCGTGCCCATGGTGCTGGTGGCGAGGGAGACCGCGATGCCGTCGACGTGCAGCACCCGGGCGCACAGCGCCGGATCGCCGCCGATCAGTCCCGCGCCGTGGGGACGTAGATTGCCGAGAACAGTGGCGATGCCCTCCCTCTCGGCCACCGCTGCCTCCGCTTCGTGCTCATGCGAGGTCCCCGCGAGTCCACGGGCGTACGCTCCCACCCTAGTCTCCCCAGCTGCCGCGATACGGCTGACCGCGGTGTGTGCGCCGGGGGACTCCCCATGGGGTCTCTGGCGTGAGCCGAGTCGGTACGACTGCTGGCCTCATGGCGTACCGGCCGGTATACAGACGACGTTGGCTTCAGGGGAGGGGCATGATGATGAGACAGACACGTCCGGGCGAGGCCGTATCGAAGCGACGTACCGCGGTGGTGCTCGCCGTGGTGGGCAGTTGCGTGCTTGCCGCCGGCACCGCCGGAACGGCCTCCGCCGCGGGGGAGCGGCACGGGGAGCCGCACTCGAACTACGTGGCGCTGGGGGACTCGTACACCTCCGGGCCGCTGATCCCCCGCCAGGTCGACGCGGACTGCGCGCGCTCCGACCACAACTACCCGTCGATCACCGCGCGCGAGCGCAAGGCGACGTCGTTCACGGATGTCAGCTGCGGCGGCGCGACCACCGCCGAGATGTGGCAGGCGCAGGGGAGCAACGGACCCCAGCTGGACGCCGTCGAACGCGACACCGACCTCGTGACCGTGCAGATCGGCGGCAACGACATCGGCTTCGGCTCGATCATCGGCACGTGTGCGGCGCTCAGCGCGAAGGACGTGAACGGCAACCCCTGTCAGCAGTACTACGGGGCGTCGGGCCACGATCAGTTGACGGTGAAGATCCTTCAGACGGCGCCCAAGGTGGCCCGCGTGCTGCGGGCGGTACACGCCAAGGCCCCCCACGCGCGCGTGGTCGTCGTCGGCTACCCCGACCTCCTGCCCGACGACGGAACGGGCTGCTACCCGTCGGTCCCGTTCGCCGCGAAGGACTTCCCCTACCTACGGGACACGGGCAAGCGCCTGAACGTCATGCTGCGCGCGGTCGCGCTCCTGAACCGGGCCGAGTACGTGGACACGTACCGCCCGACGGTGGGCCATGACATGTGCAAGGCCCCGGCCGATCGCTGGATCGAACCGCTGAGCCCGACCTCACCGGCGGCTCCGGCCCACCCCAACGCCAAGGGCCAGCAGGCCATGGCGCAAGCGCTCATGAAGACGCTGGACAGGCCCTAGTCCGTCCCGCGTCCGGACGCGGCGCCCCACCGCGCGAGTTGTCGCAGCAGGGCGTTCCGGCCGCGAGACGGTACGGTCCACAGCTCGTGGCCCCGGAGCCCCCACCGCCCGAGCAGCGCGTTGGCCGCGAGCATGCCACTGGTCGCGGCCCGTTCCATCAGAGCCACCGGCAGCGCGGTGCGCACCAGGTCACCGGCGACCATGAGGGAGGGGTTCGACGTGCGCACGGTGGGCCGGTCGTCGTATCCGTCCACGGCGAACATCGGGCAGTCCTGACGCCATTCGTGCCGGACGTCGACGACTCGCGCCGCGCGGGTCTCGGGATACAGCCGATGCAACTGGTCGATGAGGCGCTTCTGCTCGACCTCCCGGTCGGCGTCGTCCGCGACGGCGTAGGCGTGCAGTTCGACCACCGAACCGCCCGTGCGGCGCGCCCAGTTGTGCGCCTCGTGCTCCCACCGATCCAGCACACTCACGTTGTCGAGGCCGGCGTAGCCGCTGGTCCCGAGAAAGCCCGCCCGGTCGGCGGCGACCGGCCGGTCGAGCCACAGTCGGGAGACGAGGAAGGCGGGCGCGGTCCGCAGGCGCGCGACGCGGGCGTACCAGTCCTCGTCGGCCAGACCGGGGCTGCGCCGGAGCAGATGTTGCAGGCCGCCCGTCTCGAGCGCGAGAACACAGGCGTCGTAGTGGCGTGTGTGCGCTCCCGCGTCCACCTGAAAGCCGCCGCCCGGCGCCGGGGCGACACGGTCGACCGGTTCGGACACCCGGACATCGACGCCCAGGCTCTCCAGGTAGTCGCTCAGGGGGTCCCAGAGAGCGGTCGGAAAGGGGGCGTTGGGCACGTCGAACAGGAGCCCCTCGGCCGACCCGAGGAAGTAGATGTGGAACATCAGCGCCATCTCGGCAGCCGAGAGCCGGCGCGGATCGGCGAAGAAGCTGCGCGAGAACACCTCGAAGGCCAGGTGGTGGGCGGCCTCGGGGAACCGGATCGAGGCCAGGAGGCCGTGGGCGCTGACCGAGTCCAGCCGTTCGTAGATCTCCGGAACGCGTACGTCCATCAGTGGCAGGGCCGCCCGGGCGTTCATCCGGGGCAGGTCGCGGGGGGTGAAGGTGGGGCTGCGCAAGGCAAACCCCATGGCGCTCCACGGTGGCGTGCGCGGGACATGTCGGAAGCTGTCCCGCGTCCCGGACGCGTGCCACAGCGGATAGTCGGGCAGGGGCGTCAGCCGCTCCAGCCGCGGATCGGTGCGGCGCAGCAGAGCCCGCAGGTTGTAGTACTGACGGAAGAAGGCGTGGAAGCCGCGGCTCATCGTGGCCGACGACCCGTCGGCGAGCTGGGTGCGCCAGCCGGCAAGACGCCCGCCGAGCGTGCTCTCGCGTTCGAAGAGGGTGACGCGCACCCCGCGTTCGGCCAGCCCGACGGCGGCCGCGAGACCGGCGATCCCTCCTCCGACGACGGCCGCCGACGGGGGCGCGCCGCCGGCCCCGGAGGATCCGGGAGAGGCCGGCAGGTATACGGCCCGGCGGTCCCGCGCGCCCGGCGGCAGCGGGTGTCGGCGCTTCATCCGCGGAGCCCCTCGTCCGGTCCCCGGCCGTCCGGCGGCCTCGCACCGTCCGGCCCCCGCCCCTCCGGCACCCGGCCCACGACGGTGTGCGTGATGCCGGTCTGCCAGCCGGGCAACGGCAGGATGCGCACCTGCGCGAACCCCGCGGCCGTCAGCCGGGCGGCGAAGACATCGGCGGTGTCGAACTCGATGACACTGCGCCACAGATGGCGGTACAGGGCGCCGTCGCCCAGGGCGGTGGTGACCGGCAGGAGCCCGGCACACACGACCGACCACAGGGCGCGGTGGTGGCGCCTGCCGCTGAGCGTGTAGTCGTGCACGGCCAGTCGGCCGCCAGGTGCGAGCACGTCACGCACCGCGGACAGGATCCGGTCCGGGTCGGCCGTGTTGCGGAACAGGTAGGCGGCGAGGACCGCGTCGAACGGGCCGCGGACGCCGGCCTCGGCCAGCCGCTCCGCCGGCGCGTGGACGAAGGTGACGTTGTCCGGCCAGCGTTTGGCCGCCGCCCGCTCCAGCATCCCGGCCGACGCGTCCACCGCGGTGATCTCCGCCTCGGGCAGCACCGACAGGAGGGCCGCGGTCGACGCGCCGGTACCGCACCCCAGGTCGAGCACGCGCAGCGACCGCCCGCGCCCGGAGTGGCCGAGGCGGCGCACCGAGCGCCGCAGATGGGCGTGGTAACCGGGGTTGGCCCGCACCAGGGCGTCGTAGCTGCGTGCGGCATGGTCGAACGCCCGGGCGAGGGAGGCGTCGCGCAGGGTGGGCATGGGTCTCCTTGACGAGAACCCCGGCACGTCAGGGTGTCGGGGAGGGGCGCAGCGGGCGGGTGGGGAGCACCAGCGCGCTGCGCAACAGGGGCAGGACCGGGCTGTTCAGCCCGATGGACAGGTCCTCGTACAGCGTGGTGGCGCCGTCGAGGAAGCGCAGCAGCCGTTCGGTGGGGACCCGCGAGAACAGCCGCGTGAAGAAGGCCGCGCCGTCGAGCCCGCCGCTCGCCAGGGCGTGCAGCAGGACCGCGTCCATCGCGTGGGAGCGTGTGGAGTGGGGGGCCGGTGGCATCGGGCGGCGCCCCGCGAGCACGGCGGCGGCGATGGCCGACGTCTGGCGCTGGATGGCGGCGAAGGTGTAACCCGTCGACGGACGGGTGCAGCCGCCGGCCGCGCCGATCCGGAAGACGGATTCACCGCTCTGGCGGGCGAACCGGGCGTCGGTCATGGGGATCACCCCCTCCTCGCGCGCCTCCACCTGGAAGTCGCGGATCCCGAGGACGGAGCGCAGATAGCTCTCCAGGGCCCGGTCGTAGTGGTCCGACGGCAGCAGCGCCGCCGAGAACTGCGTGTACTCCACCAGCGCGCTGCTCGGACTGGTCGGCAGTACGTAGGTGAAGGCCAGGCCACGCTCGGGCTGCGGGGTGCGGAAGTCCATCAGCTCCACGGAGCCCGGGTCGAAGGCGGGCCGGTCCGTGCGCACGAACCAGCCGCGGAAATGTTGCAGCAGTGTCGTCCGTGCCCGGGGGAGGCTGCCGAGCGGCCGCGAGTCGAACACCCAGCGCGCGGGCAGGGTCTCCTGTCGGCCGTCCACGGTGCGCACCAGCACGTTCGCACCGCCGGTGACCCCCTCGACGGCCTCGACCGTTCCTTCCGTACAGGTCAGTCCACGGCGCCCGGCCAGCCGCCGTGCGACCACCGCCTCGAAGTCGTCGGAGCGGATCATCTTGTACCGCAGGGCGCCGGTGTCCGCGTCCACCACGTGCCCGTCGGGGCCGCGCACCCGCATGCGGTGCCAGGACGCGGTGACGGCCTCGTCGTAGCGGCCCGGGCCGTTCTCCCAGAAACACCATGTCCGCGAGGGCGGCCGCAGCGGCCCGGGCGGCGCCTGGACCAGACGCACGGTCAGCGGGGACCGGCCCTCCGCGGCGCCCAGCTGCTCCGCCAGCGAGAGCCCCGCGGCCCCGGCACCGATGATCACCATGTCCGACCGCACACTCACCTCCGGCTTCTGAAGCGCTCGCTCCGACAAACCCTTCCGCTCCGCGACCGATCACGGATGCGCCGATCCGCGGATCCGGAGCGCGCCGCGGACCCGGCGACGGCCGCGGGCGCTCAGGTTGCCGCAGGGCGGTGCATCCGATCACGTGGGAGACAAGGAATGCCTCTGGACAGCACTTTGCCAGCCCTCGCCACCCCGAAGGAGCCGACATGCCCGCCGATGAGGCAACAGGCGCCACCACGGCTGTTGCGCCGCACGACGGGGCCGGCCCGGCGGACCGCGGCCCGTTCGCGGACAACGGCCCCCGCCCGGGCGACGGTTCCCTCGGCGGCGACAGCCGCCCGCTGATCCCCCCGCACGTGCGCCGGATCGACGCCGGGGTAGCGCAGACGGTCGAACGCCGCCTGGACGGGCTGCTGTCCCGCCGGGTCGCCCAGGCCACCGCCGTCGACGCCACCTTCGGCGCCGACGTGGCCGAGCGCGTGGCCCGCCTCACGCTCGGCGGCGGGCGGCGCATACGTCCGCAGTTCTTGTGGTGGGGCCTGCGCGCCTGCGGTCCGCCCGACCACGAACAGACCGAGGCGGCCCTCCAACTGGGCGTGGCACTCGAACTCCTGCAGACCTGCGCCCTCATCCACGACGACGTGATGGACCAGGCCCCCACCCGGCGCGGCCGGCCCGCGCTGCACGTCGACTGCGCCGCGCAGTACGCGGCATCCGCGCACCCCGGCCGCCACCGGTTCGGCGAAGCGGCCGCGATCCTCGCCGGGGACCTCGCGCTGGCCTGGGCCGACGACGAGGCCGCCGCCCTTCACCTGCCGGGCCGGTACGCCACCCGTATCCGCGAGACCTGGTCGCGCATGCGCATGGAGATGGTCGCCGGCCAGTACCTCGACGTCCAGGGAGAGGCCACGCAGACCAGGTCTCTCACCCAGGCGATCAGCGCCGCGTGCCTCAAGACCGCCCTCTACACCGTGGAACGCCCCCTCCAGCTCGGCGCGATCCTGGGCAATGCGGACGGGCGGATCCAGCGCGCCCTGAGCTCGGCCGGCCGCGGCGCCGGTCTGGCCTTCCAACTGCGCAACGACCTCAACGACGTGTTCGCCGGCGCCTCCCTCCGCGGCAAGCCCGCCGGCGGCGACCTGCGGGCCGGCAAACCCACCTACCTGGTCGCCCTGGCCCACGCGCGGGCCGCGTCCGACGACGACCGCACGTCCCTCCAGGTCCTGAAGGACTGCCTGGGCCGACCGGGCCTGGACGAGGGCGACCTCGACGAGGTCCGGCTCGTGCTCGAACGCACCGGCGCCCGGCGCAGCGTCGAGGAGAAGATCAGCCGCCTGGTCGCACGGAGCATGGGCGAGCTGGACACCGCCCCCCTCGATCCCGTCGCCCGCGCCCGCCTGCGGAGCCTGATGCGCCAGGCGGCCGAGGCCCCCGCCCCGGCCGGTGACACGGCCCGCGGCCTGTCGAGCGCCACCGGTGAAGGAGCGGCCAGGTGAGGACCGTAGGAGGAAGGACGGACCACGTGGTCGTCGTGGGCGCGGGCCTGTCCGGTCTCGCGGCCACGCTCCACCTGCTGGGCGCAGGCCGCCGCGTCACCCTGGTGGAACGCGACGACCTGCCCGGGGGCCGCGCGGGACGGCTGGTGCGCGGGGGCTACCTGATCGACACAGGACCCACCGTGCTGACCATGCCCCACCTGGCCGACGAAGCCTTCGCCGCCGTCGGGGAACGGCTGCGCGACCGGGTGGAACTCATCGCGCTCCACCCCGCCTACCGGGCCTCGTTCGCCGACGGCAGCACCCTCGACGTGCACACCGACGCGGCGGCCATGGAACAGGCCGTCAGAGACTTCGCCGGCCCGGCGGAAGCAGCCGGATACACCCGCCTGCGCCACTGGCTGCACCGCCTCTACCGGGCCCAGATGAAGCATTTCATCGACACCAACTTCGACTCACCGTTCCAGCTGCTCACCCCCGACCTGGCCCGACTGGCCGCGCTCGGCGGCTTCGGCCGCATGGACGCGCAGATCAGCCGGTTCATCAAGGACGAACGGCTGCGCCGCGTCTTCTCCTTCCAGGCCCTGTACGCCGGGGTCCCCCCGGCCCGCGCCCTGGCCGCCTACGCCGTCATCGCCTACATGGACACCGTCGCCGGCGTGTACTTCCCCCGCGGCGGCATGCACGCCCTCCCGCAGGCCATGGCCGACGCCGCCGCGGCAGCCGGCGCCGATCTGCGCTACGGCCGGCAGGTGGAGCGCCTGGAACGCACCGGCGACCGCGTCACCGCCGTGGTGACCGACACCGAACGCATCCCGTGCGACGCCGTCGTCCTCACCCCCGACCTCCCCGTCGCCTACCACCTCCTGGGCCGCGCCCCGCGCCGCTCCGTACCCCTGCGCCGCGCCCCCTCGGCGGTGATCCTGCACGCCGGGACCGACCGCACCTGGCCCCAACTGGCCCACCACACCCTCTCGTTCGGGGCGGCCTGGCACGACACCTTCGACGAACTGACCCGGCACGGCCGCCTGATGAGCGACCCCTCCCTCCTCATCACCCGGCCCACCGCGACCGACCCGGCCCTGGCACCCCCCGGCCGGCATCTGCACTACATCCTGGCGCCCTGCCCCAACACGGACATCGGCCCGAGCCCCGCGCAATGGGGCGACCTCGCGCCCCGCTACCGCGCCGAACTCCTCACCGAACTGGAACGGCGCGGCCTGGACGGCATCAGCACCGCCATCGACGAACAGTGCCTCGTCACCCCCGCCGACTGGCACGCCCACAAGCACGGCGCGGGCACCCCCTTCTCCGCCGCCCACACCTTCGCCCAGACCGGCCCCTTCCGCCCCCGCAACCTCGTCCGCGGAACCGCGAACGTGGTGCTCGCCGGCTGCGGGACGACGCCCGGGGTCGGCGTCCCCACGGTCCTGCTGTCCGGAAAGCTCGCCGCCGCCCGGATCACCGGAGCCCGTACCGCTTCGGCGCCCCGCGCCCGCGACCGGTCCACGACCCATGGAGGAGCATCCGCGTGACCGCCCGAGAGCTCGACGCCGCCGGCCTCACCGATCCGGCGCTGCGCCACGCCTACACCCACTGCCGCCGGCTCAACGCCCGCCACGGCAAGACCTACTTCCTCGCCACCCGGCTCCTCCCCGCCCACCGGCGCCCCGCCGTCCACGCCCTGTACGGCTTCGCCCGCTGGGCCGACGACATCGTGGACGCGCAGGGCGGCCACCTCGACCGCCCGGACCGCACCGCCGCGCTGGAGAACCTGTCGACCAGCCTGCGGCACGGCCTGACCACCCGCCACAGCACCGAACCCGTCGTGCACGCCCTCGCCGACACCGCGCACCGCTACGCGATCGACCCCCGCCACTTCCACGACTTCATGACGGCGATGCGGGACGACCTCACCGTCACGGACTACCCCACCTACGCCGATCTGCGTCGCTACATGCACGGCTCGGCGGCGGTGATCGGACTGCAGATGCTCCCCGTCCTCGGCACCACCGTGCCGCGTACCGAGGCCGAACCCTACGCGGCCGCCCTCGGCGTGGCCTTCCAGCTCACCAACTTCCTGCGCGACGTCGGGGAGGACCTCGACCGCGGGCGGATCTACGTCCCCGGGGACCTGCTGAGCGCACACGGCGTCGACCGGGACCGGTTGCGGTGGAGCAGGGACACCGGCCGCCCCGACACCCGCATCACGCGCGCGCTCCAGGCGTTCGAGGCACTGACCCGTGACGTCTACCGCGAAGCGGCGCCGGGGATCGCCCTGCTGGCCCCGGTGTCCCGGCCCTGTATCCGCAGCGCCTTCGTGCTCTACTCGGGCATCCTCGACGCCGTCGCCGACGACGGGTACGCCGTGCTCCACCGCCGGGCCGTGGTCCCGCGCCACCGCCGCGCGGTCGTGGCGCTCGACGGCCTCGCGCGGATCGTGCACGCCCGGATCAGCCACCGCGCGGCCCCCACGGAGACCCTTCCCCGGCCCGGCGAAGCGGACCCCGCGCCCGCCCGGCCGAGGCCCGCCGAACCTGTGCACAGGGGTGCCGCATGAGCGAGAGCAACCGCCGCAGGACGCCCCGCTTCCCCCTGACCCTGCGCAAGAACCCACCGGGGTGGGAGCGCCAGGAACCCACCTGGCGCGCGGCGCGGCCCTCGGTGATCGAGAGCGCCCTGAAACGGGCGCAGGCACGGGCGTCGGGCAACTGGTACGTCGTCGGAGCCAGCGACGAGGTCCCTCGTCAGGCGCCGCTCGGGCGCACCGTGGCCGGCCGTGAGCTCGTCGTCTGGCGGGACGCCGAAGGCAAGCTGGCCGCCGGTCCTGGCGCCTGCCCCCACCTGGGCGCCCCGCTGAAGGACAGCCCCGTGCGGTGCGGAGTCCTCGTCTGCCACTGGCACGGCCTCGCCCTCGGCGCCCAGGACACGCCGGGCTGGCGCACCCTGCCGGTCCACGACGACGGCGTCCTGATGTGGGTCCGCCTGGACACCGCGGGCCAGGAACAGCCCCTCGACCGCCCGGTCGTCCCGCCGCGCCCGGAGCCGGCCCGATCCGTCCACGCCGTCTACACCGGCGCCGGCCGTTGCGAACCCGAGGACATCGTCGCCAACCGGCTCGATCCCTGGCACGGCGCCTGGTTCCACCCCTACTCCTTCGTCGACCTGCGCGTCGTCGACAGCCCTCCGGGCGACGCCACGAGCACGGGCCCGGACACCGGGACGGACCAGGACGCGTTCGTCGTGGAGGTCTCCTTCCGTCTCACCTCCCGGCTCGTCGTCCCGGTCCGCGCCGTCTTCACGGCACCGGAACCCCGTACCGTCGTCATGCACATCACGGACGGCGAAGGACGCGACTCGGTGGTCGAGACGCATGCCACGCCTCTGACCCCGGCCGGGCACCCGGCGCCGCGGACAGCCGTCGTCGAGGCGGTGATCGCCACCTCCGACCGCCCCGGCTTCTTCCTCGCGCGGCACGCGTCCTTCGCGCTGCGACCCTTGATGCGGGCGGCAGCGGGACGGCTGTGGCGCGACGACCTCGCCTACGCGGAACGGCGCTGGACGCTGCGCTCACGCCCGGGCCCGCGTGCCTGAGGCGGCCCGGGAAATTCAGGCGACAGCCGAAGGACCGGCGCCCTAACGTTCGCAGGCATGGCACCTTCACTCGAACGTCCCCCCATGCAGGCCGACGAGCGCACCGCGCTGATCGGCTGGCTGGATCTCCAGCGGCAGATCCTGCGATGGAAGTGCGATGGCCTGAGCGAGGCGGACGCACACCGCTCGGTGATCCCGACATCGCCGCTGCTGACGATGGCCGGGCTCATCAGCCACATGCGGTGGGTCGAACACCTCTGGCTGGAGGTGCTGTTCCTCGGCGGCGACAAGACGCAGAACCCCTCCTTCGACGAGACGGACGAGGACGCCGACTGGCGCACCGACGGCGTGCCCCTGCCGCAGTTGCTCGCGCGGTACGAGGCCCAGTGCGCCCGGAGCAACGACATCGTGGCCGCGGCCTCCCTGGACGACGTCGGCCGCCACCCCGACCACCGTTCCGGCAACGCCAACCTCCGCTGGATGCTCATCCACCTCGTCGAGGAGACCGGGCGGCACGCGGGACACGCGGACGTCGTACGGGAGTTGTTGGACGGCACGAAGGGGTATTACTGATTCCGCGGCGCCGCACCGGCGCCGTCGGCTCGGCGGCGCCGGGCACGGGCGGGACGAGGGCGTGGAGCCCGACTGCCCTGGTACGACTCAGGGTGGCACCTCAGGGGTGTATCGGGGTCGGACCGGTGTTGTGGCAGGTACGCGTCGTTCGACGATGAGGCCATGACACCTTCGACACCCCGCCGCTCCAGCCGTCTTCTCGCGCCCGCCGTGTGGACGGCGGTCGTGCTGGCGGTGAGTGCGGCCCTGTGGAGCCCCTCGGACACGGATCCCGGGCTCAGCCCGTTCCAGCTGACGGTCAGTGACTTCGCCGCGCTCGACCGCGGCGGACCCATCGAGACCACCATGGGGTTGCTGGGCGCCGTGTCCCTGGTGCTGTTGGGGGTGGCGAGAGCGCGGCGAATACCCGTACACGGCCTGCCGTCCGTGCTGTTGGTGCTCTGGGGCGCAGGACTCCTCATCGCCGCCCTGGTGCCGACCGACCCCCTCACCGCACACCTGAGCGGCTCCGCGTACGTGCATCGGTACGCCTCCGTCACCGCGTTCGCCGCGCTGCCCGTCGCCGGGTTGTCCATGGCCCGACGGCTCGCCGGAACCCCCGGGGCGGGCGGGACGGTCCGGTGGCTGCGGGTGCTGTCGTGGGCGGCGCTGACCGGGGGCGCGGCCATGGCGTACTCGGCAGGCTTCGGCGGCCGGGAGCTGATCGGCCTGGTGGAACGGCTGCTGCTCGGCTGCGAGGTGGCGATGCTCGGGGTCTTCGGCCACCATGTGCAACGCCTGGGAGAGCCGGGCTCCCGTGGCCTGCGCGTCTCCTTGGGCCGCTGATCACCGCGTCTCCGTTCGGGGTGAGTCGGTGGCGTGCGCGGACATGGGCAGAGAGAGGCGCTCGCACTCGCACTCCTGGTCGTCGCCACCGCCCTCCGCAAGGCCGCCCTCCGCATGGCTGCTTTGCGGACCCCCGCACTCCCCTTAACGTAACCATATGACTACGAAACGTGACAAGGTGACCTCGGTGCGTCGGCGCTCGTCGATCGCGCGGGGCATCGGTGTGCTGTGTGCCGTGGCGGCGGCCGGATCTCTGATCACGGGCTGCGACAGCGACGACGACAGCGGGGCCGAGAGCGGCTCCGCCTCCAGCAGTGCCGGGGCGACGGCCTCGCCCTCCGCCTCGGCCGGCAAGCTGACGGAGGATCAGGCCGAGCGGAAGGCCCTCGTGCCGAAGGCCAAGATCGGCTACGACAAGGCGCTCGACACCGCCGTGAAGGCCGTCGACAAGTCGAAGCCCGTCTCGATCGAGCTCCAGGGGCCGGCCGACAAGCCCGTCTGGGATGCCAAGGTGGCGACGGACGACGGTACGGAGCACGCCGTCCGCGTCGACGCCGTCACGGGCAAGGCCGGCCAGGCGAAGGCCGACGCGGACCAGGACAGTGACGACAAGCAGGAACTCGCGAAGTGGCTGGCCAAGGCCACGGTGACGCCGCGGCAGGCCGTGGGGACCGCGACGAACAAGACCAAGGGCACCGTCACCTCCGTCGAGCTCGACGACACCGACCAGGGCGGCCCCATGTGGTCCGTCGACGTGGTCACCACCGACGACTGGAACAAGACGACCTACGACATCGACGCGACCAACCGCAAGATCCTCCGCGAGCACACCGACCGGGACTGATCCGGGCGCGGCACCCAGGCGGACGGCCGGTGAGGGCCTGACGGCCACTCACCGGCCTTCCACCCGCTCACCCGCCGTCCCTCGGTCCTCAGTCCTCAGCCCTCAGCCCTCAGTCGAGAATCACCATCTCCCGGGAGAAGACCCCCAGGTCACGGTGGACGTCCTTGCGCTGGAAGCCAGGGGGGACGGGGGCATTGGCGTCGAAATAGAAAGCCAGGACAAGCAGTTGGGCGCCCTTGTGCGTCGCCTTCAGATGGTTCTGGAGTTTCGCCACGTCCGCCGCGACCTCCGCGACGAAGGCGGGTTTGACGTACTCGGTGGCGCGCATGGCCTTCAGTTCGACGATGATCCGCTCGCCGGGTACGGCGCTGGAGCCGTTGAGCATCAGGTCGCTGCGCTGCTGGCCTTCGAAGACGTACTGTTCCCGCCGTACGTCCAGCGTCGAGTCGTACGCCCGCAGACCGCCCGCGAGTTCGGCCTGCAGCCACCCCTCCCAGCCCCAGTCGAGGAGCTGTACGCGGTGGGCCCGTTCGCCGTTCTCCAGCATCCAGGCGAAGACGAAGTCCTTGAACTGCCCGACCTTGATCGACGGCATGTGGTCCCCCTCGGCTTTCGAAGCGCGCTCTACTCAGGGGTCTACTGCACGGTGGGAGGGCCGTCCATCGCCGGGACCGAAGTGGACCGAAGCGGACCGAAGCGGACCAGTCGCCGCCGCGCCCGGGCGCTCCTCGCGCCCCGTGGACGTACGCACTTCAAGAAGTTCGCGCCTGTGGACCGGCCCCTCGGCGACGGGCGCAGGGAGGGGCGCCCGCGACAGGCCGGGTGCCGTGTGCCCACGGGCGGGCGCGTCATGCAACGCCACTGGGCCGCCACGCGCAAGGCGCTCCATGGGACCCACCAGCTGTCTGCACGTCGTCTCCATGCAGGCGAGCGCTGTTACGCGGCTATGACATGGCGATCTTGACAGTGGCCGTCACTGCACAAGTAGGTTCACTGTGCAACGAAATTCCAGTGAGCCGGCGTCCCGCGCCGGGAGAAGGGATGCCGATGGGTTCCCATGCCCGCCCCAACCGACTGCACAGGACCGGGGCCCGGATCGCGACGGTCGCACTCGTCGGGGCCGTCCTGCCGATCGCCGCCGGCGGCCTCGCCGAGGCGGCCACCCCCACGGCCACACACGCGGCCGACGAGCAAGGCCAGTTGGGCGGCGCGAGCGCCGCGCCGGCCGGTCGGAGCGCGCCGGACGCCAAGGACCAGGACGTTCCCAGTGTCAAGGCCGACCACGCCTTCCTGCTGGATGCCCGCGACGGCAGCCAGGAGCGGGAGATGTGGGCCGGGGCCAAGGCCGACGAGAGCGTGTCGATGGCCAGCACGACCAAGATCATGACCGCGCTGGTGGTGCTCAAGCACCCGGAGTGGCTGGACCGGCAGATCGCCGTGAAGCAGTCCTACCGTGACTACGTCCAGCAGAGCGGCGCCAGTACGGCTGATCTCCAGACCGGCGACAAGCTGACCGTCAGGCAGTTGCTGCACGCCATGCTGATCCCGTCAGGGGCGGACGCCGCGCGGGCTCTGGCCGACACCTTCGGCTCCGGGGAGACCGAGGACGCCCGGATCGCCGACTTCGTGGAGCAGATGAACGCCGAGGCCCGGCAACTGAGCCTGACCGGCACGCACTTCGACTCCTTCGACGGCATCTCGCACGGCGACAACCGCAGCACCGCCCGCGATCTGGCCAAGCTCGGGCAGCGCGCGATGTTGCAGCCGGTGTTCGCCGAGGTCGTGAAGAACAAGCAGTTCGAGACCGAGGCCCCGGCGGCCAACGGTCACACCCGGTACTACACCTGGGTCAACACCAATGACCTGCTGAGCAGCTACGACGGTGCTCTGGGCATCAAGACCGGCAGCGGTGCCGAGGCCGGGTACTCCCTCGTCTTCGCCGCCGAGCGGGACAACCGGACCCTGGTCGGCGCGATCCTCGCGACCGACCGGACCCGCTTCGACGACGCCACCAAGATGCTCGACTGGGGCTTCGCGCACTGACCGCCTCCGCCCCGGGTGTTCCGGGGTTCCCCCGGTACGGAACAGGTGGCCTCAGGCCGCGCTCGGCCGAGGCGCGGCGCTCAGGCCCTGCTTGACCTGCCGGGTGAGCTCGTCGGCGACGATCTCGGGCAGGTCGGCCTCGATGCCGGCCAGGGCCTGCGCGGCGACGTCCGCGGGGTCGCTCTTCTGGTCGGCCGGAACGTCCGCGGCCATGTCGGTGTCCATGTAGCCGACGTGCAGCGCCGAGACGGCGATGCCGCGCGGGGCCAGTTCCTCCCGGGTCGCGTTGCTCAGCGCCCATGCCGCGGCCTTGGACGCGGAGTACGAGCCGAGGCCGGCCGGGTGGAACCAGGACAGCACGGACAGCACGTTGAGCACGGCGCCGCCGCCGTTCGACTCGATGACGGGGGCGAAGGCCCGGGCCGCGCCGAGCAGGCCGAAGAAGTTGGTCTCCATCTCCCGGCGGACCGCCTCCAGGTCACCCGCGATCAACGGGGCGCCGGTGGAGATGCCCGCGTTGTTGATCAACAGGGTCGCGTCGGCCGCGGTGCGGGCCGCGGCCCGCACCGACTCGGCGTCCGTCACGTCCAGCCGCAGCGGGACGACGCCCGGCAGATCCACCGTCTCGGGGCGGCGGGCCGCTCCGTAGACCTTCGCGCCGCGCTCGACGAGCTGGGCGGCGAGGTGCCGTCCCAGTCCCCGGTTGGCGCCGGTCACCACCGCGACCGCGTTCTTCAGTTCCATGTCTGCTCCCGGACCGCTCGGCGGGGCCGTCACGGCACCCGCGCTAAATAGATTACGAATATAATCTAACCACCGCACTACGATAGATGCCAGTCGACATCCGAACGGGAGGTGGCCCATGGGCCGCGTATCGCAGGCGCAGGCGGAGGAGAACCGCAGGCGGGTCGTGGACACCGCGTCCCGGCTCTTCCGTGGGCGGGGTACGCACGTCAGCGTCGCCGACCTCATGAAGGCGGCCGGTCTGACCCACGGCGCCTTCTACAAGCAGTTCGACTCCAAAGAGGCGCTCGTCGACGAGGCCACCGCCCATGCCATCGGCGAGCTCACCCGGCGCCACGCGAGCGGGCTCGAACGGCACGACGGGGGGCGCGAGGCGGCCCGGCGCGCGCTGATCGACAGCTATCTCTCCGTCGAGCACCGCGACGGCGCGGCCGACGGCTGCCCGGTCGCCGCCCTCGTCACCGACATCGCGCGGGAGCCCGGGAACGGCTCGGCGCGGCGCGTCTACACCGAGGGTGTGGCCCAGTTCGCCGACTTCCTCGCCGACGAAGACGCCGAGCACGCCGGGCACGCCGAGGGCGCCGAACGCGCCGCAAACACCGAGAATGCCGAGCGCGCCGAACGCACCGCAAACGCCGAAGGCGCCGTCGGGCAGGACGGCGTCACCCGGCTGTGCACGCTGCTCGGCGCGCTCCTCCTGGCCCGTGCCACCAAGGGCTCGCCGCTCTCCGAGGAGATCCTCGCCGCCGCGCACGCGGCGCTGACGGCGACCGACTGAACCCGGGCCGAGTCCCGGGCTGCTCCCGGACTGCTCGCGGGGCGGCGCTCCGGCCGCCGGGCCCGACGGTGAGCTGTGCCGCCGGCCGGTGAACTGCCTCCATTAGTTGATGGCGTCGCCCCTTCGACGTACCCGCTCCCTGCGCAAACGCGCAGGTCGGCAGCGGGTGAGGGCGCGGCCGGTGGGGTCGAGGGTTCGGAGCTCGAAAATACGGTGTCTCCGGGGGGTTGCCGAGCGATTGCCTCGCGCCTTAAATCAAACCCTGAACTAAGCCGTCCACTAAGGCCGTTCGCCTCGGCGACGGCCCGTTCCCCCTTTCCCCGGCAGGGGAGAGGACCCGCTCCGCTCCACCGCGCCCACCTCCTCAGGCGGGCGCTCGTTCGGTGACGGCCGCCGCGGGCTGCCGTCCTTCCTCGACCGCACGGAGTGAATCGCATGAGACTCAGATCCTTGGGGATAGCGCTCGTCACGGCGGCGGCGCTCGTGACCATCCCCGCCCAACTCCCCGCGGCGGCCGCCGATCCGCCGCTCTCGCAAGGCAAGACCGCCACCGCGTCCTCCACCGAGAACGCCGGCACCCCCGCCTCGGCGGCCGTCGACGGGGACGCCGGAACCCGCTGGTCGTCCGCCGCCACCGACAACCAGTGGATCCAGGCGGACCTGGGCCAGTCCGCGACCCTCACCAAGGTCGTCCTCAACTGGGAAGCCGCGTACGGCAAGGACTACAAGATCCAGGCCTCCGACAACGGGACCACCTGGACCGACCTCAAGACGGTCACCGGCGGCGACGGCGGCACCGACACCCTCGACGTGTCGGGCCACGGCCGGTACGTCCGCATGTACGGCGTCACGCGCGCCACGCAGTACGGCTACTCGCTCTGGGAGTTCCAGGTCTTCGGCGACGCCGGAACCTCGCCGGGCGGCACCTGCTCCACCGCCAACGCGGCCAAGGGCCGCCCCGCGAGCGCGTCCTCCACGGAGAGCGCCGGCACCCCCGCCTCTGCCGCCTTCGACGGTGACACCGGCACCCGGTGGTCTAGCCAGGCGTCCGACCCGCAGTGGGTCCAGGTGGACCTCGGCTCCGCACAGGACGTCTGCAAGGTCGATCTCACCTGGGAGGCCGCGTACGCCAAGGCGTTCAAGATCCAGGCGTCCGCCGACGGGCAGACCTGGTCGACGCTGAAGGACGTCACCGGCGCCACCGGTGGCAGCGCCTCCTACGACGTGAGCGGCTCGGGCCGCTACCTCCGCGTCCAGGGGGCCGCCCGGGCCACCGGATACGGCTACTCCCTGTGGGAGGTCGCGGTGCACACCGCGGGCGGCGGCACCACACCCCCCGTCGAGGGCGGCGGCGACCTGGGTCCGAACGTCATCGTCGTGGACCCCAGCACGGCCAACCTGCAAGGGAAGTTCGACCAGGTCTTCGCGCAGCAGGAGTCGAACCAGTTCGGCTCGCAGCGCTACCAGTTCCTGCTCAAGCCGGGCACGTACAACGGCATCAACGCGCAGATCGGCTTCTACACCTCGATCTCGGGTCTGGGCCTCAACCCCGACGACACGAAGATCAACGGTGATGTGACCGTCGACGCGGGCTGGTTCAACGGCAACGCGACGCAGAACTTCTGGCGCTCCGCCGAGAACCTCGCCGTCAACCCGGTCAACGGCACCGACCGTTGGGCCGTCGCGCAGGCCGCCCCGTTCCGCCGCATGCACGTCACCGGTGGCCTCAACCTCGCCCCCAACGGCTACGGCTGGGCCTCCGGCGGCTACATCGCCGACTCCAAGATCGACGGCACGGTCGGCCCCTACTCCCAGCAGCAGTGGTACACCCGCGACAGCTCGGTGGGCAGCTGGACCAACGGCGTCTGGAACATGACGTTCTCCGGTGTGCAGGGCGCCCCGGCGACCAACTTCGACACCGGTCCGTACACCACCCTCGACACCACCCCCGTCTCCCGCGAGAAGCCGTTCCTGTACCTCGACGGCAACGACTACAAGGTGTTCGTCCCGGCGAAGCGCACCAACGCGCGCGGGGTCTCCTGGCCCGCGAACGCGGGGACCTCGCTCCCGCTGAGCCAGTTCTACGTCGTGAAGCCCGGGGCGACGTCCGCCACCATCAACCAGGCGCTCTCCCAGGGCCTGAACCTGCTCTTCACCCCCGGCGTCTACCACCTCGACCAGACCATCAACGTCACCCGGCCCGACACCGTGGTGCTCGGTCTCGGCCTCGCCACCGTCGTCCCCGACCACGGCATCGACGCGATGCACGTCGCGGACGTCGACGGGGTGCGCCTCGCGGGCTTCCTCATCGACGCCGGTACGACCAGGTCCGACACGCTGCTGCAGATCGGACCGGCCGGCTCCGGCGCCGACCACGCCGCGAACCCGACCACCATGCAGGACGTGTTCGTCCGGGTCGGAGGAGCGGGCGCCGGCCTCGCCACCAACTCGGTCGTGGTCAACAGTGACGACGTCGTCGTCGACCACACCTGGCTCTGGCGCGCCGACCACGGCACGGGCGTCGGCTGGGAGACCAACCGCGCCGACTACGGGCTCGTCGTGAACGGTGACGACGTCCTCGCCACCGGACTGTTCGTCGAGCACTTCAACAAGTACGACGTGCTCTGGAACGGCGAACGCGGCCGCACCGTGTTCTTCCAGAACGAGAAGGCCTACGACGTCCCCAACGCCGCGGCGGTCACCCACGACGGCATCGTGGGGTACGCCGCCTACAAGGTGGCCGACAGCGTCACCACCCATGAGGCATGGGGGATGGGCAGCTACTGCAACTTCACCTCGGATCCAGGGATCGTCCAGCAGCACGGTTTCCAGGTCCCCGTGAAGCCCGGCATCAAGCTGCACGACATCCTGGTGATCTCGCTCGGCGGCAAGGGCCAGTACGCCCACGTCGTGAACGACACCGGCGCCCCGACCTCGGGGACCGACACGGTGCCATCCAAGATCACTTCGTTCCCGTAACACCGCGCGCCCGCTGTCGGAACGGCCCTCGCGGGGCCGTTCCGACAGCGGTGCTCAGCCCTCGCGCCGGGTCACACGTGGCGCGAGCGCGTCGAGCCGTTCACGTGCCTCCGTGACGGCTCCCGGGTCGGCGTCGGTGGGCAGGGTCAGTACCCGGGAGAACACCTCGCTCGCCTCCGCCGGCCGGCCCGCCTCCAGGAGCACGACCCCCAGGTCGATCAGGCGCCGGCTCTCCAGCCACGTGTTGCCCGCCTCGTGACACATGCGGACCGCCGTCCGCAGATGGGGGAGAGCCTCGTCCCACTGTTTCGACTGGGCATGGGTGACACCCAGGTTGCAGTGCAGTTCGAGGCGGGTGATGTGGGCGATGTGCGGGTCGATGCGCTCGCCGGCTTCCTCCAGGAAGGCGTAGGTCGCGCGGAAGGCCACCATGGCCTCCTCGGACCGCTCCTGTTCCATCAGGCTGACGGCCCGGCTGTGCATGCATTGGAGGCTCCCGTGCACATCGCCCGCGGCGTCGAAGAGTTCGGCGGCCCTGCCCATGTCCTCGCCGGACTTCCCGTGGTCACCCATCTTGCGGTACGCCCAGGCGCGGTACTGGTACGCCCATGCCTGTTGCGGCAGATCCCCGGCGCGCCGGGCGGCGGCGAGCGCCTGGCCGGAACGGGCGACGCTGTCGTCGAGCCGGCCCTCGCAGACCAGAAGCGCCCAGGCGTGGTAGTTGAGCTGGGTCGCTTCGAGCAGCGGATCGTGCAGCGCGAGCGCGCACTCGGCGGCGGTGCCGAAGACCTCCGGCCAGTGGCCCCAGGCGATCCACTGGTCGGAGAACCAGTGCAGCGCCTCGGCCACCTCCACCACCTTCGCGTACTCATCGTTCGCGGCGGCCCTGCGCAGCGCCGCGAGCCAGTTGACGCCCTCCGCCTGGAGCCACCGGCGGGCGAGGTCGGCCGAGGAGAGGTCGACGGTGCCCCGCCAGTCCGCCGGCGGCGCCCCGTGGTCGGGCTCGAACCAGCGGCCGGCCATGATCGTGGTTTCCAGCAGCCAGTCGTTCAGCGCCGCCTCCGCCCGGTCGGCGGCCTCGGCACCCTCGTCGGCCATGAGGCGGGCACGCGCGAACAGGCACAGCAGGTCGTGCAGGCGGTAGCGCTCCCCGTCCGAACCCAGCAGCCCCGCCTCGACCAGCTCCTCCAGCGTGTCCTCGGCGTCGAACAGACCCTGCCCGGTCAGCCGGGCGGCGCAGGCGGCCCCGGCGTCCGGGCCCGCGATCAGCGCCAGGCGCCGGAACATCCGGGCGGCCGACGGAGTGAGCTGGCGGTAGGAGAGGTCGAAGGCCGCCGAGACGTCCATCTCGCCGCCGGACAGGGCGTCCAGCCGCCGGTCCTCCTGCGCCAGGCGGTCGGCGAGTCTGCGCACCGACCAGCCCGTGCGGGTGGCCAGCCAGCTGCCCGCCACCCGCAGGGCCAGCGGCAAGTGCCCGCAGAGGCGGGCGACCTCCGCGAGCGACGCGGGATCATCCGCCGCCCGGTCCGCTCCGACCAGGCCGGCCAGGAAGTCCGCCGCCTCCGCCGGTGACAGCTCGCCCAGCCGGAGCCGCTCCACGCTCTCCAGACCCGTGAGCATGCGCCGGCTGGTCACCACCACCATCCCCGCGCCGGCGCCCGGCAGCAGCGGGCGGACCTGTGCCTCGTCGCGGGCGTTGTCCAGCACGAGCAGGCAGCGCCGCTCCGCCAGCAGTTGCCGGTACAGGCCGGGGTGCCCCTGCGGCCCGGCCTTCGCCAGGTCCCGGTCCGCCACCTGAAGCGCCCTGAGCACCGTGAGCATCAGCTCGGCAGGCTCGGGCGGTGCGACGTCCGTGCCGCGCATATCGACCACCAGCTGCCCGTCCGGGAAGCACCCCGCGAGCTCCCGGGCCGCATGCAGCGCGAGCGTGGTCTTCCCCGTGCCGGGCGGCCCCGAGACCGCCACAGCCACCTGGCTCGCGTCCCCCGCGCCGCCGCGCCGGGCGGCTGCCGCCTCCGCGAGGCCGGTGAGGGACGCCAGTTCCCGGCACCGGCCCACGAAGTCGACGATCCCGCGCGGCACGGCCCGCACCCCGGCCGGGCTGTACCCCGTACCCCGGCCGGCTCTGGCGGTCGCGAGCAGTCGCTCCCGTGCGGCCTCACCCAGGCCCAGGCCGTCCACCAGCGCCGCGACCGTCCGCCGCTGCGGCGCGGCCCGCCGCCCGCGCTCCAGATCCCCGATGGCCCGGACACTGACCCCCGACGCCTCGGCGAGACCCTCCAGCGTCAGCGAAGCGGCGATCCGCAGTTCACGCAGCGCGGCTCCGAACGCTCCACGGTCATCGGTCACTCTGTGCTCCCTCCGCCGTGCCTCCCTCACCACCCCCGAGCACGGACCTCAGAAGTCTAGACAGCGCGAGTCAGCAGGTCACAGCCGCGCCCGGCATCGTCGGTTGTGCCATGTTTCTGCCTGTCTTCTGCCTGGAGCGCCGACCGGCGAACTGCTTGGCTGGCAGCAGCGGGGAACCGGGCCGCAGCGCTGCCGCCCGAGCCCGTCGCAGGGGGGTCTTCCGCGACGGGACATCCACACCAGCCCGGGCACGGCCGCCACCTCTTCGAGGCACTGAGCGGCCGCCAGGTTCGTACGGGCAACGGTGTTCCAGGTCTCCGCCGGTATTGCACGGATGAGAGGAGAGCCGGATGAGCCCGGTGCTGACGACCGCTTTGGTGCCCGACGAACACAGACTCACCTACTGGCGCCGGGCGGTGGAACAGTCACTGGTGCCCGTGGCCATAGCTCTGCAGGACGCCCGCTCCTTCGAAGGGCGTATCGTCACGCACCGGGTGGGCGCCCTGCGGGTCTCCGTCGTCGAGGCCGACGCCTACCGGGTCAGCCGGACCGCCGCCCACATCACGCGCTCGCCGGAGCCGCTCGTGGCCGTCGCCCTGCAGATGTCGGGTACGACGCTGCTCACCCAGGGCGACCGACAGGTCGTCGCGAACCCCGGCGACCTCTTCGTCTGGGACACCACACGCCCCTACTCCCTGGACTTCCCCGAGCGCTTCTCCACCCGCGTCGTCCACATGCCGCGCCACATGCTCGGGGTACCGGACGAGGATCTCCGTCATGTCACCGGCATCGTGTTCAGCACGGAGCGGGGGTGCGCGGCCGTGCTGATGCCGCTGCTCGCCACGGTGGTCGCCTCGGCACACATGTTCTCGCCCGCCGCCGCGACCGGTCTGGCCAACGGGCTCACCGACGTGTTCGCCGCCCTGGTCGCCGAACGCACCGAGAGTTCGTCGACGGAGGACTGGAACACGCGCCATCACCTGGTGCGACGCGTCCGCGACCACATCGACGAGAACCTGGCCGATCCCGCCCTGTCACCGGAGTCCGTCGCCCGGGCGAACCACATCTCGGTGCGCTACCTCCACCGGCTCTTCGAGGGCGAGGGCATCACCGTCAGCCGGCTCATCCAGCGGCGCAGACTGGAGGAGTGCGCGCGGGAACTGACCCGCAGCGGCCGGGCCGCGCCCACCGTCTCCTCCATCGCCCAGCGCTGGGGGTTCGTGAACCCCACCCATTTCAGCCGGGTCTTCCGCAGCGCCTACGGACTTCCGCCCCGCGAATGGCGCACCATGCGCCTGGCGACGGGGGACGCCGGCGGTGCCGTCATCGTGCAGCCCCGCGGGCGTCGCCTCACCCCGTCGCCGGCCGACGCCTGACGTACGTTCGCGGCGTGCGGTCTCCTCTCACCCGCGGGGCCGGATCCGCCCCGACCCGTGGGTGTCGGGCGGCAGCCGCCTTCACTCGCTCCGGAAGCGCTGGCGCAGCGAGCCGATCCCCTCGATGGAGCTGACGAGTTCGTCGCCGTCGGCGAGCCAGTGCTGCGGCGTGCGGCCGAGGCCGACGCCCGCGGGGGTGCCGGTGAAGATGACGTCCCCGGGCGAGAGCTCCAGTACGTGCGACAGCTTCGAGACGAGGGCCGCGACGGGGAAGATGAGGTCCCGTGTGCGCCCGAGCTGAACGGTCTCGCTGTTGACGGCGCAGGTCAGTTCGAGGTCGTCGGGATCGTCGAACTCGTCGGGGGTGACGAGGCACGGGCCCATGGGGGAGAAGCCCGGGAACGACTTCGCCAGACCGAACTGGGGCGAGGGCCCGCTCATCTGCAGGATGCGTTCCGACAGGTCCTGACCGGCCGTCAGTCCCGCGACGTGGTTCCATGCCTCCGCTTCCGGGACCCGGCGGGCGGGGCGGCCGATGACGACGACCAGTTCCACCTCCCAGTCGGTGTGCCCACCGGCCGGAAGCAGCACGTCGGTGACCGGGCCGCTGATGCTGTTCGCGAACTTGGTGAAGACGGGCGGCATGTCCTCGGGCGCGGTGAAACCGGCCTCGTCGACGTGCTCGCGGTAGTTGAGACCGATGGCGAACAGCTGACGGGGCGCGGGCGCGGGCGCCCCCAGCTCCGAGGTCCGGAAGGGGACCCCGGCGCTCGCGTCCACGTCGAAGGCCCAGCTCCGGAACTCCTCCCACCGGCTGTAGACGGCCTGCGGATCGGAGGGGAAGCGGTGGCCGCTGGCTTCGTGCACGTCCAGGGCCCGCTCCCCGGAGAGGAGGCACAGCCGTCCGGACACATTGGCGATACGCAAGGAGTTCTCCCGAGGGGCAGGGGTGCGGCGGGGCGGCACCGGGGTCAGGCGGGGCGGGTGACACGTTCGAGGAGCAGCAGCACGGACTGGTAGGGGCGGCCCGTGACGTGCTGCATGCCGATCTCGCAGGTGCGGTTGGCCGAGAGATAGGCGTCGTAGCTGCCCGCCGCGACCTCCTCCGCCTCCTGGAGGGTGGCCGCCTCGGTCAGTTCCTTGTGGAGCATGCCGCGGTCGCCGGCGAAGCCGCAGCACTCCGCGTGGACGGGGACGTCCACGCGGTGGGCGACGAAGCGCGCGAGTTCGGCGAGTTCCTCCGTGTCGCCGAGATGGCGCATCGAGCAGGTCGGGTGGATGACCGCGCTGTCGACCTTCCGGGTGGCCGTGAGGTGCGGGAGCAGCTCGGTGGCGGCCCAGACCAGTGAGTCGACGACGGTCAGGCCGTCGTGCTTGTGCCGGTTCTCCGGTGTGAGGTACGGGACGATCTCGTGCCCGATGCCGAGCGTGCACGACGAGGCGTCGACGACGAGGGGGAGCCGCCCGCCGTCCGTCCACTCCCAGGCCCGCTCGACCGTCCGGTTGGCCATGAACGTGTTGCCGTCGTCGTACCCCTTGGAGTGCCAGATCGTCGCGCAGCACGCGCCGGCGAGGTCCCGCGGCACCCAGACGGGGCGTCCCGCTCTGCGCGAGAGCTCCACGACGGCCTCGGGGAGGGACGGGGCCGTCGCGCCCTCGGGCCCGGCGAAGATCCTGTTGACGCAGGCCACGAAGTAGACGGCGGCGGCGGATCCCCGCTCCGTGGTCGGCAGTCGGCCGGCCGCGGGCCCGGGGATCGCGCTGATCCACTCGGGCACCAGGTCGGGCGAGACGACCTTGCGGGCGGCGGCGGTGACATCGGTCAGGAGCCGGTCCCCGACGTGCTCCGCGACGCCCAGAGCGGCCCTGACCGATGTCTCCACCGCGGCGAACCGCTTCGCGACGCGCTCGGCGTTGCGCTCGGCCGCATCGCCGTGCCGCTGGTGCCGGAACCGCTTCATCATCGCGCCGGTGTCGATACCGACAGGGCAGGCGATCTTGCAGGTCGAATCGCCCGCGCAGGTGTCCACCGCGTCGTAGCCGTACGACTCCAGCAGGCCCTCCGTGACCGGTGAGTCCGCGGGCTGGCGGAACATCTCGCGCCGCAGCACGATCCGTTGACGGGGTGTCGTCGTCAGATCACGGCTGGGGCAGACGGGTTCGCAGAAGCCGCACTCGATGCAGGCGTCGGCCACGGCCTCGATGGTGGGGATCGTCTTGAGGTGCTTCAGATGTGCCTGCGGGTCCCGGTTGAGCACCACGCCCGGAGCCAGCACACCGTGGGGGTCGAGTATGTCCTTGATCCGCCACATCACGTCGGTGGCGGACGCGCCCCACTCCGCTTCCAGATAGGGCGTCATGTTCCGGCCGGTGGCGTGCTCCGCCTTGAGCGAACCGTCGAAACGGTCCGTCACCATGCGGCAGAAGTCGTCCATGAAGTGCGCGTACCGCTGTACGTCGTCGGGGCGCGAGGCGTCGAGCGTGAGCAGGAAGTGCAGGTTCCCGTGGGCCGCGTGCCCGGCCACGGCGGCGTCGTAGCCGTACTGCTCCTGGAGCCGTGTCAACGCCTGGCACGCCTCGGCCAGGTGGGTGGGCGGGACGGCGAAGTCCTCGGTGATCAGCGTCGTACCCGTGGGACGCGCCTTGCCCACCGCCGTCATGAACGCCTCGCGGGCGTGCCAGTAGGTACGTACCACCCGGGGGTCGGTGACGAAGGCATTGGTCACCGACGCCACCGGGCGCACCAGCCGCAACCCTTCGAGGACGCCCGCGGCGGCCTGTCGCTGTGCGAGGTGCTCGGCCTGTGTCGCCGCGCGGAACTCGACCAGCAGCGCGGCGGTGTCACGTGGCACGTCGGCCCAGTCCGCGGGCACCCCGTCCACGGCGGCGCAGGCGCGCACGGTGTTGCCGTCCATCAGCTCGACGGCCCGGGCGCCGGCGCGATTGAAGAGCGGGACCGCGGCGGCGGCGGCCGTGAGGCCCGGGAAGAACAGCAGAGCCGTGTACGTGAGCTTGTCGAGAGGAACGGTGTTGAAGACGGTCTCGGCGATGAATCCGAGGGTGCCCTGCGAGCCCACCATGAGGCCGCGCAGGATCTCGACCGGGGTGGAGCCGTCCAGGAACGCGTCCAGCCGGTATCCGCTGGTGTTCTTCAGCTCGTACTTGGCACGGATCCTGTCGGACAGCGCGCCGTCGCTCTCCACCTCCGCCTTGAGCGCCAGCAGCTCCGCGCAGAGCTGCGGCTCCGCCGCGCGCAGGCGGGCGTCGGCGTCGGGTGCGGCCGTGTCGACGATTGTTCCCGAGGCCAGTACCAGGGTCAGTGAGGAGAGCAGGCGGTAGGAGTTGCGCGCGGTGCCCGCCGTCATTCCGGACGCGTTGTTGGCCACGACCCCGCCGACGGTGCAGGCGAGGGAGCTCGCGGGGTCGGGCCCCATCAGCCGTCCGTGCCGGGACAGCGCGATGTTGGCCCGTCCGATGGTGGTGCCGGGCCTGACCCGCACCTGGGCGCCGCCGTCGAGCACTTCCAGGCCGGACCAGTGGCGACGTACGTCGACCAGGATGTCCTCGCCCTGCGCCTGTCCGTTCAACGAGGTGCCGCCCGCCCGGAAGACCACGGCGCGGCCGTGCTCGCGGGCGTAGCGCAGCACGGTGGATACGTCCTCGGCCGTCTCGGCGATGACGACGACGCGGGGCACGAGACGGTAAGGGCTGGCGTCCGAGGCGTACCGTACGAGGTCGGAGACCTTGTGCAGCACCTTGTGTTCGCCGAGTTCCTTGCTGAGGCCGGACCGCAGGTCCCGCGGTGTGCCGGACGCGTGGTCCGCGGCGACGCGGTCGACGGAGGGGCTCCCGGTCGGCCGGGGGCGCAGCATCCCCGGCTCCGGTTCGAGCAGCGGCATGCCGTGCTCCTTTCTCCCGGCATGAAGCGCGGGTGGACGCTGAAGTACGGGTGGACGCTGAAGTACGGGCGACGGCCCGCGCCGCCTCCCCGCCGTCCGGTCGGACGACGGGGAGGCGGCGCTGTCGCCCGGGGCGGCGAACGGCCGGGTGCGCCGCGACCGCGGACGCACCCGGCCGTTCGCACGGGCCGCCGTGCCCGGTGTGTGCCGCCGGACGGTCAGTGAGCGGACCGGACGGCCCGCGCCGCCTCGAGGATCAGCTCGCTCACCGCGCGCGGGTCACTCACCGCGGCGGCGTGCGGCGCGTGGACGCTGACCGTGCGGGCCTTGGCGCGGGCGGCCATCCAGCGCTGCGCCGCCGGCGGGATGTTCCGGTCCTCGGTGGCTATCAGGTACCAGGACGGCAGCTTCTTCCAGGCGGCGACGGTGGCGCGTTCCTGGAGCGCAGCGACGGCGACCGGCCGCTGTCCCACCGCCATGGTCTGCGCGGTGGTGGCGGGGACCCCGGCCGCGAACTGCTGACGGAACAGGTCCTGACGGATGACGAGTTCCTCGCCCTGCCCGCCGCCGGGCAGCGGGAAGTACTGCGTGCTCGTGGCCCGCGCCAGGGTGCTGCCCGGGTACTTGTCCGTCAGCGACAGCGCGCTCTCGCCCACCTCGGGGACGAAGGCGGCCACGTATACCAGCGCCTTGACCTGCGAGGCGCCCGTGGCGGCATGGCTGATGACGGACCCGCCGTAGGAGTGCCCGACCAGTACGACGGGGCCGTCCAGGGTGTCCAGGACACTGCGCACGTACGCGGCGTCGGAGGCCACGCCGCGCAGCAGGACCGGCGGTGCCACGACGCGGTGGCCCGTACGCCGGAGCCTCTTGATGACGGCGCTCCAGCTGGAGGCGTCGGTGAAGGCGCCGTGGACCAGCACGATGGTGGGCAGCGGGCCCTTGTCCTTGTCTTTGTCTATGTGCTTGCCCTTGTCCGCGGGGGCGGGTCCTGCCGCCGCCGGGGCCGCGTGGGCGATACCGGCGGCTCCGAGGGCCGCGGCCCCCGCCACCATCGACACGGTCACGGCGCGGCGGGAGACCGAGGTCTTCGACGGGCCGGAGGCGTCGGACGAGTTTGCTGAATCTGCTGAGTTCATGAGCGACTTTCTGCGCGACCGTTCCGGGGGCTACTTGGCGGTGGCCTTGATGGCTTCCTCGATGAAGGCGACGACCTTCTTGGGGTGGGCCAGCATGACCAGGTGCGAGGAGTCGACCTCGATGGTGGTCATGCCGGCGCGCTGGTAGCCGAAGCGCTCGACGTCGGGGTTGATGGTGTGGTCGGAGGAGGAGACGAGGCCGAAGGAGGGCTTGGTCTTCCAGGCGGCGGCCGGTGCGGCGTCGGCGAAGGCCTGGGCCGCGAGGGGGCGCTGGGAGACGGCGAGCACGGCCGCGAGCTCCGGGTCGACGTCGGCGGCGAAGATGGCCGGGAACTTCTCGACGTCCACCGACACGTCGGTGCCCGGGGTGTCCGAGCCTTCGAGGGGGAACGGGGTGTAGACGAGGGCGGCGGCGAGGTCGGAGTCGGGGAACTGGCCCTGCAGTTCGCCGAGGCTCTCGCCCTCCTCCAGGGCGTAGCCGGAGAGGTAGACGAGCGCCTTCACGTTCTCCTCCACACCCGCGACGGTGATCACGGCGCCGCCGTAGGAGTGGCCGACGAGGACGACCGGGCCCTCGATCTGGCGGACGACCGAGGCGATGTAGGCGGAGTCGCCGAGCAGGCTGCGGTTGGGGACGGCGGGGGCGACGACCTTGTGGCCGCGCTTGAGCAGCTCGGGTATGACGCTGTTGTAGCTGGAGGCGTCGGCGAACGCACCGTGCACCAGTACGACGGTCGGGGTCTCGGAGCGGGACATGGGATCTCATCTCTGTGCTGTGACGAAAAATGGAGCTTTATGCGGGTGGTACGTCGGTAAACCTAGGGAGCGTCAGCGGTACCGCTTTGCTTTCCGCGCCCGGCGACGAGTCCGCGAGCGCACTGGTGGCGCCTCAGCCGGACCAGCCGTCCAGGAAGGCGAGCAGTTCGGCGTTGACCACCTCGGGCTGTTCCTCCTGGCAGAGGTGGCCGCACCGGGGGATGGCGACGCCCCGGACGTGGTGGGCGACGCCCTTCCAGACGTCGAGGACGTCGTAGGCCTTGCCGACCGCGCTGAAGTCCTCGCCCCACATGGTCAGTACGGGGCAGTCGATGAGCCGGTCGGCGTCCTCGCGGTCCTGGGCGACGTCCTCGGGCGCCGCCCGGTAGTCCGCGCAGGAACCGCGGACGGCGCCCGGTTGGCGGTAGGCGCGGACGTAGACGTCGATCTCCTCGGCCGACAGCATGTCCGGGTTGTAGGACCAGCTGCGGTAGAAGTGCGTGAGCCAGGCCTCCTCCTTGCCCGCGATGAGGGCTTCGGGGAGGTCGGGCACCTGGAGGAAGGTGAAGAACCAGTAGCCCTGGCGGGCGAGGGACACGTCGTAGGTGTCGGCGATGACCCGGGTCGGGATGTTGTCCATCGCCACGAACCGGTCGACGCGCTCACGGTGGTCCTTGGCGAACCGGGTCCCCACCCGAGCGCCGCGGTCATGACCCACCAGCGCGATCTTCTCGTGTCCCAGGTGGTCCATGAGGGCCAGGGTGTCGCGGGCCATCGTGCGCTTGTCGTACCCGGACGCGGGTTTGTCGGTGTCGCCGTACCCACGGAGATCCGGGGCGATGACGGTGTACTTCCGCGCCAGTGCCGGGATCTGTTTGCGCCAGCCGTACCAGGTCTGGGGAAATCCGTGCAGCAGGTAGACCGGAGGCCCCTGGCCGGCGCTGACCCAGTGCTGATTGATGCCGTTCAGTTCCGCGGTGTGATGCACGACATCGGGAATGTGTGCCTTATGGTCTCGCATGGATCCAAGAGAAACACCGCGCGCGGGAGGCCCTTGCCGGTGCGTGCACGGCTTCGGTTCCGCCAGTGACGGGATCGCCGTTCCGGACGCGCCCTTCACTGCCGCATGAGTCGCAGCACCACACTGTCCAGGTCCATGTGCTGTTCCTCGCTCCCTTTCGGTACGTGCGCGAAGGACTGCCGCAGGAATTCGGCCACCTCATCCATCGGGCACAGTACGTCGGCTTTTCCCGCCGTCGACCTGAGGGTGATGCCGATGAATCTTCGGCCGCCGATCATCCGTGGACGCACCAGGACGTCGCCGACGCCGCTCGGCCCCTGCGCACCGGCGGAGAGGAGGTCCCTGGCGAACGTCCACCGGACCGGTCGCGCACTGCGCGTTCCTATGGAGAGACCCACGGCATAAGGGTCGCTCGCGCAGTACGTGAACCGGGCGGGGATCGGCAGGGGAATGTCATTCGGAATCGATACGTGAACCGTCACGGCGCGGGCTGTCGTGGTGGTGGTCTTTTCCATGGGATTTCTCTCCCGGTATATCGAGTGTCCTGGCCTCCGTGCAGCGTAGTGACGTCCATTCGCCCCTGATTGTTTTTCAGCGCACAGCGCTTGCCCCAAAAAGAACGGTTCGCGGATCGGCCGAAGGCGGTGCACGCAGAGGCAAGTCGGCCGGCGTCCGACTCCCTACGTTGGGGCGGTCCGGAACAATCGCCTGTGCAAGGAGCACCCATGGGGAAGAAGACCGTCGCCGAAGAGTATGTGGACCTCTTGGCCCGGGCCGGTGTGCGCCGTGTCTACGGAGTGGTCGGCGACAGCCTGAACCCGGTCGTGGACGCGATCAGGCGCCAGGACGCCATGGAGTGGATCCAGGTCCGCCACGAGGAGACCGCCGCCTTCGCCGCGGGGGCCGAGGCCCAGCTCACCGGTGAACTGGCCGCCTGCGCGGGCTCCTGCGGGCCCGGGAACCTGCACCTGATCAACGGTCTGTACGACGCGCACCGCTCGATGGCCCCCGTCCTGGCGCTGGCCGCGCAGATACCCAGCAGCGAGATCGGCACGGGCTACTTCCAGGAGACGCACCCGGACCGGCTGTTCCAGGAGTGCAGCCACTACTCGGAGCTGCTCTCCTCGCCCCGGCAGATGCCCCGGGTCGTGCAGACGGCGATCCAGCACGCGGTGGGGCGCCGCGGAGTCTCCGTCGTCGCCCTCTCCGGTGACACCGCCGCCGAGCACGCGCCGGACGCGGGCACCGAACTCGCCCTCCCTCTCGATCGGCCGACCGTGAGCCCGGGCCCCCGTGAACTCGCCGACCTCGTGCGAATGATCGACGAAGCCCGCACCGTCACGCTCTTCTGCGGGCGCGGCGTCGCGGGCGCGCACACCGAAGTGACGGCGTTCGCGGAGAAGGTGAAGGCCCCGATCGGCCACACCCTGCGCGGCAAGGAGCACATCCAGTACGACAACCCGTACGACGTCGGCATGTCCGGCCTGCTGGGCTACGGCGCGGCCTACGAGGCGATGCACGAGTGCGACCTGCTGCTGCTCCTCGGCACGGACTTCCCGTACACGGAGTTCCTGCCGAGCCACGTCAGGACGGTGCAGGTCGACCTTCAGCCCGAGCACCTCGGCCGCCGTACGTCGCTGGACCTGGCCGTGTGGGGAGATGTCGGCGAGACGCTCCGGCAGCTGACGCCGCGGGTACGCGAGAAGACCTCCCGTACGTTCCTCGACCGGATGCTGCGACGCCACACGCACGCCCTGGAGGGAGCGGTCGGCGCCTACACGCACGACGTCACCGACCACAAGCCGATCCACCCGGAGTACGTCGCCTCGATCCTGGACGAGGAAGCGGCCGACGACGCCGTCTTCACCGTGGACACGGGCATGTGCTGTGTCTGGGCGGCGCGTTATCTGACGCCCAACGGCCGCCGCCGGATCCTCGGTTCCTTCGTCCACGGGTCGATGGCGAACGCGCTTCCGCAGGCCATCGGCGCGCAGTTCCTCGACCGCGACCGGCAGGTCGTCTCGCTCTCGGGCGACGGCGGCTTCTCCATGCTGATGGGCGACTTCCTGACCCTCGTGCAGTACGGACTCCCGGTGAAGGTGGTCGTCTTCAACAACTCCTCACTCGGCATGGTCGACCTGGAGATGATGGTCGACGGGCTGCCCCCGCACGGCACCGGCTATCCGCACACCGACTACGCGGCCATCGCCACCGCGGCCGGTGCGCGCGGCATCAGGGTCGAGGAGCCTTCGCAGGTCAGGGCGGCCCTGCGGGAGGCGTTCGCGCACGACGGGCCCGCGCTCGTGGATGTCGTCACGGACCCGAACGCGCTGGCCGTGCCGCCGAAGATCAAGAGCGGGCAGATCACCGGATTCGCCCTGTCGGCGGGCCGGGCCGTCCTCACGGGCGGCGTGGGCCGCATGGTCGACCTCGCCCGGGCCAACCTTCGCAACATCCCGCGTCCCTGACGCCGCCCTCACCGCGTCGCCGTGCGCTCCAGCCGGGCCACCTGCGCGCGTGACTCCTCGACGCGGTTGGGGTCGGCGTCGGAGCCGAGGTCGAGGCAGGCGCGGAACGCCTCCCGCGCCTCGTCCGGCCGGCCGGCGGCTATGAGTGTGCGTCCCAGATGGACGAGGTGGATGCTCATCATCACCGAGTGGTTGCCGAAGTCCTCGCACAGCCGCACCGCTTTCCGCAGGCAGGTGACCGCCTCGTCCCACCGCCCCAGCAGAGCGAGGCTCCTGCCGGTCCCGGAGAGGATGCCGATGCGCGCCGTCGCGGCGATGTGCGGCTCGATCCGGTCGCCGGCCTCGTCGAGGAAGGCACGGGTGTGCCGGTACGAGGCGAGGGCCGCCTCGCCGTCCCCGTCCACCAGCAGGTTCACTGACCGGGCGTGGTGCGCCTGGAGGCTGCCGTGCAGGTCGCCCGCCAGCGCGAACAGATCCGCCGCGCGGTTGCAGTGGTGTGCGGCCTCACCGGAGCGCTCCAGCTTCCGGTAGGCCCACGCGCGGTAATGGTGCGCCCATGCCTGCTGGTCGACGTCACCGGCCTCCACCGCGATCGCCAGTGCCCGCGTGGACAGGGGAAGACTCGCGGCCGGCCGGCTCTCGCAGACGAGAACGGCCCAGGCGTAGTAGTTGAGCTGCGTCGCCTGCGCGACCTTGTCCCCCAGTGCTTTGGCGCTGCTCGCGGCCGTGCGGAACACCTCCGACCAGTGCCCCCAGAAGATCCACTGGTCGGAGAACCAGTGCAGCGACTCCGCCACCTCCACCACCAGCGCGTGATCGCCCTCCGCCGCCGCCGCGTGCAGAGCGGCCAGCCAGTTCACCCGCTGCGTCCGGAGCCAGTCATGGGCCAGGTCGGCGGAGGAGAGGTCCACCAGCCCCCGCCACTTTGCGGAAGGCGCGCCATGGTCCGGCTCGAACCAGCGGCCGGCGACGACCGTGGTCTCCAGCAGCCAGCGGTACAGATCGGCCCGGACCTTCCGCGTCTCCTCCCTGTCCTCGTCGGCCTCCAGCCGCAGCTGCGCGTACAGGCGGAGCAGGTCGTGCAGCTTGAAGCGGTTCCCGTGGGTACCGAGCAGACCCGTCTCGACCAGTTCCTCCAGGATGTCCGCGGCCGAAACGAGATCCTTTCCGACCAGCTGCGCGGCGCAGGCCGACCCGGCGTCGGGCCCGGGCACCAGCGCAAGGCGCCTGAACAGGCGCGCCGCGTCAGGGGTGAGCTGACGGTAGGAGAGGTCGAACGCGGCCGACACCCGCCGGTCACCCGCGACCAGGGCGTCGAGCCTGCGCTCCGCCACGGCGAGCCGGTCGGCCAGCCTGCGCACGGTCCAGCCGGTCCGGGTCGCCAGCCAGCTCCCCGCCACCCGCAGGGCGAGCGGAAGGTACCCGCACCGCTGTGCCACGTCACGCAGCGCCGAGGGCTCGGCGGACGCGCGGCGCGCCCCGATCATGGCGGTGAGGAACGCGACCGCGTCGTCAGGAGGCAGCTCCCCGAGCACGACCCGGTGCGCACCGGGCAGACCGGTGAGCATGCGCCGGCTGGTCACCATCACCACGGCCCGCCCGTGCTCCGGCAGCAGTTGCCGCACCTGCTCCTCGTCCCGGGCGTTGTCGAGCACCAGCAGGCAGCGTCTGCGGGAGAGGAGATCCCTGTACAACGCGGCGTGCCCCTGCGGTCCCACCGTCGCGAGTTCCTGGTCCGCGACGCTGAAGGCCTTGCACACGCTCAGCATCAGCTCGGCCGTCGAGGCCGGGGTCTCGTCCATGCCGCGCAGATCCAGGACCATGCGGCCCCCGGGGAAGCGATCCGCCAGCTCCTGCGCCGAGTGCAGCACGAGCGTGGTCTTGCCCGCGCCGGGCGGACCCGACACGGTCACGACGACGGGCCGCTGCTCCTCGGCGCCCGTACCCGCACCCGGCGCCTCCTCCGACGCCAGCGCCATGAGCCGGGCCAGCTCCTCCTCGCGGCCGACGAAGTCGTTGATCCCGCGGGGGAAGGTGCGTACGGCGACGGATCCAGCGGTGTCGGGGGCCGCTCTTCGCGCGGCGGCGAGAAGCTGTTCGCCGCGCTCCTCGTCCAGCCGGAGACCGGCGGCCAGAGCGGCCACTGTCCGGCGCTGCGGCGCCGCGCGCCGCCCCCGCTCCAGATCGCCGATGCCTCTGACGCTCACCCCCGAGGCCTCGGAGAGACCTTTCATCGTCATGTAGGCGTCCAGCCGGAACTGCCGCAACAACGTGCCGAACTCCAGTTCCCTCCCGGTCACCGATGCCCACCCCTGCCCTTGTCTCGCCCTGTGGCGGATCCGGCCGCGCGCACCCCCTGCGCGTCGTCCTGGGCGACATTCTTGCCTCTCACCGCACAATGACCGAAATCGGGCTCAAGTTCGGCTGCCGACGAAGGGCGCCCCGGACACGTCGGTGCCACGGCCCTGGACACGCCGAAGCGGCGGCGCCGGACGCGCCGCCGCTTCGCGGTGGATGGGGTCGGTGGACGCGGTCAGTCGGTGGAGAGCGCCTCCACCAGACGTCCCGCGTCAGGGTCCTTGAGAGCGCGGGCGGCGTCCGCGAGGGCGACCATACCGACGAGGGTGGCGCCGTCGATCACGGGAAGCCTGCGGACCTTGTGCCGGGTCATGGTCGCGAAGATCTCGTCCGCGTCGTCGTCCGCTCCGATGGTGACGGCCTCGCCCTGTGCGAGCGTGCCGGTCTCCACCTCGGCCGGGTCGAGCCCGAACCCCAGGACCTTGACGACGATGTCGCGGTCGGTCACCACGCCGACCAGCCGGTTGTCGTCCCCGCAGATGGGCAGCGCGCCCACCTGGAGCTCCTTGAGCTTGCGGGCCGCGTCCAGTGCGCTGTCGTGGGCCCCGATGCACTGTGCACCACCGGTCATGATCTCTCGTGCCGTAGTCATGGTGAACGCCGTCCCTTCTCTTCTCCTACGTCCGCGGTGGCTCCCGCCCGTCCGGTGTGCGGGGGCAGGCCCGTGGCGGGTGACCGGGATCGGCGGCGGTGAAACGTGCCGGCCGCCGGGGAGCGGTGTCGACCATGGCCGATTCGGGCGCACCCGCCAAGTCCGGCCGGGTGGCCGCCCGCTTTCCGGACGCCGGGCACTCGTCGGCGCCGACGGACGGGACGGGAGGGCGCCCTGCGGTATGTGTCCCCTTCGGCTCCGAGCAGATCCGGTCGGATGCGGACGGCGCCGGGTACGGCCGGGGGAGGTGGGCCGCATCCGCTCCATCGGTACCCGAACCGGCCCGGCCGAGCGTTCGCTGACCGGCGTGCCGGAGCAACCCGGGACGGCCGGTAGCGAACCTGGGGGAATGAGCGCCTCGGTGCTGAGGTGAGGGCCTGGCGTTCGCGTGCTTGAAGCCGCGACATTTTCAGAGAGGGGACGCTCATGGCGTTCCTCAGGCACAAATCCACGGGGTTCCGCTGTGCGGTGGCCTGCCCGACCCCACAGGGGTGGTCCGCGATGTTCCTGCGGCCGGGCACGGCCGCGGGCATCAGCGAATCGGCGCTGCTGTTCGACACGGCGACCTACGACGCGTACGGAGCACAGTTCACCGAGCTGCGACAGGCGCAGTACCAGGACTTCCGGCTGTACCCGCAGGCCGTACTCCGCCTGCCCGCCCACACGGACGGGGCCGCCCAGTACCTCTTCATCACCGGCTCGGACAGCCTGCGGTACCGCGTCGGCACCGGTGTGGTGAAGCGCGAACCACTGGTCATGCGCGGCTGGCTGCCCGCCGAGTGGCAGCACAACGTCGACGCCCTGCTCCAGGCCCCCAGCTCCGCGTCGGGCGAATGGCGCACCTACGTCTTCAAGGGCAGCCGCGTCCTCACCTACAACGGGGGCGCGACCGCCGTCGCCGTCGAACGCGACGTGCTCATCACCGAGGGCCCGGACGCGGACGCGCCGGGATGGGCCCAGCTCCCGGCCGACTTCCGCTCCGACCTCGATCACGTCGTCGAACTGCCGCTCGCCGCCGGCGTACGCCGCTCGCTGCTCGTCAAGGGAACCAAGGGGGTCGTCCTCAACTGGCGCACCGGCGTGGAGAAGTCGGGCACGCTCACCTCGCTGACGGCGGGGCTCGGCAAGCTCCCGGCGACCTGCACGACGCAGTACCTCCCCCTGTCCGGGACCTACCGGGCCACCAACGCGGGTCAGAACGTCGAAGCACGGATCGACGTCGACGGGGTCGGCACGCTCTCCACGATCAGCGGGGATCTCTTCTCGGTGTCGGGCCAGAGCACGACCTACGCCAACTCCTTCCGCTCCAGCGCGGTGGAGGTGCAGTGGACCGACAACTACGTGGTGGTCGTGGGCAAGGGACTCACCTGGGCCACGTCGTCACCGGAGGTCACCCAGGCGCGCATCCTGATCAATCTGACCGCCGCCGGACAGCCCGCGCGGACGGCCGCGTGGCTGACCCTGGAGGACGCCAACTCCTACTACAGCGCCATCTGGTACGACCTGCCCAAGGCGTCCGCCTACTTCCGCACGGTGGACTACGAGGTCGACACGGTGGTCGGTGAGGCCGAGCTCGTCAGCTACGACACGTCCAAGGCCGCCACCCCGCCCGGATTCGTGAACCGGGTGCTCACCGTGGCCTCCTCGTTCGGTGAGGCGGGCGTGGAGATGCGCACCGCCGGGACCCGCACCGTCCTGGACACCACCGGATCCGGCGCCGACCTGCTGTGGTCCAAGGCCGAACTGCACGCGGCGATGGTGGCGAACTTCAGCGGGTACCGCGAGGTACCGCAGTGGAAGCTGTGGACCCTCGTCGCCCGCGACTACTCCGACGGCAACGGCGTGGCGGGCGTCATGTTCGACGCCATCGGCCTGCAACGACAGGGCATCGCGGTCTTCTCGAAGTACAACGTCGCCGGGACCAACGACGAGCTGCACACCTACGTCCACGAACTCGGCCACGCCTACAACCTGATGCACTCGTTCGGCAAGGACTCGGCGGACCCGCCCGCGCCGCTGGGCCCCAAGGGGCGCTACGGCGACCTGTCGTGGATGTCGTACCCGCACCTCTACGACGGAGACCCCAGCGCACCCGAGGACGAGCGGACCGCCGCGTTCTTCCGCGCCTTCCCGTTCAGCTTCACCGACGACGAGCTCCGGCACCTGCGCCACGGCTACTACCGCAACGTGATCCCGGGCGGCAGCAACTTCACGTCCGGCGCCGCGAAGGAGCGGCCGTCGCTGGAACTGGTCGCGCCGCCCCTCACCGACGAGTCAGGACTCACCCTGGAACTGGCGGGACAGGCCGCCTTCGCCTACGGCGAGCCGGTCGTCGCGCAGCTCAAACTGGGCCGCGCCGCCGACCGTGAGCGGATCGTCGTGGCGCCCGACCTGGACCCCGCCGGCGGCTACGTCACCGTAGCGATCACCGACCCCTACGGGCAGAGCCGCGTCTTCAGGCCCCTCACCCGCACCTGCGGGCACGAAACCAGCGCGCTCACCGCCGAGGCACCGGCCGTCTACACCAGCGTGTACCTCGGATACGGCGCCGACGGGCTCTACTTCAGCGAGCCCGGCCTGTACAAGGTGACCGCCGCCTACCAGGCCCCCGACGGATCGCGCGTGGTCACCGCCCCGCGCACCATCCGGGTCCGCGCGCCGCTCGCCGCCGCCGACCAGCGCATCGGCGAGCTGCTGCTCGGCGACGACCAAGGGCAGCTGCTGACGTTCCTCGGATCCGACGCGCCACAGCTCCAGGGCGGCAACGACGCCTTGCAGGAGGTCATCGAGCAGTACGGCGACCACCCGCTGGCCGCGCACGCCCGCCTGGCCCGCGGCGCCAACGCCGGGCGCCACTTCCAGCACATCCAAGGCGGCCGGCTCGTCGTCCGCGAACCCGACATCAAGGAGAGCGTCCAGCAGCTCAGCGCCGCCATCAACGCCTCCACCGGCGACGAGGGCCTCGACAACATCACCCTCAACAGGGCGATGCGCCGCCTCGCGAAAGTCCACGCCAAGGACGGGAACCTCCTGGAAGCGGACGCCGTGCTCAACAAGATGGTCGACACGTTCCGGGCCAAGGGCCTGCCCGCACCGGTCCAGAAGGCCATCCGCGCGCAGGCGGAGGAGACCCGCGCCACCATCCACCAGGGCCAGGCCAGGACCACCCACCGCAAGAAGAGGTAGGCACGGGCCCGCACGGCGGCCCCGGAGCGGAGACGGACTGATACCCGGTCAGTAGGGGACGCGCACACAGATGGCGTGCCCCCGGCGCTCCATCTGCCCGTGCGGAACCGAAGGTTCACCGCAACCCCGCAGATCACAGCCGCCCCTCGGAAAGGGGGCGGCTGTGCTGCGGGCGGCCCCTGATCCGCCCGTCGCTTGGACCGCGAGGCGCGGGGCAGCCATCGGCTGTTCCCGTCGCCGCAGGAGAAGTCAGGAGAAGACCGTGACCTTACTGGGCTTTCGAAGACGTGGGTGCCGAAGAAGCAGGCGCTCACCCCGCACAGCGGGCTCGCTGCTCGCCCTCTCTCTCATGGGTGTCGCACTGGCGGCCCCCACGCAGGCACGAGCGGACACCACCTTCTCGGCGAAGATCGACTTCGGTACGGCGTCCACCGTGCCCGTGAGCGGCTACGCACTCGACCACGGCCAGCCCTTCGGCGCCCGCACCGGCGCGAACCAGGGCACCGGACTCAGCTACGGCTGGACGGGGCTCACCAACACCACCCCGCTCGACCTGACGGGCAACGGCCGGGACAGGGGCACCGCCGAACCCGACCGGCTGCTCGCCACCTTCGTGCACATGCAGCTTCCCGCCTCCTCGGCCGGGGTGAGGACACCGGGCCGGTGGGAGATGGCCGTACCCGACGGCACCTACACGGTGACGGTCGCCGTGGGCGACGCGACGAGCCTGGACAGCGCCCACGCGCTCCAGGTCGAGAACCAGAACGCGGTCGACGGGTTCGTCCCCACGACCACCACCAAGTACCAGACCAGGACCGTGCAACCGACCGTCGCCGACGGGCGGCTGACGATCAGCCCGCTCGGCGGCACCAACACGAAGATCGCCTACGTGACCGTCGCGCCGCTCGCCGACTCCGCCGCCCACCCGGAGATCAGGACGGTGACCCCGGCCAACACCGCGACCGGAGCGGCACCGACCGGCAGCGTCGTGGCGGACCTGCGGCTGGTGGGGCCCGGCGTCGACGCCGCGACCCTCACGTCCGGCACGGTCACCCTCAGGGAGTCGGCGACCGGCACCGCCGTCCCCGCGCACGTGATCACCAGCGGCGGCGGCGACGTCATCAACCTGTCCCCGACGACCGGACTCAAGGCGAACACCCGCTACCGCTTCACGGTCACCAGCGGCGCCCACGACCTGGACGGACGGACCTTCACCCCGTGGAGCTCGGTGTTCACCACCGGCGCGGGCAGCGGCGGCGGCACCGTCGCGTTCGACAAGGTGGCCACGTCCGCGACGGGCAGGAACTTCGCCTCGGTGGTGAAGGGGCCCGACGGCAAGCTGTACGCGTCCACCCTCGACGGTTACATCATGCGGTACGCCATCGCCGCCGACGGCACCCTCAGCGGCGCGGAGACGATCTCCACCGTACGCACCGACGCGACGGCCCGCGGCCTGCCGGGGGCGCCCAACCGCTCCGTCATCGGGATGGCGTTCGACCCCGCCTCCACGGCGGCCGCCCCCGTCCTGTGGATCACCTCCAACACCATGTACGCCGGAGGCACCCCGAACGAGCCCGACTGGTCCAGCAGCATCGCCAGGCTGAGCGGCCCCGGCCTCACCACGTACACCGAGGTGATCAGCCACCTGCCCCGGTCCGTAAAGGACCACGAGACCAACTCCCTCGCCTTCGGACCCGACGGCGCCCTCTACGTGACCCAGGGCGCCAACAACGCCATGGGAGCCGCCGACCCGACCTGGGGCAACCGCCCCGAGCACCTCCTGAACGCGGCGGTGCTGCGCCTCGACCCCGCCGAGCTCCCGGCGTCCGGCGCCGTCGACGTGCGGACCGAGAGCCCGGGGACGTACAACCCCTTCGCCGCCGGCGCGCCGCTGACCCTCTACGCGACCGGCGTACGCAACGCCTATGACCTGGTGTGGCACACCAACGGCCACCTCTACACACCCACCAACGGCTCCGCGGCCGGCGGCAACACACCCGCTACGCCCGCGTCGCTGCCCGCCGCCTGTACCCGCCGGGCCGACGCGGCGACGGCCGGCGCCTACACCGGCCCGACCGTCCCGGGGATCACGTCCAACCCCGTGGCGGAGACCGACTACGTCTTCGACGTGAAGAAGAACCGCTACTACGGGCACCCGAACCCGGCGCGCTGCGAGTGGGTGCTGGCCGGCGGCAACCCCACGTCCGGCACCAGCCCCTTCGAGGTCACCGCCTACCCGGTGGGGACCCAGCCCGACCGCAACCTGGACGCGGCGGGCATGTACGACGCCGGCCTGCACGCCTCAGCCGACGGTGTCGTCGAGTACCGCGGCGACGCCTTCGCCGGCGCGCTCAAGGGCAAGCTCCTCGTGGTCCGTTACAGCAGCGGCCAGGACATCGAGGTCTTCGGGGTCGACGCCCAGGGGAAGCTGTCGGCGCCCACGGTGGGCGTCACCGGGTTCACCGGATTCCAGCAGCCGCTGGACGTCACGGAGGACACGGCCAAGGGCACCCTGTACGTCACCGAACAGGGCGCATCGAAGATCACGCTGCTCAGGCCAAGGGTGAGCTGAGAGGGGAGACGGCGGCCGCCGACCCGGCGGGGTTCACGCGTCGGCGGAGTTCACGCGTCGGTGGTGTCCGGGGCGGGCGGTTCCTGGGGCTCCTCGGCCCCGATCGTCCGCTCCGTACGCTCCACCTCGGTGTCGGTGACGTGCTGTTCGTGCTCGTCGTTCGCGTCCGACCGGCGCAGGGCGGCGGCACTGCGATCCAGCTCGGCGGCGTCGTTGCGCAGACCGGCCCGGGAGCGCTCCAGCGCCTCGTAGGACCGTCGACGCGGGGTGGCGGTCGGCGTGTGGGTCCCCCGGGCGTACCCGTCCAGTCTTCCTTCGAGCTCGTCGAGGCGCTGTTCCCGCTCGTCGGCGAGCAGCTCGCGCTCGTCGGCCCGGGCGTCACGGCTCTGCGCTCGTCGGTCCCGCTGGTCGGCGAGCGTGTCACGCCGGTCCGCGGACCGGTCGCGTTCGTCCTGATGCCGGGCATCCGGCTCATGACGCGGCGATTTGTTGCCCATACCGTCAGTATGCGCTCGCGCGCGGGATCCGACCGGCCCCGGAGGCCGCGGTGACGGGGCGGGGAACGGCCCGGCTATGGTCACCAGGTAGCTGGGTCGCCCCCGGTTCCACCCGGTCCCCGGACATGGAGGTTCTGCTGTATGCCGCAGCGCGATCAGTCCAGCGGCGGGCCCACCGCCTCACCGGAGCGCGTCGCAGAGGCCGAGGCGTTTCTCACCCGTGCCACCCGGTGGGCATCCCACCGGGTCGACATCGCGGGCCTGCTCCTCGTCGGCTCGTACGCACGCGACGCCGCGGGCCCCGACTCCGATGTCGACCTCATCCTGCTCACCACGGACGAGGCCCAGTACCTCCACGACGACACCTGGGTCGCGGAGCTCGGTCTCGGGGAGCTCGTGCGCGCCCAGTCGTTCGGGGAGATCACCGAGCGCCGCCATGCCACCGAGTCCGGCCTCCATGTCGAACTCGGCATCGGCTCGCCCTCCTGGGCGGCCACCGCCCCCGTCGACCCCGGGACGCGCCGCGTCGTCACCGACGGCGCGCGCGTCCTGCACGACCCGTCAGGGCTGCTCGCCGACCTTGTGGCGGCCTGCTGAGACATATCGGCGTCGCGGCGCGGGCGCTGGTGTGTCAGGTACTGATGGCGGTGACCGCGTCGAGGCCGTAGGTGCGGGCGTAGCCGTTCTCGGTGCCGACGAGGAGGTCGACGACCGTGAAGTAGCGGTCCCAGAACGGTGTTTCCCGCAGGACGTCGATGAGCAGCTGGTAGGCGTCGTGGTCGTCGGCCTCCCAGACCCAGACGTCGGTGACGCGGGTGGAGTAGAACTCCGTGTCGTAGAAGCGTGAGCGGACGCCGGTCGTCCGCGCCTTGACGGCGGGGACGACCTGCGAGGTGAAAGCGTCCACTCGTTCCTGGGGGGTCATGGCAAGCCACTCAGGAGTGGTCTTGATGAGCATGAACGCGGTGACCGGCGGTGCGGTGCGCTCGGTGGACATGACGGGTGCCTCCGGAGTACGGGGTTCGGGGGTGCGCGGGTTCACAGATCTGTGGGGTTCAGGAGACTGTGGGGTTCAGGAGACGATCGCCGGCTTGAGGGTCCGGGCGCACCAGTCCCGGAACGTGGTGGCGCCGTGGGTGCGGGCGATGTCCGCGGGGAGGGTGTCGAGACCTTCGTTCTTGGCCCGCTTCATGTCGACGATGCCCTGGACGAACGCCTCGTCGAGGCCGTAGCCGACGAGGCTGGTGTACAGCTCGTCGAGGGGCTGGCGTACATAGCGGACCGGGCGGCCGAGCTCCTCGGTCATGATGCGGGCGAGGTCGTCGGGCGAGAGGTCCTCAGGCCCGGGGACCGGGACGCGGTCACTGCCGGACCAGGAGCGGTCCAGCAGCAGCCCGGCGGCGATGGCGGCGATGTCGGCGACCGAGACCAGGGGAGTCTTGCGGCCGGCGTCGATGGCGTCGCTGAAGACACCCGTCTCCCGGATCGCGTCGGCGTCCTCCAGAAGGTTCTCGAAGAAGGACGGGTTGGCCAGGGCCCGGTAGGCCACGCCCGTGTCGGCGAGGAGGCCGTCCATGGCGAGGGACGCGGTGACGAGACCTGCGCGGTCGGCGACCGGAGTGCCGTGGCCGAGCGCGGAGACGCCGACGACATGCCCGACGCCATGGGTGACGAGGGCCTTCGCGGCGGGCCGGGTGAAACCGCGGTAGGCGTCATCCGGGGTCCGGGAGGAGTCCGGGGGGACGAGCCAGAACACGGCGTCGGCGCCCGCGAAGGCCCGGTCGACGGTCTCGGCGTCGCCGTGCGAACCGGTGATCACCTCGACGCGTTCGCGCACCGCGTCGGAGAGCCGGGCGGGGTCGCGTACGACCACCCGCACCTGCTCGTCGAGAGAGGGGGCGGCGTCCAGGAGCAGCGGCAGCAGGCGGCGGCCGATGTTCCCGGTGGGAGCAGTAATGACGATCATGAAAACCTCGTGGGTTGTGCGGGTTCGGAACGACCCCCATCCTGCGGAGAACCCCGGTGTTGCCACAATGGGAACTTCAGCACGGGATCATTGCCTGAAATGGAATAACGCCTATGAGCAGCAGCCCCGAGCCGGTCATCGACGCCAATCTGGCCGTCGCCCTGGACGCCTTGCTGGCCGAACAGAGCGTCACGCGTGCCGCCGCCCGCCTGCACACGTCACCCGCCGCCATGAGCCGCACGCTCGCCCGTCTGCGACGCGTCCTCCAAGACCCTCTCCTCGTGCGGGCGGGCCAGACCATGGTGGCGACCCCCCGTGCCGAGGCCCTGCGCGAGGAGACGGCCTCGGTGGTGCGCCGCCTCGGAGCACTGCTCGCCCCCGGCACCGGCGTCGATCCGGCCGCCCTGCGCGCGACCTTCACCCTCCAGACGGCCGATCTGCTCGGCGCGGCGCTGGCCCCCGGCATGCTGGGCCTGGCGCGACAGGAGGCGCCCGGTGTCTCGTTGCGGTTCCGGGCCGAGGAACTGGAAGCCGGACCGGCCCTCCGCGACGGCCGCATCGACCTGGAGATCGGCTCCATCGACCACGCCGACCCCGAGACCCGGGTCGAAGAACTGGTCACACTCCGGATGGCGGCGGCCGTACGGCCCGGCCACCCCCTCACCGAACAGCCCCTGACCCCGGAGCGGCTCGCCGCCGCCGAACACGTGGTGGTGAGCCGCCGCGGCCGATTCACCGGGCCCCTGGACACCGCCCTGGCCGAGCGGAACCTCCGTCGGCGCGTCTCGGTCGTCCTGCCCAGTCACATGGCCGCGATGACGCTCGCCGCCCGCAGCGACACCGTCTGTCTCATCCCCACCGCGCTCCCCACCGCGCTCCCCGGCGCCGCTCCCTCCCCGCTCACCGACGTCGCGACCGCCCTGGGCCTTCGCCTGCTCGACATCCCCCTGCCCCTGCCGCCCCTGACCATCGGCATGGCATGGCACCCCCGCCACGCGGCCGACGGTGGCCACCACTGGCTCCGCGACGCTGTCCGCCGGACACTGCACGCGACCGGGGACGCGGCTGCCTGAAGTCCCGGGCGGGGGAGGGGAACGGCGGGAGAGCGGAGGCGGCGGGCGCGGGGCGCGGGCAGGGTGATGTCAGCCCGGGACGTCGGCCCTGTCGCCCTCGCCGTCTCCGCCATCTCCGCCGTTCTTGGTGTCGTCTCCGGCGTCTCGGGCGTCTCCGTCGTCCTTGTCGTCTCTGGAGGCGCGGCGCCCTCGCGTGACCGCCAGGACGCTCCCCGCGACGGCGATCACAGCGATGGCGATGGCGATACTGAGCCCGCCCTCGGTGTCCCAGTACACGTCTTCGAGGCTGATCAGCAGGGCCGCCTCGTCGATGACGAGGGCCAGACCCACCCCGTAGGCCAGCCCCATCCAGGCGCGGGCGCGCGCCGAACGCTCGGCCAGGCCCGCCGCGCCGACCACCATGAGCAGGAGGATGCCCCACACGTAGTGGTGGATGTGCACTCCGCCGGCGCTCATGTCACCGACTCCGGCCGCGTCGATGTGGATGAGCCACGTCAGCAGGCGCATCCCGCCGAAGGTGAGTGTGAACCCCCACCAGGCCAGCACGAATCCGCGGCGCTTCGGGGAGATGCCCGGCAGCAGACGCAGCCAGGGCGAGAACCGTTCGCCGCGCCCCGACCGGGCGGGTCCTGTGGGTGTGGACGACATCACGCGGGTCCCTCCGACTCGTCCGCCGCGAACCCCTGGACCAGCGCGGCCAGGGCGTCCGGCGCGCTGTAGTGGGCCGCGTGTGCCGCGCCCGGGATCTCGGCCGTGCGTCCGCCGGTCAGGCGTGCCACGCGCCCGCTCCAGGCACGGGACGCGATGGGGTCGCCCGCCCCGCGTACGACGAGCGTCGGTACGCGGACCTGCGCCAGGTTCGCCTCGAACGACACGGCCGCGTCCCGCAGGGCGTGGCGGAACGAAGCGGCACAGCGCAGCGGGCCGGTGAGCAGGTAGTCCGCCGCGGCCGTGGAGAGCAGGCGGAGGGGTTCACGGGGTACGTCACGGAGCAGCCTGCCGAACTGGCGCAAGCCCGAGGCACCGGGATCGAGGGCCGGCCCGACCAGCACCATCCGGCTCACCATGAACGGGTCGCGGGCGGCGAGGGCGGCGGCCACCTGACAGCCGACCGAGTTGGCCACCAGCAGACTCGGCGCCAGAGCGAGCCGCCGGTGCAAGTGCGCCAGGGCCACGGCGAGTTGCCCGACATCGGGCGCACGGCCGACGGCGGCCCGGGACCGCGCGTTGCCCGGCAGATCGGGCACGAGCACGGCCGCCCCGTGCACGGCGAGCCGCCGCGCGAGGGGCACGAAGTACCGGCCGGAGAGCCCGAGCCCGTGCACGAGCACCACGGCGGGGGTGTCCTCGCGCGGGGGCGCCCCGAACCTGCGAGTGAAGAACCCGGCGTCTGTCATCTGATCCACCGGCCCACCATCACCTGTCCCCGGCGTCGGCCTTCGCTCTCACCGCCGCCGGGGACAACTACCACTCTTGGGACGCGGCAAATGGGGGCGGTGGAGTGCCCAGCGGCGAGGACGTGTGCCGGCCGGCGGACTGCCCGCTCACACGGGGCGACCGAGGCGCGCGCGCCGCCGTCGCCGGGGCCGGCGGGAGCGGAGGAGGCTCAGCGCAGGCGTCGCGCCCGCAGCACCACGTCGTCGGTGTGGTGTGCGCCCGCGCCGCCCTCGGGGGCCACGCGGGGCCGCTGCTCGTCCACCTCCACCACCCAGTCGTCGTCGAGGAGAGCGGCGACCATCGAGGGCCACACGTAGTCGGCCGGGTCGAAGCCGCTCTCGTCGTGGCCCTGCTGGGTGTCCATCCCCGCGTGGTGCACGAGCAGCAGTACACCGCCCGGCGCGACGGCCCCGAGCAGCGCTCGTTCGGCCGCGGCGCCGGGGGTGCGCAGCAGGGCCGGGTACTGGGCGGAGACCAGGTCGAAGGAGGCGGGCGGGAGCGCCGCCTCCGTGAGCGCGGCGTGGACCCAGCGAACGGCGACGCCGGCGTCCCTGGCGTGCCCTGTCGCCCGTTCCAGTGCGACGCCCGAGACCTCCAGGGCCGTCACGTCCCAGCCGCCGCGCGCGAGCCAGATGGCGTCCGCGCCCTCACCGCAGCCGACGTCGAGCACGCGGCCGGGTGTGAGCCCGGCGGTCTCGGCCACGAGCGCACCGTTGGGGCGGCCGCTCCACAACTGCTGCCGCTCGGCGTAGCGACTGTCCCACTCCGCGCGTACCGCGGGGTCCCCGGCGTACTCGCCGCCGGACGAAGGGGTGCCGGACGCGGGAGCTCCCGCGGTGATGTTGTCAGCCATGACCCCACCGTGGCCCAACGGCTGCCGATTCCGCCACACACGTTGCCGGTCCGGCAAAATCACGCCCGGCGACACCGGTTGCCCGCGCACGATCCCCAGCCGCGGCCGCCTCTCCTACAGCCGGTCGGCGAAGGCTTCGGCGAGGACGCGCCACTGGGCACGCGGCAGAGCGGCACCGTCCTCGGCCGGGGTGAGCACCTGGAGCGCGATGTGGTCGGCACCGGCGTCCAGGTACTCCTGCGCCCGCGTCTTCACCTGCTCGGCGTCGCCCAGGGCGAACAGGGCGTCGAGAAGCCGTACGCTGCCGCCGCCTTCGAAGTCGCTCTCGGCGAAGCCCGACCGCAGCAAGTTGTCGGTGTAGTTGGGGAGTTGCAGATAGCGCCGCAGCATGGAGCGCGCGGTGGTGCGGGCCCGGTCGAGGTCGGTGTCCAGCACCACGGACAATTCCGGTGCGAGCAGCGCGTCGGCGCCGAGCGCCTGGCGTGCCTGGGCCGTGTGCTCCGCGGTGACCAGGTACGGGTGGGCCCCGAGGGCGCGGTGGGAGGCGAGCCGGAGCATCTTGGGGCCCAGCGCCGCGAGGACGCGGCGTCCGCCGCCCACGGGCGGCTCGGCGGCGTCGAGCGCGTCCAGGTACTCCACCATGGCGCTGTAGGGCTTCGCGTACCGCGCCACCATCGGTCCGTGGCTGACGCCGAGACCGAGGACGAACCGGTCGCGTTCGCCCGCGGGCATGGCCGCGATCCGCTCCGCCACCGCCTCGGCGGTGTGGTCCCAGATGCTCAGGATGCCGGTGGCCACGGTGATCGTGCGGCCGGCGGCGAGGACGGCCGCGGCGGCGTCCGGGGAGGGGCTGCCACCCAGCCAGAGCGTGCCGTACCCCAACTCCTCGATCTCGGCGACCGCTTCCGCGATGGCGGCCCTGTCCGCGTCGGTACTCGCCCGCTCCACGTTCAGAGCGCTGCTCCAGATACCGATCCGCCCGAATGCCTCGTTCGCCTGTGAAGTCATGGTGTGATCAACAGCGCGTCCGGCCCGCTATTCCCCGAGGAGCGGGGTTCACCTGGCCGGGCGAACCGGGCGCCGCTCTACGTCACTGGTGGCGGCCAGGACGCCCCCCCCGGGGGCCCGGCCGGCGTGCCCGGCCGTCGATCAATCGGCGGACAGGGCGAGTTCGTACCGGCTCACCCAGGTGACAGGGCCCTCACCGAGCCGCTGCCCCGGGGCGCCGCCCACCGTCACATCACCGCGGTGCACGAACCCCCGGGCCTCGTAGTAGGCCCGCAGCCGCTCATTGGAACTCACGCAGTCCAGCCGCAGGGCGGCGGCGCCGCGGAGGTGCGCGGTATCGGACGCCCAGTCCAGCATCACGTCCCCGAGCCCGGCGGCCCGGCGGCGCACGGCCATCCGGTGCACGTAGACCGCGGAACCGCCGAGATCGGCCCACAGCGGATCGGCCCGGTCCAGCGTGATCGTGCCCGCGACCCTCTCTCCGACGTGGACCAGCCACGTCTCGCCGCGCGCTATCGCCTCGGCGACCCACTCCGCCTCGAAACGCGGGGGCCACTGCGCGATCCCGCGGGCACCGAGCCACCCAGCGGCCTCGTCGAGTACGGCCAGGACCTCGGCCGTCCGCTCGGCGCCCGCGACCTTGAACGCGATCGGGCCGCTGTTCCGGCCGGCCGACTCGGCGGTCGGGGAGCAACTCGACGACGGGGCAGCCGGGTTGGCGTGGGAGTTCTGCCGCTCCCCGTTCACTCCGGCGCCGGGCCCAGGTCGGCGCCGAGCCAGTGCTCCGGCCGCATGCGGACCACGACGTGGTCGGCCAACTGCCCCTCCGCGCGTGCCATGAAGGCGTCCAGCGCGTCCCCCGAGAGGTAGCGGCCGGCCATCTCGCGGTGCAACGAGACCGACCCCTCCGCGACTTCGGCGACCGGCCCCTCCACGGTGACGTACCGGGGTGTCGGCTCCGTACGCTGGACCGAAAGGCTGAAGCGGCCCGCTGCCCTGATCAGCCGCATCTTGCGGGAGTCCGCGCCGGTGAGGATCCACGGCAGGGCTCCGACCTCGTACGCGTACCAGAGGGGAACCAGCAACGGGCCGCGGTCGGGGCCCGCTGCCACGCCCAGCGTGGCGACGTGCGGGCCGGCCAGGAAACGTTCGCGTTCTTCGCGTGCGAGTGCCATGCGTTCGACTGTAGGTCCGACGCCGGTCGAACGGCGGCGTAACCGTCGGTCCGGCGCCGCGCCAGGTGCCGTCCGGCCACAGGAGAGTAGCCGTCCGGGGGTTGCCGGCCCCTGCCGTGAAGGTGGTGACCGGCTCGGTGGGTGTGGTGGGGTCCGTGCTGCTGGAGGCATCAGTGCCGGGGTTCGGGGGCAGGCTGAGTGAACCGTGTGCTTCGCCCTCGGTCTCGCTCGACCGGGGCGGCGAGGGGCAGGTACGAGCCGCGTCGCACGACGCGAGCGGATGTGCACGGAGCGAGTGGATGGGGGTGTGGGATGCGGTGGTACTTCGAGCGCAGACGTGCCCGGCGGACGCAGGCCGTGCACGTGGCGCACCGTGAGGCGCAGGTGCGGACGGCGGCGGACATAGCCATTTCGAGAGCCTGGCGCCGTTCGGCGCCGGAGCCGGACCCGGCTGGGGAACAGGGCGTCTGCGGGCAGCAGGTGCTTGTCGCGGAGGTCGTCCACGTGAGCCGGGAACACTTCGGGATAGAGGTGGACGAGCACGAGGCGGCGGCCGTGCTGCGCCAGCGCTTCCTGCTCCGGGCGGGCGCGCTGGGCCTGACGACGGACGCGTTCGACAACGACAAGGAACAGTGAGCCACGCCTGGTTGCCGGCCGATGGACTGTCTGTCCGGCCCGGCGAGGCCCCGGATGACGGCGGACGGCCACACCGCCGAGCCGCACCCCGCCGCGGCGGGGCCCGCTCCTGGCCCTCCCCACCGCCGCCGGCACCGCACCGGTGACGCGGTCCCGAACGACGGACGTCGTGTCGGGAGCGGTGGTCCCGGTCGCACCGGTCAGGGCTGAATGTTCTCCAGGTCCTCCAGAAGGCCGGGGTGCTTCGGCTCCCAGCCGAGCGCCCGGCGGGTGTGGGTGCTGGTCGCGGGCTGGTCGGTCGCGAAGATCGGGCCGAGAGCGCCGTACGTCTGCGCGGGCACGGACTCGACCGGAAGACCGAGGCGTCGGCCGATGACCGCGGCGATGTCCCTGACCGGGTCTCCCTCGTCGGCCACGGCGTGCCAGGAGCTGCCGGGCGGGGCCTGTTCCAGGGCGAGCCGGAAGAGGACGGCCGCGTCGAGCGCGTGTACGGCCGGCCAGCGCTGGGTGCCGTCGCCGGGGTAGCCGGACACGCCGGTTCCACGGGCGATGCCGGTCAGCATTCCGGCGAACCCGCCCTCCCCTCGGTTGTGCACGGTGCGGGGCAGGCGGACGGCCGTGCTCCGCACTCCGCGCGAGGCCAGGTCCAGGGCCGCAGCGACCGCGAGGCCACGACCGCCGACCGGCCCGTCGGTCATCGGCGGGTCGGTCTCGGTGGCGGCCCGGCCCGGCACGTACGGGGTGCCCGAGGCGGTGACGAAGGGACGGTCGCTGCCGACCAGTGCCTCGCCGAGAACCGCCAGGGCAGCGCTTTCCTCGGCGACGGCACGCGCGACGGCGTCGGCGCTGCTGAAGTCGTTGCTGAACGCCAGGTGGATCACCCCGTCGGTCCGGGCGACGCCGGCGCGCAGGACGTCCAGGTCGGCGAGACCTCCTCGGAGCGGTTCGGCGCCGGCCGCCTCGGCGGTCCGGGCGGACGCATCGGAGCGGGCGAGTGCGAGGACGGTATGGCCGTTGCCGAGCAGTTCGGCGACGACGGCGGAACCGATCAGGCCGGTGCCACCGGTGATGAAGACGCGCATGAAGGTCTCCCGAATGTGATGGGACTCTTGTCCCATCACTCTAACAGGGTGACGGGACAAGAGTCCCATCACATAGGATGGCCTCATGGGCAGATGGGAACCGGGCGCACGCGAACGCCTCGTGGTGGCCGCAGTCGACCTGTTCACCGAGCAGGGGTACGACGAGACGACGGTGGCGCAGATCGCCGAGCGCGCCGGAGTCACGAAGAGCACCTTCTTCCGGCACTTCCCCGACAAGCGCGGGCTGCTGGTGGCGGGACAGGAGACGTTGAGCCGACTGCTGAGCGAGGGGATCGCCGAGGCGCCCGGCGACGCGAGCCCGCTCCAGGCGGTCGCCGCCGGTCTGGAACGGGCGTCGAGCGCGATGGGCCCCATGAACCACGAACTGGCCCCCCGTCTGAAGGCGGCCGTCGCCGCCAGTGCCGCACTCCAGGAGCGCGACGCCCTCAAGAGCGTCGGCCTCGCGGCCGCGGTGACGACGGCTCTGGTCGCGCGCGGAGTACCCGACGCGACCGCGGCCCTCGCGGGAGAGCTGGGTGTCCTCGCGTTCAAACGAGGGTTCGCCCGGTGGTCCGAGGGTGACCGCGACGCCACGGACGTACTCGCCGAGTACACGCTGGCGGCCCTGGACGAGCTGCGGACGGCGAGCGCGTCGCTGGGCTGAGGCAGCGGCCACGCCACCTCCGTGCTCGTGCCTGTGACCCGCGTCGTCGCGCGAGCGTCCGGAGAACGCGGCGGACGGGCCGGGGGTCCTGGCGCACATTCCGTCGCGTCCGGCGCGAAGGCGGGCGGGGCGCGGCCGCGGCCCCGACCGGTCTGCGACAATCGCAGGCATGAACGCAGCGCCCCCCGCCCTGGAAGCCGTCCTCTCGATCCAGGCCCGCGACGAGTACCGCGCCCTGAGCGACGACCAGGCCAGCGTCATCGACCGTGCCATCGGGATGCTGGCCCGTAACCCCGAAGCCCGTGGCACCGTGGACGAAGGACAGGGGGCCCGCCGCGCGTTCGTCTCCCAGGACCTCCAGATCCGCTACGGCACCCACGAGAACATCCTCGTGATCGCCGAGATCATCGTCACGGGTGGTGGCTTCCTCCTCGGCGGCACGTCCTGACCCTGCCCGTCGACGGGCCGCCCTCGACGTCGGCCGCCCAGCGGTGCCCATAGGCCGCACAGGCACTACCGGTCCTCCTGCTTCTTCGCCGGAGAGTCCGCGTAGGCGGTCGCCCGAAGCGATCCGCTGCGCCTGAGCGGTACCCGCGCACTGTATGAGGGCATGGCAAATGGTCGCCTTCGAGCGAAGGGATGCGACCCGGCCGCCGAAACGCATCGCCGTTGACGGGGTGCATGCCGCCGCAGCGAATCGAGACGCGGCAAGTGGCGCCGAAACACCGGCCGTTAGGCTGGTCAGCGTGAGCCGCTGTGGTTCTCATCGGCCTGAACTGCCGGGAGTTCTGGTGGAACCGACCTCCGCGCCCGATCCATCGGTGACGCACTTCTACGACGAACTGGCCGACGACTACCACCTGATCTACGCGGACTGGGACGCGAGCACGCGGCGGCAGGGAGCCGCCCTGGACGCCCTGATCGACCAGGAGCACGCGGCGGTCCTCGACTGCTCCTGCGGCATCGGTACGCAAGCCATCGGCCTGGCGCTGCACGGGCACCACGTCACCGGCACGGATCTCAGCCCGCGCGCCGCCGCCCGCGCCGCCCGTGAGGCCGCCCGCCGGGGCCTGGGACTGCGCACGGCCGCCGCCGACATGCGGTGTCTGCCGTTTCCCGACGGCCGGTTCGACGCCGTTGTCTGCGCCGACAACTCGCTGCCCCACCTGCTGACCGAACAGGACGTGCACACCGCCCTGGCCGAGATGCGGCGTGTGCTGCGCCCCGACGGCCTGCTGCTGGTCAGCACACGCCCCTACGACGACCTGCTGCGCGACCGCCCGGCCTCGGCGCCTCCACAGGTCCACCCGGGCGTCGACGGCGTCGACGGCGAGGGGCGGACCGTCACCTTCCAGCTCTGGCACTGGCACGACGACGGCGAGCACTACGACCTGGAGCACTTCCAGCTTCTTCCGGCAGGCGGGGAATGGCGCGTCCAGGTCCGCCGCACCACTTACTGGGCAGTCGGCCGGGACCGGCTGTCCCGCGTCGCGGCCGAGGCCGGGTTCGTCGGACAGGAGTGGCGGACGCCGGCGGACACGGGCTTCTTCCAGCCGCTGCTCGTGGCCCGCGCCGGTAGCAGGTGACTCCGGCCCGGCGATGATGCGCCGCGTCGTTCGGACGCAGACGGAGCGCCACCTACCGCCGGATCGAGGGCACCACGCGTCCTGGCCGGGACAGGCAGCGCACCGGCTCCCGCTGACGTTCCGGGGGAGCCGGCGGGCCCCGCATGACAAACCCCCGCGCTACAAACCCCTGCGCTACAAACCCCTGCGCTACAAACCCCTGCGCTACAAACCCCTGCGCTACAAACCCCCGCGCTACAGAGCCGCGTACACGCTGAGACCGGACAACTGCCCGGCGGGCCAGCCCGTGTTGGCGGTGAACTGGATCCGGACGTACTGGGTGCTCACGGCCGACGGCAGAGTGAGGGTGACGCTGTTGCCCGTGGCGGGGTCGAAGACGCGGCCCGCCGGTCCGGCGAGCGTGGAGAAGGTCGTGCCGTCCACGCTGCCGGTGATCGTGAGGGTCTGGGTGCGGGCGGCCCAGGCGGGGTTCGGCGGCAGGGTCAGGACGAGGCGTCTGACCGGCTGCCGGGTCCCGAGGTCGACCTGGATCCACTGCGGGAAGGCGTTGTTCGTGCTCTCCCAGTACGTGGCGGGGTCGCCGTCCACCGCGTTGCCGGGGCCGTACGTCTGCGTGGAGCCGCTGGCTGTCGCCGCGCGGCGCAGGGCCAGATCGCCCGTCGGCGGTGGTGTGGTGCCGGACAGGGGCGGCGTGGGCCGGATGGGCGTGAGGGCGATTTGGCCCTTGAGCATCCGCCCGCCGTCCGCCGTGAGGCGCAGGTAGTAGTCGGACGAGCAGGCGGTGCCGTCCTCGTCGAGGGCGCGGATCCCGGATTCTGCGGGCACATCGGCCGCTGTCGCGGCGGTCTTCGCGATCTGGTTGCCCTCGTTGAACTCGTCGAACATCGAGAGGTAGAAGCCCTGCACGCCGATGCCCGTGAGGTTGTAGAACTGCCGCCACATCAGGTCGCCGTGGGCCCGGTGCCCGGACTGGAGGTCGCCGGGTATGACGCAGGGCTGGTAGTCGATGCCGTGGGCGGCGCAGTCGGCGAGGTCGGGCTGGTTGAGGTCCCGCAGGAAGCGGTCGGCCCCCGCGGTGTCCCCGATCCGGCCGACCATCCAGGGCGAGATCATGTCGAACGAGCGGTACACGTCGAGGAAGCCCGGGCGCGAGTCGTCGGTCCCGGTACGCCAGTGCGTGGGCACGCCGCCGATCACGTAACACCCCTGCGCCTTGAACCAGTCCACGACGTCCTTGCAGGGGCCGGGCTCGAAGGGGCGGCCCGGATCGCTGAAGCCGAACCCCCAGATGCAGACGACGGGTTTGCCGTTCTGCCGGGCGTACGCCCCGGAGGCGGTGTGCGCCTTCATCTTCGACGTCCAGTCGTCCTTGATCTGCGACTGCATGGACGTCCAGCTGGTGACGTCGTACATGATGTAGAACTTGCGGCCGTACGCCTCCGCGGCCTGCCGGACCTTCTGCGCCATGCCGTCGCGGGTGGGCCCCTCCGCCCCGAACGGGTTGAACCGCTGAAGCGCCGCGGTGTCGCAGCCGTACTCCCGCATCCACCGGAAATGGGTGTCGACGGTCTGCTGGTCCCATGAGGAGAAGAGAGTGGCCGGGCGGCCGTCGCCGAGCGCCGGATAGGCCGAGGCGTAACCGCGGGTGTACTCCCTCATGTCGGGCCAGGAGACGAGCGTGGTGTTGTCGGGGGACGGAGGCCGGGAGGCGTCGCGGCTGTAGTGCCACCAGCTGTTGATGGGGGCGCCGTCACCGACGCAGGCGAACCAGCCCTGGTAGCCGACGGTGATCTTGCCGACCACGTCACCGGCGGGCGAGGTCGCCGCCGCCCGGGCCAGGGCCGGGCCGGCCGTACCGAGAACCGCTCCGGAAGCGAGCGCGGAAAGGATGACCGTACGTCTCGAGATGCTCAAAGTTCCTCGCCTGGGGTGGGGGAGCCCTGGGAACGCTGAACGCCCCGAGGCGCTGCGAAAGCCATGAGGAATGAGGGGTTCTTGAAGCCGTGGGTCAATCTATGGAGAGGGCGCTGCATAGACAAGATGAAGGTGCGCAAATTCTGTGCAGTACTCGTCAATTAGGCGACGATCTTGGTGGCGGCGTGCCGGTCCACTGCTCGCTCCCGGCCCTGCGGTGCCCCGTCAGCAGTCTCAGGGCGAGGAAGCCCGCCAGGAGGAGCAGCGCGGCCTGGACGTCCAGCGCCGGGAGGACGCCGATCGCTCCGCTCGACACGCCGGCCGCGAGCATGCCGAGGGCCTGGAGACCGTCGGACAGCCCCAGGACGGAGGCCATCACGCGGCCGCGTACTGGCAGGGGCGAGGACTCCTGGATGAGGGAGAGCCATGCCGCGGCGAGCCATACCGCGGGGACGCCCGCGGCGGTGAACAGTGCCACGTACACCCCGAACCCCGCCGGGGTCGCCGACAGGTTCCATGTGAGCGCGCTGAGCGCACCGAAGACGAGAGCCCCCACGCCCAACAGGCGCGGCGTCCCCAGCCGCCGGGTCAGCAGCCCGACCGTCGCCGCGCCCACGAACCCTCCCACGGCCTGCACCCCCCGCAGCAGACCCGCCCGGGCGTCGCCGCCGTCGACGAGGACGGTGACGAAGAGGAGGAAGAGCACCACGAACATGCCCTGAGCGACGGCCAGCAGAGCCACGCAGACGAATGTGCCCCACAGCGTCGGAACATCGCGCAGCGTACGCAGGCCCGCGCCGATGCCGGGCCAGAACCGGGCGTGCGTCCCGCCTTCGTGGCGCACGGCGGTGCTCGGGGGGATCGTCCACGCCAGGAGCGCGGCGCCGAGGAAGGCGCCCGAACCGAATGCGAGGACGTGCGGCAGCCCCGCGGCGCTCAGCAGGAGGCCGCCGAGCGGGCTGCCGATCAGTCGGCCGAGCGACCCGTTCAGGCCGATCGCGGCGTTGGCGGTGACCAGTTGCTCCTCGGCCACCATGGTCGACAGGGCGACATTCTTCACCGACTCGAACGCCACCGTGAGAGCCGCCTCGGCCCCGGTCACGAGGTACACCAGCCACAGGTCGCCGGGGTCGTCCACCAGCAACAGGACGGGCAGCAGCGTCGCCTGGGCCACGCTCACCAGGACCAGGAAGCGGCGCTGGTCCCAGCGGTCGACGAGCGCGCCGACGACCGGGGCGACGACCAGGCTCGGCAACAGCCCCAGCATCGCCACGATCGAGGTGATCAGGGCCGAGCGGGTCAGTTCCAACACGTAGAGCGGCAGCGCCAGTTGCAGGACCCACTTGCCTGTTTCGGTCAGCAACCCGGAGGCCCACAGCCGGGCGAAAGGCGCCTCCCGCAGCGGATTCCGTACGCCCGGGGGCGCGCCTTTCACCCGGTCCGCCCCGCGGAGTCCAGCCTGGGGAAGAGGCGCAGTCCCGCGTAGGCCAGCGTGGTGTCCTCGGGCGGAGCGTCCCGTACGGCGGCCAAGTAGGGCCGCAACAACGCGTCGATCTTCTCCGCCAGCTCCCGCGCTTCCTGCGGGGTGGCCCGCAGGACGTAGTTGTCCAGGCGTGCCGCGGCGAGCCACTCGGGGTCGAGGGTGTCGCGGCGGTTCAGGAAACGCCGGGTGAGCCGGTCCTCCTCCGTGAGGCCCGCGACGATCAGAGCGTCCTGTTCCGCCATGGTGGCGGGGTCCGCGCTCATCGCCCCGACGTCCAGCCCGATCTGGGCCGCGCGCCACGGGCGTTCCCGCTGGTCGGCCGCCTCGGCCGGTTCGACGAGGCCGTAGCGTGCCAGGTGCCGCAGATGCCAGCTGATGTTGGAGGCGCTCGACCCGACCTCGGCCGCGCACTCACTGGCCGTGCGCGGCCCGACCGCCATCAGGTACTGCAACAGGGCCAGTCGCAGCGGATGCGCCAAGGCGCGCAACTGCCGCGGGTCCCTGATCTGCCGCCGTGGGGGCGGAGCCTGTCCGTCAGTCATCTGAAAGAGACCTTTCGAAAGGGTTCTTTCATTCTTGGACCGCGGGACACGAGGTGTCCAGGGGCAGGCAGCGAGAAGAGAAGGGGCGCCGACTCCGGCGCCGGCGGCTCAGCCGGTGAGGGAGACGTGGGAGCCGGTCACCGTGAGGCGCAGGCCGTCGGCGCGGGGTTCGGCGGCCGAGAGCCGGATGCCGCCGGGGAGCCGCGTGATGGTCTGCTGGATGTCGGTTGCCGTCCGGATCCGGTCCCGCGGCACACCCGCGACGGCGGAGGGCAGACCTTGTGCGCGCAGGCGCAGAGTGTCGCCCTGCACGGAAACACCGCTGTAGACGGCGTACTTGCCGCCGTCGGAGGTCTCGAACCGCATTTTGACCCGGCCCTTGCCCCCGTCGGAGAGCCCGGTCACGCGGATGTTGTCGTCCTGGGCCGAGGCGGCGTGCATCAACTCGGCGTAGGGGACCAGGGCGGTGCCCGTCGCGGTCCGGGCGGTGGCGCTGGAGTAACCATTGGTGAACTCGACGCCGAGCAGCCTCAGTTCGAGGTTCTCCACCCGGCCGGTCGCGCCGCCGGGCATGGCCGACTCGAAGTGGTCCACACGGGCGTCGAGTTCATCGAGATCCCCCGCGACGGCCTGGGTGAGGAAGGGGAAGCCCTTGATCGAGACCTCGGTGGAGTCCGCGAAGCCGGTGGAGGCGCGGAGCTGGTCGACGGCCCGGTCCTCGGCGAAGCGGAGAGCGAGCCGGTCGGCGCCGACGAACACGGCGGCGAGGAGCACGAGGACGATCAGGGATCTTCGGAGAGTGCGCATGGGGCCACCACAGCAGGCGAATCGCCCGGCTGCTGTGACGCACGTCATGTTTTTGGCAACGTTATCGTCACGCGTGGTCGTGCGTCGTCTCCGGTGCGGCGGTGGCGAGTTCGAGCATGGCGCTCATGGCGCCGAGATGGATGCCGTATTCGGTGCGCTGGCCCGGCAGCAGGTCGGTACGGAGCGCCTGGTTGTAATAGTGCTCGGCTTGCGGGTGGTTGATCTGGCGCAGCGCCACGGCGTGTGCGGCGGGCGAGAGCGTGGAGCCGTGCACCGTCCGCTCCAGGTAGTAGTCGACGGTGCGTCGCCAGGTGTCCGGCGTGTGGTCGTAGCCGAGGCGGGCGAGCACCGTGGAGGTGCGTCCGGTGCCCAGCACGGTGGCCAGCATGAGGGTGTCGGCCTGTTTGGCGAGCTGATAGTTGCGCGGGTGGTCGCCGTCCTCCTCCATCAGCCGGTCGAGGCGGCCGAGATCAGGGCCGTAGCGCTCGGTGAGCTCCTCCAGGGTGACCTGTCGCAGCTGCTCGTAGTGGGCGAACTGTGAGATCACGCCGTCGTGGTGGGGCACGAACATGTGGCGGGAGATGTGTTCCCAGGCGGAGGCGTGGTCCTGGCCGAGACCGGTGGATTCCTCGATGTCCAGGCGGCGGCGCGGGGGCAGGGTGTGCCAGAGCCGGGCGGCGAGTTCCAGTGTGCCGGCGGCCGCGATGTTGGTGTAGGCGTTGTCGTCGATCCCTGGCTCGGTGCTGTCCGGCAGCATGTCGTGGAACTCGTCCGGCCCGACGACGTGACGCAGATGGTGGCGGCCCGTCCCCGCGTCGTACTGGCTGGCGGTGGTGTAGAACTGCGCGATCTGGAAGATCATCGCGGCGCCCTTGGTGTGCAGGTAGTCCAGGTCTCCGCTGTGCCGGGCGTACCGGTCGATGCTGTGGGCGAGAGCGGCGCCGACGTGCTGTTGCAGGGCCGTGTGGTCGCGTTGCCAGTGCCCGGTCAGGGGGTTGCGGACCCAGGGGACGGTGACCTCGTTGCCACCGATGCCGCTCTGCCACGGGTAGCGGGCGCCCGCGCTGCCGTGCCGTTCGGCCTCGCGGGTCGCCGCGGCCAGACGCCGGTGCCGGTAGTCGAGGGCTGCCCTGGCCGCCTCGGGGAAGGTGCGCGACAGCCAGGCGATGGCCGGGGCCTCGTCCCAGAACACCCGGCCCTGGTACTCCTCCCCGTGCAGGCCACGGGCCGGGATTCCGGCGTCACGTGTCTGGCTGAAGGTGTTGATGACCTGTTGCACGTGGAAGCGGTAGAGGCGGAGCACCTCGGCGTGCTTGATGTGCGCGGGCAGCGGGGCGGTGGTCCATTGCCGGTGCCAGGACCGGCCGTGCGTGGTCAGGAGGTGCTCGGGATCGGTGACGGCGGCGAGGTCCGCCAGCACGTGAGCGCGCAACGCCTCGATGGAGGAGGAGCGGTCGCACCGGAGCGCGGTCACCTTGTAGAGGGTGACCGGGGCGCCGGGCGCGACCCGGCAGCGCTCCTCGGCGAACGTGGAGCCCGCCATGCGCGCGGCGGCGGCGGGCGGGTCAGGCGGTGATGACCGGCGCACAGCCGACAGGACGGTGCAGGCGATCGCGACGCCGATCAAGGACTGAGTGGTGTGGCAGGTCAGCCACGCCGTACGGCCGCCGGGTTCGGAGGTCGCGACGCCGCCGAGGTGCCGGCTGTTCACGTACCGCCCCACCTGCGCGTTGCGTACGTCGCCGTCGATGCCGGCCGCCAGCGCCAGGGGGCCGCTCCAGTTCTCCGCGTGGACGGTCACCTTCTGCAGGGCCAGCGAGGCGTGATCGGCGTGGACGATCCGCTGTTCGTGGATGCGGGTGCGGCGGCCCGACGCGTCGAGCAGGGTGCGGTGGTGGTGCAGGATGCCTCGGTGCAGATCGAGGACGAACCGTTCCTCCTGCACGGTGCAGAGCGGGCCGGGGGCGAGCGCCGGGCCTTTGTGCCCGTCGGCGTCGAGGGGATGGAAGGTCAGGGGAAGCCAGTTGGGCAGGCGCACGGCCGCCTCGACGTCGACGTGGTCGCCCTCGATGACGGCGTGCGTGGTGTTGTAGACGCCCGCCGCGTAGGTACCGGGATAGCTGTGCGCCGAGTGGGCGTCGGTGCTGGTGGCACCGCGCGTGGCGAACATGCCGTTGCCCAGCGTGCACAGCGTGGCGTACCGCGCCACCTGCTCCGGATCGTCGGGGTCCGCACGGAACTCCCAGCGCCATGGCCGGTCGCCGCGCATGCCGTAGGCGTGCTCGGGGGGTCGGGGGGCGCGGCCGGGGTCGCTGTTCGTCATGGCCTCTCCGTCAGAGCAGTTGGGCGAGGTCACAGACGAGGACGTCCGGGTTTTCGCTGGTCAGATGGTGTGCGGAGCCGGAGCGGTGCACCGCCACCACGGGGTGGAACCCGCCGCCGCGTGCCGCCCGGATGCCGCTGGGCGCGTCCTCGAACACCGCGCAGCGCTCCACGGGAACACCGAGCTGCCGCGCGGCCGCCAGGAAGCTGTCGGGCTCCGGTTTGCCCGCCAGGTGCTGCCGGGAGATGTCGGTGCCGTCGACGACGGCGTCGAAGCAGTCGCTCAGCTCGGCGCGGCGCAGCACCTCACGGCACGAGGAACTGGCGGACACCACGGCGAGCGGCATCCCTTGATCACGCAGCTGGGAGAGGAGCCGCAGCGAGCCCGGGTAGGCCTCGGCCCCCTCGGCGGCGAGCATGGCGCGGTACAACTCCCGCTTGCGCGCGACGATTCCGTGGACCGTGGCACGCCCCGGCGGGTCCCGGTCCGTGCCTTCCGGCACCCGCACATCGCGGTGGCCGAAGAAGTCCGACAGGGCGGGCAGCGGGGCGAGGCCGTCGAGCTCGTGGTAGTCGGTGGCGGAGAACAGACACGGGTCGTCCAGCGCGGAGTTGATGGCTTCCTGCCAGGCGCGCCGATGCTGGATCTCCGTCTTGGTCAGGGTCCCGTCGAGGTCGAAGACGCAACCCGCCACGTCCTGCGGGAAAGTGATGCTTGACCCTGGCAACTGGTGCTCCTCAGTGCAGACTTGTGCCGCGCAGCACGAAGTCCGGGCCGGCGGTGTAGCGCTGCACCTCGGCCAGGAATTCCTTTGCCGGCGCCGCGTCGACGTGCGTGTCGAAGGCCCGCTCGTCCGCGTAGGCCTCAAGGATGTAGAAGCGGCTCGGATTCCACTCGTCGGAGAGGACGTCGAACCTCTCGGTGCCGGGTTCTGTGTCCAGCGCCCTCTTCCGGGCTTTCAGGGCGGCCTCCCGGAAGGCGTCGCGGCGGTCGTTCTCGACGGTGAAGGAGACAACGACTTCGTACACGGCTTCTCCTCGGATCGAAGCGGATTCGTTCAGAGTTGCCGCAGCGGCGGTTCGCGCGCGCTCTTTCGGCACATTGTCAAACGTACGAGGGAAGGCGCTGGGCCGTACGGGTGACAGTCGGTCTACTCTCGGCCTGCCGCGATACCCGTAGTTCGTGAATCAACAGGTGACTCGTACAGACACTGCTGAAACGACCGCCGACATCACGACCGCACCCCACACCGAATTCACCATGACCGCAGGCGTTCTGCGCCGCGTCGCCCTGACGTTCGTACGCGATCATGTCGTGCAGGTATGGGCTCAGCAGAAGAAACAGAAGGCCCGCTCCGACGACGGTGACTACCGGCAGGAGCACGGATACGAGCTGCCCGAGGGGCGCGAGCAGTTCGATCTGGTGCGGCAGGTCCACGACCAGGCCGACATCCTGGCCGAGGAATTCCCCAAGTACGCGGATCTCGCGGAGCAGAGCAGACGCCATGCCCGGAAGTTCGCCGACGCGAGTACGGGAATTCGCGCCCAGTGGGAGAACCTCCAGGCATTCCTGCGGGACCGCGAGGAGACGGAGGCCGACTCCCACCCGGGCCCCGGGCTCGCCCGAATGGAAGTGCACGACGGCCATGTGACAGTCCGTCTCGGCACGACGCCGCGCGCTCGCGACCGGGCGACGCCCGCACGGGCCCCGCAATACCTGCGTGCGGTGTCCCAACTGCTGGCGACCGTACGGGCCGAGGGCCGGACCCTGACACACACCGAGCGGATCGCGGTGCAACTGGCCTACCTGCTGCTCGACCAGGGAGCGCGGATCGAGGAGGACTACCAGACGTGGGGCGCCTCCGGGTTCCGCTCCCACCAGACCAGCATCTCGATCACCGACCCGGGCGAAGGGCACGTACTCGGCAGCACGACGCACGCCTCCTACCTGGAGGGCACCGTCGTGCACATCGAACACATCGAGCGCGCCGAGAGCAGCGACCGGGACGTCTGCGAGCCGTACCGGCTCCCGTCGATCCGCACCATCGCCCGCGTCCGCCTGCACACCGGACTCTCGGCGCCCGTCTCCGTGTACGTCGGCCGCCCGATGTTCGAAGGCGACTTCGAGACGTCCCTGGTCAAGTCCGTACGCTTCATCGCGGCCGCCTGCTCGACGCTGTTCCAGGCGGGCGTCGCGGAGTGCAAGGTCTCCATGGAGCGCATGACCGCCGAGCAGTCCGTACGGTTCATGCGCGCCGTCTGCGCGGACACCCTGATGAACCCGCACCGGCAGGTGCTCGCCGCGGCCTTCAACCTCAACACCCCCTTCGTCGACGACCGCGAGGACGCCGAGGCACGCACGGTCGAGGACCGCCTGGCACTCGGCCGCCTGGGCATCGAACTGACCCGCCGCGGCGGGTTCGGCAAGGTCGCCTGGGACGGCGCGGGCGACGACCACCCCAGCCGGCCCGTCATCGGCCAGCTCGGGCACCGGGCCGCCGCCACCCTGGTCCATGAGGCACACAGCGCCGGGCTGCTCACCTACATGTCGGCGGGCATCGGCTTCGGCGAACTCGCCGACGTCGTCCACACCGGGGTCGACGCGGTCGGGATCGGCAGCGCCCTGCACCACAAGGACTCCGACACGGGGTTCAACGGCCCCTTCATCGAGGAGCACATCACCCGGCTGCGACACATCCGCGACGCGGCCGAAGCGGCGCCGCGCGGCCAGGCCGCGAGCCTGCTCGCCCGCCTGGACCGCATGCACTACGAGGGTTCCCTGAGCGTCCGGGACGGGGAACACCGCCTGGAGCTGGCACGAGCGGTCACCTCCGACCCGGCCGACGGCCCCGACGAGACAGACCTGTGCGAACTGCTCGCACGGCTCGAACACATCGCCGCGCTGCCCTGCGACACCCGCCACCCCTATCTGAGCTGGGCCACCCGCCTGCTGCACACCGGTACGGCGTCCCTCGCCGCCCAGCGCAGCGCCACCTCCTGGAACGAGCACGCCGGTCTGCTGCACCAGCTGACCGCCCAGGAGGACCTCGAAGAACTCCACATCCGGCTGCACGCGGTCTCGCCGACCTTCCCGGCCCAGGCCCGCTGACCCGGCGACACACGACACGCCACACCCACGAAACGGACCCGCACCACGGAGGACACCATGGACCACACCCACACCAACAAGCTGATCCGCCAGGACGTCGAAGTCGGTCAACTGGGCCTGGGCGGCGTAGCCCTGGCCGGACTCTACGAAAAGGTCGACCACGACCAGGCCGTCGCCACGGTCCGCACCGCCCTCGACCGCGGGGTCCGCTACCTGGACGTCGCACCCTTCTACGGCACCGGCCTGGCCGAACTGCGCTACGGCGACGCCCTGCGCGACGCCGACCGTTCCGCGTACACCCTGTCCACCAAGGTCGGCCGGCGCCTGGAGAAGCTGCCCGGCGGCCGCCTCAGGGACGCCGACGCCATGTTCGAGGGGCGCACCCCCTACACCTTCGAGTGGGACTGGTCGCGCGACGGACTCCGGCGCGGCCTCGAAGGCTCCCTCGAACGCCTGGGCACCGACCACGTCGACATCGTCTACTGCCACGACTGCGACTTCTACGAAGAGGAGGAGAACACCCGCTTCGACGACCGCACCGCCCACGACGTCTTCGAGACCCTCGACGGACTGCGCTCCCAGGGCATGCTGAAAGCCATCGGGTTCGGCCTCAACCGCGACGACTTCCTGCTGCGCATGGTCAAGAACCTCGACCTCGACGTCGTCCTGTGCGCCGGCCGCTACACCCTCCTGGAACAGCCCGCCGCCCAGGAACTCCTGCCCGTGTGCGAAGAACGCGACGTCTCCGTGGTCATCGGCGGCCCCTACAACTCCGGCCTGCTCGCCGACCCTGACGACGCCCACTACGAATACGGCGACGCCCCCGACGAGATGGTCGACCGAGCCCGCGAACTCTCCGAGATCTGCGCCTCGCACCAGGTACCCCTGCAAGCCGCGGCCCTCCAGTACCCGCTGCGCCACCACCAGATCGCCGGCGTCCTCGTCGGCTGCAAGAGCCCGCAGGAGATCTCCGAGAACCTCGACCACTTCGCCACGGACATCTCCGAGGCCCTCTGGTCCGAGCTCGACGACTTCAACGAGTCCGGTGACTAGCCGCTCCCCGGAGCCCCCGTCAGCAGCCGACCTCCCCCAGGCCCCGGAGTCCGCCGTGCCCCTCACCGACGCGCACCACCGCACCCTGCTTCCGCACAGCCCACCCCTCGCATCCGCGCACGACTACGCTTTCCTCGACCTCGACGGCGTCATCTACACCGGGTCCCGGCCCGTCCCCGGAGCGGCCGAAGCCATCGTCCGGGCCCGCGAGGCCGGCCTGCGCTGTGCGTTCGTCACCAACAACGCCCTGCGCACCCCCGAACAGGTCGCGGACAAGCTGCGCAGTTTCGATGTCGCCGCGCGCCCCGAGGACATCGTCACCTCCGCCCAGGCCGTCGCCACGGTGATCGCCGGGCGCCACGGTCCCGGCACCCGTGTCCTCGTCGCCGGTGGGCCGGGCCTCGAACAAGCGCTCACCGAGAGCGGCCTCACCGTCGTCGACTCCGCCGACGACCGCCCGCAGGCCGTGGCCCAGGGGCACGGCGGCCCCGACATGCCCTACAGCCGCTTCACCGAGGCGTGCCTGGCCATCAACGCGGGCGCCCGCTGGTACGCGGCCAACCCCGACCCCACCATCCCCACCGACCGGGGGCCGGCCCCGGGCAACGGCGCGGCCATCGCGCTCCTGCACACCAGCACCGGCAGGACGCCGTTCGTCGCAGGCAAACCGTATCCACCCATCCACCGGGCCACCCTCGCCCGGACCGGAGCGGACCACCCCCTGTGCGTGGGCGACCGGCTGGACACCGACATCGCCGCCGGACACCACAACGACAGCGACACGCTCCTGGTCCTCACCGGGGTGACAGGCGCCGCCGACGTGATCGCGGCGCCGCCCGAACACCGGCCCACGTACATCGCCGAGGACCTCCGCGCCGGCCTCCTGGGTGAGCACCCCGCCGCCACGGGTGACGAGGAGACGTCACGTTGTGGGGGCTGGACGGCGCGGCGCGGCGGCGACGCCCTCGTCCTCGACGGAGAGGGCCGCGCGACGGACGCGCTGCGCGCCTTGTGCCACGCGGCCTGGACGGCGGCCCCCGACCGTGCCTGCGCGCTCGACTGCGAGGACGCCCTGGGCACCTTGAGGGCGCTCCGGCCGGGGAAGTGGGCGGGATGAGAGACCCGTACGGCATCCCGTACGGCAGCCCTTACGGCACTCCGCACGCCCCCCGGTTCGGGACCCCGCGCGGGAGCAGGGAACGGATACAGGCCGGCAGCCCGGGTCCTGAGTCAGGCTCAGTTCACACCCGGGCTGCCGGTGGAGGGAGCGGTGCGTCAGCGGATGGAGGTGACGCGCTTCTCCGTGAGGCTGGCGCAGTTGGAGCCGTACACCGAGACGTACACGTTCTTGATGTTCCCGCCCCAGTCGACACAGTGGGCCTTGCCGTAGACGGAGGCCGGTCCGGCGTAGGAGGTGTAGCGGCCGCTGTCCGAGTCGCCCTGGTCGGTGTCCGCGACGTAGATCCACGTCGACATGTCCACGGCGGTGCCGGGGGAGCTGCGGATGGTCGCGACGCAGTTGCGGCCGTTGGTCGCGTTGTAGGTCAGGTAGACGGTGCCCAGGGAGCCGACCGCCGCCGAGTTGACGGTCTTGTAGGCGCTTCCGCACACCTTCTGCGGCGTGGTGTTGGCGGCGGCGGAAGCCGGTGACGCCAGCACGGCGATAGAGCCGGCCGCCAGGCCCGTCACGGCGACCACGGACAACATGGAACGGGTGAATCGCATATTTCCCCCATGGCGTTCTTGGAGCGGTTGCTCCTGTTTGGTGTGACCCGCCGGGCACGGGAATGGTTGTTGTGCGGTGGCTGAACTGGCTGAGATGTGGGGGAGTGGCCGGAAATCGACCGAAGGGCGGAGCGTCGCTTCACGATGTGATCACTGAGATGTCACGAACGTGTCCTGAGTACATGCACGATGCAACTGGTGCGACCATGCCAACTGTCTGAGAGGGCGGAAAGCAACACGGACGACCGCCCGACGAAGCCCCACGCAGAGGAAAGACATCAGCATGCGCACTCGGAAGAGCTCGGTACTGACCATGACCGCAGTCGCCCTCGGCCTGGCGCTGACGGCCTGCGGCAACGACGGCGCCGGCAGCGCGGCCCCTTCCGCGAGCAGTTCATCGGCGACGTCGACGGCCACGGGCGCCCCGCGGTCCGGCACCGCGGACGGCGCGTCATCGGACACGCCCACCAAGACCTCGGGCACACCCGCCAACTCCTCCGGCGCCTCCGCCGAGTCCGGCACGAAGTGCACGGACCAGCTGGACTACGCCGACGACCCGCGCTCCAACGCCGAGATCAACTCCATCGGCGAGGACACCGGCACCTGCCCCGCGCCCCAGAAGTCCGACGCGGCGTCAGGTACGCCGAAGGACCCCGGCACGAAGTGCACGGACCAGCTCGACTACGCCGGCGACTCCCGTTCCAACGCCGAGATCAACTCCATCGGCGAGGACACCGGCACCTGCCCGCCGGTGAAGCAGTAGGGAACTGCCGCACGGCACACCCCGCGACGCCGGGCGCGCGACCTTCACGAAGGAGGCCGGTCCTAGGGCGTGTTTCGAAAGTCCCGCCTGCCCCGCGATGCCTGGCACGCACGCTCGCCGCGTTGCCGGAACGCCCGCATAGCTCCGCTATGAGGGCGCCCCGGCGCCTTGCGATCGCACGCACCAGACGCCGCGGGGCCCGCCCTTCGGGCGGACGACGGGACTTTCGAAACACGCCCTAGGAGGAGCGCGGGGGAGCCGTCGACGCCCGCAGCACGGGCGCGGCCGGCAGGCGTGAGGTGACAGTGCGCCGGTGGCCGTCGATGAGTTCGTGCAGGCGGGTGACGGCGAGCGTGCCGACCTCCCGCAGCGGCACATCGAGCGCCGTGACCGGCGGCGTCGTCGCGCCGAGCGTGCTCAGGTCATCGGCCGCGGCCAGGCTGATGTCCTCGGGGACGCGCCGCCCGGCCACGCCGAGCCCGTGCAGCAGCCCGAGCGCCAGATAGCTGTTGTACGCGAGGACGGCCGTGGCGGCGCCGGGCAGGGCCCGCGCGGCCTCGATGCCGGCGTCGAACGTGGGCGGCAGGGGACCGAGCACATGGATGCGGGCGCCCGCCCCGGACGCCTGCGCGGCGAGCGTGGCACGCCGCTGTTCGTCCGCCCAGGAACCGGCGGGCCCGGAGACGTAGGCGATGTCCCGGTGGCCCTGGGCCAGGAGGTGGCCGAGCAGTTCGGCCAGACCCGCGGCGGTGTCGGCCACGACGGCGGGCAGCCGGCCCACCTGGCGGTCGACGAGGACGAGCGGGCGGCGTCTGAACCGCTCGCGCAGCGCCGCGTCCGTGCCCACCGGCGTCACCATGATCAGCCCGTCGGCCTGCTCGGAGAGCCGGTCGGCCAGGGCGGCCTCGCGCTCCGCGTCGTACTCGGACACGGCGATGAGCAGATGACTCTCTGTCTCCTCCGCCGCCTGCTGCGCCCCGATGACCAGCGGCGCGAAGAACGGGTTGGAGAGCGTCGGCACGATCAGTCCGATGAGGCCGGTGCGGCCGGTGGTCAGGGCGCGGGCCGCGGCATTGGGGTGGAAGCCGAGCCGGTCCGCCGCCTCCCGCACGCGCAGCCGTGTGGCGTCCGCGACCATGTCGGGGCGCTGCAACGCTCGCGAGGCGGTGGCTTTCGACACCCCCGCCGCACGCGCCACGTCCAAGAGCGTCGCCACCGCTGTCCCCCCTTGCCTGCCGTCCTGCCCGAGAAGCCAGGCCCCCGACAGTCTGCCGCAGGCTCCCGGGAATCCGTCCGGGCCCCTGTTCACTTTCGCTTTACGTCGTGTCATGATACCTGCAACCGGTCTCTGCAACCGGTTGCAGAGACCGGTTGCAGAGGCCGTACCCAGTCGGGTGCCCCGCACGCCCGCGCCCCTCCCGCGCCGACGTCGCCGCAGAACCGCCCTGCCCACCCCTCATCCCCGCCGAGGTCCCATGTCCACCACCGCTCCGCCGACCGGCGAGCAGACCGGCGACGCGGCCCCCGCGCCCGCCTCCCTCGTCGAGCGGCTCTTCCGCGTCCGCGGCCGCGGCAGCAGCCACCGCACCGAACTCGTCGCCGGCGCGTCGATGTTCATGGCCGCCGCCTACGCCGTCGTCGTGGTCCCCGGCCAACTGGCGGGCGCCGGGGTGCCGCACGGCGCGGCCACCACCGCCGTCATCATCGCCATCGCCCTCGCGACCCTCGCCATGGGCCTCGTCGCCAACCTGCCGTTCGTCGTCGCCCCGGGCCTCGGCGGTGTGGCGCTGGTCGCGTTCACGATCGTCGGCCAGGACCACGTCCCGTGGGACACGGCCCTGGGCATGGTGTTCTGGTCCGGCGTCGCCTTCCTGCTGCTCACCCTGCTCGGCATTCGCGACCTGGTCACCCGCCTGATGCCGATGAACCTCAAGTACGCCATCAGCGGCGGCCTCGGCCTCTACATCGCCCTGATCGGATTCCGCGACGCCGACCTCGTCGTCGGCAACGCCGACAAGGCCGCGCTCGGCGTGGGCGACCTCTCCCAGCCCGCCGGACTGCTCGCCCTCGGCGGCCTGCTGCTCCTCACCGCGCTGGCCGCGCGCAAGGTACCCGGCGCCTTCCTCATCACCATCGCGGCGGTCACCGTCGTCGGTATCCCCCTCGGTGTGACGGACGTCCCCGGCAGTCTCTTCGCCGCCCCGGACTCACCCGGGCCGCTGGTCTTCAACATCGACATCGTCGGGGCCCTGCGGCCCGAGTACTTCCCGTACATCTTCGCGTTCTTCGTGTCCGAGTTCTTCTCCATGACGGGCACGCTCCTCGCGGTCTCGGGGCGCGCCGGGCTCCTCGACAAGGACGGCAACATCCCCGGCTCCCGCCGCCCCTTCCTCGTCGACTCGGTCTCGGTGATGGGTGGCTCGGCCGTCGGCGCCCCCTCGATGACGGCCTACCTGGAGTCCTCGGCCGCCGCCGACGCGGGCGGCAAGACCGGCCTCGCCTCCGTCTGGGCGGCCTGCGGCTTCGCACTGCTGCTGCTCGTGACGCCGTTCGCCACGCTGATCCCCTCGGCCGCCACCGCGCCGGTACTCATCTACATCGGCCTGAACATGCTCGGCGCCCTCAAGAACGTCGACTTCAAGGACCCGACCAACGCCGTCCCGGCGGCCCTGACCGTGGCGACCACTCTCTTCTTCGGCAACTTCGGCACCGGCATCGCGACCGGCCTCGCGGCCCACGTCCTGGTCAAGACCGTCAGCGGCCGCGTCCGCGAGGTGCCCTGGCCGCTGTGGATCGTCATGATCCCGCTGGGCTACTACTTCTACACGCTCGTCCCGTGACGGCCCCCGCCCCCGCGACGAACCCCCTCCGAAGGAGCACGACCCCCATGAGTGACCAGCACGACCTCCGGATCCACGGCGGGCGCGTGGTGTCCACCTTCACCGGCGAGGAGTTCGCCGCGGACGTCCTGGTACGGGACGACCGGATCAGCGCGGTCCTGCCCCCGGGCACCCCGGCCGACGCCCGGGAGGAGATCGACGCGACCGGCATGCTGGTCGTCCCCGGTTTCGTGGACGCGCACATGCACATCGAGAGCGCGTTCCTGACGCCGCAGGAGTTCGCCGCGGTGACCCTGGCCCGCGGCACGACCACCGTCCTCGCCGACCCGCACGAGATCGTGAACGTGGCCGGGCGGGACGCCATGCGCTGGATGATCGACGCCGGACACGAGACGGCCCAGACCCAGCTCTGGGGGGTGCCGTCGTGCGTACCCGCCCTGGAGGGCCTGGAGGAGGCGGGCGCCGCCCTGTCCGCCGACGACATCGCGGAGATGCTCCGCTGGCCCGGCGTGATCGCGCTCGGGGAGGTGATGGACTACCGGGCGGTCGTCGCCGGTGACCGGCGGATGCACGACATCACCGCCGTGGCCCGCGCGCAGGACGCCATCCTGGACGGCCACTGCCCGAACCTCAGCGGGGCGGAGCTCAGCGCCTACCTCGCCACCGGCGTCGACTCCGACCACACCAAGAACCGCACCGAGGTGGTCCTGGAGAAGGCCCGCCTCGGCATGACGATGATGCTCCAGGAGAAGTGCCTCACCGAGGAGGTGGCCGCGGCCCTGCTCGCCCTGCCCCAGCTCCCGCCGCTGTGCCTGGTGACCGACGACCTCGCGGCCGACCACATCGTCGACAAGGGACACCTCGATCACATCGCACGGGTCGCGGTGGCCGCCGGGTTCCCGCCCCACGTCGTGCTCAGGGCCCTGACGTGGACGCCGGCCCAGCGCCTGCGACTCCACGACCGCGGTGTCGTCTCCCCGGGCAAGCGCGCCGACCTGGTGCTGCTGCGCGGCGAACTCGCCGCGTTCGACCCCGCGTGGGTGATCGTCGGCGGCCGGGTGGCGGGCCGGAACGGCGCGCCTGTCCGGCCGACGACGGCCGACGACGCCCCGGCCGTCGTGCCCCTCGACAGCCGGGTGGACGTCGAGCCCCAGGACGCGGAGGCGTTCCGCTGGCGCGTTGACCTGCCGGACGGTGTGCACACCTTCCGGGCGATGCGGGTCAACCAGCGCGACACCTACACCGAAGCGGCCGAGATCGACCTCCCCGTCCAGGACGGCGAGGTGCACTGGGAAGGCCGCACCGCACTCGTCCGCGTCCGCAACCGCTACGGGCGCCCCGGCGCCGTCTTCGCCCCCCTGCTGGGCCGCGAACTGACCGAGGGCGCCGTCGCCTCGACGTACGCGCACGACAGCCACAACCTGCTGACGATCGGCACGTCCCGCGCGGCGATGGCCACCGCCGCGGCCACCGTCGTCGCCGACGGAGGGGGAGTCGCGGTCGTCCGCGGACCCGCGGGCGAGTCGGTCGCGGCCCGCATGCCGCTCCCCGTCGGCGGCGTCCTCTCCGCCCGCCCGGCCCGTGACGTCGCCGAACAGGCGGCCGCGGTCCGAGCGGCCCTCGAGGACTGGGGCTGGCTGCATCTCAACCCGTTCATGAGCGTGTCGACCCTGACCCTTGCCGTCTCACCGGCGCTCAAGATCACCGACCGGTCACTGGTGGACGTCGTACGGCGTGCGGCCGTGGGAGCGACGACGACGAGCTGAACGGCGCCACCCCCGCGTCGCGGCACAGCCCCCCGCTGTGCCGCCGCGCGCCCCCCGGGAACCTTCTTCTTCCCACCCCACCGCCCCCAAACCCCCGTTTTGGAGGCCCCCCGACAACCCCCCTCCCCTCC
>NZ_JBVIFR010000029.1:0-86872 GCF_055571235.1 Streptomyces sp. NPDC030991
GTTGACTTTTGGCACGCTGTTGAGTTCTCAAGGAACGGACGCTTCCTTTGTACTCACCCTCTCGGGCTTTCCTCCGGGCGCTTCCCTTCGGTCCTACTGTGTTTCTGTGTTTCTGTCTTGCGTTTCCGACTCTATCAGATCTTTTCGATCCGATTTCCTCGGGGTCCTGCTCCGCTTTCCGGCCTTTCAGCTTTCCTGCGGTGTCGACTCTATCAGATCCTTTCGGGCCTGATTCCCTGTCAACCGGGTTTGCCTTCCCGGCCGTTGGGCCGTTCCGACGAGTTAGACATTAGCGGAATCCCGGTCCCCGACAAAATCGGGGTCGCTCTTTCGAACGTGGATTCCTCATTACCGCGAAGGCGTACGCAAACGGCACGACAAAGCTGCATCGTGCGTCGAGTAGGACTTGCGGAATGGTTGTCCGGGGACCGCCCGGAGGCGGCGCTCACGTCGGACAACTCGGAGAACACTACGTATCGGCCCCGGGACGTGTCAACCTCCCGCCTCGGGGCAGATGGACGGGTCAGCTGTTGTTGCCGGTGGCCAGCTCGCGGCTGCGGTCGCGGGCCGCTTCGAGGGCGGCGATGAGGGCCGCGCGGACTCCGTGGTTCTCGAGCTCGCGGATCGCGTTGATGGTCGTACCCGCCGGGGACGTGACGTTCTCGCGCAGCTTCACCGGGTGTTCGCCGCTGTCGCGGAGCATCGTGGCCGCGCCGATGGCGGACTGGACGATGAGGTCGTGGGCCTTGTCGCGGGGCAGGCCGAGGAGGATGCCGGCGTCCGTCATCGCCTCGACCAGGTAGAAGAAGTAGGCGGGACCCGAGCCGGAGAGGGCCGTGCACGCGTCCTGCTGTGATTCGGGGACGCGGAGGGTCTTGCCCACCGAGCCGAAGATCTCCTCGGCGTGCGTGAGGTGCGCGGGGGTCGCGTGCGTGCCTGCCGAGATGACGGACATCGCCTCGTCGACCAGGGCCGGGGTGTTCGTCATGACGCGGACCACGGGGGTGCCGGGCTCCAGCTTCTCCTCGAAGAAGGTGGTGGGTATGCCGGCGGCGCCGCTGATGACCAGGCGGTCAGCGGGAAGGTGCGGAGCGAGTTCCGCGAGCAGTGTGCCCATGTCCTGGGGCTTGACCGTGAGGATCAGGGTGTCGGCCTGCTTCGCGGCTTCCTCGTTGGTGACCGGGGTGACGCCGTGCCGGGCGCGGAGTTCCTCGGCGCGTTCGGGGCGGCGGGCCGTGACCATCAGGTCGGCGGCGGCCCAGCCACCGCGGATCATGCCGCTGAGCAGGGCTTCGCCGATCTTGCCCGTGCCGAGTACGGCGACCTTGTGGCGCGGGTTCGGGCTCGTCTGGGTCGTCTGGCTCATGTCGGCTCGGGCCTTCCGTCTGCGTCGTCGTCCGGACGCATCCTCGCACCGGGCGGGCCGGGAGTCGGGGTGTGTCCGGTGGTCGGACTCCTGCCCGCCGCGGCTCCGCGGGCGCCGTTCGCCTCGCTAAGGCCGTGCGACGGCGCAGGGTTGCCGCGCCCAGGGCCAGGACGAGGACGGCGCAGCCCGCGACGATCAGGGCGTCACGTACGTAGAGGGCGGTGAGGTCGGTGTGGCGGAGGACCTCGTTCATGCCGTCGACGGCGTACGACATGGGGAGGACGTTCGAGATGGCTTCCAGGGCCGGTTGCATCTGGTCGCGGGGGACGAACAGGCCGCAGAGGAGGAGCTGGGGGAAGATCACCGCCGGCATGAACTGGACCGCCTGGAACTCGGAGGCCGCGAACGCCGAGACGAAGAGGCCGAGGGCGGTGCCGAGCAGGGCGTCCAGGAGGGCGACGAGGAGCAGCAGCCAGGCCGAGCCCGTGACGTTCAGGTCGAGGACCCAGAGGGCGAGGCCGGTGGCCAGGGCCGACTGGACGATCGCGACGGCGCCGAAGGCGAGGGCGTAACCGGCGATGAGGTCGCCTTTGCCGAGGGGCAGGGCCAGCAGGCGTTCCAGGGTGCCGCTCGTGCGTTCGCGCAAGGTGGCGATGGAGGTCACCAGGAACATCGTGATGAGCGGGAAGACACCGAGGAGCGAGGCGCCGATGGAGTTGAAGGTGCCGGGGCTGCCGTCGAAGACGTAACGGAGCAGGACGAGCATCACGCACGGGACGAGCAGCATGAGGGCGATGGTGCGCGGGTCCTGGCGGAGCTGGCGCAGGACGCGGGTCGCGGTGGCTGTGGTGCGGTACGTGTTCATGGCGGTCCGGAGGGAGAGGGGAGGGTGAGGGGATAGGGCTGGGGCGAGGGTCAGGGGGTGGGGTTCGGTGCGTCGACGAGGTGGAGGAATGCCTGTTCGACGGTGGCTGTGGCGGTGCTCGTACGCAGGGCTTCGGGGGTGTCGTCGGCCAGGAGTTCGCCCTCGCGCATGAGGAGGAGGCGGTGGCAGCGTTCGGCCTCGTCCATGACGTGGGAGGAGACGAGGAACGTGGTGCCGCGGTCGGCGGCCAGGGTGTGGAAGAGGTTCCAGAGGTCGCGGCGCAGGACCGGGTCGAGGCCGACCGTCGGTTCGTCGAGGACGAGGAGTTCGGGGGTTCCGAGGAGGGCGACGGCCAGGGAGACGCGGCTGAGCTGGCCGCCGGAGAGGTTCCCCGCGAGGGCGTCCGCGTGAGAGGTGAGGTCCACGTCGGTGAGGGCGCGCTCGACATCCGTGCGGCGGCGGTCGGCCTCGGCGCGGCCGGGGCGGAGGATCGCGGCGAAGTGGCTGAGGTTTTGGCGGGCCGTCAGGTCGCGGTAGACGGAGGGGGCCTGGGTGACGTAGCCGACGCGGGAGCGCAGGGACGGGTGGCCGGCCGGGCGGCCCAGGACCTCCAGGGCGCCGGTGACCTTGGCCTGGGTGCCGACGATGGCGCGCATCAGGGTCGATTTGCCGCAGCCCGAGGGGCCGAGCAGGCCGGTGATCCGACCGCGCGGGACCGTGAAGTCGAGGCCGCGCAGGACGGTGCGGGGGCCCCGGGTGACTGTGAGGGTGGCGGCGTGGATGGCGGGGCGGGGGGTGGCTTCTGCGGTCGGCCGCTCCCCGGTGGCGGGCCGGTGGGCGGCCGTTCTGCCGGGCGGGGCGGTGCCGGTGGCCGGCTCTCCGGGACCAGGAGCCGGAGGCGGCGCGGGGTTATTCATCACGCGATGAATTTTGCTCCCGCCCGTTCAGGGCCGTCAAGGGTGACGTAGGACCGTGAGTTCCAGGGCGTGCGCGTCCTCGACCGTGCCGTCGGGGAAGAGGCTCAGCAGGTGCGCGCGCTCGTCCGCCAGGACCGGCGCGGATCGCTTCGGGGCCCAGTACGGCGAAGTAGGAGCGGCTGCCGAGGTGGGCGAGGTGCAGGTCGATCGGGATGCGACGGGTCCAGCGGAGGCGGCGGAAGGCCGGGGAGGCGAGGGTCGGAGGCGGCGGAAAGCCGGGGAGGCGAGGGGCGAAGGGGGCGTGAGGGAGGCGAGGAGGGACGTGATGATGCCGGGGGCGTCGGTGGCTACGCTGTGGCGGTGGTAGCCGGGCAGCCTGTCCTGGAGGCGGGTCTCCTGCGCGGCGGTCCACTCGATGTCCGGGTCCGGGATGTTCCACCAGCGCGCGAGCGCCCCGCCCGGCCGCAGCACGCGCAACGCCTCCGGGACCGGGCGGGCCTGGTCCGTCCAGTGCCAGGACTGGGCGTACGTGACCAGGTCGACGGAGGCGTCCGCGAACGGCAGGGCGTCGCCGACGGCGCGGACGAGCGGTACGCCGGGGGCGGTCCTGCGGAGCTTGGCACCCATGCCGGGGCCCGGTTCGACGGCGATGACCCGGGCGCCGCTGTCGCGCAGGGGGCGGGTGGCGATACCGGTGCCCGCGCCGACATCGACGACGCGGGCGTCGCGCAGGCTCAGCCCCGCCAGTTCCTCGACGGCGCGGAAGAGTTCGGGCGGGTAGCCGGTTACGCCGCTATGGCCGGCTCCATGACTGGGCTCGGGGCTGAGGTTCGGGGTCAGCGCTTCTTCTTCGTCCCGGGCTTCTTGGCGGGGTTGCGGGTGCGGCGGGTGGTGCGGCGTTCGTACTGCTCGCGGGCGGTCTCGTACTCCTGCCTGCGGAGCTTCTCGCCCGGCGCCTCCGTCACGCAGCGCAGTGCGTGCGCGGCGAGTACGCCCACGAAGCCGATCGTCAGGAAGCCGCGCAGGGACGCCTGCCGCTCGGGGTCGGGGCGCTGGGAGAAGCCGCTCCACGTGCGGTTGAAGGCGAAGGCGCTGCACAGGGCGAACATGACGACGACCAGGACGTTCACGAAGGCGCCGACGTCCGCGATGGCCAGACCCTGGTAGGCGAAGCGCAGGACGAAGCAGCCGGCCACCGCGGCGAGGAGCGCGCCCAGTCCGACGGCGACCCGGCGCAGCGCATAGCCGCCGCTGTGGTCGACCCAGCTCGTCCCGAAGAAACGGATTTCCTCGGGACGCGGGCCGGGGACCGCGGAGCTGGTGCTGGGGGTGTCGCTGCCGGTGCCGGTGCCGTTTTCGTCGCTCACGGGTCGATTATCACCGGGGGCGGCGGTGGGTCAGCCGCAGCGGGGGGCCACGTAGCCGTCGCTGCCCGTCTTCACGTAGGCGTCGGCGATGTACTCGCCGACGCCGATGTTGTCCCAGATCCTGGTCGTGCCGTAGGGGCCCGTGACCGTCTGGCCGGGCTTCTGGCAGTTGATCGTCACGCGTGCGCCCTGCGGCAGGACGCGCACCACGCGGTACTGGGTGCCGGGGCCGCTGCGGACGTTCACGTGGTAGCCGGGGGTCACCGGGTAGGGCCCCGCGGCGAGTGCCGTGATCTCCAGGGACTCCGCCGTGCCTGTGACGGCGGAGTCCGTGAGGGCGACGTCCACGGTGGCGACGTCCGCGGTGGCGAGACCCGCCACGTCCACGTCTGCCATGCCGGTTACGCCGGCCACTTCGGCCACTTCGGTGGTGCCGTTCGTGCTGTTTATGCCGTCGACCGCCATGTCTGTCTCCCCCGTCGTCGAACGGGCCTCGTTCAGCGTTCGTTGAGGTCCCGTTGAAATCCCTGTGCTCAGCTGGCTCCTGCACGGAACAGCACGGACAGCTGTCGCACTCCGTAGGACGCGGAGGCTAGCAAGCCCCATGGGTCCCGCACGAGCCATCGACTAGGCTCCGTGCGTCGCGCGAGCGCGGAGATCGCACACGGGATCAGGTACGAGATCAGGTACGGGATCGTGCACGGCGATCACGATGATCAGGACGACATCCACGGGGGTGGACATGCCGTCACGGCCGGGCATCGGGCCCGACGCGGAAACGGAACTTCCGGAGTACGCCGGGCACTATCGCCTTGAAGAGCGCCTGGGCGCGGGCGGCATGGGCGTCGTGCATCTGGCGCGGTCCGCGGCGGGGCTGCCGCTCGCGGTGAAGGTGGTGCACGCCGAGTTCGCCAAGGACCCGGAGTTCAGGGGGCGGTTCCGGCAGGAGGTGGCCGCCGCGCGGCGGGTCAGCGGGGCCTTCACGGCATCCGTGGTGGACGCCGACCCGGATGCCGACCGGCCGTGGATGGCCACCCTGTTCATCCCCGGTCTGACCCTCGCCGACCACGTCAAACGGAACGGGCCGCTGACGCCCGCGCAGCTGCGGCACGTCACCGCCGGCCTGGCGGAGGCGCTGCGGGACATCCACCGCGTCGGCGTGGTGCACCGCGATCTGAAGCCCAGCAACGTGCTGCTGGCCGAGGACAGCCCCAAGGTCATCGACTTCGGTATCTCGCGGCCCAAGGACAGTGAACTGCGGACCGAGACCGGGAAATTGATCGGCACGCCGCCGTTCATGGCGCCGGAGCAGTTCCGGCGACCGCGCGAAGTCGGTCCGGCCGCCGATGTGTTCGCCCTCGGATCGGTCCTGGTGCACGCCGCGACCGGCCGCGGGCCCTTCGACTCGGACAGCCCGTACCTCGTCGCGTACCAGGTCGTGCACGACGATCCGGACGTGACCGGTGTGCCCGAGGAGCTGGCGCCGCTGGTGCTGCGCTGCCTCGCCAAGGAGCCGGAGGACCGGCCGACGCCGGACGAGCTGATGGCGGAGATGCGGAGCCTGTCGGCACGCTATGACACGCAGGCGTTCAGCACGCAGGGGTTCGGTAGTTCGCAGGGGGCCAGTAGTTCGCAGGACTTCGGCGCACAAGAATTCGGTAATTCGCAGGGATTCGGTGATTCGCAGGGGCTCGGTAGTCCGCAGGGATTTGGTAATGCGCAGGGGTTGGGCTCAGAAAGCTTCGGCGCCGGGTTTGTGTCCGCTGCGCAGTCGGAGTCGTCGGAGGAGCCGGTGCCTCTCCGGGCGCGGGTGCGTCGTCGCGTGGGGGTGGCCGTCGCCGGGGCTCTGGCGCTCGGCGGCGTGCTGGCGCTGGCGCTGACCCTGCTCCCGACAGCAGATGAGGCGTCCGGGGCGCGCACGGTGCAGGCCGGTTCGCCCGTGTCGTTCCAGGCGTGGAACCGGCAGCTCGGTTCGGGGGCCACGCCCATGTGCTCGTACGGGCAAGAAGCTCTGCACTGTGCCGCGCCGGGTGTACTGGCCGCGGCGCTGGACCCGCGCGACGGCAAGGTGCGGTGGCTGCGCAAGGCCCCCGGCGGGGCCGACGGCAGCGCGCCGGCGCCCGTACTGTCGGGCGGTCTGCTCCAGGTCGTCGCCCCGGACCTGAACCGGCTTCTCGCACTCGACCCGGCCACCGGGAAGACCCGCTGGTCGATGGGGATCTCGGCTTACCAGGGTCAGGTGCAGCCCGTCGGCGACTCCGTGCTGCTGGCCGCCCCCGACGGTACCCTGACCGCCGTCGACAGCAGCACCGGCAGACAGCGCTGGCAGCACCGCCTGCCGGTGGACCGGCCCGTGCTCTCGTACGTCGGCGGCGACCTGGCCTACGTGACGACTCCCGCCCCGGACGGGGTGAACACCCTGGTGAGCGCGGTCGACCCGGCGACGGGCACGGTCCGCTGGCAGCACCGTTCGCCGGGGACGGCCACTCCGGTGGGCGTGGCGGACGGCGCGGTCTGGAGCACGCAGCGCGCCGCGGACGGGGCGACGGTGGCCCTGGTCGGTCACCGCCTCGCCGACGGTACGGTCGCCCGCCGCGTACCGCTCGCGCTGCCGCTGCCCCAGGCGACGGCGACAGTGCACGGCGGCAAGGTATATCTGCTCGCCGTGGGCGGGGCGCTGGTGGCGCAGGACCTCAGGTCGGGGAAGCAGTTGTGGCGGTCGGAGACCTCGGTGAGCAGAGGCTCGGCGCCGGGCGTCGACAGCCAAGGCCGGGTCTACGTGACCGCCCCCGACGGCCGCCTCCTGGCCGCCTCCCCCGACACCGGCACGCTCCTGGGCCAGACCCGCCCCCGCCCCGGCGCCCGGCCCGACCGGGTGGTGGCCGAGCTGGCGACGCCGGTGGTGGCGGGCGGGCGGATCTACGGGAGCGCGCCGGAGGGCACGGTCTTCGGGGTGGACGGCGGCCGCCCCGAGACCTGGTGAACCATCAGCCGAGCGTCTTCGTTGGAAACGGGTCAGCCGAGCTTGGAGACGTCTCGGACGGCGCCGCGGTCGGCGCTGGTTGCCATCGCCGCGTACGCCCGCAGGGCCGCGGAGACCTTGCGCTCGCGCGACTTCGGGGCGTAGACGCCGCCGAGGGCCTCGCGGCGCGCGGCCAACTCCTCGTCGGAGACAAGCAGTTCGATCGTGCGGCCGGGGATGTCGATGCGGACGCGGTCGCCGTCCTCGACCAGGGCGATGGCGCCACCGGCGGCCGCCTCGGGTGAGGCGTGGCCGATGGACAGGCCCGACGTACCGCCGGAGAAACGACCGTCGGTGACGAGCGCGCACGCCTTTCCGAGGCCGCGGCCCTTCAGGTACGAGGTCGGGTAGAGCATCTCCTGCATGCCGGGCCCGCCCCTGGGGCCCTCGTAGCGGATGACGACGACGTCGCCCTCCTTGATCTGCTTGAGCAGGATCTTCTCGACGGCTTCTTCCTGCGACTCACAGACGACGGCCGGGCCCTCGAAGGTCCAGATGGACTCGTCGACGCCCGCCGTCTTCACGACGCAGCCGTCCTCGGCGAGGTTGCCCTTCAGGACGGCGAGACCGCCGTCCTCCGAGTACGCGTGGGCGACGTCACGGATGCAGCCGCCGGCCGCGTCGGTGTCGAGGGTGTCCCAGCGCTCGGACTGCGAGAAGGCCTCGGCGGAGCGCTTGCAACCGGGGGCGGCGTGCCACAGCTCGACGGCCTCGTCCGACGGGGAGCCGCCGCGCACGTCCCACGTGCCGAGCCACTCCTTGATGGAGGCGGAGTGGACGGTGTGCACGTCCTCGTTGAGCATGCCGCCGCGGTACAGCTCGCCGAGGATCGCGGGGATGCCGCCGGCGCGGTGCACGTCCTCCATGTAGTACGTGCCGCCGGGCGCCACGTTCGGAGCGACCTTCGCCAGACAGGGGACGCGGCGCGAGACGGCGTCCATGTCGGCGAGGGTGTAGTCGAGCTCGGCCTCCTGCGCGGCGGCCAGCAGGTGCAGGATCGTGTTGGTGGAGCCGCCCATGGAGATGTCGAGCGCCATGGCGTTGTCGAAGGAGGCACGGGTGGCGATGGAGCGCGGCAGGACCGACGCGTCGTCGCCGTCGTAGTAGCGCTTGGCGATCTCGACGACCGTCGCGCCCGCCCTCTCGTAGAGCGCCTTGCGGGCGGTGTGCGTGGCGAGCACCGAGCCGTTGCCGGGGAGGGAGAGGCCGATGGCCTCGGTCAGGCAGTTCATGGAGTTGGCGGTGAACATGCCGGAACAGCTGCCGCAGGTCGGGCAGGCGTTCTCCTCGATACGGAGGATGTCCTCGTCCGAGATGCTCTCGTCGACGGCGTCGCTGATCGCGTTGACCAGGTCGAGCTTGCGGACCGTGCCGTCGACCAGGGTGGCCTTGCCGGCCTCCATGGGGCCGCCGGAGACGAAGACCGTCGGGATGTTGAGCCGCAGGGCCGCGTTCAGCATGCCGGGGGTGATCTTGTCGCAGTTGGAGATGCAGACCAGGGCGTCCGCGCAGTGCGCCTCGACCATGTACTCGACCGAGTCGGCGATCAGGTCGCGCGAGGGCAGGCTGTACAGCATGCCGCCGTGGCCCATGGCGATGCCGTCGTCGACAGCGATGGTGTTGAACTCGCGGGGGATACCGCCCGCGGCCTTGACGGCCTCACTGACGATCCGGCCCACCGGCGCCAGGTGCGTGTGCCCGGGGACGAACTCGGTGAACGAGTTGGCCACTGCGATGATCGGCTTCCGGCCGATGTCCGCACCGGGTACACCGGAGGCACGCATAAGGGCGCGTGCGCCCGCCATGTTGCGGCCGTGGGTGACTGTGCGGGACCTCAGCTCGGGCATCGTCGCTCGCTCCTTAGGGCAGAAAAGACGTGCGTCCGAGCGTACGCCGCGACTCCAAGATCCGGACACCCTGTCCGTATGTCGGGATGCTTGTCTCATGATTACGGGCCGGGGGCGGTAGGAGCCGACGGATGGTTACGGGTTGGAGGGCGATCGGAGCCGACGGACAGAGGCCGGACGGGGCCCGCGGCCGGGCGGCCGAGAGTCGGAGCTGAGGCCGGACGACCGGCGGTAGGAGCTGAGGCCGGACGACCGGGAGTCGGAGCGGAGACCGGACGACCGGGAGTCGGAGCGGAGACCGGACGACCGGGAGTCGGAGCTGAGGCCGGACGACCGGCGGTAGGAGCTGAGGCCGGACGACCGGCGGTAGGAGCTGAGGTCTGAGGTCAGATCCCGGTCAGATGTGCTTGCACGACGGGGGCGAGGCGTGCCACGAGGACCTCCACCTCCGCCGAGGCCAAGGGCTCCACCTTGATGACGTAACGGAGCATCGCGGTCCCCACCAACTGGGCGGCGGCCAGCGAAGCTCGCAGCTCGGCCTCTTGTTCGGGTACGTCGAGTCGGCGGCCGATGCGCGACAGGAGCTCGGCGGAGACGAGCCGCCGGAAGACGCCGGCGGCCACTTCGTTGTTGACGGGGGACCGCACGACGGCGAGCAGCGGTGCCCGTGTCGCGGGGTTCTCCCAGACGCCGAGGATGAACCGGGTCAGCCGCTCCCCGACCCCGTCGAGCGGCCCGTCCTCCAGGGCGGCGGGTGCGGCGAGGGCCGGTGCCAGGGCCACCTCGACCGAGGCGGCGAACACCTGGTCCTTGGTCCCGAAATAATGGTGCACCAGGGCCGGATCGACCCCGGCCGCCTTGGCGATCCCCCGCACGGACGTCTTCTCGTACCCCCGTTCGGCGAACTCCTCCCGCGCCGCGGCAAGGATCCGCTCCCGCGTTCCGGGCCCGTCCCCGCTCTCCGTACGAGAGGGCCGTCCCCGGCGCCGTACGGCTTCACTCATGAACGCGGCACCCGCACCGCGGACGCCAGTTGCAGCCGGGTGAAGGCGAGCGCCTCGGCGAGATCCGCCTCACGTTCGGCGCTGGACATCGCGCGCCGCGTGTTGACCTCGATGACCACATGCCCGTCGAACCCGCTGACGGCCAGCCGCTCCAGCAACTCGGCGCACGGCTGCGTGCCGCGCCCCGGTACCAGGTGCTCGTCCTTGTTCGATCCGTTCCCGTCGGCCAGGTGCACGTGTCCCAGCCGGTCGCCCATCCGGTCGACCATCTGCATCGCGTCCGTCCGGGCCGTCGCCGTGTGGCTCAGATCGACGGTGAAGTGCCGGTAATCGTCCTTCGTGACGTCCCAGTCCGGGGCGTAGGCGAGCATTTCCCGGTCCCGGTACCGCCACGGATACATGTTCTCGACGGCGAACCGCACATCGGTCTCGTCGGCCATCCGCCAGATGCCGTTGACGAAGTCCCGGGCGTAGTTGCGCTGCCACCGGAAGGGCGGGTGCACGACGACCGTCGAGGCGCCGAGCTTCTCCGCCGCCGCCTTGGCCCGCTGGAGCTTCACCCATGGGTCGGTCGACCACACGCGCTGCGTGATCAGCAAACACGGTGCGTGTACGGCCAGGATCGGGATGCGGTGATAGTCGCTGAGCCGGCGCAGGGCCTCGATGTCCTGGCTCACGGGGTCGGTCCACACCATGACCTCGACGCCGTCGTAGCCCAAGCGCGCGGCGATCTCGAAGGCCGTCGCGGTCGACTCCGGATACACCGAGGCGGTCGACAGGGCGACCTTCGCATCCGGGATGCGCACCACTGGTTCTGCCACGCAGACAGAGTACGGGCCCACGCCCGACGCCGGGGAGGTGGTCCCGCTCCCCCCGATGCCTTATGACCCCGCTCGACACGGAGGGCCCGACGGACCGACCCGGGGTTGGATGCTCCGGCAGATCAGCCGCGTAAGAAACCCGCGTACGAACGGCAAAAGCCGACCGGAGCACGCGGACGACGGAGGGCACCCACCGCCCGCCGATCAGACGGACACGAGACGGAAGGGGCCGACCGGGGTATGTGCGCGCGCAGCACACCAGCACGCGGTAACACCACCCGAAGCAACCGGCGAGCCCATCAAGATGGCGAGCACGCACATACCCCGGGCGGCCCCGCACCCACCCCCACACCTGTCGGAACGAACGGAAACCCGCGAACGCACCCCGAACGGCCACCCTCCCTTCAGGCGCGATTACGCACCCCACACCCCACCCCCGACCCGCCCCCCCTCAAGCCCCAGGCAAGTGATCCAGCCGCCGCAGGATGACCCCCTCCCGCAGCGCCCAAGGACAGACCTCGAGCGTCTCCACCCCGAACAGATCCATCGCCCCCTCCGCCACCAACGCCCCGGCAAGCAACTGCCCGGCCCGCCCCTCCGACACCCCCGGCAACTCCGCCCGCTCAGCCACAGTCATCGCCCCGAGCCTCGGCACCCAGTCCTCCAGGGACTTCCGCTTCAGCTCCCGCTGGACGTGAACCCCCTCCGCGGAACGAGCCGCCCCCGCCAACCGCGCCAACTGCTTGAACGTCTTCGATGTGGCCACCACATGATCCGGCGCCCCGAAGCGGCTGAACTCCCCCACCGTCCGAGCGATCTGCGCCCGCGCATGCCGCCGCAACGCCTTCACATCCGCCGGGTCCGCCGGATCCCCCGGCAGCCAGGAGGCCGTCAACCGCCCGGCCCCCAGCGGCAGCGACACCACCGCGTCCGGCTCCTCGTCCATCCCGTACGCGATCTCCAACGACCCGCCGCCGATGTCGAGCACCAGCAGCGTCCCGGCGGACCACCCGAACCACCGCCGTACGGCGAGAAACGTGAGCCGCGCCTCCTCCGCCCCGCTCAGCACCCGCAGCTCGACGCCGGTCTCGGCTTTGACGCGGCCGAGCACCTCGTCCGCGTTGCTGGCGTCACGCACGGCGGAGGTGGCGAAGGGCAGCAGATCCTCGACGCCCTTGTCCTCGGCGGCCTCCAGGGCTCCTCTGACGGTGGCGACCAGCAGCTCGACCCCGTCGGCCCCTATCGCCCCGCGCTCGTCGATGAGTTGGGCGAGGCGCAGCTCGGTTTTGTGTGAGTGCGCGGGCAACGGACGGGCGCCCCTGTGCGCGTCCACCACAAGCAGATGGACCGTATTCGAACCCACGTCGAGGACACCGAGTCTCATATAGGGAACGCTACTGCGCCCATGTGTCCGCCCATCCGCCGCAGAGGTCTTCTCGTCCCCCTCGACGCGCTTACTCTGGAACGGTGCCAAAGACGAAAAAGGCCAAGGCCGACAAGAACGACAAGAAGACCAAGTCGGCAGAGCAGAAGCAGGTGAAGCAGAAGCCGGTGAAGCAGAAGCCCGTGAAGCCGGCGGTGCCGACCCCGGCCCCGGAGGACGAGAAGGGGCTCGACTTCCCGCGTGCCTGGGTCGAGTTCCCTGACCCGTCGGACGACGAGCAGATCTTCCGCTGCGATCTGACATGGCTGACCTCTCGTTGGTCCTGCATCTTCGGCAGCGGCTGCCAGGGCATCCAGGCGGGCCGCGCGGACGACGGCTGCTGCACGCTGGGCGCGCATTTCTCGGACGAGGACGACGAGAAGCGCGTGGCCGGGCACGTGGCGCGGCTGACGCCGGACATCTGGCAGCACCATGAGGTGGGTACGCAGACCGGCTGGGTGTCGAAGGACGAGGACGGGGAGCGGCAGACGCGCCCGTACGAGGGTTCGTGCATCTTCCAGAACCGTCCGGGTTTCGCGGGCGGCATGGGCTGCTCGCTGCACATCCTGGCGCTCAAGGAGGGCCGCGAGCCGCTCGAGACGAAGCCCGACGTGTGCTGGCAGCTTCCCGTGCGCCGCACGTACGAGTGGATCGATCGGCCGGACGACACCCGTGTGCTCCAGGTCTCGATCGGCGAGTACGACCGTCGCGGCTGGGGCCCGGGCGGCCACGACCTGCACTGGTGGTGCACGTCGGCGACCTCGGCACACGGGGCGGGTGACCCGGTGTACGTCTCGTACGGCCCGGAGCTGACCGAGCTGATGGGCAAGGACGGCTACGCCAAGCTGGTCGAGCTCTGTGAGGAGCGCCTGGCGGCCATGCCCAAGGGCCTCCCCCTCCTGGCGCCGCACCCGGCGGACCCGGCAGCCCCGGTCCAAGGGGCGTAACAGGCTGCCGAGAGGTAACAAGACAAGACCTACGGGCTTACAGGACGTACGGGACTACGGGGCCTACGGGGCGTCTACGGGGCGCCTACGGCGAAGTCGAGCCCCCGGACCCCGAAGAACCTGACGAACCTGACGAACCCGAAGGATCCGAGGGCACGGGCGTGGAGTCGGTCGGCGTCGGATCGGGCTCCGAGGTCGTGGGATCCGGATCGGGCGAGCCCGGGTCGGGGTCCGAGGGGGAGGGGTTGCCGGGCGAGGACGGGTCGGAGGGGTCGGGATCGGACGGCGAGGGATCCGACCCCCCGTGGCCGTGGCCGTGCCCGTGCCCATGTCCGTGCCCCGAACCATGCCCATGACCGGGCCAGTGGCCCTGCCCGTGCCCAGGCCCATGCCCGGGATGGCCGCTGCCCCATCGCCCGTACCCCTCGATGGAGATGACGGCCCCGGAGGGGTCGATCGCAACGCGCGCGTTCCAGTGTCCGCGCGGCTCCTGGTCCTGATCGACGTACACCTGGATCGTGACCGACTCGCCGGGCCGCAGGGCCCCCGATGCCTGGCTCAGGCGGAGCCAGGACGCGCCGGTGCGGGCGGACCAGTGGACGGCCGAACTCCCGGAGGCGGTCAGCGTGATGAGGGTGGTGTCGCCGCTGGGCTGCGCCTCCACGGTGAGCCGCCCGGGGCCGCTGCCCGCGCGCGTGGGCGGCGAAATCACCTCTACGGAGACGTCGGGTGAGCGGCTGCCCGCGGTGAAACGGGGGTCGGGGGTGGTGTGAGCGTTGCCCGCGTTCTCGTACGTGTCACCCGAGTGTTCCCCGTCGAGGCCGTCGGGGCCGCCGGCCTCGCTGGCGCTGATGGAGCGGCCGTCGCTGCCCTCGCCGGTGAGGGGCGCGCCGCGGTAGGCGGCCCACAGGGCGATCACGGGGGCGGCCACCACGGTGGCGACGACGGTCGTCGTCACCGCACGCGCGCGCAGCCGGTCCCGCCGCGCCGCCCGGTCCTTGGGGTCCATCGGGAAACCGCGCCGGTCGAAGCGTGGCGCGCCGCCGGGGCGCTGGGCGTGCATCGCGTGGTGCAGGGCGGCGCGCGGGGCCTCGACGAGGGGCAGGGCGGCGGGTGTCACGGAAGTGCCGGGCCAGGAGCCGGGGACGGCGCGCTCGGCGGTGCGGCGGCAGCGCGGGCAGTCGTCGACGTGCCGGACGAGCTCGCGGCGCAGGGCGGCGGAGAGCAGCAGTTGGTTGTCCCCCGTGAGGCGGGCGACGCTGGGGCAGGTGCCGGTCTCGACGACGGCGAGCGCGGCGCGGGTGCGCTCGACCTCGCAGGCGGCGGCGGCGAGCAACTCGCGCGTGACGCCCGGTTCGGTACCGAGGACGGCCGCGACTTCGCGGGGCGAGAGCTGGTGCCGCACGGCCAGTTCGAGCGCCTCGCGCTGCTCGGGGGTGGTGCCGGCCGCTTCCGGCCAGGCGAGCTGGGCGAGTTGACGCCGCCGCTCCTCTTGCAGCAGCGCGTCCCCGCCCGGGGCACTGTCGGCGGAGACGCTGCCGACGGCGCCGCTGCCCGCGGAGGCGCCACGAGCCGAGCCACCACGGACCGAGGCACTCTGCGCCGGTGCACCATGGCCCGGGGCGCCGTGGCCCGGGGCCTCGCGGGCCGGAGCTCCGTGGCCCGGGGCGGAGGCGGCGGAGGCGCTCTCGGCGGCGGCGGGCGGCTGCTTGCCCGCGGCGTGGGTGGCCTGCCGCCTGCGCTTGGCCTCGGCGAGGCGGCGCAGGCAGGACCAGCGCGCGAGTGCGTACAGCCAGGCCCGGCGGTCGGCCTCGGAGTCGGCGGCGGAGGCGCGCGAGCCGCGGCGCTCGGCGAGGGCGAGGGCGTCCCCGAGGGTGGCGGTCGCCTCGTCGTGGTCGCAGAGCACCGAGAGGCAGTACGTGAACAAGCCGTCCAGGAACGGCTCGTAGCGAGCGGGCGGGCGCTGCGGAACAGCGCGCGGCACCGGCCGCCTCGCCCCGGAGCGGTGCGCCCGGTGTGCGCCGGTGGTCTGCGTGGGGGTTTCCGGCCTGCTGCTCATCACCCGTGCGACCGTAGGCGGCCCGCATGGGCCTCTTCCGGCCTCTTGAGCACTTTTAATCCTTACGGGTGAAACGATCCCTCAAAAGGGGACAGGAGGCCCATATTCCGTGGCCAGTACGGCTACGCGCGGCGACCGGCGGCGGCGAGAGCGCCGGTTGCGGCGTTGTCAGTGGGGGCCGCTACGGTTTCGACCATGGCTGCCCGTACGAAATCCGCGAAGGACCGTCCGTCCTACCGCTGTACCGAATGCGGCTGGCAGACGGCCAAGTGGCTGGGCCGCTGCGCCGAGTGCCAGGCGTGGGGAACGATCGAGGAGTACGGCGCGCCCGCGGTGCGCACGACGGCTCCCGGCCGTGTCACGACGTCCGCGCTGCCCATCGGCCAGGTCGACGGCAAGCAGGCGACGGCCCGCAGTACCGGCGTGCCGGAGCTGGACCGGGTGCTCGGCGGGGGCCTGGTCCCCGGGGCGGTGGTCCTGGTCGCGGGCGAGCCCGGCGTCGGCAAGTCCACGCTGCTCCTGGACGTGGCCGCCAAGGCCGCCGACGCAGAGCACAGGACGCTCTATGTGACGGGTGAGGAGTCGGCGTCCCAGGTCCGGATGCGCGCCGACCGCATCAAGGCGATCGACGACAATCTCTATCTGGCGGCGGAGACGGACCTGTCCGCCGTCCTCGGCCACCTGGACGCGGTGAAGCCGACCCTGTTGATCATGGACTCCGTGCAGACGGTGGCGTCGCCCGAGATCGACGGGGCGCCCGGCGGCATGGCGCAGGTCCGCGAGGTCGCGGGCGCGCTGATCCGGGCCTCCAAGGAGCGCGGCATGTCCACGCTGCTCGTGGGCCACGTCACGAAGGACGGCGCGATCGCGGGGCCGCGCCTGCTGGAGCACCTCGTGGACGTCGTCCTCAGCTTCGAGGGCGACCGGCACGCGCGCCTGCGCCTGGTCCGCGGCGTCAAGAACCGGTACGGGACGACGGACGAGGTCGGCTGCTTCGAGCTGCACGACGAGGGCATCACCGGGCTCGCCGACCCGTCGGGCCTCTTCCTGACCCGGCGCGCCGAGCCGGTCCCCGGCACCTGTCTGACGGTCACCCTTGAGGGCCGCCGCCCGCTGGTGGCCGAGGTCCAGGCGCTCACGGTCGACTCGCAGATCCCCTCCCCCCGCCGTACGACCTCCGGCCTGGAGACGTCCCGCGTCTCGATGATGCTGGCGGTGCTGGAACAGCGCGGCAAGATCAGCGCCTTGGGCAAAAGGGATATCTACTCCGCGACGGTCGGCGGTGTGAAGCTGACCGAGCCGGCCGCCGACCTGGCGATCGCGCTCGCCCTCGCCTCCGCCGCGAGCGACACTCCGCTCCCGAAGAATCTCGTCGCGATCGGAGAAGTAGGCCTGGCGGGCGAGGTCAGACGGGTCACCGGAGTGCAGCGCAGGCTCGCCGAGGCGCACCGGCTCGGGTTCACGCACGCGCTGGTCCCGAGTGATCCGGGCAAGATCCCAGCCGGTATGAAGGTCCTGGAAGTCGCCGATATCGGGGACGCCCTGCGGGTGCTTCCGAAGAGCCGTCGCCGAGAGGCCCCACGGGAGACGGAGGAGCGCCGGTAGACTTTGCCCTGGTCTCGCCTGTGCGTGCGAACGCGACAACCCCCAGGGCGGCGCCTCAGAGTCTGCGATCCGGAGGAGTGCAGTGGCAGCCAACGACCGGGCGGCAGCTCCCGGCAAGTCCGGAGGGAGTTCCGGTGCGGACGCTCTGATGCGCGCCGCGCTGAGCGCGGTAGCGCCCGGCACGGCCCTGCGGGACGGCCTGGAGCGGATCCTCCGCGGCAACACCGGAGGGCTCATCGTCCTCGGCTCCGACAGGACGGTCGAGTCGATGTGTACCGGCGGTTTCGTCCTTGACGTGGAGTTCACGTCGACGCGCCTGCGCGAGCTGTGCAAGCTCGACGGCGGCATCGTGGTCTCCTCCAACCTCGACAAGATCCTGCGGGCCGGCGTCCAGCTGGTCCCGGACCCGATGATCCACACCGAGGAGACCGGCACCCGGCACCGCACCGCGGACCGCGTGAGCAAGCAGGTCGGCTTCCCGGTCGTCTCCGTCTCGCAGTCGATGCGCCTGATCGCGCTCTACGTGGACGGGCAGCGCCGCGTCCTGGAGGACTCGGCGGCGATCCTGTCGCGGGCGAACCAGGCGCTGGCCACCCTGGAGCGGTACAAGCTGCGGCTCGACGAGGTCGCGGGCACGCTCTCCGCGCTGGAGATTGAGGACCTGGTGACCGTCCGGGACGTCACGGCGGTCGCGCAGCGACTGGAAATGGTGCGGCGCATCGCCACGGAGATCGCCGAGTACGTCGTCGAGTTGGGTACGGACGGGCGGCTTCTGGCGTTGCAGCTGGACGAGTTGATCGCGGGCGTCGAACCCGAGCGCGAGCTGGTCGTCCGGGACTATGTGCCCGAGCCGACGGCCAAGCGCTCCCGCACGGTCGACGAGGCGCTCGTCGAGCTGGACGCCCTGCACCACGGCGAGCTGCTCGAACTGTCCACGGTGGCGCGCGCATTGGGCTACACCGGTTCGCCGGAGGCGCTGGACTCCGCGGTGTCACCGCGCGGCTTCCGGCTCCTCGCGAAGGTGCCGCGGCTGCCCGGGGCGATCATCGACCGCCTGGTGGAGCACTTCGGCGGCCTGCAGAAGCTGCTCGCCGCCAGCGTGGACGACCTCCAGACGGTGGACGGCGTCGGCGAGGCGCGGGCGCGCAGCGTGCGCGAGGGGCTGTCGCGGCTGGCGGAGTCCTCGATCCTGGAGCGGTACGTCTAGGAGGCTGGTCCTGGGAGGTCGCCCTGGGAGGCCGCCCTGGGAGGCCGCCCCAGCGGTACGTAGTCGGTCGGGGCGGGCTCCGCCTCAGTCTCCCTCAGGCGTCCATTCCCGTTCAGTCGGCCTTCAGTCCGTCTTCAGTCCGCCTTCAGTCCGCCTTCAGTACGAACGACGTCCGCGTCCCCGCGAGTTGCGCCGCCTTCACCTCGACCAGATACGTACCGGGGCCGGCGGAACCCGCCGGAGGCGTGGCGCACTGCGGGGCGCTCTGCTTCCGGTCCCAGGTCAGCGTCCGCGTGACCTTGTCGCCCGCCGGGACCCGCAGCAGCAGGCTGCCCGCACCGGCCGCGCAGTCCTCGGACGACCAGTACTTCTTGTCGCCGTCCGCCTTCGTGATGGTGACGACCGCCGTCTTCGGACCCAGGTCGACCTTGCAGTCCTTGTCGGTCGTGTTCTTGGCGACCAGTTGCAGTTTCGGCTTGTCGCCGGGCGCGTACGAGTTGTGGATGCTGCGCACCGTGAGCGTCACGCCGCCGGCCGTGCAGTCGGGCAGGCTGGAGCCCGCCGGGACCTGGTCGCCGTTGGTCGAACCGCCCACTCCGCCACTGCCGTTGCCGTTGCCACCGGCGCCGCCGCTGCCGTTGCCCGCCGAGCCGCCGGAACCGCCGCCCGAACCGGCGGAGCCGCCGGAACCAGCCGAGTCACCACCGGAGCCCGAGCCGGAGCCCGAACCGGTGCCGCCCGACTCGTCGCGTCCGCCCGGGTGTTCGCTGATCGCGGGCCCCGTGCCGGACGGACCCGGCGTGATGGCATCCGTCGGATGCTTGTCGTTGGAACCGTCGGCGCCGTTGTTCCCGCCACCGCCGCCCAAGTTGACGATCCATACGACGAGCAGCGCGAGCAGCGCGACAACGGACGCCAGAACGACCCTCCGGCGCCAGTAGATGGAGGAGGGAAGCGGCCCGATCGGATTGCGCAGAGATCCCACGCCCCAAACCTTACGAGAGATCGGCCCGTTGTCCCGCGCCCACCCGCCGCCCCGGGCGTCAAGTTTTCCGGATCATCATCACGCGCGGCCCTCCGACGGCTCCTCGACCCCTGTCTTTCGTCAGGTGCGGCCCGCGACCATCGCAGGATGTGACGGGGCCTGGTCATTGCGTACTGTCCGTGACCATGGGAACCATCGACTCCGATCTCTATCGCGCCATCACCGATTTCGCCCACGACACTCCTTCGTGGTTTCAGCACCTGCTGGAGGTGTGGACGGAACTGGGCCTGCTGCTGTTCGCCGTGCTCTTCGTCGTCGCCTGGTGGCGGGCGCGCCGCGGCGACCCGCGGGCCTTCGCCGTCGCGGTACTCGCGCCGCTGGCCACCGCGGTGGCCTACGTGTGCAGCGAGTTGGTCAAATCGGGGCTCGACGAGGAACGGCCGTGCCGGGCCGTCTCGGATGTGTTGCCCTCACTGGTCGACTGCCCGGCCTACGGGGACTGGTCGTTCCCCAGCAACCACGCCACCATCGCCGCCGCGGCGGCCGTCGGGCTGGCGCTGGCCTGGCCGAAGGTCGGCTGGCTGACCGTGCCGATGGCGCTCCTCATGGCGTTCTCCCGGGTCTTCGTCGGCGTGCACTACCCGCACGACGTCGCGGTGGGCCTGCTGCTCGGCACCCTGGTCACACTGCTCGTCGTGAGCCTTCTCCGGCGTCCGGGAGCGCGGGTCACCGAGGCGCTGCGCGGCTTCGGGAACGGGGTCGCACGGTGGTTCGCGGGGCCGGGTCCTGCTCGCAGCGAGTACGCGGCGGCGTATGACGGGCGGGCTCGTGGGGGTGCGCATCGGCGGTGATGCGGGCTTAGTGGGGGGTGGGCTTTGTTCTGTGGTTTCGGTTTGGGCTGTGGTTTCGGTTTGGGTTGTGGTTTCGGTTTGGGTTGTGGTTTCGGTTTGGGTTGTGGATTCGGCTTGGGCCGTGGATTCGGCTTGGGCCGTGGATTCGTCCGCTACGTGAGCAGGCCCGCCTCGTACGCCACGATCGCCGCCTGTACGCGGTTCTTGACCTCCAACCGGTCGAGAACCGCGCTGACGTACGCCTTCACCGTGCCCTCCACCAAGTGCAGCCGCCCCGCGATCTCCGGGTTCGAAAGTCCCGCGCCGACCAGGCCGAGCACCTCGCGCTCCCGGGGCGTCAGCGTTGCCACTCGCTGCCGCGCCGACGACTCACGCGCGAGTCTGCCGCCGCCGAGACCGTCGATGACGTGCCGCGCCACCTTCGGCGACAGGAACGCCGCCCCACCTGCCAACGCCCTCACCCCCGCCATCAGTTCGTACGGGTCACCGGACTTGAGCAGGAAACCGGTCGCGCCGCCGCCCAGCGCCCGCGCCACGTACGCGTCCTCGGAGAACGTCGTCAGCATCGCCACCGCCGTGCCCGGCACCGTCGCCGTGATCTCCTCCGCCGCCGCCAGGCCGTCCAGGCGCGGCATCCGGATGTCCAGCAGCGCCACGTCCGGGCGGTGTGCCTGAGCCAAGGTCACCGCCTCGCGGCCGTCCGTGGCCTCGGCGACCACCTCGAAGTCGCCGCCCGCCGCCAGGATCGCGCCCACACCGGCCCGGATCATCGCCTCGTCGTCGGCCAGCAGGACCCTGATGCGGGGCGAGCGAGGGGTCTGAGAGGAGCAGGGCGTCAGCGGAGCCATTCTTGTTTCTCTTCCTGTATCTGGTCCGCCGTTCCCGCCTTGGGGATCACGGCCTTGTCGATGAGGGTGTGCGCCGCGTCGTCGTCGAAGCAGAGCCTGAAGTGCTCGACCGGCACGAAAAGTTCGCCGCTCGCCCGGTAGTAGCGGCAGTCCGCCTCCTCGGGCGGCGGCGTGGGCGCGCGCTCCACAGGCGGGTCGCTGATCGTCCGGTCAGGCAGACGGGAGGCCGCCTCGGCCAGGGGCGAGCCGATGCGGAGCTGCGCGTACGCCCGCGGAGTGAGCACGGCGTGCGTCTTGGTGTACGCGTACCAGGTGAACGCCCCGCCGATCAGCACGGTTCCCGCTGTCGCGGCCGCGGCGAACGCCAGGGCCACCCGGCGGCGGGCCATGCGGTGTGCTTGGGCGTAGCCCTTGAGTTTGGCGTCGGGGGTGGGGGCCTCGGTGTTGGTGGGGGCGGGTGTGGGGGTGGGAGTGGGGGCGAGGGCGGGGGGTTCGGTGAGGGTGCCCGTGCCAGTGGGGAGTGGGAGTTCGGCTCTGACTCGGAAGCCGTCCTCGTACGGGCCCGCCTCGAACGTGCCGCCCATCGCGGTGATCCTGGCGCTCAGGCCCAGCAGGCCCGTTCCGCTGCCTCGGAGTTGTTGCTGTGGGGGTACGGGCGGGCGCGGGCGCGGGCGGGCGTGCGGGGCGCTGCTGGTGGTGACCGTGAGCGTCGTCCCGCCGGGTCGCTGGTTCGCCTCTATCGTGACGGGGGCGCCCGGCGCATGTTTCGCCGCGTTCGTCAACGCCTCCTGGACGACCCTGTACGCCGTGCGGTCCTCCGGGGCCGGCGCCCCTACGAGGTGGACCCGCAGGCCCGAACCCGCCGCCCGTTCCACCAGTTCCGCGACGCTTTCGCCGGCCGGGGCGAGCGGGGCCGGCTCGTCCTCCTCCTCGCGCAGCAGGCCGATGATCCCGTGCAGCCGGTCGGTCGCGTCCGAGGCTGCCGCGCGCAGTTCGGCTGCCGCCGTTCGGTGCGTCTCGGCCAGGCCCGGGGCGACCTGTAGCGCGCCCGCTCTCAGGGCGATGAGGCTCAGCTCGTGGCCGAGGGAGTCATGCATGTCCTGGGCGATGCGGGCCCGTTCCCGCAGCCTCGCGCGGTCGGCGACGATGCGGTGCTCCCTCTCCAGTTGCTCGGCTCTTGACCAGCCCGCCGCGGTCAGTTCCCGGCTCTGGCGCCAGTAGCGGCCGATGAGCCACGGGAACACCGCTCCGAACAAAAGCGTGCCCATGAGGACGAGCCACTCCGCGGCCGGGTCCACCTGGCGGAGCGCGATCCTCGCTGTGCCGGTGGTGGCTAGTGCGGCGAAGGCGAGCAGCGACGGGCGTACGGCTGTGGAGCGCAGGCCCATCAGGTACGCGAACGTGGCCAGCGCCGGGCCGTAGGAGAGCGTGAACAGGGACGACGCGGCCACCAGGCCGGGGGTGGCCGCGAGGGTGAACGCGGTCGCGGGGATGCGGCGATGCAGTGCGGTGGCCGCTGCCAGGGTGGTGAGGCCGGCCAGTTGTTGGGCGGCGGTGCTGGGTTCGTGCAGGTGCAGGTTGTCCACGGCGAGGACCGGCAGGGCGAGGGCCGCCCAGAGCGACAGGTCCGCCAGGGCGGGGCGGCGTCCGGGAATCACCTCACCGACGGTACGCGCGGTCGGGGGCCTGGCGCCCCTGCCGATCGTCAGGGTGAGCGGGGTGGGGGGCCGGCCTGTGCTGGGTGTGGCCGCCCGTCCTGGCGTGGGCGGGGCCGTGGGGTCGGCCCGGGCTGGTGCGCCGCCTGTCGTGGTGTGGGGCGGGGCGGCGACGGGGTGCCTCCTCGGCCGGATTGGTTGCCGCGCCTGCTGTACGCCATAGGCGGGTCATCCGGCGCTGGGTTCCCGCGGAGTCCTGCGGGGGCACCCCGACGCCGCCCCTCCCGTCCGATCGCGGGTGCACGTTCATGGGTGGTTCCGGTCCGGGGGCGCCTGACCCCCCTTGTGGTGGCGGGGCGGCGACGGGGTGCGCGTTCGTGGGTGGTTCCGGTCCCTCGTCTCCGCGGGGGGCCCAAACCGTCTTCCGGGTGTACGCGCGCGTGGCGTGTTGGTGGCCGCCGTCCGGGGTTGGCTTGGGGGCTGGGTGGTGCGGGTCGGGGCGGGGTGTGGGGGGTTACGTGGCAGGATCGGGGGTGCCATGACTGCGCTCACGAAGACCCCCGAGAACGTCCCCGGTCGCTCCGATCTTCACGGACCCGTCATCGACTGGTTCGGTGACCACGCCCGAGACCTGCCCTGGCGGCGCCCCGACGCTGGGCCGTGGGGCGTGATGGTCAGCGAGTTCATGCTCCAGCAGACGCCGGTGAGCCGGGTTCTGCCCGTGTACGAGCAGTGGCTCGCCCGGTGGCCGCGCCCCGCCGATCTCGCGAAGGACGCCCCGGGCGAGGCCGTACGGGCCTGGGGGCGGCTCGGGTATCCGCGGCGTGCCCTGCGGCTGCACGGTGCCGCTGTCGCCATAACGGAACGGCACGGCGGCGACGTACCCACGGGACACGCCCAGCTGCTGGCCTTGCCCGGCATCGGCGAGTACACGGCGGCCGCGGTCGTCTCGTTCGCGTACGGGCAGCGTCACGCCGTGCTCGACACCAATGTGCGGCGCGTCCTCGCCCGCGCCGTCGCCGGAGTGCAGTACCCGCCGAACGCCACCACCGCGGCCGAGCGCAAGCTCGCGCGCGCGTTGTTGCCCGAGGAGGACGAGGTCGCCGCCAAGTGGGCCGCCGCTTCCATGGAGTTGGGCGCCCTGGTGTGCACGGCGAAGAACGAGGAGTGCCACCGGTGCCCGATCGCGGCCATGTGCGCGTGGCGGCTGGCCGGGAAGCCCGCGCACGACGGGCCGCCGCGGCGCGGGCAGACGTACGCGGGGACTGATCGTCAGGTGCGCGGCAAGTTGCTGGCCGTGCTGCGGGAGGCCGTGGCCCCGGTGCCGCAGGGCGCGCTCGACGCGGTGTGGCACGAGCCGGTGCAGCGCGCGCGGGCCCTGGACGGCCTCGTCGAGGACGGTCTGGTGGAGCCGCTCGCGGGTGGCCTCTATCGGCTTCCCGTGGGGTGAATCGGGCATCTCCTTAGGCGTCTCTTAGGTTCGTTACACAACCGACGGGCAGCCGTGCGTTCGTCGCAGGCTGGAATGGACAACGCCGTGACAACACCTCCGTAGCTTCTTCCTCGGAACCGCACATGATCGGTGCGGCCACACGGGGATGGCAGGAAGCGGGAGGCGGTTGATCATGACGCACGGCGGCGAGGTGCTCGAGTTCGAGGAGTACGTCAGGACGCGGCAGGATGCCCTGCTGCGCAGCGCCCGGCGTCTGGTGCCGGACCCCGTGGATGCCCAGGATCTGTTGCAGACCGCGCTCGTGCGGACGTACGGACGGTGGGACGGCATAGCGGACAAGCGGCTGGCCGACGCCTACCTGCGGCGCGTCATGATCAACACGCGGACCGAGTGGTGGCGTGCCCGGAAGCTGGAAGAGGTGCCGACCGAGCAGCTCCCCGAGTCCGTGGTGGACGACTCGACCGAGCAGCACGCCGACCGCGCGCTCCTGATGGACATCATGAAGGTGCTGGCACCGAAGCAGCGCAGTGTCGTGGTGCTGCGACACTGGGAGCAGATGTCCACAGAGGAGACGGCCGCCGCGCTCGGAATGTCGGCCGGAACCGTGAAGAGCACGCTGCACCGGGCTCTCGCCCGGCTCCGTGAGGAGCTGGAGAGCCGTGACCGCGAAGAGCTGGTGTCCTGCGCGCTCGAACGTGAGGAGCGGGAGCGTTGCGCGGCCTAGGCACACGTGCCTCTCGGATCCGTAGGGCCCTGAGAGTCCTGAAGGCGGGGAGATCGGCGATCGCCGGGCTCGCCGCCGTCGGGGTTTTCGTAGGGGCCCTCGCGGCTTGTTCGGCCGGTGGTACCGGGGCTCGGGACGAGGGTCCCGCCCGGACGGATCCGGTCGGCTCGACCGAGCCCGCCGCCTCCGCTCCGGCCTCGCCGTCCAAAATCCCGAAGTCGGTCGACGCCGTACGTCTGGTGAAGAAGGACCCCAAGGTCAGCGCGGACATCAAGCGCGACCTCAAGCCGTGTGTGGCGAACGAGTACCCGGTCGACGTGAGCTACGGGAAGCTGACCGGCGGTGTGTCGAACGATGTCGTGGTCAATGTGATGACCTGCGGTGACGCCGTCGGGATCGGGACGTATGTGTACCGGGACGAGGGCGGGGACTATCAAAACGTGTTCCAGGCCGAGGAGCCCCCGGTCTACGCGGAGATAGACCGGGGTGATCTGGTGGTCACCAAGCAGGTGTACGAGAAGGGCGACTCGGTCGCGTCCCCGTCGGGCGAGGAGATCCTCACGTACCGCTGGAGCGGGGACCACTTCGCCCCGCAGAGTCGCACGCACAACGACTACAGCCATGCGGTGGACGGGGAGTCCCCCACCCCCGCGGAGGACGGCTGAGCTCCCTACCGGGGCTGATACGGGTAGGGGTGCGGGCCGGGCGCCGGTAGCGGCTGAGTACACGCACTGAGTTCGAGAGAGCGGATGGAGATCGCATGGGCGCCATGGGCGAGCGCAAGGGGGAGCAGACCCACGTGCTCTTCGTCGAGGACGACGATGTCATCCGCGAGGCCACCCAGCTCGCCCTGGAGCGGGACGGTTTCGCGGTGACCGCCATGCCCGACGGGCTCGCGGGCCTGGCGGCGTTCCGCGCGGACCGGCCGGACATCGCCCTGCTCGACGTCATGGTGCCGGGGCTCGACGGGGTCTCCCTGTGCCGCCGTATCCGGGACGAGTCGACGGTCCCGGTGATCATGCTCTCCGCGCGCGCGGACTCCATCGATGTCGTGCTCGGCCTGGAGGCCGGCGCGGACGACTACGTGACCAAGCCGTTCGATGGCGCCGTGCTGGTGGCCCGGATCCGCGCCGTGCTGCGCCGCTTCGGGCATGCGGGCGGCCCGTCGGCGGCCGGTTCCGGCGGCGCGGAGGAGGCGGCCGCTCCGGGCGGTGGCGTCCTGCACTTCGGCGATCTGGAGATCGACACGGAGGGCATGGAGGTCAGGAAGGACGGTGCCACGGTGGCGCTGACCCCGACCGAGATGCGGCTGCTCCTGGAGTTCTCCTCGGCGCCCGGCACCGTCCTCTCCCGCGACAAGCTCCTGGAGCGTGTCTGGGACTACGGCTGGGGCGGGGATACCCGCGTCGTCGACGTCCATGTCCAGCGACTGCGTACGAAGATCGGCCAGGACCGCATCGAGACGGTCCGTGGCTTCGGCTACAAACTGAAGGCCTGACGGGCTGATGGGGAACCGGATATGAGGGGGACGGCGGACACTCCGCAGCCGCGCGAGCCGATCGGCACCACGGGCCTGCCCGGTGCGGCCGGCCGCGCCCCGGTGGGCAGGGCGCTCCGCGCGGCCGACGCGCCCCCGGCTCCCGGCGCGGACACGGTCGCCCCGCCCGGCGGGCCGCGCTCCCGCGCCACTCTGCGCACGCTCCTGCCCCGGCGGCTGCGGCGCAATCTGCGGTCCGGGGTGCGGTGGAAGATCAGCGTGGCCATCGCGCTGGTCGGCGCGCTCGTCGCCCTGGCACTGAGCCTCGTGGTGCACAACGCGGCCCGCGTCTCGATGCTGGACAACGCGCGTGACGTCCAGGACGAGCGGATCCAGTTCGTGCAGCGTCAGTTCGAGGCGCGTGGCGGCAATCTGCCCGTCGGGTTCAAGGTCAACGACCCGGACCTGCCGCGTGAGCTGCGCGCCAAGGCGCTCTCCGGCCGGCGCGCCACCTACGTCTCCGAGCCGTCCAACGGTGTGCCCGACATCTGGGCCGCGGTTCCGCTCGGCAACGGTGACCTGCTCTCGGTGCACACCCGCTTCACCGACCGCAGCGCCACCGTCATGAAGGACCTCGACCAGGCCCTGATCATCGGCTCCATCTCGGTGGTCTTCGGCGGCAGCGCGCTCGGCGTGCTCATCGGCGGCCAGCTCTCGCGCCGCCTGCGCAAGGCGGCCGGCGCGGCCCGCGAGGTCGCCCGGGGCGGCACCGACGTCCGCGTGCGGGAGGCCATCGGCGGTGTCGTGCGCGACGAGACCGACGATCTCGCGCTGGCCGTCGACGCGATGGCCGACGCGTTGCAGCAGCGGCTCGAGGCCGAGCGCCGGGTCACCGCGGACATCGCGCACGAGCTGCGTACCCCGGTCACCGGCCTGCTCACCGCCGCCGAGCTGCTGCCCGAGGGCCGGCCGAGCGAGCTGGTGAAGGACCGCGCCCAGGCCATGCGGACGCTCGTCGAGGACGTGCTCGAAGTGGCCCGTCTCGACAGCGCCGCCGAGCGGGCCGAGCTTCAGGATCTGATGCTGGGCGAGTTCGTGGAGCGCCGGATGGCCACCCGCGCCGCCGACGGTGTCTCCGTCCGGGTGATCCACGAGTCCGAGGTGACGACGGACCCGCGCCGCCTTGAGCGCATCCTGTTCAACCTCCTGGCGAACGCGGCCAAGCACGCCCGGCCGCCCATAGAGGTCAGTGTCGAGGGCCGCGTCATCCGGGTCCGCGACCACGGGCCCGGGTTCCCGGAGGAGTTGCTGGAGGAGGGCCCGAGCCGGTTCCGTACCGGCGCCGCCGACCGTGCGGGCCACGGTCACGGTCTCGGTCTGACCATCGCGGCGGGCCAGGCCCAGGTCCTCGGCGCCCGCCTCACCTTCCGCAACGTACGCCCGCCGGGGGCCGGACCCGACACCCCGGCGGAGGGTGCCGTGGCGGTGCTGTGGCTGCCCGAGCACGCGCCGACGAACACCGGGAGCTTCCCGATGCTGCGCCTGCCCGACAGCCGCAAGTGACCCCGCGGCGGTAGGGTCGGCGCGTCAACTCGCCTGCCGTACCAGGGAATCCGCGAGTTCGATCGCCTCGCGTTCGCCCAGGGGGGCGTGCCCGAGCAGGAAGCGGTACCAGAAGACGCCGTACACCTGGTCCACCATCAGGTCGAGGTCCCGGTCCGCGGCCAGTTCCCCGCGCTTCTGGCCGCGGGCGAGCACCTCGCGCAGGACCACCCTGCGCGCCTGAGTGAACTCCCGCATCAGGTCGGCGAGGTGCGGGTCCCGGGCGGCTTCCCGCGCCAGCGTCCGCAGCGCGGGTCCGACCGGCGCCGACTGTGCGCCCTCGAACATGGCGGCGACCATCGACCGCAGTTCGTCGCGGAGTGATCCGGGCTCCGGGGCGGGCACCTGCTGTTCGGCGCGGTCCGTGAGCGCGTCGAGCAGGACCGCGCCCTTCGAGGGCCACCAGCGGTAGAGCGTCTGCTTGCCGACCCCGGCCTCCCGTGCGATGGCGTCCACGCCGACCGGCGCTCCGTCCGCGTTCGCGAGCAGCCGCAGGGCGGCATCGAGTACGGCTCGGCGCGCTTCCTCGTTGCGGCGGCGGCCGGTGTGGGGCCGCTGTTCCCCGTGGGTCGTCTCGTTCATGCGGTACCCCTTCGTGCCATTGCGCCTTGACGAGACCGGTGGTCTCGGCAACACTTACTTTACCGAGACCGCTAGTCTCGTCAATATTTTGGCCCACGGGCTACGAGAACCGAGGACAGAGGACCGAGGACAGAGGACCGAGGACAGGGGCACCATGACTTCTGCGACACCCTCCACCACCCCCATCACCCCCATCACCCCCATCACCGCCACCGCCCACACGGTCGTCATGGGCGGCAGCTCCGGGATCGGTGAGGCCACCGCCGCGCTCTTCGCCCGGAGCGGCGCCGAGGTCACGATCACCGGCCGCGACGAGAAGCGGCTCGCCGACGCGGCCGGCCGGATCGGCGGCAAGACGTCCACGTACCGCATGGACGCCACCGACCAGGCCGACATCGACGCCTTCTTCTCCACCACCGCGCCCATCGATCACCTGGTCATCGCGGTGAGCGGGGCCGCGGGCAGCGGCGCCTTCGCCGAGCTCGACCTCGCCGAACTGGCGCACGGCTTCGACGCCAAGTTCTGGCCCCAGTTGCGGATCCTCCAGGCGGCGTTGGGGCGCCTGACCGAGCGCGCGTCGGTCACCTTCATCACGGCCGCCTCCGCCCGCGCCGCCTTCCCCGGCACCTCGGGCCTGGCCGCGATCAACGGCGCGCTGGAATCGATGGTCCCCCCGCTCGCCGTCGAACTCGCCCCGCGCCGGGTCAACGCCGTCTCCCCCGGCGTCATCGACACCCCGTGGTGGGACCGCGTACCGGAGGAGCAGCGCAAGGAGCTGTTCGCGGGGCTCGCGGCGACGACCCCCGTCGGCCGCGTCGGTACCGCCGAGGAGGTGGCGGCGGCGGTCACCTCGGTCGCCACCAACGGGTTCATCACCGGCATGGTCCTGGACTGCACCGGCGGGGCGAACCTGGCGACCGGCCGCTGAGCCGAGCGGCAGCCATCCATCCGGCCGCTCTCGCCGCGCGACCGCCTCCCGGACCCGGCACCCCGAGCGGCAGCCATCCATCCGGCCGCTCTCGCCGCGCGACCGCCTCCCGGACCCGGCACCCCGAGCGGCAGCCATCCGGCCACTCTCGCCGCGTGATCGCCGCGTGACCGCCTCCCGGGCCCGCCACCCCGCGCGACCGACCCGCACAGGGCCGCCTCCCGTCCCCCCGGACGACCGACCCGAACAGAGCGGCCTCCCGTCACCCCAAACGCGACCGCCCCGAACAGAGCCGCCTCCCCACGAAAAAGCGAAAGCGGCCCCGGCGCCGAAGCGCCGGGGCCGGTACAGCCGAGGGGGATGAGGGGGCGGTCCGCTCAGACGGACTCTGCCACCGTCCTGCCGCCCCGCGCGGCGTCCCCAGCCGCACCACCCTCGACCGGCTCGTTGTCGGCGGGCTCGCCGTCGGCGGGCTGCTGCGGACCGGCGCCGCGCAGCGCGACCTCCTTCACGAACCAGGCCGCGATCATCGCGCCGACCGCCACGATGGAACCGAGCAGGAACGCCGAGTGCGTGCCGGACGAGACCGCGTACTGGTAGGCCTCGCGGGCCGGGACGGGCAGCTTCGCCAGGCTCGCCGCGTCCAGCTGCGCCGACTGCTCGGTGACCTTCCCGCCGAGCGCCCCGGCCTTCGCGGCCATGATGTCCTGCACCTTGTTGTTGAACAGCGCGCCCATGATGGCCACGCCGAACGACGAGCCGAGGGTGCGGAAGAGCGTGGTGGACGAGGACGCGACGCCCATGTCCTTCATCTCCACGCTGTTCTGCGCGACCAGCATCGTGATCTGCATCAGGCAGCCCATGCCGGCGCCGAGCACGGCCATGTACAGGCCCGAGGTGAGGCGCGAGGTGCCGGTGTCCATCTGCGCCAGCAGGAACAGCCCGGCGACCATCAGCACGCTGCCGGCGATCGGGAAGACCTTGTACTTGCCGGTGTTCGTGGTGACGCGGCCCGCGACCAGCGAGACGACCATCATCGACAGCAGCATCGGCAGGAGCAGCAGACCGGAGTTGGTCGCGGACGCGCCCTGTACGGCCTGCTGGTACAGCGGCAGGAAGAGCACCGCGCCGAACATCACGAAGCCGGTGATGAAGCCGATCAGGGACATCAGCGTGAAGTTGCGGCTGCGGAAGATGTGCAGCGGCACGATCGGCTCGGCGGCCCTGGTCTGCGAGAACACGAACCCGACGAGCGCGGCGATGCCGATCCCGATGAGCTCCATGATCACGGCGGAGTTCCAGGCATACTCGGAGCCGCCCCAGGTCGTGACGAGCACGATCGAGGTGATGCCGATGGTGAGCAGGGCCGCGCCCAGGTAGTCGATCTTGCCCGAGGAGCGTTTCTTCGGCAGGTGGAGCACGACGGTGATCATGATGAGCGCGGCGGCGCCGATCGGCAGGTTGATGTAGAAGGCCCAGCGCCAGCCCAGGTGGTCGGTGATGGTGCCGCCGACCAGCGGTCCGCCGATCATGGCGAGCGCCATGACGCCGGCCATCATGCCCTGGTACTTGCCGCGCTCCCGGGGCGGGATCAGGTCGCCGATGATGGCCATGACGCCGACCATCAGACCGCCGGCGCCGAGGCCCTGGACGGCCCGGAAGCCGATCAGCTGGCCCATGTCCTGCGCCATGCCGCTGAGCACGGAGCCGACCAGGAAGATGACGATGGAGGTCAGGAAGGCGCCCTTCCTGCCGTACATGTCACCGACCTTGCCCCAGATGGGGGTCGAGGCGGCGGTGGCGAGCGTGTAGGCGGTGACCACCCAGGAGAGGTGGTCGAGTCCGCCGAGCTCGCCGACGATCGTCGGCATCGCGGTGCCGACGATCATGTTGTCGAGCATGGCGAGCAGCATGGCGATCATCAGCGCCATCAGCACGACGCGCACGCTTCGTGGCTGCTTCGCCTGCTCTTTGTCGTGTATCGCTGCTTTCGCCATGATCCCCAGCTCCCCCAGGAACGGATGTGTCACCCGGACTTACTTGACGCCCGGCTAGTTACCTACGATGGTGAAGGTAGGCCGCCAACTAGCCGGGCGTCAAGTAAGTTTTTCCCAAGAGAACCTAATCTTGAGAGAACACAAGGAGCACGAGAGGCACGCGATGGTCACGGGCAGCAGCAGCAAGCCGCAGCAACGGCGTGGGGACACCCGTCAGCGCATTCAGGACGTGGCCCTCGAACTCATCGCGGAACAGGGGTACGAGAAGACCTCGCTCCGGGAGATCGCCGAGCGCCTGGGCGTGACCAAGGCCGCGCTCTACTACCACTTCAAGACCAAGGAAGACATCGTCGTCAGCCTCTTCGACGATCTGATGACCCCGATCGACGAGCTGATCGCCTGGGCGAAGGGGCAGCCGTCGACCCTGGAGACCAAGCGGGAGATCCTCACCCGTTACGGCGTCGCGCTGACCAACGCGGCCCCGCTCTTCCGCTTCATGCAGGAGAACCAGGCGACGATGCGCGAGCTGAGCATCGGCGAGAACTTCAAGGACCGGATGAAGGACCTCCTTGATCACCTGCTGCCCGAGGACGTCACCCTGACCAACCGGGTCCGCTGCTTCAGCGCCCTGTTCTCCATGCACGCGGGGATGTTCGTCCTCAAGGACGTCGAAGGCGACCTGGAGGAGAAGCGCAAGGCCATCCTCGAGGTCGCCACGGACCTGGTCACCCAGGCCCACCGGAGCTGAGCTCCCGGTGGATCAGACGTGCACGCCCTTGGAGTGCATGAAGTTCACGGGGTTCACCGCGGAGCCGTAGTTCGGCGTGGTGCGGATCTCGAAGTGCACGTGCGGGCCGCTGGAGTTGCCGGTGTTGCCGGACTGCGCGATGTGCTGGCCCGTGGAGACGGTCTGGCCGACGTGGACGTCGACCCGGGACAGGTGCGCGTACTGCGAGTACGTGCCGTTGCCGTGCTTGATCACGACGGCGTTGCCGTAGGCGGGGCCGTCACCGGCGCCGTTGCCGCCGGTCTTGACGACGGTGCCGCCGTGCACGGCCATGACGTTGGTGCCGATCGGCACGGCGAAGTCCTGGCCGGAGTGCTTGCCGGTGGCCCACATGCTGCCGCCCTGGGCGTAGCCCGCGGAGAGCGTGTAGTTCTTGACCGGGTCGATCCAGGAGGCGGCCTTCTTCGCGGCGGCCTCGTGGGCGTTGGAGGCGGCCTTCGCCTGGGCGGTGGCCTGCGCCTCGATGGAAGCGGCGGACACGCCCGGCAGCGCGCCCTGAGCGGAGTCGGCGGCGAGCGCGGCCCCGGTGCCCAGCGCGGCGGAGACTCCGAATCCGGCGGCCACGACGGCGGCGCGCTTGCGGAGGATCGACGTGGCGGGGCGGTGGGACATGGTGCGCTTCGACATGCGGGAGACCTCTTCGAGCTTCGGGGACATTCGGGTCCGGTCGCCCTCCTGGAACCTGAACGGACTCCGGTGGGCGTGAAGGGACCCGGCTCACGTCCTCGTGTCGCCGGGTCGGCCATCCCTTGGTAACCCCCACCGGGGCCCCGACTCAAAGGGCCGAACTACTACGCGGCCTCGTACCGGGGCGGGGTGACGGCGATCTCTTGACACCCCTCTCCACCCCCACCCGAAGTGCCGGATTTATCCGCCGATTCATGGTTTAGGCCCACTTGGCGCACCTGATCTCTAGCCAGGCCCCCCGCATTGGCCCCTTTGTTCCTAAAAGGGACAAAACAACGGCCGCCATCGATGGCGTAACAGCCACCCCATGAGGTCAACGTCCCACTATTTCCGGTAGTACCGGACAAATCGCCTGTGCGGCTTGTCACCGGCGGTCAAGATCCAGTCCCCGCCGAGTGTGATCGGGGCTACGCTCCCGGGCTATGGATCCCGCTGTCCTCGGCACCCGTCTGGCATCGAGTCTGATCGTCCCGGCGCTCAGGAAACTGCTCGTCCAGGAGGGCCCCGGCGCGGGCCTCACCGACCGGCCCGTACGCATCTCGGGGCTGGTCTCCTTCAAGGGCGAGAAGCGGACCCTGACCGAGCAGGACGTCGAACGCCTGGCCAGGAAGCTCGTCACCGCCGCCCTCGACGGCCCCGGCGAGCCCCCGTTCCCGTACGACGAGGGCGAAGCGGTCGTCCTCGCCCTCGCCCGGACCCTGCGCTCCCTCGGCGACCTGGGCATGGACGACGTACAGGCGGTCCGGCTCGGCCACCGCGAGCTGGCCCGCACTCTGCGCACCACGGCCCCCGCACCGGACCTGTCCACGGACGCGGCGTACTTCCTCGACTCCCTCACCGAGTGGGCGTGCCTGCACATCCTGCACTTCTTCACGCAGCGGTCGACCTTCGTGGCCCGCACCCTGGTCGAACAGAGCAGAGGACAGGCGCAGACGATCGCCAAACTGGACGCCCTCCTCGCCCGGGCCCCGGGCAGCGCCGCGGACCGGGCGTTCGAGGAGCGCTACCGGCGCTATCTGGCCCTGCGCCACAACCGACTGACGATCTTCGGGCTCGACGCGCGCGACACCGCCGACACCTGGCCGCTCGACCTCGCCTACCTCGACCTCGAAGCGACCGCCCCGGAGGACGCCCCGCTCGGCCCCGGCTCCCCCGAACCGGCCACGATCACCGTGCGCCTCCCGGCCGCCGACGCGCTCGCGGCCCACGACCGCGTCCTGCTGCGCGGCGGGGCCGGCTCCGGAAAGACCACCCTGATCCAGTGGCTGGCGACCACGACCGAGGACCGTGTCCCCTGCGTCCTGCCCCTGCGCAGCCTCGTCCGCGCCGTCCGGCTGCCCTCCCCCGCCGACTTCCTGACCGGCACGGACTGCCCGCACACGCCTCCCGACGGCTGGGCCGAGCGCGTCCTGACCGACGGCCGCGCCCTCGTCATGGTCGACGGACTCGACGAGGTGCCCGCCGCCGACCGCCCCCGCGTACGCGACTGGCTCCTCGCCCTCGTACGCGGCTACCCCGGCAACCGCTGGCTGCTCACCGCCCGTCCCACCGCCGTCCGCCCCCAGTGGCTGGCCGACGACGGCTTCACCGAACTCGCCCTCGCCCCCATGGACGCGCCCCGCGTCACCACCTTCGTCCGCCGCTGGCACACCGCCGCCGGCGCCCCCGAGCACGAGGAACCCCTCCTCGACGCCCTGCGCGCCAAACCCGATCTCGCCCGGCTCGCCGCCAACCCCCTGATGTGCGGCCTGATCTGCGCCCTGCACCGGGCGAGGCGCGGCTACCTCCCGCCGCGCCGCAAAGCCCTGTACGACGCCGCGCTGCAGATGATCCTCACCGAGCGCGACCGGCAGCGCGGCATGGGCGGCCTCGACGGCATCGACCTGGAGACCGAGGACCAGGTCGAACTCCTCCAGCGCCTCGCCTACGCCCTCGTCCTCGCGGGCCGCAGCGAGATGGACGAGGAAACCGCCCTCTCCCTCCTCGACCGCGCGCTGCCCTCCGTCCCGGCGGCCGCCGCACAAGGCGACGCGGCCGCGATCCTGCGCCATCTCCTGCTGCGCAGCGGCGTCCTGCGCAGCCCGGCGCCCGGGGTCGTCGACTTCGCGCACCGCACCTTCCTCGACCATCTCGCCGCCCGGTACGCCGTCGAGGAGGGCCACTTCGACGTCCTGCTCGGCCGCGCCGACGACACCCAGTGGGAGGACGTGCTGCGGATGGCCGTCGCCCACGCCCGCACCCGGGAGCGCGGGCGGCTGCTGCGCGGGCTGCTCGCCGCGGACGCGCCGCGCATGACGCTGCTCGCGCTGGCCTGCCTCCAGGACGCCGCGTCGGTCGACCAGGAGGTCGCGGAGGAGGTCCGGCAGCGGGCCGCGGGGCTGATCCCGCCGCGCACCCAACCGGAGGCAGAGCGGCTGGCCCAGGCGGGCCGTCTCGTCCTGGAGCTCCTGCCCGGGCCGGTGGGTCTGACCGCCGACGAGGCGCACGCGGTGGTCGTGACGGCCTCGCTGCTCGGCGAGGAGGGCTCGCTGCCGGTCCTGAAGAAGTACCGGGAGCACCCGTCGCTCCAGGTGCGGCGCCAGCTGGTGGGGACATGGCACCGGTTCCCCGCCCGGGAGTACGCCGATGAGGTCCTGAGCCACGTCGAACGCGACAAGCTGGACCTGACCGTACGGAACCGCGAACAGTGGGAGGCGGCCCGGACCATGGCGCCGTGGCGGCGTCTCGACCTCGCGGGTTCCTTCGGGTGGGAGGAGATCTTCGCCGGTACGGAGCCGGAGCGGCTGGAGGCCCTCGCCCTCGCCGACAACCCCGCCGTGGACGACCTGCGGCCGCTGCGGGAGCTGCCCGCCCTACGCTCCCTCATGCTGCGCCGCTGCCCGCACATCACCGACCTCGCACCGCTCTCCGGCCTCGACCTGGAGTACCTCGGCGTCGTCGACATGCCCGGCACCCGCGGCCTGTCGACGCTGAAGCGGCTCTCCTCGCTCACGGTCGGCCACGCCCTGTCCGGCGCCGCGCTCACCGACGAGCTGCCCTTCTCGGACCGTCTGCGGTCCCTCTATCTGACCCGGGGCGCGGTGACCCACACCGGTCTGCGCGGACTGCCGGTCCTGTCCGGCCTCACCTTCCTCAGCCTGAGCGCCGGCCTGGGCCGTCTCACCGCCGAGGACTGGGAGGACCTCGCCGACCACCCGTGGCTCACCGGGCTCTTCCTCGACGGCGCCATCCTCCCCGCGGCGCCGCTGCCGGAACTGCCGCGCATCACACGGCTCGGTCTGCACCTCCCCGGCGGCCCCGGCCAGTTCACGGACCACGCCCCGCTCTTCCCGGCGCTGCGCTCCGTCGAGATCTTCCCGGGCGCCTCGGCGGTCCAGGACCCGGCCGCGTACGCCGCGCTCTTCCCCGGCGCCGAGCTGACCTTCCAGGGGCTCTGACACCGGGCTCGCGGCGCCCGGCGGGCATGGCGAAGGGGCCGTCCCGGGCCGGTGTCAGACACCGGCCCGGGACGGCCCCTCAGTGGCTCACCCCGGAGGGGTTACGCCTCCTTGCTCAGATTCGGCCCCGCGGAACCACCCGCGGCCGCGTCCTCGATCGGCGGGACGTCGGGCAGTGCCGACTTCTCCTCACCGCGGAAGGTGAAGGCCTTGGCCTCGCCCTCGCCCTCCGTGTCGACGACCACGATGTGGCCCGGACGCAGCTCGCCGAAGAGGATCTTCTCCGAGAGGGTGTCCTCGACCTCGCGCTGGATGGTGCGACGCAGCGGACGCGCACCCAGCACCGGGTCGTAACCCTTCTTGGAGAGGAGCTCCTTGGCGGACTGCGAGAGCTCGAGGCCCATGTCGCGGTCCTTGAGGCGCTCGTCCACCTTGCCGACCATCAGGTCGACGATCTGCAGGATGTCGTCCTGCGTGAGCTGCGGGAAGACGACGACGTCGTCGACACGGTTGAGGAACTCGGGGCGGAAGTGCTGCTTGAGCTCGTCCGAGACCTTGTTCTTCATGCGCTCGTAGTTGGACTTCGTGTCACCCGTGGCGGCGAAGCCCAGGTTGAAGCCCTTGCTGATGTCACGGGTTCCAAGGTTGGTCGTCATGATGATGACCGTGTTCTTGAAGTCCACGACGCGGCCCTGGGAGTCGGTCAGGCGACCGTCCTCCAGGATCTGCAGCAGCGAGTTGAAGATGTCCGGGTGGGCCTTCTCCACCTCGTCGAAGAGGACGACGGAGAACGGCTTGCGACGGACCTTCTCGGTCAGCTGGCCGCCCTCTTCGTAGCCCACGTAGCCGGGGGGCGAACCGAAGAGACGCGAGACCGTGTGCTTCTCGCTGAACTCCGACATGTCGAGGGAGATCAGCGCGTCCTCGTCACCGAAGAGGAACTCGGCGAGCGCCTTGGACAGCTCGGTCTTACCGACACCGGACGGACCGGCGAAGATGAACGAACCACCCGGACGCTTCGGGTCCTTCAGACCGGCACGCGTACGACGGATCGCCTTCGAGAGCGCCTTGACGGCGTCCTTCTGGCCGATGACCCGCTTGTGGAGCTCGTCCTCCATGCGCAGCAGACGCGAGGACTCCTCCTCGGTCAGCTTGAAGACGGGAATGCCGGTGGCGGTCGCGAGGACCTCGGCGATCAGCTCGCCGTCCACCTCGGCGACGACGTCCATGTCGCCGGCCTTCCACTCCTTCTCGCGCTTGGCCTTCGCGGCGAGCAGCTGCTTCTCCTTGTCGCGGAGAGAAGCTGCCTTCTCGAAGTCCTGGGAGTCGATCGCCGACTCCTTGTCGCGACGCACGCCCGCGATCTTCTCGTCGAACTCGCGGAGGTCCGGCGGCGCGGTCATCCGGCGGATGCGCATCCGGGAGCCGGCCTCGTCGATCAGGTCGATCGCCTTGTCCGGCAGGAAGCGGTCCGAGATGTACCGGTCGGCCAGCGTGGCCGCCTGCACGAGGGCCTCGTCCGTGATCGAGACACGGTGGTGGGCCTCGTAGCGGTCGCGCAGACCCTTGAGGATCTCGATGGTGTGCGGCAGCGACGGCTCCGCGACCTGGATGGGCTGGAAGCGGCGCTCGAGGGCCGCGTCCTTCTCCAGGTGCTTGCGGTACTCGTCGAGCGTGGTGGCACCGATGGTCTGGAGCTCGCCACGGGCCAGCATCGGCTTCAGGATCGAAGCGGCGTCGATGGCGCCCTCGGCGGCACCCGCACCGACCAGCGTGTGCAGCTCGTCGATGAACAGGATGATGTCGCCGCGGGTGCGGATCTCCTTGAGCACCTTCTTCAGGCGCTCCTCGAAGTCACCGCGGTAGCGGGAACCGGCGACCAGCGCACCAAGGTCGAGGGTGTAGAGGTGCTTGTCCTTGAGGGTCTCGGGCACCTCGCCCTTGACGATGGCCTGGGCGAGGCCCTCGACGACGGCGGTCTTGCCGACGCCGGGCTCACCGATCAGGACCGGGTTGTTCTTGGTACGGCGCGACAGGACCTGCATGACGCGCTCGATCTCCTTCTCGCGCCCGATGACCGGGTCGAGCTTGGACTCACGAGCGGCCTGCGTCAGGTTGCGGCCGAACTGGTCGAGCACCAGGGACGTGGAGGGCGTGCCCTCCGCAGGACCGCCACTGGCACCGGCGGTCTCCTTGCCCTGGTAACCGGAGAGCAGCTGGATGACCTGCTGCCGCACCCGGTTGAGGTCGGCGCCCAGCTTGACGAGGACCTGGGCGGCGACGCCCTCGCCCTCGCGGATCAGGCCGAGCAGGATGTGCTCCGTGCCGATGTAGTTGTGGCCCAGCTGAAGGGCCTCGCGGAGCGACAGCTCCAGGACCTTCTTGGCACGGGGGGTGAAGGGGATGTGCCCGGACGGGGCCTGCTGGCCCTGACCGATGATCTCCTCCACCTGCTGGCGGACCGCCTCGAGCGAAATCCCGAGGCTCTCCAGGGCCTTAGCGGCGACACCCTCGCCCTCGTGGATCAAGCCCAGGAGGATGTGCTCGGTGCCGATGTAGTTGTGGTTGAGCATCCGGGCTTCTTCCTGAGCCAGGACGACAACCCGCCGCGCGCGGTCGGTGAACCTCTCGAACATCGTTAATCGCTCCTCAGAGCGGTCAGGCAGTAAAGGGGTCGGTCCCCTCCCTGTCCTTCCGCAGCTTAGTCCCGCAAGCGGGGACCGCTCATTCCAACTGCCGACACCCGGACCCCTTCCTCGACAGTCTCCTGCCCCCGAACGCCGACAACTGCTCCAACCCGATGGTGCGAGACGATGTTCCCGCAGGCCAGGCAGATACCCCCACCATCACTACGCCGATGGCGAACGCGAGATGCCCGGCGCCCTCGTGTCGCCCCTCTCACTAGGGATGTCTTACCCGCACTGACTGACACTCCATGCGGCGCACGCCGGTTCCCTCCGCTACGGGCGAACACCATTGCGCCGCCGCACGCTTCCGTACGCCTGTTTTTCGGCCACGTTGCGCGTTCGGGCCACTACGGCACGTAACTCCTGGGGGCTGTTGAGGGTTGCTCCTGGCATGGTCGCCTCTTCGCCTGTTCCCGGCACCGCCGTTCCGACACCGCGGCGCCCGCTCGACGCGGCCGGATCCGATGCGGTCCGGCAGTGGTACGAGGACGAGCTCGGCTGGGCCGCGACGAGCGGCCCCGAGGGCGCCCGGCTCCGGACGGGCCTGCGGTTCGACGTGCTCCAGCTGCCGGCCGACGCGGGCTACGCGATGCTGCACAGGTGCGATCCCCGTTCTCCGGTGGCCGTCCGGGGGGAGACGATGCAGCTGCTGGTCGCTGCGGGCAGCGCGGAGGAGCTGCCCGGCCTGCTCGACTGGCTCGAGTGGGGGGCGCTGCCCCTGGACCTCGTCGCTGTCGGCGCGGACGGGTTCATCGACGCGCCGACCCCCGCGGGGTGGACCGGCTCGCGGGAGGCCGCCGTATGGGTGCGGCCCCCCGAGCCCGGACGCGAGGTGGAACGGGTGCTGCCGGCCCTGACGACCCTGACGGCCGTCTCGACCTGGTCGGTCCTGGGGGGCGGTGGGGGCGCCCCCGATCTCGTACGACTGGTGGACACGGCGGCGACCCACTGCCACCGGGCCCGACTGCGCCGCGCATCGGCAGCGCCGGAATCTCAGCCGTTCGCCTTCTCATAAGCCTCGCGGATCGCCTGGGGAACACGGCCGCGGTCGTTCACGTCGTGGCCGTTCTCCTTGGCCCAGGCGCGGATCTGCGCGGTGTCCTGGTTACCGCCGGACGCGGCGCGCGCCTTGCCCCGGCCGGTCGTGGAGCGACCACCGGTGCGACGGCCGCTCTTGACGTACGCGTCGAGGAGCCCACGGAGCTTGTCCGCGTTGGCGGTGGTGAGGTCGATCTCGTAAGTCTTACCGTCGAGCGCGAACGTCACGGTCTCGTCCGCCTCGCCACCGTCGAGGTCATCGACAAGAAGGACCTGAACCTTCTGTGCCACCGGATTTCCTTTCATCGATATCCGAAGGGCCGGACCCCGGCGACCATGGCCGCTGTTTCGCCGTCCCCTTGTTATATGCAGTACTGCAGTACGTCGGAAAGCAAACCGCTTTTGCGGGAAAAACACAAACCCCTGGCTGAGATCGGTAGAGATCTCGGAGTTGTACGCTGCCCTGCCGGGGAGAAAACATGCGCGTTTCGGACATAGGGAACCGCTCGTCGGCCGTTGCCGGAATACCGCACGGGGACGATCACAGATGCAGAAGCATCCGGCTGTTGCCCAAGGTGTTCGGTTTCACCCGTTCGAGACCGAGGAACTCCGCCACGCCCTCGTCATAGGAACGCAGCAGCTCGCTGTAGACATCGGTGTCGACCGTATCGACCGGAGTCTCGCCGATCTCCACGAAGCCGTGCTTGGCGAAGAACTCGACTTCGAAGGTGAGACAGAAAACGCGCCGAACACCGAGCCAGCGCGCGGTCCCGAGCAGCTTGTCCAGCAACTGGTGACCCACGCCAGCGCCCTTGACCTGCGGGTTCACCGCGAGTGTGCGGACTTCCGCCAGGTCTTCCCACATGACGTGGAGCGCGCCGCAGCCGACGACCTCCGCGTTGTCGTCACGTTCCGCGACCCAGAACTCCTGGATGTCCTCGTAAAGCGTCACGGTCGCTTTGTCGAGCAGGATCCCCCGGCGGCTGTACGCGTCGAGCAGTCGGCGCACCGCCGGCACATCGGCGGTCCTGGCCCTGCGGACGGTGACCGCTTTAGTGGTCGAATCGGAGCGGGTGAAGACTTCGGGGGGCTCTGCTGGCATGAGCGGACGCTATCGCCCGGTCCCGTCGTCCGCTTCCCCGGGTCCGGAGGGGACTTCGGACGGCACTTCGGGTGCCACTTCGGTCGGTACTTCGGACGGCACTTCAGCGGGCACTTCGACGGGTACTTCGGCGGGTACTTCGGGCTGAACGATCCGCATGGCATCCCGGAGCGCTTCGCGCTGCTGGGACGACATCATGCCGAAGAAGGCGACGAGCGCGGCTGCCGGGTTGTCGCTGCGTCCCCATGCCTCGTTCATCAGTGCGGCCGAGTAGGCGGCGCGGGTGGAGACGGCCTCATATCGATAGGCCCGGCCTTCCGCCTCGCGACGCACCCAGCCCTTCTGATGGAGATTGTCCAATACGGTCATGACCGTCGTGTACGCGATCGACCGTTCCTGCTGGAGATCCTCCAGGACTTCCCTCACCGTCACCGGGCGGTTCCACTTCCACACCCGTGTCATCACTGCGTCTTCGAGTTCTCCCAAGGGGCGGGGCACGAGCAGCACAATAGTGGGAGAAGACGGTAATTCAACGCACAACGTGGCAAACGGCTTCAATCAATAGCAAAAGGGGCGCCCGTCGGGCGCCCCTCACCACGGTCGCGGCCGTGGGACCGGCACTGTCAGGCGCCGGCCTCGTGCTGCACGGGGCCACCCTGCCGGGCGGCCTCGGCGCGCGCGAGGGCGGCGTCGACGGCCGCGTCCTCCTTGGCCTTCTTGTCGCCACCCTGCGACTTCACGATCGTCACGATCAGGCGGATGAAGAACACGGCCATCACTACGGGGGGCACGAGCGCGGAGACGTATTCCATGCCCCCCAGAGTAGCTAGCCCGCGGCCAGTTGCTGCGGCGGGGCCGCGGGCTGCGCGGGTCGGCGCTTGGGCGGGAAGACCTCGGCCGGGGTGGGCATGGGCTTCGGCGGGCTGCTCGGCCCGGGCTTCGCGGGCTGCCGGTCGGTGTTCGCCAGGCCGCCGGGCAGCGCGAGCAGGTGCGTACGGGAGGCGGGGACGCGGGGGCGGTGGCGGGCTTCCAGCCGGTCCCGCACGGCCTGCTCGGCCAGGGCCTGGCAGCGGCCCAGGAGGGCTGCCGCGGCGGGGATGTGGCGCAGGGCGCGCAGCCCCGCGAGGTCGTCGGCGCCGGGTTGGTGGCCGGCCGCCAGGGCGTCCTCGAGGAGGCCCAGGTAGCCGGTGACGGAGCCGGGCAGGGCGGCCCGGTACCGGTCGAGGTCGGCGAGGAGGAAGGCCCGCAGACGGGCGCTCTCCCGCTTGGCCTCGTCGACCGATTCCGCGAGTCGGAGACAGTCCCGGACGTCCTTGTCCGAGGCGGGGCTGGGATGGAGGGCGAGGGCGAGGGCGCGTCGGAGCACACGCAGCTCTTCTGCACCGAACGCCAGGCCGCCGCGGTTTCCGTAGGGCGTGGGCATGGAGTGACGGTACGGCCTATTACGGGCAAATCGGCTTAACCGGCAATTCCCGGCGCGCCCCTGCCCTACATGCCCTACATGCCCTACAGGCGGGAGACGTTGCGCTCGTAGACGAGTCGCAGTCCGATCAGGGTCAGCCACGGCTCGTGCTCGTCGATGACCGACGCCTCGCCGAGGATGATGGGCGCGAGTCCGCCGGTGGCGATGACGGTGACGTCGTCCGGGTCGGCCGTCAGTTCCTTGGCCATCCGGTGCACGACCCCGTCGACCTGGCCCGCGAAGCCGTAGACGATGCCCGACTGCATGGCCTCGACGGTGTTCTTGCCGATGACGCTGCGCGGCCGGGCCAGCTCGATCTTGCGGAGCTGCGCGCCGCGTACGCCGAGCGCCTCGACGGAGATCTCGATGCCGGGGGCGATCACGCCGCCCGCGTACTCCCCGCGCGCGGAGACCGCGTCGAACGTCGTCGCCGTGCCGAAGTCCACGACGATCGCGGGGCCGCCGTACAGCTCGACGGCCGCGACCGCGTTGATGATGCGGTCGGCGCCGACCTCCTTCGGGTTGTCCATGAGGATCGGGACGCCGGTCTTGATGCCGGGTTCGACCAGGACCGCGGGGACGTCGCCGTAGTAGCGGCGGGTCACTTCGCGCAGCTCGTGCAGGACCGAGGGGACGGTCGAGCAGATGGCGATGCCGTCGATGCCGTCACCGAGTTCGTCGCCGAGCAGCGGGTGCATGCCCATCAGCCCCTGGAGCAGGACGGCGAGTTCGTCGGCGGTTCTGCGCGCGTCGGTGGAGATGCGCCAGTGCTCGACGATCTCCTCGCCGTCGAACAGGCCGAGAACGGTGTGGGTGTTGCCCACATCGATGGTGAGCAGCATCAGAGTGCCGCCTCACGCAGATCAAGGCCGATGTCCAGGATCGGCGAGGAGTGGGTGAGAGCGCCGACCGCGAGGAAGTCGACGCCGGTCTTCGCGTACGTGGCCGCGTTCTCCAGCGTCAGCCGGCCCGAGGACTCCAGGAGCGCGCGGCCGGCCGTGATCGCCACGGCCTCCTCCGTCTCGCCCGGCGTGAAGTTGTCCAGCAGGATCAGGTCGGCGCCGGCGTCCAGGACCTCGCGGAGCTGGTGGACCGTGTCGACCTCGACCTCGACCGGCAGGCCGGGGAAGCGGTCGCGGACCGCCTGGAAGGCTTCGGCGACGCCGCCTGCCGCGACCACGTGGTTGTCCTTGACCAGGGCCGCGTCCGAGAGGGACATGCGGTGGTTGACGCCGCCGCCCGCGCGGACCGCGTACTTCTCCAGGGAGCGCAGGCCGGGGGTGGTCTTGCGGGTGTCGCGGACCTGCGTCCCCGTGCCGTCCAGGGCGTCCGCCCACGCGCGCGTGGCCGTGGCGATGCCCGAGAGGCGGCACAGGAGGTTGAGCGCGCTGCGCTCCGCGGTGAGCAGGTCGCGGGTGCGGGTGGTGACGGACAGGAGTTTCTGGCCCGCCGCCACGCGGTCGCCGTCCTCGGCGTGCCGCTCGACCTCGAACTCGTCGGTGGCCACTACGGAGATGATCGCCTCGGCGACGCGCAGGCCCGCCACGACACCGTTCTCGCGGGCGGTGAAGTCGGCGGTGGCGACGGCGTCTTCGGGGATCGTGGCGACCGTCGTCACGTCGACGCCGCCGTCGAGGTCCTCGGTGATCGCCATGTGGGCGATGTCCTCGATCTCGACGGGGTGCAGGCCCGCGTCGAGCAGGAGCTGGGCGAGCGACGGGTCGAGGCCGCACTCCATGGCGTCCTCGGAGGACTCCTGCGAACAGCCGCAGTTGTCACCACAGCCGCCGCTGTCGGCGTCTGCCAGGGGGAGGTCGGGGGTGGCGCTCACTTCGGTCACTGCTCCTGGGGGTTCGTTGCCGTTGCGGGGAAGTCTGCGGTGGCCGTGGTGTGTGTGGCCAGGGTCCTGTCGGGATTCAGGCGTACGACGATGTGGCGGCGCCAGTTGGTGTCGTCGCGGTCGGCGTGGTCCTCGCGCCAGTGGCAGCCGCGGGTCTCCTCGCGGCGGCGGGCGGCGGCGACCAGGACGCGGGCCACGCACAGCAGGTTCGTGGCCTCCCAGGTGTCGACGCCGGGTTCGGCGGTCTTGCCGTCCTCGGCGAGGGAGTTGACCGCCTCGGCGTGGATGCGGCCGAGGCCGGCGGCGGCCTCGGCAAGGGAGTCGGCGGAGCGGAGCACGCCCGCGCCCGCCGTCATGACCCGCTGGATGGCGAAGCGGGCCTCCGGCGGGAGGAGGGGGTGGGTCGGGGTCCGCGGGTGCGGAACCGGGGTGGGCACGCGCGCGTGGAGGTGCTTCGCGGCGTGCTGCTTCTTGATGTCGTCCGCGATGCGCTCCGCGTAGACGAGCCCTTCGAGGAGCGAGTTGGAGGCGAGGCGGTTCGCGCCGTGGACGCCCGTGCAGGCGACCTCTCCGCACGCGTACAGGCCGGGCACCGTGGTGCGGCCGTGCAGGTCGGTGCGGACGCCGCCGGACGCGTAGTGGGCGGCCGGGGCGATCGGGATGGGCTCCGTGACGGGGTCGATGCCGTGGGCGCGGCAGGAGGCGAGGATCGTGGGGAAGCGGTGCTCCCACATGTCGGCGCCGAAGTGCCGCCCGTCGAGGTACATGTACTCGGTGCCGAGCTCCTGCATGCGGCGCGTGATGCCCTTGGCGACGATGTCGCGGGGCGCCAGTTCGGCGAGCTCGTGCTGCCCGACCATGAAGCGCACGCCGTCCGCGTCCACCAGGTGGGCGCCCTCGCCGCGTACGGCTTCGGAGACGAGGGGCTGCTGGCCCTCCGCGTCCGCGCCGAGGAAGAGCACGGTCGGGTGGAACTGGACGAATTCCAGGTCGCTGACCTCGGCGCCCGCGCGGAGCGCGAGGGCCACGCCGTCGCCGGTGGACACGTGCGGGTTGGTGGTCGCCGAGTAGACCTGGCCCATGCCGCCGGTGGCGAGGACCACGGCGGGGGCGAGGACCGCGCCGACGCCGTCGTGCTGGCCCTCCCCCATGACATGCAGGGAGACGCCGGCCGTCCCGCCGTCGGCGTCCGTCAGCAGGTCCAGGACCAGGGCGTTCTCCACTGTGCGCACCCCACGCGCGCGGACCGCGTCGACGAGCGCCCGGGAGATCTCGGCGCCGCTCGCGTCGCCGCCCGCGTGGGCGATGCGGCGGCGGTGGTGGCCGCCCTCGCGGGTCAGGTCGAGTTCGCCGTCGGCGGTCTCGTCGAAGCGGGCGCCGGTCGCGATCAGCCGGCGTACGGCGTCGGGGCCCTCGGTGACCAGGGTGCGTACCGCGTGCTCGTCGCAGAGGCCGGCGCCCGCGACCAGGGTGTCGTCCAGGTGCTCGTCGGGGGTGTCGCCCTCGCCGAGCGCCGCGGCGATGCCGCCCTGCGCCCAGCGGGTGGAGCCGTCGTCGAGGCGGGCCTTGGTGACGACGACCGTGGTCAGGCCGGCGGCCTCGCAGCGCAGGGCGGCGGTCAGGCCCGCGACGCCGGAGCCGACGATCACGACGTCGGCCTCGACGGACCAGCCGGGGGCGGGGGCGTGCAGACGTATGCCGGTGGTGGTCACGGGCGGGCTCCGAACGTCAGGGGCAGGTTGTCGATCAGCCGGGTCGTCCCCACGCGCGCGGCGACGGCGAGGAGGGCGTCGCCCTCGAAGTCGTCGCCGATGTCGGTGAGGTCGGTCGGGTCGACCAGGGCCAGGTAGTCCAGTTCGACCGGCGGGCGCAGGCGCGCGGCCTCGTCCAGGATCTGGCGGGCCGCGGCGCGGACGGCCGCGGGGCCGCCCGGGGAGGCGACGGCGTGGGCGTCGGCCGCGGCGCGGGCCTCGCCGAGCGCGCCCAGCGCCTGGGCTCGCGCGCGGGTGGACGGGCTCTCGGCGGCACGCGCGCGCAGGGCCTCTTGTGCGGCGTGCCGGTCGCGGCCCGCGAACAGGGCGCGGGAGAGGGCGAGGGCGCTGTGGCGCTCCTCGGGCGAGAGGTAGCGGTTGCGGGAGGAGAGGGCCAGGCCGTCGGCCTCGCGGACCGTGGGTACGGCGACGATTTCCACGTCGAAGTTGAGGTCGCGCGCCATGCGGCGGATCAGGGCGAGTTGCTGGGCGTCCTTCTGTCCGAACAGGGCGACGTCCGCGCGCGTGAGGTGCAGGAGCTTGGCGACGACGGTGAGCATGCCGTCGAAGTGGCCGGGGCGCGAGGCCCCTTCGAGGCGCTCTCCCATCGGTCCGGCCGCGATGCGTACCTGTGGCCGGCCGCCTGGGTAGACCTCGTCGACGGACGGCGCGAACACGGCGTCGGCGCCCGCCTGTTCGGCGATCTTGATGTCGGCGTCCAGGGTGCGCGGGTAGCGGTCGAGGTCTTCGCCCGCGCCGAACTGCAGCGGGTTCACGAAGACGGTGACGACCACTTCGCCGTCGGCGCCCGCGCGTGCGCGCGCCGTGCGGATGAGGGTGGCGTGGCCCTCGTGCAGGGCGCCCATGGTCATGACGACGACGCGCAGGCCGGTACGCGTGCGTGCCCGCAGTTGCTCGCCCTCGTGGAGCAGTGCCGTGCTCATCGTGGGTCCTCCGCGCCGGTCGCGAGGACGCCGAGCAGGTCCTCGGCGAGCTCGGGCTTCAACAGGCCGTGCGCCAGGGCGCGGTCGGCGGTCGCGCGGGCCATCGCGAGGTACCCGGCGACGGTCCCGGGGGCGTGCTTGCGCAACTCCGTGACGTGTGCGGCGACGGTGCCGGCGTCGCCGCGCGCGACGGGTCCTGTGAGGGCCGCGTCGCCGGACCTGAGCGCGTTGTCGAGAGCGGCGCCGAGCAGCGGGCCGAGCATCCGGTCCGGGGCGGTGACGCCCGCGTCGCGGAGCAGGTCCATGGCTTCGGCGACCAGGGTGACCAGGTGGTTCGCGCCGAGCGCGAGGGCCGCGTGGTAGAGCGGCCGCATCTCTTCGGCGATCCATTCGGGCTCGCCGCCCATCTCGATGACCAGGGCTTCGGCGGCGAGGCGCAGCTCCTCGGGCGCGGTCACGCCGAACGAGCAGCCGGCCAGTCGCTGGACGTCGACGGCGGTGCCGGTGAAGGTCATCGCGGGGTGCAGCGCGAGGGGCAGGGCGCCGGCGCGCAGGGCCGGGTCGAGGACCTTGGTGCCGTGCCGGCCCGAGGTGTGCGCGAGCAGTTGCCCCGGGCGTACGGAGCCGGTCCCGACGAACCCCTCGACGAGGCCGGGCAGCGCGTCGTCGGGGACGGTGAGCAGCACGAGGTCGGCGCGTGCGAGCACCTCGGCGGGTGGCACGACGGGGACGTCGGGGAGCAGGGCGGCGGCTCGCCTGACGGAGGCGTCGGAGACCGCGGAGACGGCGACGGGGCGGTGCCCGGCCAGCTGGAGCGAGGCGGCGAGCGCGGGACCCACGCGGCCGGCGCCGACGACGCCCACGGTGAGGCGGGCCGGGCGGTCCCTGGGGTCGCTGGGCTCGGGTCGGGGGTTCGGGGAGGGAAGTGACACGGGGCGAGGGCCTTCCGTTCCAGTCCGCTCGGGGTACCGGACGATTTCTCGTCATGTTAACGCTATCTGGGCGGGCGAGCCTCGGCTGTCCACAGGCTGTGGGCAAGCGCACGCGTGTGCGACATGATCCGGGGATGAGTGACACGTACGGGACCGAGGAGTCCGCGGAGGAGAGGCAGGCGGCGCGGCGGCTCGCGGCCTGGCGGGGTGCGGAGCGCACGCTGGCGCGGCGGCCGGACGAGGCGACGCTGGGTGAGCGGCTCGCGCAGCTCGCGGAGGCCGCGGGCTCGGTGACCGACCCCGACGGCGACCTCGACTGGTACGGCGGCGGGGTCGTCGCGCGGCTGGAGACGAAGGTCGCCGCGCTGCTCGGCAAGGATGCGGCCGCGTTCTTCCCCAGCGGCACGATGGCGCAGCAGGTCGCGTTGCGCTGCTGGGCCGGGCGCACCGGCAACTCCACCGTCGCCCTGCACCCGCTGGGCCATCCGGAGGTCCATGAGCGGGACGCCCTGTCCACGGTGACGGGTCTGCGCACGGTGCACCCCACCCACGCGCCGCGCCAGATCACGGCCGGTGAGGTGGACGCCCTGGACGAGCCGTTCGGGACGCTGATGCTCGAACTGCCGCTCAGGGACGCCGGTTTCGTCCTGCCTGCCTGGCAGGAGCTGGAGGAGGTGTGCGAGGCGGCCCGCGCGCGTGACGCCGTCGTGCACTTCGACGGGGCCCGCCTGTGGGAGTGCACGGAGCACTTCGGGCGTCCCTTGGACGAGATCGCGGGGCTCGCGGACAGCGTCTACGTGTCGTTCTACAAGACGCTGGGCGGGATCAGCGGCGCGGCGCTCGCGGGCCCGCAGTCGTTCGTCGACGAGGCCAGGGCGTGGCGGCACCGCTACGGGGGCCAGATCTTCCAGCAGTTCCCGCAGGCCATCGCCGCACTGGTCGGCCTGGACCGGGAGCTGCCGAGGCTGCCGGAGTACGTGCTCCACGCGCGCGTGGTCGCGAAGGCGATGCGGGAGGGGTTCGCGGCGGCCGGGGCCGGCTGGGTGCGGGTCCACCCGGAGGTGCCGCACACGCACGAGTTCCGGGTGTGGCTGCCCTATGACCCGGACGTGCTCACGGAGGCGGCCGTGGCGCAGGCGGAGGAGACGAAGGCGGCACTGTTCGGGCGCTGGTCGGCGACGGATGTGCCGGGGCTTTCGGTCACCGAGGTCACGGTCGCCGGGCCTGGCCTGGCGTGGGGCGCCGACGACGTCCGCGCGGCCGTCGCGGACTTCGTGCGGCGCCTGCCGGGGCGGCCGTAGCGGCTCAGCACCCCGCGGCGGGCCGGTGCGGGGCGGTGCGGCGGGTGCGGAGGGCGGCGAACCCGCGGGCCAGGGCCGCGCGGATCCGGCCGCGGGCCGGGCGGCCGGCCAGGACCGCTTCGAAGCGGCGGTAGTCGCGCAGCTCGCGCAGGGCGGACCAGTCATGCAGGCTGGGGGCGGGCCCCACGGTTTCGCCGCGCTGGGCGGCGCGGTAGGCGTCGAGGGCGTACTGCTGGCTGACGGACATGGCGAACACCTCACTCAACAACTCGATTGTCGCGCTACGCCCCATGAAGTAACAGTTGAGCCGCTATCTGCGTGTCTCTCGTACTTCGTGCTGCTCTGCCGTACTTCGGGGCCGATGACCATGAGACTGCTCCCGGCTCCGGTCTCCGGTCACGTCGATTGACGGGAGCCGTCAATCGAGGTCCCGGCTGTCAGTGGCGGCGTGCACCATGGGGTCATGAGCGTGCGCATCGACATCACGGGCCTGACGCCGGAGCGCGTCAGCGTCGTGCCCTCGCCCCTGGCCGAGCTCGGCATGGCGCTGCACGCGCTCGCCGAGCCCGCACACCACCCGGGGTTGCAGGGGTGGACGACGAGCGTCTCCACGCGCCTGGACCCGTGTCTCGCGGACCGGCTGTGCGAGGCCGACTTCCTCTGGCGCACGACGTTCTCCGACGTCTTCACGCCGTCGGCCGGGATCGCCGGGCGGCGCACCCGCCCCGGGGCGACGCTGGCCGAGGAGCTCGACCTGCTCGACAAGCTGTCCGACGAGCAGTTCGTCGACGCCGCGCTGGAGTTCACCTGCCAGTCCACCTACGCGAGCCGGACCGTCAGCCGCCTCGACGACCCGCGCACCCGTGAGCGCGCGCTCGACCTCGCGGCGGCGCGCGGGGCGCACCAGGTGCGTTTCACGCAGCGCCTGTTGGACGATCCGCCGGCGATCAGGTCCTGGTTCCGCGAGCTGCTGCGGGAGTGCGAGGAGGCGTTCTTCTCCGACGTGTGGGCGCGGGTCCAGCACCAGCTGGCGGCCGACGCGCGGCACAAGACGGAGCTGGTGCGGCGCAAGGGGCTCGGGGAGGCCCTCACGGCGGCCTCCGCGGCGGTCTCGCTTGCCGACGCGGGCCGCACCGTCACCGTGGACAAGATCACCGACGGGGTCACGGCGACGGAGGACGGCGACCTGGTTCTGATCCCGACCAGCCTCGGCTGGCCCCATCTGTGGGTGCTGCACCGCGCGGGCTGGCAGCCCGTGATCATGTACCCGGTCTCGTCACCGGGGCTCGCGGCACCGCCCTCCGTCGAGCAGCTGACGCTGCGCATGTCCGCGCTGGCCCACCCGGTGCGGATGCGGCTCTGCCGCCACCTCGCGCGCGGCTCGTACACGACCGGTGAGCTGGCGGACGCGCACGGCATGTCGGCGCCGGAGATATCCCGGCACCTGGCGGTCCTGAAGAAGGCGGGTCTGATCACGACGCGCCGCCAAGGGCGCTACGTGCAGCACCAGTTGGATCTGAGCGTGGTCTCGCGCCTCGGCGGCGACTTCATCGAGGGCGTACTGCGCTGAGGTGCCGCCGCCCGCACTCGCCCCCGTGGCTTCAGCCGTGCCCGCCTGCGCGGACGAGGCCCGTCTCGTAGGCGAGGACGACGACCTGCACGCGGTCGCGCAGGTCCAGCTTGGTGAGGATGCGGCCGACGTGGGTCTTCACCGTGGCCTCGGAGAGCACGAGGTGGGCGGCGATCTCGCCGTTCGACAGCCCCTGCGCGACCAGGATCATGACCTCGCGCTCGCGCTCGGTGAGCCGCGCCAGGTGCTTGTGCTGCGGCTCCTTGTTCCCGCTGGGCAGCATCGGAGCGAACCGGTCGAGCAGGCGTCGCGTCGTCGACGGCGCGACGACCGCGTCGCCACTGTGCACGGAGCGGATCGCGGTGAGCAGCTCACCGGGCGGCACGTCCTTGAGCATGAAGCCGGAGGCGCCTGCCTTCAGCCCGGAGAACGCGTACTCGTCGAGGTCGAACGTCGTCAGGATCAGCACCTTCGGCGGGTTCGGCCCCGAGCAGATCCGTCGCGTCGCCTCGACCCCGTCCAGTTTCGGCATGCGTACGTCCATGAGGACCACGTCCACCGCTGTCGCGCGCAGCACCTCCAGCGCCTCGACGCCGTCGCCCGCTTCGGCGACGACCTCCATGTCCGGCTGGGCGGCGAGCACCATCCGGAAGCCGGTGCGCAGCAGCACCTGGTCGTCGACGAGCATGACCTTGATCGACATCGGGCGGGTCCTCACATCTCGTGGCCACTTGTGCGGGTTCGGTTGCTGGTACGTGTCAATGGGCGGGCTTGAGAGGCAGCAGGGCGCTGATACGGAAGCCTCCGCCGGGGCGCGGGCCCGCGTCCAGCGTCCCGCCGACCATACCGACGCGCTCGCGCATCCCGATCAGGCCGTGGCCGCGGCCGTCAGCGCCGCCGTCCTCGTACATCTCGTGCGGGGCGCCCTTGCCGTCGTCCTCGACGAGCAGGCCGAGACCGTCGTCGAAGTAGACGAGGCGGACGCTCGCGCCCGCGTGCTCGCCACCGTGCTTGCGGGTGTTGGTGAGGGCTTCCTGCACGATGCGGTACGCGGTCAGCTCGACGCCGCTGGGCAGCGGGCGCGGGGTGCCCTCCACCTTGAAATCGACCGGCAGGCCCGCGGTGCGCACCTGCTCGACGAGGTCCTCGATCTGGTCGACGTCGGGCTGCGGCACGTACTCGCCGCCCTCCTCGTGCTCGCCGGTGCGCAGCACGCCGAGCAGCCGGCGCATCTCGGCGAGCGCCTGCCGGCCCGTCCCCGAGATGGTCTCCAGCGCCTTCCTGGCCTGGTCGGGCGCCTGGTCGAGGACGTAGGCGGCGCCGTCGGCCTGCACCACCATCACCGACACGTTGTGCGCGACGACATCGTGCAACTCGCGCGCGATGCGTGCCCGTTCGGCCGCGACGGCGACCTTCGACTGGGCCTCGCGCTCCTTCTCCAGACGGTCGGCGCGCTCCTCCAGCTGCGCCAGGTAGGCGCGGCGGGTGCGCAGCGAGTCGCCGAGGACCCAGGCGAGGGCGAACGGCACCATCTGGAAGACGGTGACCGCGACATGCCCGGCGCCGCTGGTCATCGTCGTGGACCAGCGCAGCTCCGAGAGCGGCGCCGCGCACAACCCGCCGACGAGGGCGAGCCGGGACGCCCAGCGGGGGCCGGACACGGCGACGGTGTAGATGATCACCAGCATGGCGAAGTCCGACGGATTGGCGCTCGCGTCGAAGACCAGCTGGCCCACGCCCGCGGCGATCGCGAGCAGCAGCATCTTCTCTGGCATGCGGCGGCGCAACGCCACGACCACGGACAACACGACGGCACAGACGATCGACGCCGTCTCGTTGCCGCGCGGTGGTGATCCGTTCACGCTGCTACCGCTCGCCACCGAGATCCCGAGCAGGATCACGGCCCAGAAGCCATCGACCCACGTCGGGTGTCTGCGGAGGAAGTCGTAGAGGCGCTGCACGTAACCCAGAGTAGGTAAGTCCGCAGCGTGCAGGGGTCAACCGGAGGACCGATCCGTATCCGCCGCGCGTACTCCCCAAGGTGGAGGCGCGTGCTCCCCCTGCGCATAGCCTTCCGGCGTGGAGAACGTACGAGAGGGCGAGGGAACCGGGTGGCGTGAGGCCACGGAAGAGGCGCTGTACGGCCCGCAGGGCTTCTATCGCAGAGCGGAGGGGCCCGCGGGTCACTTCCGTACGTCGGTGCACGCGTCCGCGCTGTTCGCGGGGGCTGTGGCCACGCTGCTGTGCCAGGTCGACGCGGCGCTCGGGGAGCCGGCCGAGCTGACGTTCGTCGACATGGGAGCGGGGCGCGGCGAGTTGATCACCGGGGTCCTGCGGGAGCTGCCGGAGAGCGTGGCCGCACGCGTGCGTGCCTGTGCGGTGGAGAAGGCCGGCCGTCCCGCTGGCCTGGACCACCGGATCGAATGGCGGTCCGAGCCGCCGCCTGGCATCCTCGGCCTCCTCTTCGCCAACGAATGGCTCGACAACGTGCCCCTGGACGTCGTCGAGGTGGACGCGGACGGCACGCCCCGGCGGGTGCTCGTACGGGAGGACGGCGCGGAGAGCCTCGATACGGCTCCCCTCGGCGACGGGTCGCGGCAGTGGCTGGACACCTGGTGGCCGCAGACCGCGGAGCCGGGGCTGCGCGCCGAGGTCGGGCAGCCCCGCGACGAGGCGTGGGCCGCGGCCGTACGCACCCTGGAGCGCGGTCTCGCGGTCGCCGTGGACTACGCCCACACGCGCGGGGCGCGCCCGCCCTTCGGCACGCTCACCGGTTTCCGGGACGGCCGCGAGACCGCGCCGGTGCCGGACGGCTCCTGCGACATCACGGCACATGTGGCCCTGGACGCCTGCGCGGTGACTCCGGGGGCCCGCGTCGTCGCACAGCGCTCCGCCCTGCGGGCCCTGGGGGTCACCGCCGGGCGCCCCCCGCTGACACTCGCCTCCCAGGACCCGCCGGCGTACGTCCGGGCGCTCACCGGGGCGGGAGAGGCCGCGGAGTTGACGGCCCGCGGCGGGCTCGGGGACTTCGGCTGGCTGGTCGAGCCGGTCGCCGTGGACCCGCGCGGCCTGCTCGGGGGCCTGCTCGGCGACGGCCCACCTGTCGGCGGCCCACCTTTCGATGGCCTACCTGTCGACGGCCTACTTGTCGATGTCGCCGACCACGAAGAACAGTGAGCCGAGGATCGCCACCATGTCGGCGACCAGCGTCCCCGGGAGCAGCTCGGCCAGCGCCTGGATGTTGTTGTACGAGGCGGAGCGCAACTTGAGGCGGTACGGCGTCTTCTCGCCCTTGCTGACGAGGTAGTAGCCGTTGATGCCGAGCGGGTTCTCCGTCCACGCGTACGTGTGGCCCTCGGGCGCCTTGAGGACCTTCGGGAGGCGCTGGTTGACCGGGCCGGGCGGCAGTTCGGCGAGCCGGTCGAGGCAGGCGTCGGCGAGGTCGAGGGCGATGTGCGACTGCTCCAGGAGGCACTCGAAGCGCGCCAGGCAGTCGCCCTCCTGCCGCGTGACGACCTTCAAGGTGTCCTGGAGCTCCCCGTAGGCGAGGTACGGCTCGTCGCGCCGCAGGTCGAAGTCGACGCCGGAGGCGCGGGCGATCGGACCGCTCACCCCGTAGGCGTGCGCGGCCTCCGCGGAGAGGACACCGACCCCGCGCGTGCGGCCACGGAAGATCTCGTTGCCGAGGACGAGCCGGTCGTAGACGTCCATCCGGGAGCGCACGGATGCGACGGCCTCACGCGCGCGTCCCGTCCAGCCGAGCGGCAGATCCTCCTTGAGGCCGCCGACCCGGTTGAACATGTAGTGCATGCGCCCGCCGGAGACCTCCTCCATCACGTTCTGGAGCTCCTCGCGCTCCCGGAAAGCGTGGAAGACCGGAGTGATTCCGCCCAGTTCGAGTGGGTACGAACCCAGGAACATCAGATGGTTCAGCACCCGGTTCAGTTCGGCGAGCAGGGTGCGCAACCAGACGGCCCGCTCGGGAACCTCCATGCCCAGCATCCGCTCGACCGCGAGCACGACCCCCAGCTCGTTCGAGAAGGCGGAGAGCCAGTCGTGGCGGTTGGCGAGCATCACGATCTGCCGGTAGTCACGCGCCTCGAACAGCTTCTCCGCCCCGCGGTGCATGTAGCCGATGACCGGCTCCGCGTGCTGGATGCGCTCGCCGTCGAGCACGAGACGCAGGCGCAGCACTCCGTGGGTGGAAGGGTGCTGCGGACCGATGTTGAGCACCATGTCGGTGCTCTCCGCGGCACCACCGATGCCGACCGTGGCCTGAGTCGTGGGCGTCATGCCGACAGTCTCTCCTACATAGGGTGGTCGTATGGAAACGGGGACGACGGGGGCCACAGGGCCCATGGACGGCACCGACGCGCGGTCGGGGGACGGGCCGGTGTGGACGGGGCTGCCACCCGGTCTGCTGAAGGTGCGCCGCCTGCTGCTGGTGCTGTGGCTGGTACCGCCGGCGGTGGCGGCCGGGGTGCTGTTGACGCTCTTCGCGGGGCCAACCTGGGCGGCCTTCGCCCTGCTGCCGCTGGCCGTGCTCGGGTGGGGCTGGCCGATGCTGGGCCGCAACTGGCGCTCGTGGCGCTACGCCGAGCGGGCCGACGACCTGCTCATCAGCCGCGGTGTCCTGTGGCGTGAGGAAACGATCGTGCCGTACGGGCGCATGCAGCTGGTCGAGGTGACCTCGGGTCCGCTGGAGCGGAAGTTCGGCCTGGCCAGCCTCCAGCTGCACACCGCGGCCGCCGCCACCGACGCGACCATCCCCGGGCTGGTCCCGGCCGAGGCGGAACGGCTGCGCGACCGCCTCACCGAACTCGGCGAGGCCCGATCGGCGGGCCTGTGACGGCCTCCCGCGCCTCCGAGGACGCCACGGCCGCGGAGGCCGCCGACACCGTACGAGAGCGGCGCCTGCACCCTGTCACGCCGCTGCGCCGCGCCTGGGCGCCGATAGCCGTGCTGCTCGGCTGGGCCGTCCACGACATGGACCAGGCACAGCGCCAGCTGGCCCACCTCACCACCACGACCCTGGCCATCGGCCTCGCCGTCCTGGTCCCGGCCGCCGCCCTGTACGGCTTCCTCACCTGGTGGTTCACCCACTTCGCGGTGACCGACACCGAACTGCGCATCCGCACGGGCCTGTTGTTCCGCCGCACCGCCCACATCCGGCTCGACCGCATTCAGGCCGTCGACGTCACCCAGCCGCTGCTGGCCCGCATCGCGGGTGTGGCCAAGCTGAAACTCGACGTAGTGGGCGCCGAGAAGAAGGACGAGCTGTCCTACCTGGGCGAGAAGGAAGCACGCGACCTACGGGCCGAACTCCTCGCCCGCGCGGCAGGGTTCGCCCCCGAATCGGCGCGCGAAGTGGGCGAGGCTCCGGCGCGCCGGCTCCTGCACACGCCCCCGCGCATGCTCGCGGTGTCGCTGCTCCTGACGGGCGCGCCCTGGGCGATGCTGCTGGCCGCGATCGTCGTACCGACCTTCCTGTGGTTCGCCACCCACAACCTGTGGACAGTGATCGCGGTCGGGGTGCCGCTGGCCGGCGGGGCGTTCACCAACAGCGCGGGCCGGTTCATCAAGGAGTACGACTGGACGGTCGGGGAGTCCCAGGACGGGCTGCGCATCGACCACGGGCTGCTCGACCAGGTGCACGAGACGGTGCCGCCGGGCCGCGTGCAGACCGTGTGCGTCGTCGAGCCGCTGCTGTGGCGGCGTCGCGGCTGGGTCCGCGTCGAACTGCACGTCGCGGGCTCCGCCAACTCCGTCCTGGTCCCTGTCGCCCCGCGCGGACACGCCGAGGACGTCATCGCCCGGATCCTGCCGGGCGTCGAGGTGCCCAAGCCGGGCGACTTCACCCCGGCGTCCCGGCGCGGCCGCTGGTGCGTACCGGTCTGGTGGCGGGCCTACGGAGTCGCCGTCACGGAGACGGCGTTCGCCGCGCGCCAGGGTCTTCTGCGGCGCCGGCTCTCACTGGTCCCGCACGCCAAGGTCCAGAGCGTGCGCCTCACGCAGGGCCCCTGGGAGCGGGTCTGGCGCGTCGCCGGACTGCACCTCGACACCGGGGCCAACAAGACGGTGACGGCCCGTCTGCGGGACGCCCAGGAGGCCGCGGAGCTGTTGCGGGAACAGGCGGACCGGTCACGGACCGGGCGGCGGGAAGCGCGGCCGGACCGCTGGATGAGCAAGGTGCGGTGAGCGCTCCGCTCGCGGGGCGCCGTGAGCGGAGTGTTTGGCGCGACTCCGCGCGCAGAGTGCCGTGTGCGGCCTGTGCGCACAGCGCCGTGAACGATCCGTTCCGGAGTGCCGTGTGCGGCCCGCGAGCAGCGAAAAGGCGCCCTACGGCGAGTAGGGCGCCTCGTGCGCGGCGGCACAGTACGTACAGCGGAGACGTCAGCCGCAGTTCGTACAGCGGTCATACGTACAGCAGTGGTACGTACAGCGGCGGTACGTACAGCGGTGGTACGTACAGCGGCGGTACGTACAGCGGTGGGCCTGGCTCAGGCCCGCATCGCGGACCGCAGGCCGCCCACGTCGATCTGTTCGGTCTCGTCATGGGCGGTCAGGTCGATGACCTCCTGCTCGGCCAGCGCCTCTTCCCCGATGACGTCGGCCAGGTCCTCGTCCTGTTCCACGGCCTGCTTCACGGTCTGCCGAGCGGCGTGCTCCGCGTCCTGCTCCTCGGCGGAGCCGCTCGTGCCGAAGAAGTCGAAGCCGCCCTGGGGCACCTTGCGCGCGGGCGCCGCGGGCACCACCGACGCGGCGGCCGGCACGGTGAAGTGGCCGGACGCCGCGCGGGACTTCCCCTGCGAATCGCTCTCCTCGGCGACGCCGTGCGACTCGGGGCGCGCGATCCGGTCGAGCGCCGCGTTGGCCCGCAGATAGAGGGCCGCGGTGGCCCCGCCCGAGGGGGCGGACGGCGCCGCGGTCCGGCTCGGGGCCGGGGCCTGTGACGTGGCCCGTGCCGCCGGCGGCAGCGCCGCCCTGGTCGGGGCCGCGGCTTCTATCGCGAGCTGACGCCGGCCCTCCAGCGCACTGGCCCGCTCCGTCTCCGCGTTCGCGTACCGCCGCAACAGCGCCGCGTGTTCGTTGCGCAGTGCCGCCAGCTCGGACCGCTTCGCGCGCAGCTTGCCTTCGAGCTTGACGCGCAGCTCCCGCGACTCCTCGAGGTCGCCCTCCAGCTCCGCCACGGCCTCCTCGTGCCGCCAGCGCTCGCTCGCGGCACCCCGGGTCAGCTCGGCGACCTGCCTGCCCGCGAGCCGGTCCCAGCGGCGCATCACGCAGGCGCCGATCACCGCGGCCGCCGCGGCGGCCGCGGTGACGCAGCGCAGCACGAGCGGATCGTCGGACAGCCAGACGCCGCCCGCGCAGACGAGCGGTACGCCGGCGATCACCGATGGGGGCAGCAGGCGGTGCAGGGGTGGGGAATGACGGTGACGTCCACGTGGCATGGCCAGAAACTTACCGCGCGTAGGCGAATCGCGAAGCCCCGCCCGGCAAAATCCGGGCACAGGCGGCACAGAAACCCTCTTCCCCACTCCCGCGTCCACCCCTAACCAAGATCATTTACCGATGAGGCCCTTGGACTCCAGATAGTCCTTCGCGACATCCGCTTCCTTCTGGCGCTCGGCGTCGACCTTGCGGTTCAACTCGACGAGATCATCCGTCGTGAGCGCCTTCGTCAGCTTCCCGAGAACGTCCGATATCCCCTTGTCACCGGCGTCCTTCGCGTTCACCACCGGAATGATGTTGTCCGCGTTCTGCAGCTTCTTGTCGTCCTCGAGGAGAACGAGACCGAAGTTCTTCAGCGTCGCGTCGGTCGTGGTGGTCAGGACCAGCTGATCCGTGCCGTTCTTCACGGCCTGCTTGGACTGCGTGGTCCCGACGCCCTTCGGGTCGATGCCCGTGACGTCGATGCCGTACGTCTTCTTCAGACCCGGGGCGCAGAACGGCCGCTCCTCGCATTCGTCACCGGCAGCGATCTTGACCTTCTCGCCGGACTCGCCGAGATCGGTGAGCGTCTTGAGCTTGTGCTTCTTCGCGAAGCTCTCGCTCACCGCGAACGCGTTCTGGTCGACGGCCCCGCCGGCGTCCAGAACCTTCAGACCCTCCGGTTCGGCGAGCCCGCGCAGAGCCGTGACCGTGGCGTCGACATCGCTGGAGGCGACGGCCTTCGCGTCGGCGCCGTTCTTCTTCAGGTTGAGGAATTCTGCGAGCGTCGCCGCGTATTCGGGCACCACGTCGATGGCGCCCTTGGCGAGCTGCGGCTCATAGATCTCGCGGTTCTCGACCGTCTTGATCGACGCGTCGTACCCGGCGTCGGCCAATATCTGCCGGTACAGCTCACCGAGCACCTTGGCCTCGGTGAAACTGGCGGCGCCGACGACGATCTTGCCCTTCTTGCCACCACCGCCCGAGCTGCCCGAATCGTCCTTGCCCTCAAGGCTGTCGCCACCGCACGCGGTGAGTCCCGCGGTCAGTGCACCGACCGCCACGGCCGCCAGGGCCATTCGACGCGTCCTGCTGTTCATCGCTCTCCTAGTTGCACTGGTCGGTCGCACTGCCGGTATCCACGAACACTCACGCCCGCCCCCGCATGGGGTCGAGCACCCGCCCCACCGCCACGAACACGCCCTCCACCAGCAGCGCGAGGGTCGCCACCAGTACCGCGCCGGCGACCACCTGGGGCGTGTCCTGGAGGTTGAACCCGGCCGTGATGATCCGCCCGAGCCCGCCCTCACCGGCCATCGCGGCCAGCGTCGCCGTCGCGATCACCTGCACCGCCGCCGACCGCAGCCCGGTCATCACCAGCGGGTACGCCAGCGGAAGCTCGACCCGCGCGAAGACCTGCCGACCGCTCATGCCCATGCCGCGCGCGGCCTCCACCACCGAACGGTCGACCTCGTGCATCCCCACGTACGCGTTGGTCAGCAGCGGCGGCACCGCGAACAGCACCAGCGCGATCAGCGTCGGCACGTCACCGTGGCGGCCGAGCGGGGTGAGGGTCAGCAGGACGAGGACGGCCAGGGTCGGTACCGCGCGCCCCACGTTCGACACGTTGATCGCGAGGGCGCCGCCCTTGCCGATGTGTCCGAGCCAGAGCGCGAGCGGCAACGCGATCAGGCAGGCCACGCCGAGCGCGACCCCGCTGAAGTACAGGTGCTCGGCGAGGCGGTGCCACACCCCCTTCTCGCCCTGCCAGTTGCTCCCCGTGCTCAGCCAGTCGTAGGCACCCGATATCGCGTTCATGCCACCTTCTCCGGCTCCGCCGCGGCCGCGGTCCTACGTATTCGTGGCCCGCGCGAGGGGCGCCCGGACGCCGCCCGCGTCCACGGGGTCAACCAGCGCTGCACGCCGAGCAGCAGCAGGTCCGCGAGGATCGCTAGCACCACACAGAGCACCGACGCGGTGAGCACCTGTGCCTTGAAGTCACTGTCGAGGCCGTCGAGGATCAGCGTGCCGAGGCCGCCGTAGTCGACGATCGCGCCGACCGTCGTCAGCGCCACCGTGGAGACCGTGGCGATCCGCACCCCGGCCAGCAACGCCGGCAGAGCCAGCGGAAGCTCGACCTCCCACAGCAGCCGGAGCGGCCCGTATCCCATGCCGCGCGCGGCTTCTCTGGCCTCTTCGGGCACGGACTGGAGCCCCGCCAATATGTTCCGCACGAGAATCGTCAGGGAATACAGGACGAGGCCGGTGACCACCAGCGAGATCGACAGCCCGAACAGGGGCAGCAGCAGCGAGAACATCGCCAGCGAGGGAATGGAGTAGAAGACGGTCGTCAGACCGAGCACCGGACCCGCGAAAGCCCGCTTGTGCCGGGCGAGCAGCGCCAGCGGGAAGGCGATCAGGACGCCGATCAACACCGAGACCACGGTGATCCCCACATGCTGGACGGTCGCGTCGACCAATTCCTGGCTGCGGGTGCGCAGATACTCCCCGCACACCCAGTCATTGGCCACCAGGCAGTTCTGCTCGCTCACCCCGCCACCTCCCCCGGTCCCCGAACGTATGTCAGTCGTCCGCACCTGCGCACGGACATTTTCTGACTGTCGACGACCCTAGCGGCCGCCACTGACAATGGCCGATACCCGCCCCTCGCCCGCAACATTCCCTTCACATGACTGCCGTGCCGGGGCGTGCCCAACGGGGCCGCCTCGCGGCAGAATGGGGTCTCATGATCCGGTTCGAGCACGTCAGCAAGCGGTACGCGGACGGCACCACTGCCGTCGACGACTTGTCCTTCGAGGTGAACGAGGGCGAACTGGTCACGCTCGTCGGCCCGTCGGGCTGCGGCAAGACCACGACGATGAAAATGGTGAACCGGCTCATCGAACCCACCGAGGGCCGAATATTCCTCGACGGCGACGACATATCCGCCATCGACCCGGTCCAGCTGCGGCGGCGGATCGGATACGTGATCCAGCAGGTGGGCCTCTTCCCGCACAAGACGGTGCTGGACAACACCGCCACCGTGCCCCATCTGCTCGGCACCAAGCGCGCCAAGGCCCGCGAGCGCGCGGCCGAGCTGCTCGACCTGGTGGGCCTGGACCCGAAGACGTTCGGCGACCGCTACCCCGACCAGCTCTCCGGCGGCCAGCGCCAGCGGGTGGGCGTGGCCAGGGCGTTGGCGGCCGACCCGCCGGTGCTGCTGATGGACGAGCCGTTCGGCGCGGTCGACCCGGTGGTGCGCGGCCACCTCCAGACCGAGTTCCTGCGCCTCCAGCAGACGCTCGGCAAGACGGTCCTGTTCGTCACGCACGACATCGAGGAGGCCGTCCGTCTCGGCGACCGCATCGCCGTGTACGGGCAGGGCAGCATCGAGCAGTTCGACACCCCGTCGGCTGTTCTGGGCGCCCCCGCCACCGAGTACGTGGCCGACTTCGTCGGCGCCGACCGGGGCCTGAAACGCCTCTCCGTGACGCCCATCGAAGAGGGCGACCTGGAGCAGCCGCCCGTCGTCCACCTCGACGACCCGCTGCCCCGGGACCTCGACGCCCGGTGGGCCGTCGTCCTGGACCACGACAACAACCTGCACGGCTGGATCTCCGCCGAGCACACGCGCGCGGCCGCGGAAAAGGGCGGCGCGAAGGGCGGCACCGTACGCGATCACGCCCGCCGCATGGAGGCATGGCTGCCCGTGGGCGCCTCGCTCAAGCAGGCGTTCGCGACGATGCTCCAGCACGACGCGGGGTGGATCGCGGTCATCGACGCCCGCTCCGAGGGCCGCTTCCTGGGGGTCCTGACCCCGGCCAGGCTGCACGAGGCGCTGCGCCGCTCCACGGCCGCGGACGCCCGGGCCATCCCGCGCGCGGAGGTCGAACTGGAGACGGTGGCGCCTCTTCTCAAGTAGGGCGGGCCGACTCGGACGGTGGCCCTTCTTCTCAAGGAGGCCATTCAAGAAGGCGGCGTCCAGGAAGGCCGCCCAAGCGGGCGGTGCTCAAGCAGGCCGTTTTCCAGGTGGGTCGCTTCTCGTGCTCGTCGGAGTGAATTTCCGGCGGGGAGTGAACCGCGTTCCACCTCGTCCCGTCCTAGAGGGCGTAAGTCGCGGATGCCTGATTTGGCACCGTGTTCACGTTTCTCGCGGATCTACGGGAATGCGATGTTCGTCAGGACAGACACGGAAGGCCCGCGAGGGGTTCCGAGCCGGGTGAGGCGCCTGATGCGCGGCCCTCACCCGGAGGCCGTGCCCGGCCTGACCGCCCGGCTCTGCGTTCTGGTCGGGCTCCTGTGCATCGCGTCCGGCGTCCTCCCCCGCTTCGCGCACAGCGGGGTGCGTACTCTCGCCGAGGTGCTGCCGGGCCCGCTCGGGGCGTTCACCGCTGCCCTGGCTCTCGGCAGCGGGGTTCTGCTGCTCCTGCTCGCGCACGGCCTGCGGCACCGCAAGCGGCGGGCCTGGCGGGCGGCCGTGGTGCTGCTGCCCGTCGGTGCGTGCGCGCAGTTCGCGTACCGGCCCTCGCCCGCGGGCTTCGTCCTCTCCTCGCTGCTCCTGTGGCTGCTCAGCAGGGACCGCGGCCGGTTCGACGCACCGCCAGACCCGCGCAGCCGCTGGTGCGCGCTGACCAACTTCGTCCTCATGGGCGCGGGTTCGATCCTGCTCGGCCTGGCCGTCGTCAGCGCCCACCCCCACCAGCTCATCGGCAGCCCGAGCATGGCCGAGCGTCTGGAGCACGTCCTGTACGGCCTGTTCGGCGTCGCCGGGCCTCTCGACTACGCGGGACCCGCATCGCGCACGGTCGCGTGCTCGCTCGGCGCGCTCGGCATGGTCACCGTGCTCACCACGCTCTACTTCGCGCTCCGCCCCGAGCACCCGGCCGCGCGCGTCACCGAGGGAGTGGTCTTCTCGCCCAGCGGCAAGGCGGCTGTCCGGTACCGCGTGATCTCCGGTGTGATGCTCGCCGGGGGCGACCCCGCCGGGGACGTAGAGGCATGGCCCGGCGCGATCGAGCACTTCATGGACGAGGCGCGGGCCCACTCCTGGACGCCGGCCGTCGCGGGCTGCTCCGAGAGAGGCGCCGAGGTCTGGACCCGGGAGACCGGCCTCACCCCGCTCGAACCGGGCGACGGGACGCACGGCACGGGCCGGACCACCCCGGACCCCGCAGGAGAGGACCCGAGGCCGCTCGCCCGGCCCGGCCTGCCGGTGTACGCCCCGCGCTGAGACGCGCGGCCGGCGGAACAGGCCCCTCGGAGCCCGGGCCGGGCAGCGACCTCAGGAGGCGGCCGGGCACCACCGCCAGGCACGGCCGCGGGCACCGGCGCCCGCACCCCCCGAACCGGCTCTAGGCTGGACGTCATGAGCACGTCCCAGGTCCACCGCGGCCACGTAGCGCACCTCCCCGTCTGGGACCGTTGCGCGGTCATGGGCGTCGTCAATGTGACGCCCGACTCCTTCTCCGACGGTGGCCGCTGGTTCGACACCACCGCCGCGATCAAACACGGCCTGGACCTGGTCGGCGAGGGCGCCGACCTCGTGGACGTCGGCGGCGAGTCCACCCGCCCCGGCGCCACCCGCGTCGACGAGGACGAGGAGCTCAAGCGCGTCATCCCCGTCGTCCGCGGGCTCGCCGCCGAAGGCGTCACCGTCTCGGTCGACACGATGCGCGCCCACGTCGCCGAGCAGTCCCTCGCGGCGGGCGCGGCCCTGGTCAACGATGTCAGCGGCGGGCTCGCCGACCCGGCGATGGTCCCGGTCGTCGCCGCCGCGGGCGCCCCCTTCGTGGTGATGCACTGGCGCGGCTTCCTGGAGGGAGCCACCGTGCGGGGCACCTACCAGGACGTCGTGTCCGAGGTCGTGAGTGAGCTGCACGCGCGCGTGGAGGCCATCATCGAGGGCGGTGTCGCCCCCGACCACATCGTCGTCGACCCGGGCCTCGGCTTCTCCAAGGAGCCCGAGCACGACCTTGCCCTCCTCGCCCACCTCGAAGAGCTCCGCGCACTGGGCCACCCGATCCTGGTCGCTGCCTCCCGCAAGCGGTTCCTCGGCCACGTGCTCGCCGACGAGGAGGGCGCCCCGCCCCCCGCACGCGAGCGCGACGCCGCCACCGCCGCCGTCTCCGCGATCGCCGCGCACGCCGGCGCCTGGGCGGTGCGCGTCCACGAGGTCCGGGGCACCGCCGACGCGGTCCGGGTGGCCCGCGCCGTCGAGGGAGCCCTGTGACCAGCACAGAGACCCAGGCCGTCGACGATGCCAACCGCGCCTACTACGAGGCCATGGAGCGTGGTGACTTCGAGGAGCTGACGTCCCTGTGGCTGGCGCCCGAGGACGCCTCCTACGCCGAGGACGCGGACCCCGACGACGCGGAGGACACCTCCATCAGCTGCGTGCACCCCGGCTGGCCGGTGCTCACCGGACGCGGCGAGGTGCTGCGCTCGTACGCGCTGATCATGGCGAACACCGAGTACATCCAGTTCTTCCTGACCGATGTGCGGATCAGCGTCGTCGCCGACACCGCCCTGGTGACCTGCACGGAGAACATCCTCAGCGGGGGCCCGGCCCCGGAGGAGGGCGAGGAGCTCGGCCCGCTCGTCGGGCAGCGCGTCGTCGCCACCAACGTGTTCCGGCGCACTCGCGACGGCTGGAAACTCTGGTCGCACCACGCCTCACCGGTACTCGCCGACGCGGACGAGGAATCCGACACCGCCGACGACTCCGGTATCGACATCCCGGACCTCCCTGACCTCCCCGACAACCCGGGGGACGAGGGACCACTCGCCTGAGTGGGTATGGGCCCCTGGAGGGGCCGGAAATCCCCGGTACGGGGTTGGGCCCCTGACTCCCTGGGTATGGGCGGCTACCAGCCGAGGGCCGGTCTGTCCATAGCCCCCACGAGCGAGTGCTGTCAGTGCTCGCAGGTAGATTCGATCGAGGCCGTCGCGTCGACCGCACTACGACGGGAGCGGCCCCTACCGACGACTGCAGGAGTGATTCGCGTGGATCGTGTCGCGCTGCGCGGCCTCAAGGCTCGCGGGCACCATGGCGTCTTCCCCAAGGAGCGCGAGGAGGGCCAGACCTTCATCGTGGACCTGGTGCTCGGACTGGACACCCGGGCGGCGGCCGCCGACGACGACCTGGCGAAGACCGTGCACTACGGCATCGTGGCGGAGGAGGTCGTGGCCGTCGTCGAGGGCGAGCCGGTCGACCTCGTCGAGACGCTCGCCGAGCGCATCGCCCGGACCTGCCTGAAGCACGAAGCGGTCCTGGAGGTCGAGGTCTGCGTCCACAAGCCGGACGCCCCGATCACCGTGCCCTTCGACGATGTGACCGTCACCATCACCCGGAGCCGCGTATGAACCAGACTCAGTTCGACCCGACCGTCCAGCCGGTGCCGGCCTCCGTGGTGGAACAGGTGGACGCCGCCGACACCACGCTCTCCAACCCCAAGCGCGCCGTGCTCTCCCTCGGCGCGAACCTGGGCAACCGACTGGAGACCCTCCAGGGCGCCATCGACGCCCTGGAGGACACGCCCGGCGTCCGCGTCAAAGCCGTGTCGCCGGTCTACGAGACGGAGCCCTGGGGCGTCGACCCCGGCAGCCAGCCCTCGTACTTCAACGCCGTGGTGGTCCTGCGGACGACGCTGCCGCCCGCCTCGCTCCTGGAGCGCGCCCACGCGGTCGAGGAAGCGTTCCACCGCGTACGGGACGAGCGCTGGGGCCCGCGCACCCTCGACGTCGACATCGTCGCCTACGCCGATGTCGTCTCCGACGACCCGACGCTGACGCTGCCCCATCCGCGGGCCCACGAGCGGGCCTTCGTCCTGGCGCCCTGGCACGACGTGGAGCCGGAGGCCCAGCTGCCCGGCCGCGGCGCCGTCGGCCAGCTGCTCGCCGCCGTTCCCCGCGACGGAGTGGCGCCGCGCGCCGACCTGGAACTCAGGCTGCCCGAGTAGTCGTTAAGGTCTAGCGGGCAAGATGGGCCGGCGGCAGACACATGAGGGGCGACCAACGGGGATGAAGCAACTGCGCATCAGGACTCTGGCCGGCCTGTTCCTGGCCGCCGGGGTGCTGTCCTGGGCCGGGGCCCGCCTGTGGGACTCGGTCGGCACCCTGCCGCGGGTCCCACCGGCCGCGCCCATCGTGCTGGCGGTGATCGCCGCCGTGCTGCTCGCGACGGCCCTGTCGATCCGCTCCCGGCTGCGCGCCCAGCGCGAGCGCCGGCCCGATGCCAAGGGCGTCGACCCGATGGTGGCCGCGAGGTCGCTGGTGTTCGGGCAGGCCAGCGCGCTGGTCGCCGCGCTGGTCGCGGGCATGTACGGCGGGACCGGCGCGTTCCTGCTCGAATTCCTGGATGTTCCGGCCCGACGTGACCAGGCGATCTACGCCGGGTTCTCGGTCCTCGCCGGCATCGCGGTGATAGCGGCGGCGCTTTTCCTGGAGCGGGTCTGCAAGCTCCCGGAGGACGACGACACGGAAGGCACGGCCGCGACTGCGTAGGACGCCGAGTCGTCCGTCGATCGGGGCGCGGGGCCCGGGGCAGACCCCCGTGCCCCGTCCTCCAGCGCCCAGCGCCCAGCGATCGTGTCGCCCAGCGCCTAACGCCAAGCGCCCAGCGATCGGCGCCCAGCGGACCCCGGAGAGCGCCGGAAGGCGTCAGCGCCCGATGATCAGACTCATCGCCTCGGCCCGGGTGGCCGGATCCCGCAGCTGACCCCGCACCGCCGACGTGATGGTCTTGGCCCCGTGCTTGCGCACACCGCGCATCGTCATGCACATGTGCTCGCACTCCACGACCACGATGACGCCGCGCGGCTCCAGAATCCTCATCAGCGAGTCCGCGACCTGCGTCGTCAGACGCTCCTGGACCTGCGGACGGCGCGCGTAGACGTCGACGAGGCGGGCCAGCTTCGACAGGCCGGTGATCTTGCCGTCGGAGGACGGGATGTAGCCGACGTGCGCGACGCCCACGAACGGCACCAGGTGGTGCTCACAGCTCGACTGCACCTCGATGTCCTTCACGAGGACCATCTCGTCGTGGCCGAGATCGAACGTCGTCGTCAGGACATCCTCGGGGTTCTGCCACAGCCCCGCGAATATCTCCTTGTACGCACGCGCGACCCGCGCCGGGGTCTCCCGCAGACCCTCGCGGTCCGGGTCCTCACCGACCGCGATGAGCAGCTCCCGCACGGCGTTCTCGGCCCGCTTCTCATCGAACTCGCCGATCGAGCCCTCACCGTCCAGCGTCACCGGGTCGGTCATCTGGTGCCTCTTCCTCGTGTGCATCGGCGCGGCACAGCAGAAAGCCGCGTCCCCCACACCGTAAAGCGTGGGGGACGCGGCATGCATTCCGGGTGCTGAGTCAGCTCTCGGGGCGCTCTTCCTTCACCGTGTCCACCGGGGTGGTGGTCTCGATGGCGGGCGCCGACCCGTTCGCACCGTTCGTCAGTGACAGCTCCTTGGGGGAGAGCACCGGCGGGCGGGTCGAGGGAGTGCGGCGGGAGGAGCCGGTCCACGCGGGGCGGGCCGGACGCTTCACGATCGGGGCGAAGATCTCAGCGATCTGCGCCTTGTTCAGCGTCTCCTTCTCGAGCAGCGCGAGGACCAGGTTGTCGAGAACGTCGCGGTTCTCGACGAGGATCTCCCAGGCCTCGTTGTGCGCGGTCTCGATGAGCTTCTTGACCTCTTCGTCGACGAGCGCGGCGACCTCTTCCGAGTAGTCGCGCTGGTGACCCATCTCGCGGCCCAGGAACGGCTCGGTGTTGTCACCGCCGAACTTGATCGCGCCGAGCCGCTCGGTCATGCCGTACTGCGTGACCATCGCGCGGGCCGTACTGGTGGCCTTCTCGATGTCGTTGGCGGCGCCGGTCGTCGGGTCGTGGAAGACGAGCTCCTCGGCCGCGCGGCCGCCCAGCATGTAGGCGAGCTGGTCGAGCATCTCGTTGCGGGTCGTCGAGTACTTGTCCTCGTCCGGCAGCACCATCGTGTAGCCGAGGGCACGGCCTCTGGAGAGGATCGTGATCTTGTGGACCGGGTCGGAGTTCGGCGAAGCCGCGGCGACCAGGGCGTGTCCGCCCTCGTGGTACGCGGTGATCTTCTTCTCCTTGTCCGACATGATCCGGGTCCGCTTCTGCGGGCCCGCGACCACGCGGTCGATCGCCTCGTCGAGCATCGAGTTGTCGATCAGCTTCAGGTCCGAGCGGGCCGTCAGCAGAGCGGCCTCGTTCAGCACGTTCGCCAGATCGGCGCCCGTGAAGCCCGGGGTGCGGCGCGCGACGGCCGACAGGTCGACGTCGGGCGCGACCGGCTTGCCCTTCTGGTGAACCTTGAGGATCTCCAGACGGCCCTGCATGTCCGGGCGGTCGACCGCGATCTGCCGGTCGAAGCGGCCGGGACGCAGCAGCGCCGGGTCGAGGATGTCGGGCCGGTTCGTGGCGGCGATCAGGATGACGCCGCCCTTCACGTCGAAGCCGTCCATCTCGACGAGCAGCTGGTTCAGCGTCTGCTCGCGCTCGTCGTGGCCACCGCCGAGGCCGGCGCCGCGATGGCGGCCGACCGCGTCGATCTCGTCGACGAAGACGATCGCCGGAGCGTTCGCCTTGGCCTGCTCGAAGAGGTCACGGACACGGGAGGCACCGACACCGACGAACATCTCGACGAAGTCGGAACCGGAGATCGAGTAGAACGGGACCCCGGCCTCACCGGCGACGGCGCGCGCGAGCAGCGTCTTGCCGGTACCGGGCGGGCCGTAGAGCAGCACGCCCTTGGGGATCTTCGCGCCGACGGCCTGGAACTTGGCCGGCTCCTGCAGGAACTCCTTGATCTCATGGAGCTCCTCGACGGCCTCGTCCGAGCCCGCCACGTCGGAGAACGTCGTCTTCGGGGTGTCCTTGGTGATGAGCTTGGCCTTGGACTTCCCGAACTGCATGACTCGGGAGCCGCCGCCCTGCATCTGATTCATCAGGAACAGGAAGACGACCACGATGAGGACGAAGGGAAGCAGCGTCAGCAGGATGCCCACGAAGGGGTTCTGCTTCGACGGGGAAACGGTGTACCCGTCGGGGATCTGCTTCTCCTGGAACTTGGCCTGCAGATCCTTGGCCACCTCGACGCCCTGGTCGCCGATGTAACTGGCCTGGATCTTGCTCGAGCCGTCGACCTTCTGGCCGTCCTTCAGCTCGGCCTTGATGGTGTTGTCATCACCGGTCGTCAGCTTGGCCGACTGCACCTTGTTGTCGTTGATGGCCTGAATGACCTGGCCGGTGTCCACCGTCTTGTAGCCGCCGGACGAACCGACGACCTGCATCAACACGACCACGGCAAGGACGGCCAGCACGATCCACATGACCGGCCCACGGAAGTATCGCTTCACGTCCATCCATACGGAGCGATGACGCCCCGTCCCTCCTGCCATAGTGAGTTTGATAAGGCTGTTTGAAGCTGTTTGAAGAACTGTTCTTCGGACGGTACCCCAGCATTGTCACCCGACGCCGCAGGGGACGACCGACAAACGGCCCTTCGCATGCTCCAACGGCGGGGAGCCCCTCAGGGTTCCCGGCCGTCCGGCGCGTGCTCAGCCGCCGTACACGTGCGGCGCGAGCGTGCCGACGAACGGCAGGTTCCGGTACTTCTCCGCGTAGTCCAGGCCGTACCCGACCACGAACTCGTTCGGGATGTCGAAGCCGACCCACTGCACGTCGATGTCGACCTTGGCCGCCTCCGGCTTGCGCAGCAGCGTGCACACCTCGAGGGAGGCGGGCTCGCGCGAACCGAGGTTCGTGAGCAGCCAGGAGAGCGTCAGCCCGGAGTCGATGATGTCCTCGACGATCAGGACGTGCTTGCCCTTGATGTCGGTGTCGAGGTCCTTGAGGATCCGCACGACGCCGGACGACTGGGTGCCCGCGCCGTACGAGGACACCGCCATCCAGTCCATCGTGACGGGGGTGGCCAGGGCGCGCGCCAGGTCCGCCATGACCATGACGGCGCCCTTGAGCACTCCGACGATCAGCAGGTCCTTGCCCGCGTACTCCGCGTCGATCTTCGCGGCCAGCTCAGCCAGCTTCGCGTCGATCTCTTCCTTGGTGATGAGCACCGACTGAAGGTCGGTGCCCATGTCTTTCGCGTCCACCCGCATCACTTTCGGTCGTCACACCGGCCACTCGGAGCCCACCGAGATCGTGGTCTCTGGTCAGCCTTGCCGGATGACCAGTCTGCCACCCTGCCGCTGGGCGACGACTTTGCCCGGGAGGTTGATCTCTCCCTGGCCCCGCCAGCCGGTGATCAGGCGGTCGACCTCTTCGATGTGGCGGGCGAAGAGCGCGCCGGCCGGGGCGCCTGCCTCGATGGCGGCCCTGCGCAGGATGCGGCGGCGTACGGCGGGCGGGAGCGCGTAGAGCTTGGCGCATTCCAGCAGCCCGGCCGCGTCCCGTACGGAGTCGGCGGCCTGCTGCGCCCAGGCGTCCAGGGCGTCGGCGTCGTCCCGGGAGAGCTGGGCCGTACGGGCGAGAGCCTCGACGACGCCCTTGCCGAGCGCTTTCTCCAGGGCGGGCAGCCCTTCGTGGCGGAGCCTGGAGCGGGTGTAGGCCGGATCGGTGTTGTGCGGGTCGTCCCAGACGGGCAGGTGCTGCACCAGGCAGGCCTTGCGGGCGGTCTGCCGGTCGAGCTGGAGGAAGGGGCGGCGGTACCGGCCGAGGGCCCCGGGCCTGCCGGAGACGGGCGCCATTCCGGACAGGGAGCGGATGCCGGAGCCGCGGGCGAGGCCGAGCAGGACGGTTTCGGCCTGGTCGTCGCGGGTGTGGCCGAGCAGGACACCGGCGGCGCCGTGGCGGTCCGCGGCGGCGTCGAGGGCGGCGTAGCGGGCGTCGCGGGCGGCGGCTTCGGGGCCTCCGGCGCGGCCGACCCGGACGGCGACGGACTCGACGGGGCTCAGTCCGAGGGCGGTCAGGCGCAGGAGAACGTCCGCGGCACGGGTGTCGGAGCCGGGCTGCAGACCGTGGTCGACGGTGATGCCACCGGCGCGGATGCCGAGTTTGGGTGCTTCGAAGGCGAGGGCCGAGGCGAGCGCCATGGAGTCGGCGCCGCCCGAGCAGGCGACCAGCACGAGGGGCTGCTCACCGGTGGGGGTCTTGGACTGTGCGCTGAGGATGTCGTGGAGGACGCGGCGGACCGCCAGGCGTATCGCCGCGACCGCAGGATGGGGACCCATGTCCGGTTCCCTTCATTCCGTTGTCTAGGGGGGTGGGCGCCAGAAAGAGAGATGGCTTGGTCGCTCAACGGTGATCCGGTGCAGATGGTCACGCAGAGTGTGTCGATGGTGACAGAGCCGAGCCATTCCCTGAGCATCGCACGCCCACCCACGGGCCACGGTCCCTCGGATGGGTGATCCTGAGCATTTTCGTGCGTGGACTACGGAGCGTCGTGAGCGCCGTCCGCCTTGTTGTGCACCCGCGCGACCCAGTCCGCCGGTTTGGCGATCTCCGCCTTGGTCGGGAGGGTGTTGGGCGAGGTCCAGATCCGGTTGAAGCCGTCCATGCCGACCTCGTCGACGACGGCGCGGACGAACCGCTCGCCGTCGCGGTACTGGCGCAGCTTGGCGTCGAGGCCGAGGAGCTTGCGCAGCGCCAGGTCGAGCCGGGAGGCGCCCTTCTGCCTGCGCTGCTGGAACTTCTCGCGGATCTCGCCGACCGTCGGCACGACGGCGGGGCCGACGCCGTCCATCACGTAGTCCGCGTGCCCTTCGAGGAGGGACATGACGGCGGTGAGGCGGGCCAGGATCTCGCGCTGGGCCGGGGACTGGACAAGCTCGACGAGGGAGCGTCCGCCGTCGGCGCCCTCGTGCTCCTCGCCTTCGGGGCGGCCGCCGGCGAGTGACTGGGCGGCCTCCCTGAGGCGCTCCAGGAAGGTCGAGGGGTCGACCTCGGTCTCGGCGAGGAACGTCTGGATTTCGCCCTCCAGATGGGCGCGCAGCCAGGGCACGGCCGTGAACTGGGTGCGGTGTGTCTCCTCGTGGAGGCAGACCCAGAGCCTGAAGTCGTGGGGGTCGACGTCCAGCTCCCGCTCCACGTGCACGATGTTCGGCGCCACGAGGAGGAGCCGGCCGCCGCCGTTCGGCCCGGCCGGGAGGTCGCGGGAGGCGGGGGCGAAGGTCTCGTACTGGCCGAGGACACGGGAGGAGAGGAACGACAGGAGCATGCCGAGTTCGACGCCGGTGACCTTGCCGCCGACCGCGCCGAGCACGGCGCTGCTGGGGCCGGACCTGCGTTCCTGCATCTTGTCGAGGAGGGGCTTGAGGATCTCCCGGAAGCCCTCGACGTTGGCTTTCACCCAGCCCGCCCGGTCCACGACGAGGACCGGGGTGTCGTGCGCGTCCTCCGTCGCCATGCGCGTGTACGCGCGCACGTGCTCCTCGGACGCCTTCGCGTGCCGGCGCAGTTCCGCGACGATGGCGCGTGCCTCGTCGCGGCTGACCTCTGGGCCGGGTCGTACGAGTCGGGTCGCGGTGGCCACCGCGAGGTTCCAGTCCACCATCCCTGCTGAAGCAGCACCGCCGAGGCTCGTCATGCGTCAACGGTACGTGACCCCTTCCGTACACGGAGGAGGTTGAGCCCGCGGGGCGGCCTGGTTCGGCTCAGCGGCAGCCGCAGTTGGCGACGGAGGAGGCGAGTCGGTCGAGGGTGGCCTGGGCCGACTGGGGGCCGGGGGCGCCCTGGGTCATGAACGCGAAGACGAGGAGTCGTCCGTCGGCGTCGACGACCGTGCCGGCGAGGGTGTTGACGCCGGTCAGGGTGCCGGTCTTGGCGCGGACGAGACCGGTGCCCGAGGCGTCGGCCTCGTCCGCGTACCGGCTGCTGAGGGTGCCGGTGAAGCCGGCGACGGGCAGGCCCGTGAGGACGGAGCGCAGTGCGGGGCGGTCGGGCTCGGCGGCTTTGGCGAGCAGGCCGGTGAGCAGGTCCGCGGAGATCTTGTCGGTGCGGTCGAGGCCGCTGCCGTCGGCGAACCGGGTGCCGGAGAGGGGGAGGCGGAGTTTCGCCAGCTGCTCGTGGACGGCTTTGCCCGCGCCGTCGAAGTCGTGGCTCTCGCCGGCGGCGACGGCGGTCTGCCGGGCGAGGGCCTCGGCGATGTCGTTGTCGCTGTGCGTCAGCATGCGTTCGACCAGGGCGGAGAGGGGCGGCGACTCGACCTTCGCGAGGTCCTCGGCCCGGTCGGACGCCTTGTCCTGGCCCGGGTCGCCGCCCGTGGTGCTGATGCCGCGGTCGTGCAGGAGGCCGGCGAAGGTCCGGGCCGCCGACGCCGCCGGGTCGGCCGCGCGCTGGGCCGGGCCGCTGGTGGAGTCGTCGGTGCGGGCCTCGTCGGCCATCAGAGCGGTGACCTGGGCGAGGTTCTCGTTGGGGCCGATGGGGTGAGTGGGGGGCCCGGAGTACAGCGAGGTGTCGTAGGCGAGGGTGACCTCGGTGGTGCCGCTCTTCTTGAGGGAGGCGGCCGTCTTGTCGGCGAGGGTGCGCAGGCTCGCGGCGCCGTAAGGATTCTTCTGACGGGCCGTCAGCGTGGGGTCCCCGCCGCCGACCAGGTAGAGCTTCCCCGGGGCCTTGCCGGAGCCCTCCCCCGGGCCCTTCTCCAGGACCGTACGGGTCGCGATGCGGTGGTCGGGGCCCGCCGCCGTCAGGGCCGCGACGGCCGTCGCCAGCTTGATCGTGGAGGCGGGGGTGAGCGCCTCCCCCGCGGCCTTCCCGTAGAGCAGCTCCCCCGTGACGGCGTCGACGACCGCGGCCGTGCGGCGCGTCCCCAGCGAGGGGTCCTTCAGGAGCGGGTCCAGTACGTCGGCCAGGGCGCGCCGCGTCGGGCCGGGCACCGACGCGCCGGGGGCGGCCAGGACCGCGGGGGCGCTGGGCGCGGCGGACGGCGTTCCGGGGCGGGTCCCCGGCGCACCGCCGTGATCTACGCCACCCCCGGCCTCTTGGGAGGCCGCCCGGACCGCCTCGGCCTTACGCTGACCGGAACCGTCCCAGGGACCGGTCGTGGCCACCACGACGGCCGCGAGGGCAAGGCCCACCGCCGTCGCACCCACCGTGACGTGCTTGGTCCTCGCCTTCACGACCGACGTGGCAGCGGTCTTCGCCGCGCTCGACAAGAGCTGCGAAGCCTTCAGCTCCGGCACCGAGGACCAGCCCCTTTCGCGATCACACACCTGCGTGAGGGACACTTAACCACTGCCCCTCACCGCGCGATCACTTCCGGGCTGCGCACCGGCTCCCGAGTCGGCCGGGGGTCCGGGGGTCATCCCCCGGGAGATGCAGTACCACCAGTCGTAATGTGTTGATCATGGAGGAGCCACCGGTGGAGTTCGACGTCACGATCGAGATTCCGAAGGGATCGCGGAACAAGTACGAGGTCGACCACGAGTCCGGTCGGATCCGTCTGGACCGTCGTCTGTTCACCTCGACCGCCTACCCGACGGACTACGGCTTCGTCGAGAACACCCTCGGCGAGGACGGCGACCCGCTGGACGCCCTGGTCATCCTGGACGAGCCGACCTTCCCGGGCTGCCTCATCAAGTGCCGCGCCATCGGCATGTTCCGGATGACGGACGAGGCCGGCGGCGACGACAAGCTGCTGTGCGTCCCGGCGACGGACCCGCGCATGGAGCACCTGCGCGACATCCACCACGTCTCCGAGTTCGACCGCCTGGAGATCCAGCACTTCTTCGAGGTCTACAAGGACCTGGAGCCCGGCAAGTCCGTCGAGGGCGCCGACTGGGTGGGGCGCACCGAGGCCGAGGCCGAGATCGAGCGTTCCTACAAGCGCGCTCAGGACCAGGGCGGTCACTGACCGGATCGTTCACGAACGGGCCGCACGACCCTCGCCGGGGCGTGCGGCCCGTTCGTGTATTCATGCGCATACTGAGGCGTACGGGAGGCAGACGCATACGTACATGGACGTACGCGCATAGGCGTACGTGAATGGGCGAAGAGCAAGGAACCACAGAGGTGCCACACAGGTGACGGAGCGGGAGTCCGAGGCCCCGGAGGACCGCAAGCCGCAGTCCGACGAGGCCCGCAGTCAGTTCACGCAGCCCATCGGGGTGGTCGCGGCGGCTCCGGTGGCCGACGAGGAGTCGTCGACCACCTCGGAGTTCGCGCTCCCCCAGGGGCTGAGCGTGCAGACGCCCGAGGCGGCCGATGCGGAGGGGTCCGCGTTCACCCCGCCGCGGACCTACAGCACGCGGCAGTCGCCGGTCGCGTTCACCCCGGCGCACGGCATCCCCATGGTCAAGCTGACCAAGGAGGCGCCCTGGCAGGACCGGATGCGCACGATGCTGCGGATGCCGGTCGCCGAGCGGCCCGCGCCCGAACCGGCGCAGAAGCAGGACGACGCGGGGCCCGCCGTGCCGCGCGTGCTCGACCTGACGCTGCGTATCGGGGAGCTGCTGCTCGCCGGTGGCGAGGGCGCGGAGGACGTGGAGGCGGCGATGTTCGCCGTGTGCCGCTCCTACGGGCTCGACCGGTGCGAGCCGACCGTGACCTTCACCCTGCTGTCGATCACCTTCCAGCCGTCGCTGGTGGACGACCCGGTGACCGCGTCGCGCACCGTGCGCCGCCGCGGCACCGACTACAACCGGCTCGCGGCGGTGTTCCGGCTCGTCGACGACATCAGCGACGAGGACGACGAGGTCGACGTCACGCTGGAGGAGGCGTACCGGCGCCTCGCGGAGATCCGCCGCAACCGGCACCCCTACCCCGGCTGGGCGCTCACCGGGGCGAACGGGCTGCTCGCCGGTTCCGCCTCGATCCTCGTCGGCGGTGATCCGCTGGTGTTCGTCGCCGCGGCGCTCGGCGCGATGCTGGGCGACCGGCTGGCGTGGCTGTGCGCGGGGCGCGGGTTCCCGGAGTTCTACCAGTTCACGGTGGCCGCGATGCCGCCCGCCGGGATCGGGCTGCTGCTCACGCTCGCGAACGTGGACGTGAAGGCGTCGGCGGTGATCACCGGTGGGCTGTTCGCGCTGCTGCCGGGGCGGGCGCTCGTGGCGGGCGTGCAGGACGGGCTGACCGGCTTCTACATCACGGCCTCCGCGCGGCTCCTGGAGGTCATGTACTTCTTCGTCGGCATCGTCATCGGCGTGCTGATCATGCTGTACGTCGGGGTGCAGCTGCACGCGCGGCTCAACCCCGAGGCGGCGCTGACGCCGGTCGCGCGGCCGTACTGGCAGATCGCCGCGTCGATGGCGCTCTCCCTCGCCTTCGCCGTGCTGCTCCAGCAGGAGCGCTCGACCGTGCTCGCGGTGACGCTGAACGGGGGCGTGGCCTGGGTCGTCTACGGCGCGATGCACGACGCGGGCGGGATCTCGCCGGTCGCCTCCACCGCGGCGGCGGCCGGGCTCGTCGGCCTCTTCGGCCAGCTGTTCTCCCGGTACCGGTTCGCGTCGGCGCTGCCCTACGTCACGGCCGCGATCGGGCCGCTGCTCCCTGGTTCCGCGACGTACTTCGGGCTGCTCGCGATCGCCCACAACGACGTGAACCAGGGGCTCGTCTATCTGTCCAAGGCGGCCGCGCTGGCCATGGCCATCGCGATCGGGGTCAACCTGGGTGGCGAGATCTCCCGGCTGTTCATCCGCTCGCCGGGGGCGGCGAACCGCCGGGCGGCGAAGCGGACCCGGGGTTTCTAGGGCGCTGCCCCTCCATGGGGAGCGCCCCGGGGTCTACCGCTTGGCGTGACGGCCGCGCTGGGCCGGGGTCTGGGCCGGGTCCGCGGCGGTGCCCGGCTGCGAGCGGGCCGCCTTCTTCGACTTGCCGCGCGCCCGCAGGAACTCGATGGCGATCGGGACCACCGAGACCAGGACGATCAGGATCAGGATCGCCTCGATGTTCTTGTGGACGAACGCGATGTTGCCCAGCCAGGAGCCGAGCAGCGTCACGCCCGCGCCCCACAGGACGCCGCCGATCACGTTGAACGTGATGAACGAGCGGTACTTCATGCCGGAGACGCCCGCGATGATCGGCGTGAACGTGCGGACGATCGGCACGAAGCGGGCCAGGACCAGCGACTTGGGGCCGTACTTCTCGAAGAACTCGTGCGCCTTCTGCACGTTCTCCTGCTTGAAGAGCTTGGAGTCCGGGCGGCGGAAGAGCGACGGGCCGACCTTCTTGCCGAAGAGATAGCCCGCCTGGTCGCCGAGGACCGCGGCGAGGCAGATCAGCGCGACCGCACCCCAGAGCGGGAAGTCCATGGTGCCGGCGGTGATCAGCAGCCCTGTGGTGAACAGCAGCGAGTCGCCCGGCAGGAAGAAGCCGATCAGCAGGCCCGACTCGGCGAACACGATCAGGAGCAGACCCCAGATGCCGAACGTGTTCAGCAGGTAGTCCGGGTCCAGCCAGCTGGGTCCGAGAGCAAGCGTCGTCACGGGTCCGGGCTCCTGAGGGGCTTGGGGAACAACAGAACAGGGTCAGGCAAGGCAATGGCGATGCAAAGTTATCAACGCCGATCGTCCCTGCCAGGTTCCAGTGGCCCTCTCAGGATGCACTGTGCGGCAACTGTGCCAAACCTGTCGGTATGTACTTCAGGCCGTGTGCCGGACCGCGTTCGCGTGGATCGCGTCGCACAGGTGCTGGGCGACGCCCTCGCCCATGGAGTCGTAGAACGCCTTGAAGCGCTCATCGGCCACATACATGTCGCCGAGACAGATGTGCATCGCGTACGGGCACTCGTAGAACCACGTCGAGATGTGGACGCGGTGCTCCTCGGCCAGGTCCATGGCGGCCGTGCCCGTCGCGTCCTCGCCGGCCGCGACCAGGGCCGCGTACCGCGCGCTCCAGTCGTCGACCTCGGCCTGCAACCGCTGCCAGTCGGCCTTGGTGTAGGCCGCGGCCCGCCGCTGCGACTCGGCGTACTCCTCCGTGCCGCCCCAGCGCCGCTCGGCCTCCTCGGCGTACTGCCCGGGGTCCTTCTCCCCGAAGACCTCGAACCGTTCCTCGGGGGTGAGCTGAATACCCATCTTCTGTGCCTCCATGGCGTGTTCGACGGCCTCGGCCATCTTCTGGAGTCTCTCGATACGGGCGACGAGCACCTCGTGCTGACGTCGCAGGTGGGCGCGCGGGTCCGTCGTCGGGTCGTCGAGCAGGGCCTGCACCTCGTCCAGCGGGAAGCCGAGCTCCCGGTAGAAGAGGATCTGCTGGAGCCGGTCCAGGTCGGCCTCGCTGTAGCGGCGGTGGCCCGCGTGGTTGCGCTCGCCCGGGACGAGCAGGCCGATCTCGTCGTAGTGGTGCAGGGTGCGCACCGTGACGCCGGAGAACCCGGCCACCTGTCCCACCGGGTAGCTCATGCGCCGCGCCCCTCTCGTCCGTTTCCGGCTCCCGTCGTCGTACGTGCTTCAGCTTGGCTCCTCACGCCACGTGAGGTGCAAGCCCGTGCGGCCCGTGCAGCCCGCGCCTCGGCGTTCCGCCCCGTCGCCCGCACGATCCTCCGGGTGTTTTGCTCCTTATGTCCGCTTAGGGTGGCGCCGTGAGCAACGAAGCCGTCGAAGCGCCGCCCCCGGCCGCCCAGCCCACCGTCTCCGCTCGCACCCTGCTGCCACTGGTCCTGCCCGCCCTCGCGGTCGGCGTCGGATGCAGTCTGCTGTTCCTCGCGGTGAGCGGGATCGCCGAGAAACTCCAGGACGCGCTCTGGACGGATCTGCCCGACGCGCTCGGGGTCGGCGGGTACGGCGCGCTGTGGACGATCGTGCTGCTCACGGCCACCGGCGTCCTGGTCGGACTCGTGGTGTGGAAGGCCCCCGGGCACGCCGGGCCCGACCCGGCCACGCTCGGCCTGGGCGGCGAGGAACCGCTGCCGCCGTACGTGCTGCCCGGACTGGTCGTCGCGACGGCCCTGATGCTCGCGGGCGGACCCAGCCTCGGCCCGGAGAACCCGATCATCGCCACCAATGTCGCGCTGGCGTTCTGGCTCGGCAGGAAGGTGCTGCCGAAGGCGCCGGGCGCGCTGTGGGTGGCGCTCGCCTCGGCCGCGACGCTGGGCGCCCTGTTCGGCACCCCGGTCGCCGCGGCCCTCGTCGTCTCCGAGGCGCTGGCCGGCAAGCCCATGCCGATCAGGGGGTCGCTGTGGGACAACCTCTTCGCGCCGCTGCTCGCCGCCGCCGCGGGCGCGCTGACGACGACGCTGGTCGCCTCGCCCTCCTTCGACCTGGGGCTGCCGCCCTTCGGCCGGCCCGGCTGGAGCGATCTGCTGGCCGCGATCGTGGTGTCCTGCGCGGCCGCCGTGCTCGGCATGGCCGCCGTCCACGCGTTCCCCTACGTCCACGGCGGCTTCGCGCGGCTTCGGCACCCGATGCTGATGCTGCCGCTCGGCGGGCTCGTGCTCGGCCTGCTGGGTGCGCTCGGTGGACATCTCACCCTCTTCAAGGGGCTGCACGAGGTGGGCGAGCTGGCCGCCGACCCGGACGGCTGGTCGGCGGGCGAGTTCGCCGGGATGACCGTGGTGAAGCTGGCGGCGCTGCTGGTCGCCGCGTCGTGCGGGTTCCGCGGCGGCCGGATCTTCCCCGCCGTGTTCATCGGCGCCGCGTTCGGGATGTGCGCGCACGCGCTCGTACCGGGTGTGCACGTGTCGGTCGGCGTCGCGGCGGGCGTCCTCGGCACGCTGCTCGCCATCACCCGGCAGGGCTGGGTCAGCCTCTTCACCGCCGCCGTGCTCGTCGCCTCGCCCGCGATCCTCGCCCTGCTGTGCATCGCGTCATTGCCCGCCTGGCTCCTGGTGACGGGGCGGCCGCAGATGCAACTGTCGCAGGACGGAACACCGTTGCGCTGAACACACCGCCGGCCCGAAAGCCCGTACCCAGCAGAGGAGTTACCGTCATGTCGCCGCTGCATCAGAGCCCGTCCGACAAGGCCGGCGAGCGCCACCTCGCCGTCAACCCCTTCTACGGGGAGGCCGATCCGACGGCCGGCATGGTGGACGCCCCGCCCAAGCACCGGCTGCCGGACAAGCCGCTCGCGCCCATGACCGCGTACCAGCTCGTCCACGACGAACTGATGCTGGACGGGAACTCGCGTCTCAACCTCGCCACCTTCGTCACCACCTGGATGGAGCCGCAGGCCGACGTGCTGATGGCGGAGTGCCGCGACAAGAACATGATCGACAAGGACGAGTACCCGCGCACCGCCGAGCTGGAGAAGCGCTGCGTGGCGATGCTCGCCGACCTGTGGAACGCGCCGGACCCGTCGGCCGCCGTGGGCTGTTCGACGACCGGGTCCAGCGAGGCGTGCATGCTGGCCGGCATGGCGCTCAAGCGGCGCTGGGCGCGGCGCAACGCGGACCGCTACCCCTCGCGCGAGGCCCGGCCCAACCTCGTCATGGGCGTGAACGTGCAGGTCTGCTGGGAGAAGTTCTGCAATTTCTGGGAGGTGGAGGCCCGTCAGGTGCCCATGGAGGGCGACCGCTTCCACCTCGACCCGGCGGCCGCGGCGGAGCTGTGCGACGAGAACACGATCGGCGTCGTCGGCATCCTCGGCTCCACCTTCGACGGTTCCTACGAGCCGGTCGCCGAGCTGTGCGCGGCGCTCGACGCCCTCCAGGAGCGCACCGGGCTCGACATCCCGGTGCACGTGGACGGGGCGTCGGGTGCGATGGTGGCGCCGTTCCTCGACCCGGAGCTGGTCTGGGACTTCCGGCTGCCGCGCGTCGCGTCGATCAACACCTCCGGGCACAAGTACGGCCTCGTCTACCCGGGCGTCGGCTGGGCCCTGTGGCGCGACGCGGACGCGCTCCCCGAGGAACTCGTGTTCCGCGTCAACTACTTGGGCGGCGACATGCCGACCTTCGCCCTCAACTTCTCCCGGCCCGGCGCGCAGGTGGTCGCCCAGTACTACACGTTCCTGCGCCTGGGCCGCGAGGGCTACCGGGCGGTCCAGCAGGCGGCCCGCGACGTCGCCCGGGGCCTGGCCGAACGCATCGAGGCGCTCGGCGACTTCCGGCTCGTCACGCGCGGCGACGAACTGCCGGTCTTCGCGTTCACGACGGCGCCGGACGTGACGGCGTTCGACGTGTTCGACGTGTCGCGGCGGCTGCGGGAACGCGGCTGGCTGGTCCCGGCGTACACGTTCCCCGCGCACCGGGAGGACCTGGCGGTGCTGCGGGTGGTGTGCCGCAACGGGTTCTCGGCGGACCTGGCGCAGCTCCTGGTCGAGGACCTGGCCGCGCTCCTCCCGGAGCTGCGGCGCCAGCCGCACCCCCTCACCCACGACAAGCAGGCGGCCACCGGGTTCCATCACTAGCGGGGGCCGCTCACCGGGCGTACGGGTTCTCCTGGCCGTCCGCGAGCACCCCGACGAACGGTTCGCCCTCGCCGGCGAAGGTGTGGGCCCCGCTCTCGATACGGCTGATGAGATCGCGGGTCCACTCCGCGCCGGAGTCGGCCGAGTGCACCCAGAAGTTCATGATCTCGGCGATGTGGCCGAGCTGTCCTGGCCCGCCTTCGGGGGTGTAGTAGCCGGTGACGGAGGCGCGCCACTCCTCGATGCGGCGGACCCGTTCCGCAAGGAGCGCGACGACCTCCTCGCGCTCCAGGTCCACCATGAAGCCGAGCGCGGCCGTCAGGACGTCGGGACGCTGGTCGTACGAGGTCAAAGAGGTGCGGAGCAGGGTGAGGTACTCCTCGGTGCCCTGCTCCGTGATCTCGTACTCGGTGCGCGGTGGCCCGCCGGCCGTCGACGGGGCCGTCTCGTGCGCGAGCAGCAGTCCTTGCTTCGCCAACTGCTTGAGGGCGTGGTAGATCGAGCCGGGCTTGGCGTTCGACCACTCGTGGGCGCCCCAGTACTCCAGGTCGCCGCGCACCTGGTAGCCGTGTGCGCGGCCGTGCCCGCGCACGGCGCCGAGGACCAGGAGGCGGATCGCTGACATGCGGGCCAGCGTATGACCTCAGCCCTGCGCGAGTGCCACCAGCTCGAACGCCGTCTTCCCGTCCAGCGACTCGCGGATGATGTCGGCGTGGCCCGCGTGCCGGGCCGTCTCGCGGATCAGGTGCAGTCCGAGCCAGCGCACCGAGACCGCGGGGCAGCCGAAGAACCACGGATCGGGCGGCAGCGGGAACGTGTCGTCGAGGCTGGGCGCCGCGAGGAAGAACTCCTCGGTGCGGCGGGCGACGTCGTCGTAGTAGTCCAGGATCTCCTTGACCGACTCGGTGCCGACGAGCCGGAAGCTGTCGCCCCAGGTGTCGGCGGTGCGCTCGGTGTCGGGGGCGACCTGCCGGGCCCGCGCGATCCAGCCCTGCTCGACCTCGGCCACGTGCTTGAGGAGCCCGGCGAGGGACAGCTCGCTCGCGCTCGGCCTGGACGACGCCTGCTCGTCGGTGAGGCCGAGCAGCGCTCGGCGGACGCCGCCCCGCTGTTCGGCGATGAAGGCGAGCAGGGCTCCGCGCTCGTCACCGCGGGCTTCGGGGTTCACGTGCATGACCATGGCTGTCGCCTCTCGTCGCGCCGGCTTGTGCCGACATCCAGAAAGGTATGCGCCATGTAGGTCAGATCGTGACCGCTTTAGGGTGGCATGGCGGGCCTTCGCCAGGGCACAGGCCCTCTGGCCTGTAACCGCGGGAACACCGCGCGTGCACGTGCATCTGCCCATGCATCGGCATATGAACGCGGCTATGCTCCTGGACAGTTGGGACAGTTGATCCCCGCCTTCACACCCCTCACAGGGTCATCCGCAGTCACAGCACCACCGGGGAGCGAACCGTGCATCACGCGTACAACGGCATGGCGGCCTCGGAGCTGCACGGAGTGGTCTGGCAGAAGAGCAGGCACAGCAACTCGCAGGGTTCCTGCGTGGAGTTCGCCCGACTGCCCAGCGGCAAGGTCGCCATGCGCAACTCGAACTTCCCCGACGGGCCCGCGCTCGTCTACACGCCCGCCGAGATCGAGGCCCTGCTGCTCGGTGTGAAGGACGGCGAGTTCGACCACCTGGTAGCCGGCGCCTGACCCGGAACACCTCGGGAGAAGACCCTCGACGCGCGTAGACGAGGGACCTGATCCGGCCTACTCGTCCGTACGCCAGGACCGGCCCGGCTTCACAACCTGAACAGGGCCCAGACCACCTTGCCGCTCAGCGCACCGGCCAGCGGATGCCAGCCCCAGCTGTCGCTGAACGACTCCACGAGGAACAGGCCGCGCCCGGACTCGGCCGCGAAGTCGCCCTCGGTGTCCCCGGCCACCGGGCTGTCGTTGCTGGGATCGCGCACCGCGCACACGACCCGTGACGCCCACCGCATCAGGTGCAGCCGCACCGGCGGGTCCTGGTCGTCAGGGAAGTCCGCGGGAAGCGCGTGCCGCAGCGCGTTGGTGACCAGCTCGGAGACGGCGAGACAGATGTCGTCGAAGCGCTCGGGGACGTCCCAGTCGTCGAGCGTCCTGCGGGTGAACTGCCGTGCGCTGCGCACTGCTTCATAGCGTGCGGGCAACGCGCACGAGGCGGAACTGGAGACGGCCGAGTGCTCGAGTGGAGGCAGGCTCTGCCGCAACGCCGCGAAAGGGTCGAGCACGGTCGATCCGTTCGTCCCCATGCGAGGCACTCCCCAGATTCGCAGTACGTAGCGAGCGGTGGTGACGGCCATCGTTCCGAATGCGTACATCGGATGCAAGGGCAGATGCACGTGCACGCGCCGGACTTGGACCTTCCCGTACCGCTTCTTGCTCATTTCTTCCTACGACTTCTTGCGCACTTCTTTCGTGATCTTTCCGTTTCTGTAACCGACCGAGTACGGGGTGGAGCGTTTTAATGGCAGACTTCGGCCCTTGAACCAATGGGGAGGCAGAGACGTGACCGCTGGGGACCCGGGCGGCTCGGTGGTGCGGCGCATTCTGTTGGGCTCGCAGTTGAGGCGCCTGAGGGAAGCGCGCGGCATCACCCGGGAGGCCGCCGGCTACTCGATCCGCGCCTCCGAATCCAAGATCAGCCGCTTGGAGTTGGGACGGGTGAGCTTCAAGGCCAGGGACGTCGAGGATCTGCTGACCCTGTACGGGGTGACCGACGAGACCGAGCGCGGCGCGTTGCTCTCCCTCGTGAAGGAGGCCAACGTCGCGGGCTGGTGGCACAGTTACTCCGATGTGCTGCCCGGCTGGTTCCAGACGTACATCGGCCTCGAAGGCGCCGCGTCGCTGATCCGCGGCTACGAAGCGCAGTTCGTGCACGGCCTGTTGCAGACCGAGGAGTACGCGCACGCGGTGATCGAGCGTGGCATGCGGGGCGCGTCCCGGGAGGACATCGACCGGCGGGTGGCGCTGCGTCTCGCCCGGCAGAAGGTACTGGTCGCCGAGCGCGCGCCGGACGTCCGACTCGTCCTGGACGAGGCCGCGTTGCGCCGGGTGCACGGCGGGGCCGAGGTGATGCGCGGCCAGCTGGAGCATCTGATCGAGGTGGCCGACCTGCCGCACGTGACGCTCCAGATCATGCCGTTCAGCCACGGCTGGCACGCCGGCGAGTCCGGCACCTTCACCCTGCTCACCTTCCCCGAGTCCGAGCTGTCGGACCTCGTCTTCCTGGAACAGCTCACCAGCGCCCTGTACCTGGACAAGCGCGAGGACGTCGCCCAGTACGAGAAGGCGATGGCGCGGTTGCAGGAGGAGTGCCCCTCACCGGCCGACAGCCTGGAGCTGCTGCGGCACATCGCGTCCGAATTCGACTGAGGCGCGCGGTAGTTGGTTGAAGTCCGACCACAACTGACTGTTTCCGACCGTACGATGACGTCACATCAGGTGTCCGGCGCAGCAGCAAGGGATTTCCCATGACGTCACAGTCGTCTCAGGACTACTTCACCGAACTGGACCGTCAGTACATCGACGGCTCCTGGCGCCCGGGGCGCGGGTCGTGGGACATCATCGACTTCAACCCGTACAACGGTGACAAGCTCGCCTCCATCACCGTCGCGTCGGTCGAGGAGGTCGACGAGGCGTACCGGGCGGCCGAGCGGGCGCAGAAGGAGTGGGCGCGGACCAACGCGTACACGCGCCGTCTCGTCTTCGAGCGGGCCCTGCGGCTGGTCGAGGAGCGCGAGGGCGAGATAGCCGAGGCGATCATCGACGAGCTCGGCGGCACCCGGGTCAAGGCCGGGTTCGAGCTGCACCTGGCCAAGGAGTTCCTGCGGGAGTCGATCCAGCTGGCGCTGCGTCCGCAGGGCCGGGTCATCCCCTCCCCCGTGGACGGCAAGGAGAACCGCGTCTACCGGGTGCCGGTCGGGGTGGTGGGGGTCATCTCGCCGTTCAACTTCCCGTTCCTGCTGTCGCTCAAGTCGGTCGCGCCCGCCCTGGCGCTCGGCAACGGCGTCGTGCTGAAGCCGCACCAGAACACGCCGATCGTCGGCGGCTCGCTGGTCGCGAAGATCTTCGAGGACGCTGGGCTGCCCGCCGGACTGCTGAACGTCGTCATCACGGACATCGCCGAGATCGGCGACGCGCTGCTGACGCACCCCGTGCCGAAGGTCATCTCCTTCACCGGCTCCGACAAGGTCGGCCAGCACGTCGCGACGGTCTGCGCCTCGCAGTTCAAGCAGGCGGTGCTGGAGCTCGGCGGCAACAGCGCGCTGACCGTGCTCGACGACGCCGACATCGACTACGCGGTGGACGCGGCGGTCTTCAGCCGGTACGTCCACCAGGGCCAGGTCTGCATGGCCGCGAACCGCATCCTCGTGGACCGCAAGGTCGAGAAGGAGTTCACGGAGAAGTTCGTCGCGAAGGTGGCGACGCTCAAGACGGGCGACCCGCGCGACCCGGAGACCGTGATCGGCCCGGTCATCAACTCCACGCAGGCGGACGCCCTTTCGGGCGTCGTCGAGCAGGCGATCGCCGAGGGCGCCACGGCGCTGCTGCGCGGTGGCGTGGACGGGAACCTCGTGGAGCCGGTGGTACTGACCGGGCTTCCGGCCGATTCACCGGTGCTGCGGCAGGAGATCTTCGGTCCCGTCGCGCTCCTCATCCCGTTCGACGGGGACGAGGAGGCGGTACGGATCGCGAACGACACCCCGTACGGGCTGAGCGGGGCCGTGCACACCGGTGACATCGAGCGGGGCGTGGCCTTCGCGCACCGGATCGACACGGGCATGATCCACGTCAACGACGGCACCGTGCACGACGAGCCGCTCGTCGCCTTCGGCGGGGAGAAGCGCTCGGGCCTCGGCCGCCTCAACGGCGAGGCGACCGTGGAGTCCTTCACGACGCAGAAGTGGATCTCGGTTCAGCACGGTCGGAGCCGGTTCCCGTTCTAGGGCCTGTCAGACAGGCCCTAGCTGTATTGCCCTGTGAGGTTGGGGACGCGGCTGGCGGGTGGTTTGCCTGCGAGTGCGGTGTGTCCGCGGTGGTGATTGTAGGTGTGGAGCCACTGT
>NZ_JBVIFR010000030.1:0-71030 GCF_055571235.1 Streptomyces sp. NPDC030991
GGACCCATGTACGCAGCGTCTCCCCGGTGATCCCGAGATCCGCGGCCACCGCCGCGTACGTCCGCTTACCGCCCGACGCGCGATACAGCGCGACACAGCGCGACAGCATCCTTCTGGAACTCCTCCGGATACGGAGACTTCCGTCCCACCTGGACATCCCTCCCTGGACCCTCAAGATCCATTGTCAGGGTGTCCACTCCAAAGGGTCAGCCTCACCGTCCTTCGCCCCGCCCGCTGGGAAACGGCTCGCCAACCGCGATCGAGTCCTGCGCGAATGGCTGGACAACTCGGACAGCTTGATTCCCGTCCATCCGGTGCACGACCAGGTCGCGTGGGCCGGAGAACCGAACTGGACGGAATTGGCCCGCCTCGTCTACGGCCAGCCCAGCTACGTCTTCGGGCGCGGCAGCAAGGCCAGAGCCGAGCAACGCCGCCGGTGGGTCCGCGAGGTAGCCCGCGATCCGAAGCGCACTGTCGCGACGGATCACGGCCTCAACCTCCGCATGCTGCGGGCAGCCTGCTACGTCTTCGTCGCGCGGCGCTGACCGCCATGCGCGCCAGCGAGATTCACGAGATCGAGCGCGGGGCGCTCACCCAGTACTACGGCGCCCCCGCGCTCGCCTCCCAGAAGGTGAAGGGGACGACTCCCGGGCCCGCGGCTACTGGTGGATCATCGAGCCCGTCGCGCGAGCCATCGCGGTCGCTGAACAGCTCACACGGCACGACACGAGGGTCTTCACCGCGGTCATCGCGCAGGTCAAGGACCGCGAGGGTGGCTTCGACGCCACGAGGGACATCGACGACTTCATCGCCACCGTCAACGCCAACCGCGAGCACACCGGCCTCGAAGAGATCCCCGAAGCGCTGGTGCGACCCCACATGTTCCGTCACACCATGTCGATCATCGCGGCCCAGGAACCCGACGGCGAGATCGCGCTCGGGCTGCAGCTCAAGCACGCCACCCGGCGGGCGATGGCGAACCGCACCACGCTCGCCTACGGCAAGCCCGACGCGAAGTGGGGTAAGGAGTTCGACAACCAACTGCGGGTCGCCGCCGCCAAGAAGCTGGTCTCCCTGCTCCAGGCCCGCGGAGCCGGCCAGACCATTGCCGTCGGCCCCGGCGCGGCGCGATTCCACGCCGGACTCGACAAGGTCAACGACGTCATGGACCAGGCCGGGACGCTTCGCGCCCAGGTCGCCGACGAACGCCTGGAGATCACACCCTGCTGCGGGACGAGTTCGCCGACCTCCACCTCGGCACGGTCAACCACTGCCTGTGGAACGCTCCCACGGCCGAGTGCCAGAACCAGCTCCCGCGCGACCAGCGCGGCCAGGCACCGCTGCTGGGGGCCTGTCAGCCGTCCCGGTGTCGCAACTCGGTACTCACGCTCGCCCATGAGCCGATCTGACGGATGGAGGAGGCCGATCTCTTGGAGCTGCTGAAGAAGAAGCTGTCCAAGCCGCGGCGCGAGCAGGCCCTGGCCCGGCTCGCCGAGGTCCGCTCGGCAACCGCGCAGTTCGACAAGATGAAGGAGAACGCCTGATGCCGGTGTCCGCCGCCACGGAGACGAAACTCCGCGAGGCCATGGCCCGTTTGCTGGCCGGTGAGCCGCTGCACACCGACGGCGCGCTGACCAAGGAGAACCTGGCGCGCGAGGCAAAGGTCAGCCACGCCACCGTTCACCGCGCCGAGGAGATCCTGGCCGAGTGGAGCGCCAAGGTCGCCCGGCCTGTGCTCCGTACGCCGGGAGAGGCCCAGTGCGACGAAACCATCGCTGACTTGCGCAAAAGGCTCCGCGAGGCCACCACCAGGGCGACCGAGCTGCAGGGCAAGCTCGACGCGCTCGCCACGGTGACAGCGAACCTCTACTACGAAAACCTCGAGCTGAAGAAGAAGACGTATGTGCAGGGAGAGCGCCGAATCGCCGCCCTGCCTGCGTCGGCCCCCTGGCTGGAGTAACTCCGCAAGTGGGACGGCCACTGAGTCCTGTGCCTCGTGACATTTACAGGTCACGGCTCTGTTTGCGAGGGGCAGACGGGATACTCGCGTTGGTCAGTCGGTGAGTGGCTTGCGGGTTGGGGCGTTGCCGGGGCCGCTACGCGGGCCGCCGCGCCGCTCTCATGAGCCGAAGCACATTTCCCAGTGGAATGCCGAGAGGCCGGGCTCTGGGAGAGCACGGCCTCTCGGGTGGTGACGTGGCGCCTACCAGTAGGTACGGGTGATCTTGTCAGGCAGTCGCCCCTGCCGCTCCCCCTCCTGGAAGATCACCGACGCCGCAATCAGGAAAGAGCGGCGGACTTTCGGGTCCGGGTCGGGGTTTTCCACATTCCCGACGTTTTTGTCGAGGAGCATGTCGCCGAGGATTATTCCCTCCGGTGTGCAGAGGCGGGCGACTGATCCTTCCGGGTCGATCAGGATGCTTCCGGTGCCCCCTTCCGCGTTTTCCCAGGCGTAGATGGATCCCGCTTCGAGAGAGTGGATCTTCCTGCACGTCAGTGATGCTGTCACGGAGATTTCCACCAGTTCGCTCGCGCCAGGGATTTGATCACCTGAACCCTATACCGTCTGCCGCGGGCGCATGTTCGTCCCAGGTGTGGCCGGCGTCCAGGGTCGCCTGGTGGGCGCGGCGATAGTTCTGGTCGCCGTGCTGACGCATCCAGTTCGACTCGTACAGTTCATGTGCGAGCAGATCGAAATCGCTGGGGTGTGGATTTCCATTCTGGAGGCGTTCCCAGGCCCTGGCGATACGCGGATTGGCGTCGAATCGCAGCATTCCCGCGTCGAGCTGATGCGTTTCGATGAACAGGTGGTTGTAGATCTGATCCTTCTACGAACACCGCCGCCCCCCAGGCACCGACTGCATGAACCAGCACGCAGACAGGTCGATCTAGATCATTACCTCGTGTCGTCTGTCCACATCGAGATATCCGCAGCGCCACGACGGACAGCTTCTTCCGGATCCCGGGCGAGCTTCCCGCAGGCCGCTGCGACGTCCGGCGTACCGTCCGATCCCACGAGCGCGTCATGCACCCCGGTCTGCAGCCAGTCAGCCTGGTTGTCGTCAGCTTCGGCAACCGCGAGAGCGATGAGGCTCATCGCCGCTACCGTTCCCACCCGAGCCAGGGCCGCTGCCGTCTGCCGAGTCACCGCCGTGTCCTCGACGTCCAGCAGCAGCCCCACCAGCGCTTCCGCGGCCTCGGGAACACCAGCGAAGGAAGCAAGGTCGGCCCCGGCACGAGCACGTTGCGTCCATGAAGGAGACGACGCCTCAGCCAAAGCGGCCCGCAACCCACCTGTCATCTCTGGCTCGGCCAGACACTCTCATGCTCCACGAAGAAGATCGAAGTTCGGGTCGGAGTTGCCCGCACGCTTGACGAAGAACATAGAGGCACCCCCCCGCAATCAACTGCAACAGGCGCAGCAGGTCATGGGCTTCGGCGAGGGTGAGCACCTCCAGGCGTGGGGCCGCAGCATCCTGTGCCGGGATGAGGCTGGCGACGGTGGTGGGGTCGTGTGCGTCCATACGCGGTTCAACGCGCAGTGGCGACTGGCGGATGTGCTTGGCAGGGTTGTCCGGGCACGGCCATCGCTTGGTCGTGCCGCGCTGTCGCGGCCGGGTCCAGCACTCCCGGGTCCACCGCCCCCGCTGCCGATGCGTGATCGTGACTCCGCGCTGCGCAACTTCACGCCCCACCTGATGGTCAGAGAGGCGCCGGAGGGTTGGCTTCCGGCGCCTTTCCGTGCAGATCAGCGCACGTATCCATACAGAGATCGGGGTTCAGATGGGGAAGAAGGTCTGGCGAGTCCTTGTGGCCGGCGGGGCGGCGGCGGTGTTCGCTGCCGTTTCGGCGGCACCGGCGGGCGCGGCCGAGGGCGGGGTGTCGTTCACCCGCATCAAGGTGAACGGCGGCAAGCCCATCGTGATGGGCGTGGGGGCGGTCAGTGCGCCCACCTCGTTCCGTATGACGACCACCCACAAGTGGAAGTGGCCCGCGGTGTTCCTGTACCGGGGCAGTACGGGCAACACGCTGTGGCACGCTGTCGAGACCAGCGACTGCGTCCACGCCGGTCCGGGCGTCTGCGACTTCACCGGGGCGTTGGACTTCGACCCCCGCGAGTGGGACACGCTCAACAGCCAGGCCGGGGCCTGGAAGGTCGGGGCCCAGGTGGTCTTCTCGGGCGGCGGCGGTGACACCGACGGCACAGACCTCACGGTCTACCTGAAGCGCAACAGTCGTCTGACCGTCAACGCGGCACCCGAACCGGTGGTCAAGGGCAAGACGATCACCGTGACCGGCAAGGTCACGCGGGCCAACTGGGAGACCAAGAAGTACGCGACCTATGCGGACCGGCTGGTGAGCCTCCAGTTCAAGCCCAGCGGTTCCTCTTCCTACACCACGGTGAAAAAGGTGCACGCAAACGGCTCGGGCGCCCTCAGGACAACCGTGAAGGCGACCAAGACGGGCACCTGGCGCTGGGCCTACTACGGCAACACCACCACCGGCCCCTCGACCTCGTCCGGGGACAACGTCGTGGTGAAGTGACGACGTCCGGCTCGCTCCCCGACTCCTTCGCCTCCTCCGCTGGCGCGCCGCCATCATGGGACCGAAGAGGGAACGCACGGTCAGGGGCGGGCCGGACCAGGGGTGGCGCCCGGCGCGTGTTGTCTTGGCTGCGTCATCACCCCGCCTCAGCGGTCAGTTGTTCTGCGAAGCGGGCCACAGACGCGGGTTCCGCGGTGTTGAGCTTCTGGTCACGCTGCATCGCTCGCGCGTACCGCACCAGGTCCTGCGGCTCGAGGGCCGCCAGTCGCTCGCGTGCGGTTTCGAGCAGCTTGCTCGCGGACTCCAGCAGTCCGGACTCGTCGAGGGGTCGCGCGGGCAGCCGCACCCCCTCGACGAGCAGGCGCGGGACGGCGCGCGTGAGGTGGATCCCGCCGATCTCCCGGACGGTCAGGGACACATGGGCCGACAAGCCCTCGTCCCCCACCGCGGAATGGGCGTATCCGCGCGGGATGTAGAGCACCTGCCCCGTGGTCACTGTCGCTTGGAGCAGGACGGGACCAGCGTCTCCCGCGACCTCTCCCGCCTGCCAGTGGTGATCGGGCGGACCGCTTCGGACCGTCCACCGCTTGCTGCCCGCCACTTGCAGGAGGAGCACGTCCGCGTCGTCCCGGTGCACCGCGAGCCCTTGGGCTCCCGGTGGCGTGACGAAGAAGAACGCCTCCACGCGCCGGCCCGTCTCGTCCGCGAGGCGGGCCACCAGTTCGGCGGTGGGGCGATGCCACTGCTCGGTGTTCCGCAGGAGGAGTGTCGCTCCCTTCTGCAGATGGGCGAGTATGGCTGGACCGTCGGCGAAACCTACGATCGGTCTGGCGCCTACTTCGCGGGCTTCCGTGTACTCCTTGAGCGCCATTTCCTTGCCCGCTCGGACCATTTCGACGTGCGGAGACCTGAGTGTTCCCTGTGCCAGAGCGGCGTCGATGTCGTCGAGGCCCATGGGTGGGGGCGGCGCCGTGTCGAAGACCGCGGGCTCCCGCCGCCAATACGTGGAGCCGAACGTCTCGACATCGCCCACCCAACGATGCATCTCTGTCGAATTCATGGGATTCCTGTTTCGTGAGAAGTGTGTGCCTCACCTCAGCCGCCTGCGTGGGGTGTGCCGTCAGCCGGCGCTCCGCATACTGTCGTTTCCCAAGGTGTGACTCAGGACGGCGAGTTGCATGCGGTTGGCTGCCCCTGTCTTTTCCCGCAGGCGCCGCAAGTGCGTGTCCACGGTGTGCGGGCTGATCCCGAGCCTTCTGGCGATGCTGCCGTAGGTGAGACCTTCGGCGAGAAGTGAGAGCACCTGCTTCTCGCGAGGAGTGATGGGGGCGTGTGTCGAGTCGGTCGAAGTCACCGTGGCTCCCTGATTCTTCGGGACAGTGCGATGCGATGAGAGTGTCACCGCATCGACTTCGACCTCCAGCACGCTTCCTCTTCAGCAAGTGGCCCGGCAGCATGAAGAACAGTAGACATAGGGCGCAAGACCGTACTTATCACCGACTTTCCGGGGTCGCCGGCGGTCGGGGCCGCGGGCTCAGCGTGACTCGTGGGCACGCAGCACGTGTGCCTGTGCGGCGACCTTGGCCAACGCCTGCCCCCAGCGCTCCACGTGGTCGCGGATGTCAGTCGAGTACACCGGTAGCCGCAGAGCGCGCTCCAGGTAGCGCAGCGAGCCCGGGAACTCCTTCGGGTGGTAGTGCCGATAACCGCGGCCCGCACCGACGTTCGGGGTGAAGGTCCGGGAGTGCCAGCTGCGGTCCGTGAAGACGGGCTGGCAGTGCAGGGGCGCCGAGCGCGGCCTCGACAGCGGCACCCCTTCCGCGGCCGCCGCGCGTACGAACAACTCGGCGGAGAGGCCTCCGAGTTCCTCGGGGACGTAGAGCGGCTGGTAGCTGTAGTAGCCGAGCGCGTCCATGTAGGGGGCGCGGGCGGGCGGGCGCAGGCCTGGGATGCAGGTGAGCAGCTGGTCCAGGAGTTCGTAGTTGGCCTGCCGGTGGCGCAGTGTCTCGGGGAGTGCGCGCAGGGAGCCCCGGGCCAGGGCGGCGCCGACGGGGTGCATGCGCAGGTTGTGGCCGAACCCGGTGCCGGCGAAGCGGGCGTACTCGTCGCTGGTCACGGCTTGTTCGGCGCGGTCGAGGAAGTGGCCGAGCATCACGGCGCGTTCGTGGATCCGCTGGTCGTCGGTGAGCAGAATGCCGCCCGTTCCGGCGCTCACCGTCTTCTTTGCCTGGAGGCTGAACGCGGCCGCGTCGCCGTACGAGCCCACGTGCTTGCCGGCGCAGATCGCGCCGTGCGCCTGCGAGCAGTCCTCGACGACGGCGAGCCGGTGCCGGCGTGCGAACGCCGTCAGCGCGGGCATGTCGGCGGGGACGCCGTTGAGGTGGGTGACGACGACGGCCCTGGTGCGGGGGGTCAGGTGCCTTTCCAGGTCGGCGGGGTCGAGGTTCCCGGTCCGCTCGTCCACGTCGGCGAGGACGGGTACGGCGTTCACGGCGAACAGCGGCATCACGGTGGCCAGGAAGGTGTAGGTGGGGGCGAGCACCTCGTCGCCGGGTTCGAGGCCGATCCCGAAGAACGCGGAGTACAGCGCGGACGTACCGGAGTTGACGGCGAGTGCGTGTCGGGCGCCGACCAGGCGACCGAACTCGGTTTCGAGTTCGTGTACCTGGCCCTCGTCGCCGACGTAGGCCCCCTCGCCGCGGCGCAGCATCGCCGTGACGAGGGCCAGGTCCTCTTCTGTGGGCGGTCTCGGCCGCGGGTCCGGCAGCCTGCTGGTCGTGGGTTCGCCGCCGAGGAGCGCCAGGGTGGTGGTGTGCGGGGGCGGCATCATGGTCTCCTGCCGGGTGGGAGGGGGTCGGCTGCGTCCGGGGCCGGCGGGCCCTGTTTGGTGAGCCGGTCCGGCGGGGGCGCGCCGAGCAGTTCGGTGAGTGCGGCCTTTACCGAGGCGGCACGGAGGGTGCGCACGTCGCGGGCGGCCAGGCGGGTGAGCAGCGGCCGGTTGACGACGGCGACGGCACGGTGGCTGCGTACGGTCCACGCCAGCAGTCCCAGGGCGCTGCCGAGGGTCTCCCGGTTGTCGTTCCACAGCGCCGTCCGGGTGAGCAGACGACGCAGCGTGCGGCGGGTCACCCGCCACAGGGCGACGCCCAGCGGGACGTCCAGCCAGATGACGGTGTCGGCTCGTGCGGCCAGCAGCGGGTGCGTGTCGTGGTACTGCCCGTCGATGATCCACCTCTCCCCTGCCGCGAGTCCGCTCACGACGGCGTGGAATGCGTCGCTGTCGGCACGGGTCCATCCCTGGTGCCAGAAGTGCGCGTCCAGTTCGTGGTGGGGGTGGCCCAGCCGGGCGGCAAGCCGTCGGCCCAGCGTGGTCTTGCCCGCGCCGGGCGGCCCCAGCAGCCAGATCCGCCGGGGCGCCGGGGCACGTCCGGGCATGTCCGTGCCGCTGAGGTCGCACGTCACGCCGTCGTCTCCTGTTCCGCGTACGGGCGTACGGCCCGCGGGCGCTCCAGCAGGCGCAGCAGCATGTGCTCGCTCTCCTGCGTGGTCATGTCCTCTGTCACGTCGAAGAGGTGCACACCGCCGCCGTACTCGACCACCGGGTTGCCGCCGAGTGCCGCCAGTGCGTCCGCGTCCGCGCCCGCGGCCAGCAGCCTCCTGCCCAACGCCGTACGGGCGAGGGGCATCGGTGTCCAATCGTCGGTGAAGTACTTCTGGATGGTGAACATCGCTTCGACGGGACCGGGAGACAGATGCACGCCGTTGAGCCGGGTGCAGACCTTCCACGCCCGGAACGTGGCGCGGTCCTGGTACAGCATGTGCTTGACCGAGCCGGGCCGGGCCTGGGCCGGGTCGGTCGCGCCGATCACATCGCGGCGCATCTGGTCGGTGGGCCGGTGCGTCGTGCAGGTCAGGAGGGCGACCGCGCCGCCGGGCTGCTGGAAGTGGGCCAGCTGCATGGGGTGGAAGGCGTTGAGGACCACGAACCTCTCGCCGTCGAGCAGGAGTTCCGTCGTGTAGACCCCGGCAGCGGCCTTGACGACCGGCAGGTTCCGGGCGAGCGCGTCCAGTGCTGCTGCCGTCACATCCGGTCGTTGCGCCAGCAGTTGGTGTCCGCCGAGGATGCGGGTCGGTATGGCGTCCGGGTGCTCGGCGGCGTCCTGGGCGTACCGCTCGGCGAGCCGGTGCCGGGCGTTGGGCGGCAGGGCGTCGAGGCCCTGGGTGGAGACCCGGTTGAGTACGGCGTAGTGGTGCTCCAGCATGCGCCGCGCCGTGATGTCGGCCGCGCCGACGACGCGGGCGGCGCCCAGACGCAGGCCGCCGGCGGTCAGCCTGTCCAGTACTCGGCCCAGCAGACCGGCACCGGTCAGGGCGGCCTCGGCGAGCAGTTCCGGTTTCAGCATCAGCAGGAACTGGCTGCCGTCGTCCGGGTCCGGCGGGGAGTAGGGGCGGACCCAGCCGCTTTCCGCGGCGGCGGGGCCGTCGGCGGTGACGGCGGCGGTCGCAGCGAGGAGGTCGGCGGCGAGCGAAGGGTGTGCCGTCACCACATCGTCACCCCGGTGACGATGATCTCGCGGGTCAGTTCGGCGGTGCCGGCCAGCGCGTCGTCCACCGTCTTGCGGACGAGGTCCTCCTCCGCCGGGTCCTGCGAGAGTCCGTGCACCCGGACCACCACCTCGTCGGGCCGGTCGAGCGGGGCTTCCTTGGACGTGAAGATGTGTGTCTCGACCGGCTTGCCGAGCAGGTCGTGCAGTTGGAGTGCGAGCTTCCTGGCCAGCACCCCGTACAGCTTGCCGGTGTGGTCGAGCGGGTTCTTGCCGGCCGGCGCCTCGATGCTCATGGATCGCATCGGTGTGATCAGCCCCGTCACGCGGTTGCCCCGGCCCACCGCGCCGACGTCACCGGTGTCCGCGACGGAACCCAGGGCGGTGAGGTAGGGCAGCCCGTTGCGGTCCGTGGGGTTGACCGTGAGCGTCGGTGTGCTGCCCACGCTCCGCGTGAGCAGCGTGAGGATCTCGGCCTGGCACGCCTTCTTGCGCTCCAGGTAGTGGGCGAAGGAGGTGATGCGGCCCGCGAGGAAGGGCATGTTCACCACGAAGTTGAACGACTCGCCGCTGCGGCTGCCGAACACCTTGACGTCCCAGCCGGTGTCCGCGTTGCGGTCCTTGAAGTCGGGCCCGTTGATGAACTGCTCCACGTCCAGCACGGCCTGTTCGAGGCGGCTGAAGGGCGCGTACGCGTGCAGGAGGTTGGTGTCGTTGGACACCAGGCCGGGGTCGCCGATGGCGATCAGGTCGTCGGCGGAGCGTGGGCGGTAGCGGGAGTTGCGGCGCCCCGCGCCCTGGTGGTCCACGATCCGGCAGTCGATGACGAGGTGGCGCTCGGCGTCGAAGCCGGTGCTCACCCGGTCGAGGACCTCGGCGGCGGCCTGTCGCAGGATCTCTTCCAGCGGGATGGGCCGGTCGCCGCACCGGTAGGCGCCCTTGCCGGCGAAGAGCACGGTGTACGGGTTGGTCAGCTCGCCCCGGCCGTAGTCGAGGTGGGCCTCCCCGCCGAAGATCATCACCTTGTCGAACCAGTGGTGTGCCACCCGGCCGAAGTGTTCGAGGCAGTACTGGGAGTACAGCTGGGAGGCGCGCTCCGCGATCGCGTCGCACATCGTGTCGGGGTGCCCGATGCCCTTGCGCTCCACGAGCTCGTAGGGCAGCTCCTCGATCTGCTGGGCGTGGTCGGCGTAGACCGAGACGCTGTGCGGAGTAGTGGCTGCGGACATGGCTGCTCCTCGTTCGGGTGGGCCGGACGGCCCTGTTCTGGGGCGGGAACGGATCGGTGCGGGGCTCGGCGGTGGACCGGCTCGACCGTGTGCGGGTGGTGCGTGCAAGGCATGTGGGGCGGGTCGCGGAGGAGGCGGGCTTCCTCAGTTCCAGAGGCTTCGCAGGTGCTGGGCGCCCGCGGTCAGGCCGGTGAAGGACTGGGCCAGCTCGAACCCTGGTACCTCGGCGGCGAGGAGCCGCCACACCTCGTCCGTCTCGGCGGGCGAGGGGCGCGGGAAGTAGGGCAGCAGGAAGTCGGCCTGCTTCACCACCTGGACGGGGGGTTCCCGGCGCAGGCGCCGCGCCGTCTGCTCGGGGGTCAGTTCTCGCAGTGCGGTGTCCGCGGCGTCGGGGACGAAGCGGGGGAAGACCAGTGCGGTGAGCGGTGCCGACGGGCGGACCCCGGGGGCGCCCAGCAGGTTCACGAGTTCCGCGGGCAGCAGCATGACGGGGGCGGGCCTCCCGGCCGGTCCTCCCGGGCCGGGTGGGCGGGCCGGGTGGGCGGAGCGCTCGGGCGGCGCGAGACCCAGGGCGGTGAAGGTGTCGGACCGTACCGAGACCGACCGGGGCCAGCCGTGCCCGGTCCAGCCGTCCGGGGACCGGGTGACGCTGAGGTCGTCGTTGCCGACGAAGGCGGCGCCGGCGCGCATGGCCGCCATGACGGTGGAGGTCTTCCCCGTGCGCTTGGGCCCGATCACGGCGATGCCGCGGTCGGCCCGACCGGCGCCCGGCGCGGGCGCCGCCATCCCGGCGTGCAGGAACAACTCCTGAGCCCGCGTGGCGCGTTGCAGGCGGAGCAGGATTCTCGCGTACCGGGCGGCGAGGTGGGTGGCGAAGTCGAGGGCGCAGGCGGGGTCGAGGAACAGACGGCGGCGCACATGGTCCACCGTGAGCGTGGCCGTGGGCTCCGTCGGGGCGGTGATCGTCACGTGTTCGAGTTCGGCCGGGTCCGCCCCCGCCTCGGGCGAGTGCTGGATCGACCAGGTGCTGTCCGGCCGGTGGTGCGCGTCCGGCTGCGAGACGGCGACGAACGGAGCCAGCCGGACCGCCGCGCCGCTCACGAGGCGCGCGGGTCCCGTCAGGTGTACCCGTGCACCGGGGACGGACAGGTGGACCGCCGTGTGCGCGTCGGCCCGGCCCGGACCGCGCACGGCCGTCATGACGTGCCGGCGCCGGACAGGCGCCGGATCACCGGGTCCAGCAGGCGGCGCGCGCGCCGGGCTCCGTCGAGGGTCCAGTGGACGTACCAGTCGAGGTGCCGGGGGACGGTGTGCGCCATACGCCGCAGCCGGTCGGGAGTGGGCACGAAGTACAGCTCGAGGAGCGGGGTGAGGACTGCCGCCTCACGGTCTGCCAACGGCTGCCCGCCGGCGATGCCCGCGACCACGGTGGCGGCACGGTCCGGATCGATGTCCAGGCTGCCACGGGCGATACGGCCGAGGAACAGCGCCGCCTTCGCCAGGTCGTACGCCCGGGGTCGGAGCTGGACGGCGTCCCAGTCCAGGAGCGCGCGCAGTGTGCCCTCCCGGTCGAAGACCAGGTTGGAGCCGGCGACCTCGCCGTGGGTGAGGACGGCGGGCAGGGTGTCGTAGCCGGCACCGCCCAGCTCGGCGACGGCCCGCTGGTGAACGGCGCGCCAGGCGGCCACGGCGTTCGTCCGCCGCGGCGCCGTGAGCACGGGCGCGAGCGCACGGTCGAGCTGGTTCCAGCTCTCCTCGCCTGCGGCGCGCCAGAACGCGATCTCGTCGCCGGGGCTGGTCGGGGCGTGCCCGAACGCTGTCACCGGCAGCCGGTGCAGGGTGTTCAGCGCCCGTGCGGTCTGCGTGAGGTGAGCGGGCGAGTCGGGGGCGAAGGGCTGACCCGGCCGGTACGGGCGGAGCTGCCACTGCCGGCCGTGGTGGTGCGCCACCGGGGCGCCGTCGGGGGTCGGCACGGACAGCGGGACGGGGAGCCCGGCTTCGGCGGCCAGTTCGCCGGCCGCCCTCTGGAAGTCGAGCCAGGCAGCGGTGGTGGGCTGGCCGAACGCCTTGAGGATGACCTCACCGCGGTCGGTGCGGAACCGCCAGAGGTCGTTGACGCTTTCGCGGCACAGCCGCTCGGCGCGGGAGGCGTCCAGGCCCCAGCCGGTACGCAGGACCGCCGGGCCGGGGTCGTCGGCGGCGCAGGGCTGCCAGCCGGTCTTGTCCACCGGCCCGGAGAGGGCGGGCGGCGGCGCCGTGGCGGGCGCCGCGTCGGAACCGGCCGGGGCCTTGGCGGTCATGCCGGGTCCTTCGCCGTGACGAGGTCGGCGACGGCCCCCACGGAGGCGAAGTTCTCGAATGACAGCTCGTCGTCCTCGAAGGTGATGCCGAAGGCGTCCTCCAGGTTGAGGGTGAGTTCCACGCTGAGGAGCGAGTCGAGTCCGTGGTCGACGAGCGGTTCGTCGTCACCGAACGTCACCGCGGTGCCCAGGAGCCGCTCCAGCTCGGTGCGGATGATGTCCCGCACGATCTTCCGGTCCATGTCAGGCCGTCCTTACGAGAGAGTGGTCGTCCACCGAAGCGGTGAAGGGCAGAGGCGCGTGGGCGTCGCCGGGCTCGGACCGCACGGCGGTGACGAAGGCACGGAAGGCGGCGAGTGCCTGCGGCTCGGACATGCCCTCACGGGGACTCTTGAAGAGGAAGGCGCAGACCGGATCGATCACGCCGGCGAGTTCGCGGTCGGCGGCGGCCTTCGCCACCCGTACGGCGTTGGCGACCACGGCCGCCGCGTTCGGGCTGTCCTCCACCTCCAGCCGCACTTCCATGGCGACGGGCGCGCCGATGATGTTCTCGGCCTCGATGCGCAGGAAGCACACCTTGCGGTCGCCGAGGTGTTTCACGTAGCCGTTGGGGCCTGCGGCCACGTCGGTCGCGTCGATCCCCGCGTTGGTGAGGGCGCGGCGCTTGGAGACCTGCTTGCTGGCCGACCGCGCGGGGTCCGAGAGGTTGAGGAAGTCGGTGTTGCCGCCGACGTTGAGCTGGTAGGTGTCCTTGACCGTGAGCCCGCGGCCGATGAGCAGATCGAGCAGCGCGGTGTGCAGCGTGGTCGCTCCGAGGTGGCTGCGCAGGTCGTCGCCGAGCAGAGGGACGCCGCTGTCCTCGAAGAGGGCGGCGAGGCCGTCGTCGCCCGCGACCGCCTCCGGCGTGGCGTTGACGAACGCTGTGCCGGCCGCGGCGCAGGCCCGCGCATAGGCCCGCACGGCGTCGGTGGCCCCGGTGGGCAGGAAGCACACCAGGACGTCGGCGGCTGTCCTGCGCAGTTCGGCGGTCACGTCCTCGACCGTCGTCGTCTGCGCGGCCGGTGCGACGTCGACGACACCGGCGAGCCGTCCGGCGATGCCGTCCAGCGCCGGTCCGGGACGGACCAGCACGCCGGTGTCGGGCACCTGGACGTGCTGGACGGCCACGGTGGGGCTCTGGCGCAGAGCGTCGGCGAGCTCCCGTCCGATCTTGTTCGCGTCCGCCTCGAAAGCCGCGACGAAGGTCAGGTCGGACAGGTGGTAGCCCCCGATCCGGTCGTACATCACGCCCGGCTGTTCCTCATCACGGGTGAGGGCGGAGGCGGCCACCGCCTGGACGAAGCTCGACGCGCACGAGCCGGCTCCGGCGAGCGCGACCCTGATGGTGCGTTTGGTCATCAGACACCTCACGTTCAGTGCGAAAGCAGAGTTCTTGGGGGTTTCCACCGGTGTTCGGGCCCTTGCCGACCGGCCCACCGGCCGTCCGGCCGTCGTGCCCGTCCTTGTGCCGGGTGCGGTCACAGGGGGACCGCACGGCGTTCCCGGCGCTCGAAGACGTGCCATTCGCGGTAGCCGAGGGCGCGCAGGCGCCGCCGGACCTCATGGAACTGGTCCCCGACGCGTTCGGGGTCGTGGGCGTCGGAACCGAAGGTCAGCGGTATGTCGTGCTCCCGCAGCCGCCCGAGCAGACGGTCGCTCGGATACCAGCCGCCGCACCGCTTGGTGCTTCCGGAGGTGTTGACCTCCACCACGACGCCGGATGCGGCGATGGCCTCGACCATGCGGTCCTCGGCCGGCGTCCGGATCTCGTCCAGGCGGGGGCAGTTGCCCCGCAGGGCGTCGATGTGGCCGAGGATGTCGAACATGCCCGACCGGGCCGAGGCCGCGACGAGGTCGCAGTACCGCTCCTTCTCCGCGAGCAGATGTTCCTCGGTGGCTCCGGTCCACCGGTCCCGGTGGAAGATGTCCGTGTCGCCCACCACGTGTACGGAGCCGATGATGTAGTCGAGTTCGAGGTCCGCGTACGTCCGCGCGTAGAGCTCCGCGTGGTCCGGGAAGAAGTCCGACTCCACCCCGGTGAGCAGCCGGATGCGGCCGCGGTACTCCTCGCGCAGCCGGGCCGCTTCGGCCAGGTAGGCCCCGAACTCCGACCTGGCCATCGCCACCCACGGCTTGTGGTGGTCCGCTTCCTCGGCGAAGAAGGGCGAGTGGTCGGAGAAGCCCAGGGTGTCCAGGCCGGCGGCGAGCGCCGCCTCGACGTAGTCCCTCAGTTCGCCGCGGGCGTGACCGCAGCGGCGGTGGTGGGTGTGCAGATCGAAGATCAACGCGCTCGCCTCACATCGCCGTGTAGCCGGCGTCGACCATCAGGTTCTCGCCGGTGACGTAACTGGCCTCGTCCGAGAGGAGGAAGGCCACGGCGGACGCGATCTCCTCGGGGTCCGCGGTGCGGCCCAGCATGTGCCGGCCGCCGATCTCCGGGTCCGCGTCGGCCTGGGCCCGGTCCATCCCGAGTTGCTCGCGGTGGAAGCGTTCGTTGTTCTTGTTCCAGACCGTGCCGGGGTTGACCGCGTTCACGCGGATGCGGTCGGGTGCCAGGTCCATCGCCATGCAGCGGGTCATGTTGGCCACCGCCGCCTTGGTCGCGTTGTACGTGAGGTACCCGGGCTGCGCGATGTGCCCGGATATCGAGGCGATGTTGACGACGGACCCCTCGCCGCGTTCCCGCATGTAGGGGGCGGCGTGCTTCACGCACAGCGCCTGGCCCATGATGTTGACGTCCATGATCCGGCGCCATTCCTCGACGGTGGCCTCCAGGCCGCGCATGATGAACACCGCGGCGCAGTTCACCAGTTGGTCGACACCGCCGAAATGGTCGACCGCTTGTCCCGTCATGTTCCGGACGGATTCCTCGTCGGACACGTCGGTGTGCACGAATAGGGCGGCGGGCCGGCCCGCAGTCTCGTCGATCTCCTGGGCGGCCGACTTTCCGAATTCCGCATGGGAGTCGGCGATCACCACGTTTCCGCCTTCTTGGACGACCCTGTCGGCCACGGCGCGCCCGATTCCCTGCGCACCGCCGGTGACAATGACGGTCTTTCCCGCGAGCCCTCGCATTCTTCACTCCCAAGTACGGTGCCTGAGCGGCGCGATGGACGGCCCCGGTCCCGGGGCACACGCGGTGGGGCGGCTGCCGGACAACACCGCGTTTCTTATGGCGAACAGCCTGTCACAGGGGGTACGGGGCACAGAAGTAGCGAAATCTCGTGACGGCCCGCGGCGTGTTCCGCTCCACATCGCCGACTACAATCGACGGCACCGCAGATTGCACGCAAGGCGTCCACTGCGATCTCCTGGCCCCGTCATTCCAGGCCGGGGAGAACGACCCTTCGGCAGAAGGCACGCAGACCGTCACACTCTTTTCAGCCCACAATGCGAGGGACTTCCATGGAAAAATCCCGGCTGATTGCCCCCGCCCGGTCCGCCTCAGCCTCCGAGCCCGGTGGCCGGCCGACCGGGACGAGCCAGACGGCCCGTGACCACCTGGTGTACCGGGACATCTGGGCCCAGGAGGGAATCCGGCCGCCCTCCGACACGGCGCGCGCGATGATCGACGCGCTGGCCTCCTCGGCGGACGGCCGACGGCCCCACCTGGCGGACCTCGGGTGCGGTGCGGGGCGGCACGCTCTGCACGCCGCGCGCCAGGGCCTGCGGGTGACCGCGATCGACCACAGCGCCCACGCCGTCGCCGAGTTGCGGGGCGCGGTCGACGAAGAGGGGCTCGACGGCTGCGACATCCTTCAGGGGGACGCGTTCGGCTGGTTGCGCGGGCTTTCGCCGGCGACGCTCGACGCGGTCGTCTGCTTCGACTCGGTCCACCACAGCAGCGCCGACCCCGAGCGCGTCGAGGAGACGGTCGCGCTGCTCGCCGACCGGACCCGGGCGGGCGGCTCGGTGCTGGTCACGCTCCTGTGCGACATCACGTACTCCACGGGGGAACGTCCGCCGGGCCGGTTGCTCGTCGGCGCAGAGGACGGCGCCGCCCTGCTGGACCGCGCGCTCGGCGGTCACCACCTGCTCACCGACCGGCGCAAGCCGGTGCGCGTGGCCCGGACCACGAGCATCTCGCCGTCGACGGGACGGCCGGTGCCCGCCAGTTACGCGGCGACGCGCGTCCTGCGCCAGTACCGGATCGGCTGAGTCCCCCCGCCATGGCCGTCGCCGCAGCCGGATCTCTGCCCGCCGTCCGTTACGCGGCGTTCGATCTCGACGGGACGCTGCTCGACACACGCGGCCGGCTACGGCCGGGCTTGGCCGACCGTCTCGCCGAACTCGCCGCGAGCGGCCTGGCGCCGCTGGTGGTCAGCGGCCGGGCCGTCCGTTCCTTCCGCGAGCTCGCGCTGGCCCGCCTGCCGTCGTCGGTGCTGGCGGACGAGGTGCTGCTGGGGGACGGCGCCGTGGTGTTGCGGCGGTCGACCGGTCGCGTCACGGCGTTGCGGTGGCTGCCGGCCGACGTCCTGCGCACCCTGGCGGACGGCGGCGCACGGGACTTCGTGGCCGAGGCGGGCGGAGAGCTCGTCGCCTCGTCACGGCGTGCGGCCCTGCTGTACACACGCATGTACGCGTTGAGCCGCTCCGTCGTCACGGTTGACGCCCACCCCTCCCCCGCTCGCGGCGAGTTGACGGCCGTCACGGCGTTCGACGCGTCCGAAGACCTCGCCCGGCGGTGCGCGGCGCGGCACGACACCGATCGCGTCGGCCCGTTCGGCGCGTTGCTGATCCGTCCGCAGGGGACGTGCAAGGCGTCCGGACTCGCGGCCTATCTCGCGCAGCGGGCGGGTCGGCCGGCCCTGGATGCGGTGGCCGCCTTCGGTGACGCGTTCAACGACGCCTGTCTGCTCGCCGCTTGCCGTCTGGGGGTGGCGGTGGAGGGGGCGGACGAGGTCTGCGCCCGCTGCGCCCACGTCCGCCTCGACCGGCCCCTCGCCGACTTCCTGTCGGGCTTCGGTCCGGAACGGGCGGCCCGCCTGTCACAGGCCGCCGCCTCCCCCGGTACGGCCCGTCGCGGCCGCCGTGGAGCCACACCCTGCTCGGGGGCCCACCGCAGGCCGGGTTCACAGAGCACACCCCCCGCCGTATCAAAACGGCCGACCTGACCGTCGCTGAGGACGACGTCCCTCGTTTCCGGGACATGGCCCACGGGACGAGAGCGTCAGGTACGAGACCGTCAGGTTCGTGAAGGAAAGGAACTCGAGAATGCACGAGACAACGGCGCAGGAAGCACACGCGGAGCCCGCAGAGGCGGATCTCGTCCTGCGGCCCACGGTGCGGGTGCTCCTGCTCGACGAGGCCGACCGTCTGCTCCTCTTCTCCAGCCAGGACGAGAGCGACGGGCACACGTTCTGGTACCCGGTCGGTGGCGGCGTGGAGCAGGGCGAGAGCTACGAGGAGGCCGGTGCGCGAGAGGTCGCGGAGGAGACCGGGCTGACCGGGCTCGTCCTCGCGACGGAGGTGTGGCGGCGCCGCAAGACCGGAGTGATGGGGGGCGTCGCCTACCTCTTCCACGAGCGCTACTACCTGGCCCGCGTCCCCGCCTTCGACATCAGCACCGACGGCTTCACCGAGAACGAACGCTCCTCCATCGTCAGTCACCGCTGGTGGTCGCCGGCCGAACTCGCCGCGACAGCCGACCGGTTGGTCCCCGACGACCTGTATCCGAGGCTCGTCGACCTGCTCACCGACGGCGCGCCCGCCGAGCCGATCGACCTGGCCCCCTGACCGATCGGGCCCCGAACCGTACAGAAAGGAATGGTGTGATCACTCCACAGGACATCCGGCGCTCGATGATCAAGATGGTCGCGCGGGCCGAAAGCGCGCACATCGGCGGGAATCTCTCGGCGGTGGAGATCGTGCACACGCTCTACTCGAAGGTGCTCGACGTCGACCCCGCCCGGCCCGACTGGGCGGACCGGGACCGGTTCGTGTGCAAGGGCACTGCGTCGGCCGTTCTCTACACCGTCCTCGCCGACCGCGGGTTCTTCCCCGCCGAGCGGCTGTCCGCCTACAAGGCCGACGGCGGCCTGTTCCCGGTCACGGAACGCTCGGAACTGCTGCCGGGCGTCGAGGCCTCCACCACGTCCATGGGGCGCAGCCTGTCCCTGGGGATCGGTATGGCGCTGGCCGCGCAGTCGAGGGAGCGGCCGTACCAGGTGTACGTCCTGGCCGGTGACGGCGAGTGCCAGGAGGGGCAGGTGTGGGAGGCGGCGACGCTGGCCCCCGCGCTGGGGTTGGACAACCTCACGCTCATCGTCGATCACAACGGCTTCCAGGCGTTCTCGTCGTCCGACGCGCTGATGCCCCGCTCCGACACCGGCAAGCGGTTCGCGGCCTTCGGCTGGGACGTCCATGAGGTGGACGGGCACGACGGCGACGCGCTCGCCGACGTCCTGCTGCGGCCCAGACATGGCCCTCGCTGCGTGGTCGCTCACACGGTCAAGGGGAAAGGACTGACGTTCATGGAGAACGACGTGACCTGGCACGGTCGCAGGATCACCAGGCCCGAACTCGCGCAAGCCCTGCGGGAGCTGCGGTGAGCGCCCCGGCGATACCCGCGGCCGACACCACGGCGGCGGTGGAGGAGGAGGGGGTCAGCGCCCTGTTCGGGCGTTTCCTCACCGACCGGGCGGCGGTCGACGAGGACCTGTACTACATCACCGCGGACAGCATGTCCGAGTCGGATCCCTTCCCCCGGCGGTATCCGGACCGCTTCGTCAACGTGGGGATGGCCGAGCAGAACGCCGTGTCCATCGGCTCCGGGCTCGCCCAGTCCGGAAAGAACGTCTACCTGTCCAACATCAGCACGTTCCTGCTGTACCGGCCGTTCGACCAGATCCGGCTGGACGCGGCCCACGCGAACGCGCGGCTGCGGCTGATCGGCACCAGCGCCGGCCTCAGCCGGGCGATGTACGGCAACGCCCACATCTCCGTCGAGGACATCGCCGTCCTGCGTGCCTTGCCGAACATGACCGTAGTCGCGCCGGGTGACCGCACCGAACTCCTCGACCTGCTGGCCGAGGTCGACCGGTTGCCGGGGCCCGCCTACATCCGCCTGCCGACGGAGAGCACGGTGCTGCCGGTCCTGCATCCGCCGGGCACCCGCATCCGGCTGGGCCGCTCCGCGGTGCTGCGTGAGGGCGACCTCGGCACCCTCATCGCCACCGGCCACGTGCTGGAGCAGGCGGTCGCCTGGGTCGACGAGTGGCGCCGCAAGGGTTTAGCCGTACGGCTTGTCAGCATGCCCTCCATCAAGCCGCTGGACACGGCCCGGGTGGCCGAACTCGTCGCGGAGGGACGCCCGATCGCCACGTTCGAGGAGCACTCGGTCATCGGTGGCCTGGGCAGCGCGGTCGCCGAGACGGTCGCGGAGGCGGGAGGGGGTGTGCCCTTCCGCCGCATCGGGCTGCCCGACCGCTACCCCGGCAGGCCCGGGAGCGCGGAGTACCTCAAGAAGGTCCTGGACGTTCCCGGTTCCGAGCAGGTGCTGGCCTGGTTCCTGTCCGCGCCGGGCGCGCGGCGGCCGAGCCCCGTGCGGGCCGCCGCTCTGGTCGACAATCTGTACTACGACGGGGCGGTGTACGACCAGCGCTACGCCGACTACGCCGACGACGTGCCGTTCTGGCGCGATCTGGCCCGCAGGCACGGCCCCGACGTCCTCGAACTGGCCGCCGGTACCGGCCGGATCAGTGTCCCGCTGGCACAGGACGGACACGACGTCACGGGGATCGACGTCGCCCCCGCCATGCTGCGCGAGGCCGAGCACAAGCGGACCCCCGGGCTGCGGCTGAAGCTGCACGAGGCCGACATGCGCGACTTCGACCTGGGCCGGCGTTTTCGGCTGGTCCTGCTGCCGTGCAGCTCGATCAGCCACCTGCTGAACGACAGCGATCTCGCCGCGTGTCTGGCGCGGGTGCGCGAACACCTCACCGACGACGGCGTCTTCGCCCTCGACCTGGTGAACCCGGCGGCCACCCTACCGACCGAGGCGGACGGCCGGTGGCGCCCCGCCTTCCAGTACCGCGACCCGCGCGACGGCCGGGGCGTCGCGGTGCGCCGGGCCCGGCACTACGACCCGGTCAGCCAGGTCCTGGTGGACGAGATGGAGTACCGCAGGGACGGCGTCGAGCACGTCGAGCGGGTGACCAGGCACAGCCGGATGCTCACCCTGGAGCAGGCCGAACGGCTGCTGGACGAGGGCGGGTTCACGGTGACGCGACGCCACGGCGGATTCGCCGGTGAGCCGTGCACCGCCACCTCGCGGCACCTGGTGCTCGTGTGCACCAAGGACAAGGAGGAGAGCCGATGACCAGTACACAGGCGGACGCCTTCCGACGGGACGGATTCGTCCGTGTCCCCGGCCTGTTCTCCCCCGCCGAGGTGGCGCCGGCCCTGGCCGCCCTGGAGGAGCTCAGGGCCACCGTCCTGGCCGGTCCCGAGAAGCACGCCGTCCGCTACAGCTCGCGCCCGCCCGGCCCGATCGACGTGTGGGGCGTCAGCCACATCATGACGCCCGAGCTGTACGACGACAGGCTCGCGGAGGTTCTCGCCCATCCGGGCCTGCTGGGCTTCGTACAGGAGGTGCTCGGACCGCGCCTGCGGTTCTGGACGGCGCACGCGCTGTGGTCGCCCCAGACCGTGGACTACGAGCTGTGCTGGCACAAGGACAACGAGGAGCACGAGCACTACGAGGCGTCGGGCCGGCCCACCCATGTCCAGTTCAACGTCTGCCTCACCGCGGACGATGCCTTCCGGGTGGTGCCCGGCTCGCACCGCAGGCCTCTCACGGACGCCGAGCGCGCGGAGATCGGCCGCCTGGGCAGCGGAGAGCTGCCGGGCGAGGTGCGGGTGCCGTGCGAAGCGGGCGACGTCCTCTTCTTCAACCACCACGCGGTACACCGGGGTTCCTGCGAGAACGGCGGCCCGCGCCGGACGCTCCACATGAACCTCCAGGCCGCGGACGAGCCGGTGGGCGGCCAGACCTCGTGGAGATTCATGCGCGAGCCCGGTTATCTCGAAACGGTCCATCCGACGCTGCGTGAAATGATGCGCCGCACCATCGAATGGGACGACGCGCACCCCATCTCCCGCGCCGAGGCAATGCGTCGTCTGCGGTCCAAGCGGGACATTCTCGCGCGCGACGCGAAGGTCACTCGATGAGTCAGGTATTCCGGGCCGCGTGTCACGAACTCGCGTGACTGCAAGGCCCGGACGCCGCGCTGATATTTTCTTCATGCGCCCCGGAATTACCGATCGGGGATTCCTTCACAACAAAGGAGTAGGCATATGGAGAACGTTTCCTTCGAGACCGTCGAAATCGATGCTCTCACGGACGAAGAGCTCGACGAGATCGTCGGCGGCACGGCGCCCGTCATCGCCGCCGGGTGCATCTGAGCTCGCTGAGCAGACCCGTTGAGTGAGCACGGTGGCCGGGGAGGGCGCGGCGCGCCCGCCCCGGCCACCGTCGCGTCCGGAGTACGTACGGAAAGGCAGCCCAGTGACCCAGCAGCGAACCGGCGGCGTGTCGGAGCTCTCCTACGCGCAGGAGCACGAGTACGGGCGGCTGCGGGAGACCCAGCAGCCCACGAAGGTCGTTCAGCTCGCCGAGCGGATCGAGGGCCCGCTGGACGTGCCGGCCCTGCATCGCGCCCTCTCGGCGCTGGTGACGATGCACGAGGCGCTGCGGCTGCGCGTGGGCACGGCGTCCGACGGCCGGCCCGTGCAGTGGCTCGCCGACGCGCCCCCGCCCGAGGGCCTGCTCGACGCCCGCCGGATCAAGGCCCGCTCACCGGAGCAGTTCGGGACGTACCTGGCCGGGGCCCGCGCCCAGGCGCTCGCGGAGCCCTTCGACCTGAGCAGCCGGCCTCCCTTCCGCTTCCGTCTCTTCCGCTACTCCGAGCAGCTGCACGCGCTCATCGTCGATCTGCCGACGCTGACCGCCGATCTCGCCAGCCGCTCCCTCGTCCGCGGCCGGCTGTGGGAGGCGTACGGCGCCGCGCTGGCGGACCAGGAGTACGCGAGCGACGGTGAGGGTGACGGGCTGCTCGCCGCGATCAGCCGGGCCCGCGAGCAGCACGACCGGCGTTCCGCCACGGTCGAGCACCGCTACTGGTCCCGCAAATTCGAGGCCATGGCCGCGCTGTTGGACGAGCCGGAGAACGCCGGGAGCGGAGCCGACGCCCCCTCCGACGATCCGGCACCTGCCGCGATCACGCGTTTCTCGTTCATTCCGGGCCCGGCCGTCGCCTCCCTGCGGCTCAGCTGCCGGGAGGCGAAAGTGACGCTCTTCCAGTTCGCGCTCGCCCATTTCGCCCGCATCTATTTCCTGCACACGACGCGGCCCGGTCTCGCGATGACGCTTCCGCTGGACACGCGGAGCACCGGCGAACGGACCGTGGTGGGCAAATTCTCCCGGGGCCTGCCGATTCTCGTCGAACGCTCCACTGATCTCACGACGCTCCTGCGCCGGATCGGCTCCGAACTGATGCAGACGATGCGTCATCAGCACATCGCGTATACCGACCTGTGCCGGGCGCGGAGAGCGCCGGGCCGGGCGGACGGCGACGGGCTGCGCGGCGCCATCGTCCGCTACACCCTGCACGCGGAGCGTTTCGTGGAGGCCGGTCCCGGCGGGCTGCGTCTCACGCACAACGCGTTCGCCCCGCAGGTCAACTACACCTGCGACGGCATCAGTTTCATCGTCAACGAATACCAGCAGAGTGTGACGTTCGTCCTCTGTTTCGACCCCCGTGAGTTCTCGGTGGCGCAGGCGGACCGCTTCACGGCGGACCTGAACACGGCGCTCGGCGCCGTCGCCCGCTCCGCGTCGCCGTGGGCCGTCTTCCCGGGAGACCCCTCGTGACCATGTCCCCCTCCTCCCCTTCCCGCTCGTCGTCGCCCCACAGCGGCGACGACGCCCCCGCGGCGCACACTGAACCACCGGCCCCGGCACCCCGTCCCGGCCCGCTGCGCTACCGCCGGCAGGCGGTCAAGGCACGCGGCGGCTCCCGGGAGTTGGGCCCGGCCCTGGAGACCGGCCGGCTGCTGAGCCGACCGCTCCTGCTGCGTCGGCTGACCGAGAGGTGGCTGCCCTCGCGCGACCGGCGGCGCGTGCCGGTGCGGCTCCAGGCGCAGACCAGCGACTGCGGCGCCGCCAGCCTCTCCATGGTGCTGGCCCTGCACGGCGTCGACGTGCCGGTGCGGGAGCTGCGAGAGGCCACCGCCACCGGCAGGGACGGTGTCTCCGCCCGCCGGCTCCTGGACGCCGCCCGCGGGTACGGGTTCGAGGGGCGGGGCGTGCGGGTGCCGTTGCCGCGGCTGCACGATCTGCCCACCGGCGCCGTCCTGTTCTGGAACTTCGACCACTTCGTGGTCCTGGAGCGAGTCAGCGGGCGGTGGGTCTACCTCGTCGACCCGCAGCACGGCCGCAGACGGCTGCCGCTCGAGCAGGTCGGAGACTCGTTCACCGGGGTGGCACTGGTCCTGACCCCGCCGCTCGAGGACCCCTCCGCGGGGCGCGGGCCCAAGCGCCCGGCGGGAACCGACCGGCCCTGGCGGTATCTGCGGCTGTTCCTTCCCAGGACACGTCGCTGGACGCCCTTCGTCGTCTGCTCGCTGCTGCTGCTCGGCTTCAACCTCGCGACCCCGCTGGCCACGAACTACGTGGTGGAGAGCGTGGCGCCGGGGCACGCCCTCGGCCACCTGGAGTTCCTCGCCGTCGGGCTCGGCTGCCTCGTCGGCCTCGACTTCGTCCTGCAGTTCGTCCGTTCCGCCGCGTTCCTGACCATCCAGACGCTGGTCGACGAGACGGTGACCCTCGGCATCGTGCACCGGCTGTTCGCGCTGCCGTACGGGTTCTTCACCAGCCGCAGTCCGGGCGATCTGCAACAGCGGGTACGGACCAGCTCGACCGTGCGGCAGACGCTCTCCGCCACCGCCTTCGCCAGCGTCTTCGACGGGCTGCTGATCCTCGTCTACATGGCCCTGCTGCTGATCGCCGATCCGCTGCTCGCCGCCTTCGTCATCGTGCTGGCGCTCCTCCAGGTCGCGCTCGTGGCCCTGTTCTGGCGGCGCCAGGGGTACGCGGGCGCCGACGCCCTGGAGGCGCAGGCGCGGGCGGACGGGGAACTGACCGAACTCCTGGAAGGCATGGGCACCCTGAAGTCGGCCGGTCTGGAAGCGGTGGCCGGGCGACGGTTCAGCCAGACCCTCGCCGAGGAGCTGAACACCCGGCTGCGCAGTCGGCGCCTGGCGGCCCTGGCGTCGAGTCTGAGCATCGCCTTGCAGGTCGGTGCTCCGCTGCTCATCCTGGTCGCCGGCTCGGTCCGCATCGCGCAGGGCGGGATCTCCGAGGGCAGGGTGCTGGGCTTCAGCGTGCTGGCCATGGGGCTGCTGGTGCCGCTCGCCAACCTGGCCCAGGTCGGCCTGCAGACGTCGGCGCTCGGCGCGTCCCTCTCCCGGCTGAGCGACATCCTGGAGTCCCCGGCGGAGCGGCTGCCCGGTACGGCGGGGCCGCGCGTCGCGGGCGAACTCGCCGTGGAGAACGTCTCGTTCGCCTACCAGGGCGGGCCCCCGGTGCTCACCGACGTCTCGTTCGACGTGCCGCGCGGCAGCTTCACCACGCTCATCGGGGCGTCGGGCTCGGGCAAGTCGACCTGCGGGCTGCTGCTGGCCGGTCTGTACGGCCCGACCGCGGGGCGCGTGCTCGCCGGAGGTCAGGACCTCGCCTCGGTCGACACCGCCGACTACCGCCGCGCCATCGCCTTCGTCGCCCAGGACGCACGGCTGTTCGGCGCCAGCATCCGCGACAACATCGCCTGGGGCGGCACAGACGTGTCGGACGCGGACGTGCAGGAGGCGGCCCGGGTGGCGGGCATCCATGAGGACGTGGCGGCCATGCCCATGGGTTACCAGACCCTGCTCGGCCCGGGGGGCGGCGGGCTCTCCGGCGGCCAGCGGCAGCGGGTGGTGCTGGCGCGTGCGCTGGTGCGCAAGCCACGGCTGCTCATTCTCGACGAGGCGACCAGCGCGCTCGATCCGGTGGTGGAGCGGGAGGTGTTCCGGCGGCTGACCGCGCTGGACTGCACCCTAGTGGTGATCGCCCACCGGCTGACCGCGGTGGAGGACGCCGACCAGGTGGTGGTGCTGGAGAGGGGCCGGGTCGTGCAGCGCGGCCGGCACCGCGATCTCATGGCCGCCGACGGCCTGTACCGGGAGCTGGCCTCGTGAGGGCCGCGCACGGGAGATCCACGGCGACGCACACCGACGACCGGCTCGCGTGCGCGGGCACCGCCGCCGCGGCGAGCGGCGGCGGCGGCGAGCCGCCCGTACCTGATGTGGTGGCGCTGCTCGACGCGGCGGCCGGGCGCTTCGGGGAGCGGCCCGGTGTCACCGATGACTCGGGCAGCTGGACCTGGCGCGGGCTCCAGGCCGCGAGCCGTCGCGTCGCCGGTGCCCTGCTGGCCCGGGGGGTCGCTCCGGGCGACCGGGTGCTGGTCGTGCTGGCACCCGGCCGTCCGTTCACGGCGGTGCTCTTCGGCGCGCTGCGCGTCGGCGCCGTCGTCGTACCGGCGGGCGGCTCCGCCTCGCCGTTCGAACTGGGCTGGGTGCTGACCGACGCCGCGCCCCGGCTGCTCGTGTCGGACCGCGCCGAACTCACCGCCCTCGCCGAGCGCGTGGGAGCGAGGCCGGTCACCCCGGCGGAGCTGCTGGACGGACCGGTGGCCGAGCCGGTGGCCGTTCCTGCCGACGGCACGGCCCTGCTGCTGTACACCTCCGGCTCCACCGGACGCCCGAAGGGCATCGTCTGCCCGCACCGGGCGGTCGCCTTCGCCGCCCGGGCGATCTTCGGGCGGCTGGCCTACCGCCCGGACGACGTGGTGTTCACCCGGCTCCCGCTCTCCTTCGACTACGGGCTCTACCAGATCTTCCTCTGCGCCCTGGCGGGGGCCGAACTGGTGCTGCCGGACGGCACGGCCTCGTCTCGCGAACTGGTGGCGCTGCGCGCGGCCGGGGCCACCGTCGTGCCGGTCGTCCCCACGTACGCGGCCATGCTGGCGCGGCTCGCGGCCCGCGACCGGCGTCCGCTGCCGGTCCGGCTGTTCACCAACACCGGTGCCGCGCTGATCGGTCAGGACGTCCACCGGCTGCGCGGCGCCTTCCCCGGCGCGGCGGTGGTCTGCATGTACGGCATGAGCGAGTGCAAGCGGATCACCGTCGCCGACCCCGACGAGGACCTGGCCCACCCGGCGACCGTGGGCCAGGCCCTGCCCGGCACCCGCCTGTGGGTGGTGGACCCCGCCGGGAGGCCCCTGCCGCCCGGCGAGAGCGGGGAGATCGTGGCGGCGGGCCCCCACGTGATGGCCGGCTACTGGAGGGCCGAGGAGCAGAACGCCGTGCGATTCCGCCCGGCGCCTGACGGCGCGGGTCCGGCGGTGTTCACCGGAGATCACGGCCGGCTCGACGCCGACGGACGGCTGTACTTCGCGGGTCGCGCCGACGACCTGTTCAAGCGGCGCGGCTGGCGCATGGGCACTCAGGAACTGGAGCTGGCAATGCTCGACATACCCGGAGTGCGGGCCGCGGCGGCGGTCCCGCCCGCCGCGGACGGCACCCTGACCGTGTGGGCGGTCACCGACCTCGCGCCGGAGGGGGTGTTGCGCGGTCTCTGCGAGCGCCTCGGCGCCGCCCGCACCCCCGACCGGTGCGTCGTCGTCACCGACCTGCCGCGCACCGCGCACGGCAAGGTCGACCGGGCCGCACTGCCCGCGCCGGAAGGGGCCGCGCGATGAGCCCGGTCACGGCCGCCCTGGCCGACGGGGCGCCGGGGCCCCTGGACCACGCCGGGCTGCACGCCCTCGCGGAGCGGTTCGGCACCCCCGCGTACGTCTACGACCTGGCCGCCCTGCGCGAGGCCGCCGACGCTCTACGCGCCGATCTGCCCGCCGGGGCCGCGCTGCTGTACTCGGTGAAGGCCAATCCGCACCCGCTGGTCGTCCGGGAGCTCGCCAGGTGCGGTCTGCGCACCGAGATCAGCTCGCTGGGCGAGCTGGCGGCGGTGCGCAGTGCCGGCGCCCGGTGTGCGGACGCCCTGTACACGGGACCGGGCAAGACCCCCGGTGAGCTGCGCGGCGCGCTCGACGCGGGCGTGCGGCAGTTCTCCGTCGAGTCGCTCGCCGACCGCGACCGGCTTGCCCGGGCCTGCCGGGACACCGGCACGCGGGCGGAGTACCTGGTGCGGCTCAACGGGCCGCGCGGCAGCAGTGGCGGTTCGCTGCGGATGACCGGACGCCCGACGGCCTTCGGCACCGACTGGCAGGCGCGGGAGGAGCTGGCGGCGCTGTTCACCCCGGCCGGGCCCGCCCGGCCGGTCGGCACCCACACCTTCTCGGCCACCAACGTCGAGGACCCGCGGGCGCTGGCCGTCGAGCTCCGGCAGGCGCTGGCCACCTCGGTCGAGGTCGCCCGGAGCGCCGGTTTCGTACCGGAACTCCTCGACCTCGGCGGGGGCTTCCCCGCTCCGATGGCGCGGCCGGGCCCGCCTCCGCGGTTTCCCGCGCTGGCGGGAACCCTCGCGGCCGCTCTCGACGCGCACTTCCCCGGTCGCGGCCAGGACGGCGGACCGGGTGTCGCCTTCGAGACGGGCCGTCATCTGACCGCCGCCGCGGGCACGCTGCTCACCACGGTCGTCGACGTCAAGCGCTCCGGTGACCGGACCTTCGTGGTTCTGGACGCGGGCGTCAACGTCCTGGGCGGGATGTCCGGCCTGGGCCGTCTCATGGCTCCCCGGACGGTCCCGGTGCCCGTCCTGCCCGCTGAAGGGGCCCGGCCGCCGACCGTGCCCGCCCCCTCCCGCGCGGAGCGGGTGAGCCTCGTCGGGCCGCTCTGCACCCCTCTGGACGTACTCAATCCGGCCGCCGACCTGGCCGATCCGCGGCCCGGCCAGGTGCTGGCCGTGCCCAACACCGGCGCCTACGGACTGACCGCGAGTCTGCTGGGCTTCCTCAGCCGTCCGGCGCCCGTCGAGATCACGGTGGACGGACGCACGGTGGTGGCGGCCCGACAACTAACGCTGCGGACAACGGGAGTTGACATCCATGCCTGAGACCGGTCTGCGCGGGACGCAGCGTCCCGCGGCACCTCGTGAGCACATCGAGGAGCCCGATACGCTCGCCCGGCTCGTCGCGGTCCTTGCCGAGCACGCCGACGCGGCCGACCGCGAGGCCGCGTTCCCCGAGGAGAGCGTGGACGCGTTGCGGCGCGCGGGGTATCTCGGCTTTCTGGTCCCCACCGAGCACGGGGGAATGGGCGGGGACCTGGCGGGGCTGGTGGCGACCGCCCAGGCCCTCGCGGGGGGCTGCCTGTCGACCGCCATGATCTGGGTGATGCACTGCCAGCAGGTCGATGTCCTCGTCCGGCACGCCGGCTCCGGGCTGCTGAACCGGCTCCTGCCCGCCGTCGCCCGCGGCGAGCTGTACCTGGCCTCCGTCACGACCGGGCCGGTGACCGGCGGGCACTTGCTGACCGCCGCCGAACCACTGCGCCGCACAACCGACGACGCGTCGCAGGACGGCGGTCTGTGGCTGGAGCGGACCGCCCCCGTCGTCACCGGGGGCGGTCACGCCGACGGCTTCCTCGTCACCATGCGCGCGGCGCAGGACGCGGGCCGGCACTCCGTGTCCCTCGTCTACGCCGACCGGTCGGCCCTGACCGTCGAGTCCACCGGCGGGTGGAACACCCTGGGCATGCGCGGTACCGACAGCGGGCCGCTGCGGCTGCGGGGCGAAGTCCCGGCCGATCAGGTCGTCGGTGCTCCGGGCGGGTTCCGCCGGGTGGCGACCGACAGCATGATCCCGCTCGCCCATCTCGGCTGGAGCGCGTGCTGGCTCGGCGCGGCGCGTGGTGCGCTGCGCGGACTGCTGGGGTGGCTGCGCGGCAGCTCCGCGCATGACACGACGTCCCCGCTGGTCCGCGAGCGCCTCGCTCGCGTACGGCTCGAACTGGAGCTGGTCAGCGCCTATCTGGAACGGATGCGGGAACGGGTCGACGAGGTGCGTGCCGTCGGTGGCAGCCTCGACGCCCCCGCTCTCCAGATTCAGCTCAACACCCTCAAACTCGCCGCCTCCGAGCTGTCGTTCAGCGCGGTGGACCGCATGGTCCAGCTGGCCGGACTATCGGCCGGCTACGGCGCCGAGAGTCCGCTGCGCCTGGAGCGTGTCTTCCGGGACCTGCGGTCTGCCGCCCTCAACTACGCAAACGACCGGCTGCTGACGGCCAACGGCTCCCTCGCGCTGCTCGACCGGAAGGTGGGTCTGCTGTGAACGCGCCGTACCCGGCATCAAAGCGCCGCCCGTGGCCACCCGTCCCTGCCGAGGTCGCCGCCCCGCCGGTCACCGTGTCGTGGTTCGACCTGCGCCTGGAGGTGGTCACCACCCTCGACGGCGTCCGCGCCGAGATCGCGGCGCAGCACGAAGTACTGGACGCCGCCCCCGGTTCTCGTACGGACCACCGCGTGACGCTGGTCATCGACCCCGGCCTCGTCGAGCGCGTCCGCTCGGCCAGCGCCGGACGGCCCTCCACGTCGGTGGAGTCGTTCGCCGGATGGTGGTACGAGACCTGGCCGGGCGAGGGAGCGGGCCGGGTGCTTGCCTCCGGCGAGGGCCAGGAGTGGGATCACGTCCTGCTCACCGAGGACTTCGTCTCCTGGACGGTGGTCGGCGCGGCGGTGGACGGAGCCGCTGTCGCCGTGGGCCGACTGCTGCGTGAGCTGATCCGTGAGGATCTGGTACGGCGGGGGGCGCTGATGTTCCACGCCGGGGCCGCGGTGTTGCCCGGCGGCCGGGCCGTGATGCTGCCCGGCGACGCCGGGGCGGGCAAGACCTCGTCGGCCGTCCGGGTGGCCGAGGCGGGCGGCCGTGTCGTCGCCACCGACCGGCTGCTCCTGCTGCCGCCGGGTGGCGCGCGCGGTCCGCACGGCTGGTGGATGGTCGGCCTGCCGTCCACCACCCGCCTCGGTGCCGGTGCGGTGGCGGCGTTGGGGCTCGCTTCCCAGCTCATGGGCGAGGCCTCGGTGGGCCGTTCCAGGCCGGACTGGCTGGCGGAGCTCGCTCGCTCCGGGGTGCTGAGCGAGAGCTCCCGGAGCGCCGGGAAGCTGTCGCTCGCCAACAAGGAGGTGCGCACCCTGGTGGGCGGGGGCTGCCTGAGCGCCGCTCCCCTCGACGGGATCGTCGAACTGCGGGCGCAGGACGTCGTCCGACCGGAGCCGACCCGTCCTGCCGACCCGCTCGGCGCGCTCGAGACCCATCTGCTCGTGCCCGACCCCGCATACCGGACGCACTGGCTCGCCGCCCGGCCCTTCCGGGAGGATCCGTCGGCCGCGCGCCGGGCACTGGCGCGGCTCGTCGCGGAGGTGCCCGTGCGGCAACTGAGGTGGAGCCCCGCACGGCACTGTGACGGCGCGACGGCCTCGCTGCTCGGTGCGGCCTTGGAGAGCGCCTGCCGGGACGACGCCTGTGCCTGCGGTGATCCCGCGCCGCCGTCCGCCGTCGCCGTCGCGGCCGACGGCTTTCGTCAGAGCGTCCATCAGGGGCCCGCGGAGCATGCGCCGGCCACCCCGTCCTCATGGAGGAACGAGTGAGCACCTCATCGACACACGCGCCGGTCCCCGCGGCCGGCGGGACACAGCGACCGTTCGCGCTGGAGGGCGATGAGCGGACCGTCCTGCTGGCGGTGGCCGAGCGTCAGGGGCTCGACCAGGTGCCGGACGACGTCGGGGAGTTGCTGCGCCGGCCGGACTTCGACCACGGGCGGTTGATCGAGCACGCTCTGCGGCACAAGCTCGGCGCGGCGCTCTCCGACTACGTGCACCGGCACGGGCTGCGCCGCTCGTTCCCCGTCCCCCTGCGGGTGCCGCTGTTGTCGTTCCATCAGATCGCCCGCCACCGGGCGGCCGTACTGACAGCGGAGGCCGCCCGGGTGTCGCGGGCCGTCGCCGCGGCCGGGATCGCCGCCGCCTGGACGAAGGGGGTCGTCGCGCAGGACCGGCTCTACGACGGACGCGCGGTGCGTCAGTTCAACGACATCGACCTGATGATCCGGCCCGGGGACCGGGATCGGCTGAGCGCCGCGCTGGTTGATGCCGGGTATGTAGCGGAGCAGGTCTGGGACTCGGTCTCGGGGCGCCTGTTGCCCCGGTCCCGTGCCGAGTTGCGTATCTACCAGTTGTCACCGGACCACTTGCCGCACTTCCACCGGCTCGGCCCGGACCCGGTGGTGCCGGTCGTCGTCCTGGACGTCGCCAACAGTCTGACCTGGCACGGTGCGACGTGGCAGGTGCCGATGGACGAGGTCCTGGCCGGACGGCGGAGCTTGCCGGCGGGCGGGGCGTCGTTGCCCGCGCTGTCCGGCGCGCATTCCTTCCTGTTCGTGTGCCTGCACCTGTTCCGGGAGGGGTGGGTCGACCGGTTCGCCCGGCTGAAGGGCGCCAATCTGTCCCAGGTGGCGGAGGTGCTGCGGGAGTGGCGCCGGCTCGGTGCCGGTGAGCGCGCGGCGGTCCGCGACGCGGTCGCCGCCCACGGCCTCGCCCGGCCGGTGGCGTGGGCCTGCGGGCACACCGACCGGGTATTCGGGACCTCGCTCGCCGAGGACGTGGGGGTGGGCGAAGAGGCCACCGCGGAGTGGCTGGGCGAGGGCCGGGACGGCTTTTCGGGCTGACGTGTGGTGGCGCGCCCGGGTGACCCGCCTCGCGAGGGCGGTCACCGGCAGGCGCGCGCCGTGGGCGAGGGCGGCTCGGTCCGTGCCCGGCGGTTCTTGCGGAGCCGGCTCAGGACCTGTGCGCGGCCGGCGTGTTCGGCGAGCGGCAGCAGGTCCTCGATCCGGACGCTCCGCACGCCGTCGGGGGTGGGGAGGAGGACCCGGATGCCGGGGTGGTAGTCGAAGAGCACCTGGCGGTCCCTGCCGCACGGGCCGACGGGTCCCCGGCCCGCGTCGCCCACCGCGACGATCGTGGACAGCTCCCTGGCGCCGGAGGCCCGGGCGTGGCCGAGCGCGACGAGTTCCGCGCAGGGGCCGCCGGTGAAATGGTAGACGTTGATCCCGCCGTACACCTTTCCGTCGGCGCCCCTGACGGCTGCGGCCATGGTGTGGGCGCTGACGTCGCCGTCGGAGTGCGCGTCGACGATCTCCTGGGCGAATGCGATGAGTTCGAGGTCGTCGGGGGTCAGTTCTCGGCTGGGAACAGTCATGCGGTGATGCTAGAGAGGGCCGCTTGCGGGCCACCATCACGAGTTCTCTTGACACACCTGGCGGCACGGCTGTCCCGATGCCGGGTGACGTCGGCGGTGTTCCGTGTCACAGGGCGGTGAACGTGAACTCGAACATGTCGTTCAGACCCGACCTGAGGTATGCGGCGGATTTCGCGTAGTAATTCAGGTGCCAGTCCAGTCGCCGTTCACTTACCAAGGAAAGCAGCGCGGTCCGGTTGGCGTTCAGGTTCCGGACGAACAGGTCGAGCGTGCGCGCGTAGTCGGCGGCCAGCGAGCCGGACGTGTGCACGTCGAATCCCGATTCCCGCGCGCGTTCCACGATCTCGTCCTTCGACGGCACGCGGAACATCCGGCGGTCGGCCGTCACCGTCAGCATGACCATGATGCCTCCCACCGGGAGCAGCGTGCGGCAGTGCGGAAGGAAGCCCCGCTTGTCCTCGAAGTTCTCGAAGGCGTTGACGCAGACGATGCGATCGACGGGTTCGGTGAACTCCTCCCAGCTGCTGAGACGGAAATCCACGCGCGGGCCGCCGCTCTCCGCGTCCCGTCGGCGCGCGTAGGCCAATTGCCCCTCGTCCAGGGTGATGCCGATGCAGTGCGCCCCGTACCGCTGCGTCGCGGCCCTCGCGGTCGCGCCCCAACCGCAGCCGACGTCGAGGACCCGCATGGCGGGCTCGATCCGGCAGTGGGTCAAGATCGCCTCGGTCTTGGCGCGCTGCGCCTGTTCCAGGGACAGGGTGTCACTCGTGAAATAGCCCGAGCTGTGGTTCAGTTCGGGATCGAGGTGGAGTTGGGCATAGCTGGTTTCCATGGTTTCCGGTCCTTTCCCTTCCGGTGTCCTCCGCTCTCCGCGGTGACGGGCCGCCGGATCTCTTGCGCCGCTCTCATCCTGGCACCGGCTCCGCCGTTTCATCGCTCCGGTCGGCAAGTGCGGCCGTCACGAGTATTCGGGACTTATGGCGCGTGCCGGACTCCGGAAAAATGCGTCCCGCAGACATCGCCCGTACCGCCGGAACCCACCCTTGACGAAGGAATCAGCGTGATGGAACTTTCGCTGGACACCATCAAGTCAGCGGCCACGGCGAAGGGGCACCGGCACGGGACGGACCGTCTGGTACCGCCGCGGGATACCTTCGAGAGGGTCCGCCCCCATTTCGCCGAGATCGGTCTGACCCGGGTCGCCAACGTGACGGGTCTGGACGTGCTCGGTATACCCGTTGTGCTGTCGGTCCGCCCCAACTCGCGTTCCCTCGCCGTCCACCAGGGCAAGGGCCTCACCCTCGACGCGGCGCGGGCGTCCTGTGTGATGGAGAGCCTGGAGCGGTGGCACGCGGAGAACATGACCCTGCCCCTGCGTCTGGGCACGCCTCGGGAGATGGCGCGGCTCGGGCAGGTGCTGGACCTGGAGCGGCACGAACTCTTCCAGAGCGAGGACGTCCGGGACCGCAGGCGGCTGTGGGTGGAGGGACGCGACCTGACCGGCGGCGGCGCCGTCTGGGTCCCCCACGCCCTCGTCACCATGGACTTCCGCTGTGACGGCTTCGACCTGCTCGGACATGCCACCGTACCGCCGTGGGGGAACTCCAACGGGCTGGCCTCCGGCAACCACCCCATGGAAGCCCTGGCCCACGCCCTGTGCGAACTGGTCGAGCGCGACACGTTCATCAGGGACTCCGTGCGGCCCGCCGCCCCGCGGAACACGGTCGACCTCGCCACGGTGGACGATCCCGCCTGCCGACAGGTCCTCGACGTCTTCCTGTCCGCGGGCCTTCGGGTCGCGGTCCGGGACCTGACACCCGACCTGGGCATCCCCACGTTCGAGTGCGGCATCGGTGAGGACCCGGGGACCTCGCACAGTCCGCTGCCGATCAACACCGGCTGGGGAACGCATCTGCGCCGCGAGATCGCCCTTCTGCGTGCCCTCACGGAGGCCGCCCAGACCCGGCTCACCTTCATCTCCGGCGCCCGCGACGATCTGCCCCGCAACGTGTACGACTCGCAGCGCGACAGGCTGCGGCTCACGGCCAAGTGGAAGGAGATGTGCGGGAGCGGCGGCACGCGCGCCTTCCACGAGACGCCGAGCCACCGGCACGACACGTTCGAGCAGGACGTGCTCACGATCGTGGACGCGCTGCACGAGAGGGGGCAGTCGCAGATCGTCGTGGTCGACCTGACCAAGACGCACATCGGAATCCCGGTGATGAAGGTGCTCGTCCCGGGCCTGCTGGCCCCCATGGAGTGAGCGGCGCAAAGCACGGTGACCGACCAAGGAGCCAGACAATGACAGCGTTCGTCTTCGTGGGTCCGACCCTGGCCGAGGAGGACCGCCCGCGGGACTGGGACGTGGTGTACCTGCCGCCGGTCGAGCAGGGCCATATCAACGCGCTGGTGCAGGACGGCCCGACGGCGATCGGCATCATCGACGGGAGGTTCCACGATGTGCCCGCGGTCTGGCACAAGGAGATCCTGGAGGCGCTGCACGCCGGCATCCCCGTCTACGGAAGCGCCAGCATGGGAGCGCTGCGCGCCGTCGAACTCGCCCCGTTCGGCATGCGCGGCATCGGCAGGGTCTTCGAGCAGTACCTGGGCGGTGCCCTCGAGGACGACGACGAGGTCACCGTCGCGCACGCCGGCCGGGACGACGACCACGTACAACTCTCCGACGCGATGGTGAACATACGGGCCACGCTCCGCGAGGCGCGCGCCCGGGACGTCATCGGCGACGCCACCGAGCAGCGCCTCCTGGACCTCGCCAAGGCGACGTACTACCCGCAGCGCAACCTGCGCCTGACCCTCGCGGAAGGCCGCGCCGCCGGGCTGCCGGAGCACGAGATCGACGCGCTCTCGGCATTCGTCGCGGAGCACTCGGTCGACCAGAAGAAGTGCGACGCCCTCGCCATGCTCGCCGTCATGCGGGGCGAGCACGGCACGCTCCCCAGATCCGAGGCGGGCTTCCCCCTCCAGCGGAACGCGTTCGTCGAGCGGTCGCACAGCAACGGTCTGGTCCACGACGGGGACGGCGACTTCCTGCGGATCAACGCGATCCTCAACGAGGTCAGGCTGCGCCCCGCCCGCTATCTCCGCCTGCGCCGCGACGCGCTCGGCGCCGTCGTATCCCGCCTGGGCACACCGCCCTGCGACGCGCGGACCAGGACATCGACCGCGCTGGCCCGATTCCGCACGACCCACCACCTGACAGCGGATGCCCGGTGGCGGAGCTGGCTGGCCGAACGCGAGTACACGCAGGAGGCCTTCACCTCCCTCGTCGAGGACGAGGTCCTCGCCCGCAGCCACCGCCCCTACGGCGGCGCCCTGAACCTGCCGTTGCTCCGGGCGCTGCGCTCGGACGCCGACCATGCGCGCGTCGTGCGCCGCGCCCGCGCGAAGAAGCACTTCATCGCGGCGCACGGACTCGCGGACCCGTCCGGCCCCGGCCACGTGGCGGACAAGGAAGTCCTGCGCTGGTACTTCGCCTCGATCGGCACGCCGTTCCCCGGTGACATCCACCGGTACGCCATCAGTCTCGACTTCCTGGACGGCTACGAGTTCCTGAAGGCCGTCAGGGACGAGTTCCACTACGTGCACGGCGACTCGACGACACCGTCCGCCGCCCCCGAGTTGACCTGCGAGGCGCGGGAGAGTGACGAGGACGACATCAAGCGCCACATCTCGACCGCTGTCTGGGAGGCCGAGTGGCCGAGCCGCTGAATCCGTCCGCCCCCTCGGCACCGTGGGACGCCGGACACCCGGCGGCTGCGTCGGCAGAAGTCCGGCCGAGGAGCACCGTTTTGTTCAATCTTCGCACCTTTTGCGGACCGTTCGTCTTGCTGCCGAGCAGGTTGGTGAGCCCCTGATCCCATGGCGAGCGGGGCCCGTACCGGAGAACCTTGAGTCAGCGGGGGTTGCGGACCGAGAGCCCGACCGCCGCGATTCCGCACCACTTCACGACAGGAGTCCCAGTGAACGCCAGACGCCCCGTCACCGCAGTGATCACCGCCGCACTGCTCGCCCTTGGTGCCGTTTCCGTCGCGGAGGGCACGGCCCTGCACTCCGCCGCCGTCGCGGCGAACACCTCCGACAGCGGCTGGGGCAGTGTCGAGCCCCCCGTGGCCTCGGGCGAACTGCGTACGGCCGTCGCGCCGGCCGACAGCGGCTGGGGCAGCGTCGAACCCCCGAAGGCGTCCAGCTGAGCGCGCACCGCCACCGCGGGCCGCTGGCTCCCTCCGCTCCGGCCCCGTTGCGCGACCGCGAGCGCTCGCCCGTCGCCCCCGGATGACCCCGATTCCGGTCGGGGAGGACCACGCCCGGCAGGCCGTCCCTCAGCCTGCCGGGCGGTCGGGCTGTTGGGGAGCACATCCGCGCGGTGTCGCGGAAACTCGTGACTACGCGGACGGACGCGCGAACGTCACAATGCCGTTCACACCGCCGTCGGGTGCCGGGACCGGTGGTAATTCTGTGCAGCGACGGAAGCGGCACCGACTCGACGGAGCCCGCGGTTTTCCGGCCTGGGACGGGCCGAGGCGAGATCGGAGAGTTGTGCCGCAGCCCCAACGGCTGGACAAGCCGCTCGATGCGTTCGTGCGGGAGATCGCGCTGTGCGTCGCGACGAACGGGGACAAGGGCCCAGCGCTGTTCTGGCCCGAGAATCTCCGCACTTTGCCCGCACTGCAACGTCTCGCGCGCTCCGGCCGCCCGCCCGGTGACGAGTCCCGCGCACCCGGACCGCGGGTATCCCCCGCGGCCGGGCCGCCGCGACAACCCGGGGCCGTCGGCCCGGAGGCCGAGCTGCTGGCAGCCGCGCTCGGCGAGCAGCTGGGCCTGCTGGTCTGCCCGTCCTACCGGTTCCTTTCCTGCGGGGCGGTCGGCGCCCGGCAGGCGTCGTGCGCGGCCGAGTACATGGTGACGGTGCTCGACGGCGCGTGCCGGTGCCGGGTCACGCGCGATGCCGATGCCGCGGGAGAATCTCCGAAGGATGCGGTGGACCTGCGCCTACGTGCGGGCGGGACACTCTTCGTGCCCCGCGGCCACGCCTATGACCTCCTCGATGTGCACACCCCGACGGTCCTGATGGAGCTCGTCCTGAACGAACCCGAGTGAGAGCCCGGGTTCTTGACGTGGCGTCGGTTCACGAGTCGGAGTTCTGGAGTTCCTCACCCTCGGACGCCGGGTCGTCGTCGCTGAGCAACCCCCGTGTGGCGACGGCGAATCCGGCCTGGAAGCGGCTCTCAGCGCCGAGCGTCTGCATGATGTCCGCGATGTGCTTGCGGGTTGTCCGCAGCGACATGCCGAGGCGGCGGGCGATCGTCTCGTCCTTCCGTCCGGTGGCCAGCAGCCGCAGGATGGTGCGGTCCAGGTCCTTGGCCACGGCCTCCAGTCCGTCGGCGGCCGCGTCGGAGAAGGGCTGCGCCTCCGTCCACGCCTGCTCGAAGAGTTCGCACAGGAAGTGCACGACCGACGGTTCACGGATGGCGACGGCCCCCCACGTTCCCCGGTGGTCGGGCAGGAACGCCAGGGTGCGGTCGAAGACGATCATCCGGCCGCAGAGTTGGTGAGCGGTCCGGTACTCGGCACCGAGGGCGCTGGCCAGCGCCACGTAGGCCTGGCTCGGGCTGTTGAAGCGCGCGGTGTGGTGGTACAGGGTGCGGATCCGTACGCCGCGCGCGAGCACCTCGCTGTCTCTGGCCAGCGCGTCTTTGAGCACCTCGGGGGCGCGTGTGCCGCCGGGCTGGACGGTGATCATCTCCTCGCGGCACATCTCGGCGGCCCGGTCCAGGGCGGCCCGTACCTCGCTCAGAGCAGGGATGGTCTCCAGGGTGGCGGGGGTGCCGCGCAACCCTTCCTCGTAGTGTGCGGAGAGCTGCACGAACTGGTCGCGCAGGGCCCGTAGGGATATCTCCTGCTCGCGGATGGCCCGCTCCACGGGCGCCGACGCCACCGCGGCCGCCAGGTGCGGATCGACGGCTCTGAGCACGCCGTGGCCCACCGTGTCCCGCTGGAGCAGGCCCAGTTGGAGGAGAGAGTCGACGGCGTCGGTCACCTGCGCCTCGCTCAGCGCCAGTTCCGCTGCCATCCGCGCCGGGTCGAACTGCCGGTGGAGGGCGATCTGCCGGTAGACGGCCTCCTCCTCGGCTCCGAGCTTGTGGTCGACACCCACTGTGGGATCTTCAGCCCGCTGCCGCACAGTCATCCCCTGTCTATGCCGAGCGACGTGGGAACACAGGAAACTCGCTTGGCCCCATGCGATGCGGGCGGTCGACTCTTCACAGACCTGAGGGTCCTCTCTTCTGTGGATACGCACCCGAGTTGGGGCGTGGGCACGACGAGGGCGCCCACCGCGCCGGGACCGCGAGGATCTCTCGCGTCTCCCCATCGGCCAACCGTCGCGACGCTGCGACGCTGCGACGCTGCGACGGACGCTTCCCCGAACCCGCCCGGCCGACGTTCACGCGCCACCGATTCATGCTGATGATGCCCCCCAAACGTGACCGGTGCGTAGCTGGGCGGGACATACCATAGCGCCCGCATCGAAACGGAGGCACGGAGGACATGCGGGGCACCGGCAAACGGGCGCTCGCGGGCGGACTACGGGCGCGGGGCGGTTGGTTGGGCGGCGGTGACCAGTCGTGGAGTCGGAGCCGGGGGCCCGTTCCCGCCGCGGAGCCCGCCCGTAGCGGCGGTTTCCCTCCACCTTGCTATGAGCGTGTCCGCTCGCACGGTGGTCGTGTGACGTCCTGATGGGGCCCTCATCCGAAGGTCTCTCAAGTTGTCATCCTCATTCTCCAGCTCTTCCTTCTCCTCTTCTTCGTCGTCCGAGCCGGTCAGCTCAACGCTGGCCGCGTTCGGGTGGGACGAGGCACGGCCTGCGTGTGGGCTGGCCGGCGCACGCCGTCCCTGCGGTGTGTGGGGATCTCACCTCTGCGAGTGCCCGCCAGTTCGGCCGGATCCGCTGACGGTGGCGAGTGCGGCCGCGCCGACCGCTGCAACGGGTGGGATCGCTTCCGTGCAGTGGACAAGCGCGAGAACTACGACAGCAACCACTGACGTCAACGCGGTGAGGACGCCGATCAGGCTGAGCCACCGGTGATTCGGCGCCGGCACGCTGTCGTGTCGGCTCACGCCGGGTTCGCCGTTCATGTCCCCTCACCCGGTCGCGGCTCTGCAGCGGCCCCTTGCTTGCGCTGCCAGTCACCCAGCCGGTGCAGCCTGCGGCGCACCCGCTCGCCGAATTGCTGTGGATCTGTGGCTCCGCTCCGTCGCGCGGCCTCGGTCCAGCTACGGACGGAAGGGTCACGGACATAGAGAAGGGCGACGTCGCGCTCGTCCGGGTCGAGCGCGGCCAGGACCTCCCGTGCGCGCGGGTCATCGATCGTCTGCTCGGTGCAGGATCCGTCCGGCCGTACAGTGTCGGCCGCGAGGTCGCTGAGGGCGAGTCCATCCGTGGTCGGTGTGTCGAGCAGGGACACCTGACGGCCGTTGATCTTGTGTTCCCACAGGGGCTGGAGCTGAGTGTGGGTACGTTCGGCCTCTCGCTTAACGTGCCGGGGAATCAGGAGCGCCGCGTCACTCCCGTGCAGCATCGGGACCCAGTCGCCTAGAAGTGCTGTGGAGACGGCTTCCCTCCACCGGGACCCTCGCACGCCGCGGATGCCCAGAGTGTGGCGCGCGACGTGCTCGACCACCTCGTGATGCCCGTGGACTGCCGCGTGTTGGCCCTCCAGCAGACTGGTCACCGGCCCGTAGAACAGGGCCTGCCGCCGAGCCATGTCCGCCGCCACGGCCCCCAGCATCGCTTGCTCGGACACCGAGAGGGAATTGCGGGGCGGATAGATGCCCGCCATCATCGAGAGCCGCTGGGTGATGTTGGCGACGGGATATTGCAGGTCGACGTAGTCGAGACCCTCGACTCCCACGGGTGGCGGCACGGGAGGTAATGCGCCCACGGTCTGTACTCCTCCTGCTAGGTACTGGTCTGGTCGGGCGGTGAAGCCCTACTACAAGGCCCGGCAGAAGCCCCTTTCAGCACTCGCGCGGGAAAATGTGCTGTAGACCACATGCGTCCGGTCAACCGGTGGTCAGCTGGCGGTGAGGGTTGTCGGGGATGTCGCTTGTCGCCGAGCCTCGATGTCCGTCGGAGCCCTGCGGCTTGATCGATGTCGCCGAGTTTCCATGCGCTCGGACGTTCGGTGGCCTTCTCCGCGCGTCAGGTACCGAGCCATACGATGCTGATCGTGACGCGCTTCAATGAGGTCAGGGCATCGTTCTGGAACGACGACGACTACGGAGTCCAGCCCTCGCTGACGGAAGAGATGGTTCAAGACGCCGAACGCCTGCTCGGCGTTTCGCTTCCTGCTTCGCTGCTGACGCTTTTGCGGGTGCGGAACGGCGGTGGGGTGGCGGGGCGCTGGAACGTGTTTCCCACCCGGATGCCGACCTCGTGGAGCGAGAACCACGTGCCGTTCAGTGACTTGATGGGGATCGGCCGACGTGAGCGGATCACATCGCTTCTGGACACGCCATATCTAGTTGAGGAATGGGACCTCCCGGCGCCGATTGTCCTTCTGTCCGGCGACGGCCACTACTGGGTGGCGCTCGATTACCGGAACTGCGGCGGGCAAGGCGAGCCGTCGGTCACGTGGTTGGACGCCGACGCGGAGAGCGACCTCGTCCTTGCTCCGGACTTCGAGTCGTTCGTCGAAGGGCTCACGTCAACCGACGGGCTCGACGCAAGCGTTCAGCCGATCTGAAGTTGCCGGCCGACAGCTTGTCCCGCTCGGATGGCTGTGTAGGTGAGTTTGGGGTTCTGGCACAGATAGATCTGTGCCAGAACCCAGTTCTCACCTACCAGAGTAGACCCGGGAGCCGTCGGGTGGAGTCAGAGTCCATCTACAAACGGAGTCAACGAACACCTGCGAAGCCAGCCGTCGTAGCTGCGGTCCTGCGGATCGGGTCGGGTCGCGCGGCGGGGGCAGCTTGCCGAAGTCACCCGTGATGGTCATATGCGAGTTCTGTTCTGGTGGCGCCGAGCGGCCCGTGAGAGACGGGGGCGGGGTCAGCGGCTCAGGTGCTGGGCGAGGAAGTCGGCGTTGGCGGCCGCGTCGTGGCCGAGCTGCAGGCTGCGGTGGGGCAGGTTCGCCAGGTGGGCGGCGACGGCCTGGCGGGCGTGGTCGTTTCCGCTACCGGTGGGGGCCAGGCCGAGGATGTCGGGGTAACGTCGACCCGCACGGCAACGCCTCCACGTACTGGTACACCAAGGAGACGAACTACTACTCCAAGAACGCCGACACCACCGTCGACGGCACCGGCTACACCCGGGGCGGCCACCTCGACCGCATCGACTACGGCCTGCGCAGCGACCTGATCTACGCCAAGCCCGCCGCCCAGCAGGTTCTCTTCAGCTATGCGGAACGCTGCGTCACGTCCGGCGGCTGCGACAGCCTGAACAAGGACACCAAGGCCAACTGGCCGGACGTGCCCTTCGACATGATCTGTGCTGCCAAGACCAAGTGCACCACCCAGATCGGCCCGGCCTTCTTCACCCGTAAGCGCCTCACCGACATCACCACCTCGGTCTGGACGGGTACCGGTACCACCCGCCGCAACGTGGACACCTGGCACCTGGCACCTGGAGCAGAGCTTCCCCGACACGGGCGACGCCTCCTCCGCGAGCCTGTGGCTGAAGTCCATCCAGAACACCGGCAAGGCCAACAGCACCGCGGCGCAGCTCCCCCCGGTCGTATTCGGAGGCATCCAGATGCCGAACCACGTCGAGGGCAGCGGCCAGGACACTCTTCGCTACCTCAAGTGGCGGGTCCGCACCATCAAGTCGGAGAGCGGTTCGACCCTCACCGCCAACTATTCCGACCCGGACTGCGTCTGGGGCTCGGACATGCCCTCGGCCGTCGACAAGAACTCCCGTCGCTGCTTCCCCGTCAAGTGGTCGCAGTCAGGGGCGACTCCCACCACCGACTGGTTCCACAAGTACGTGGTCACCTCCGTTCTCCAGGACGACCCGTACGGCCACGGTGACACCGGTGAGACGTCCTACGACTACCAGGGCGGCGCCGGCTGGGGGTACGCCGACGACGAAGGTCTGACCAAGCCGTCCAACCGCACCTGGTCCGCCTGGCGCGGCTACGGCAAGGTCGTCGAGACGGCCGGTGACTCCGAGGGCCCGCGCTCGAAGAAGTCCACCCTGTACATGCGCGGCCTGAACGGGGAGAAGGAGCTCGACGGCACCGCGCGCGTGGAGAAGGTCACCAACTCCACGGGCACCGCCATCGACGACTCCCGCCCGTACGCGGGGTTTGTCCGCGAGACGATTGTCCTCAACGGTTCGGACGAGGTCAGCGGCACCGTCAACACCCCCTGGTCGTACAAGACCGGCAGCCACACCTATAGCTGGGGCACCACCGACTCCTGGATCGTCCAGCCCAGCGAGATCTCCACCCGCACAAAGACCTCGACCGGCACCCGCACGGTCGGGCAGAAGACGACCTACGACACCACGTACGGCATGCCGACGACCGTGGAGGACTTCGGCGACACCGCCAAGAGCGGTGACGAGACCTGCACGCGGACCACGTACGCGCGCAACACCACGGACTGGCTGGTCAACACGCCCAGCCGGGTCGAGGTCTACTCCGTCGGCTGCTCGGCCACGCCATCCCTTCCCAAGGACGTCGTCTCCGACGCCACGACCGCCTACGACAACCAGGCCGTCGGCGTTGCCCCCACGAAGGGCGCCGTGACGTCGACGTACCGCGTCGCGAGCTACGACGCGAACAAGGCGCCGGTCTACCAGAAGGTGTCCGGGGCGACGTTCGACGAGCTGGGACGCCCGCTGACGGAGACCAACGCCCGGGGCGCCACGGTCGGCACCGCCTACGTCCCCGACGACACCGGTTACGGCCCGCTGACCGCCAAGACCACCACCGACCCGATGAACTACACGGCGACCACCGTCGTCGATCCGGCGTGGGGCACCGCTACGAAGACCACCGACGCCAACAACAACGTCACCGAGTGGTCCCTCGACGCCCTCGGCAGACTGGGGTCGGTGTGGAAGCCGGACCGCTCCCGCGCACTGGGTGACGCGGCGACCCTCGTCTACGACTACAGCATTAACAACGACAAGGAGACCTGGATCCGCACCGACGCCCTCAAGGCGGACGGCAAGACCTACAACAGCTCCTACGAGATCTTCGACTCCCTGCTGCGGTCCCGCCAGACACAGGTACCCGCGCCGAACGGCGGCCGGGTGATCTCCGAGACGCTCTACGACGACCGCGGCCTGACCGCGATGGCCAATGACCAGGTCCACGACAGTAAGGCGCCCACGGGTGCGCTGGCCAACACCTACCCCGGCTCCGTACCCGCCTCCACCGAGACGGTCTTCGACGCCGCCGGCCGCGCTACCGCATCGATCTTCCGCGTCTACGACCAGGAGAAGTGGCGCACCAAGACGGAGTACCAGGGCGACCGCACCGCCGTGACCGCCGCGGCCGGGGGCACCGGCACGCTGAGCATCGTCGACGCCCGCGGGCGGCTGATCGAACGCCGTGAGTACGGCGGCCCGGCCCCGTCCGGCAGCGACTACACCCGCACCCTCTTCGAGCACGACCCGTCGGGCAGGCTCACCAAGATGACGGGTCCGGACAACGCCGTCTGGTCGTACGACTACGACCTGCGCGGGCGCAAGACCACCTCCACGGACCCGGACAAGGGGAAGGTCACCACCACCTACAACGACGCCGACCAGCCGGTGACCACCACCACGACGCTGAACCGGACCTCGCGCACCCTGATCACCGACTACGACGACCTGGGCCGCAAGATCGGTACGTGGGACGGGGTCAAGGACGGCGCGCACCAGCTGACGAAGTTCACCTACGACACCCTGGCGAAGGGACAGCCGACCGCCTCGATCCGCTACGTGGGCGGCACCACCGGCAAGATCTACTCGCAGGCCGTCACCGGCTACGACGCGCTCGGCCGTCCGAAGGGCACCAAGTCCGTCATCGCGGCCAGTGACCCCCTGGTGGTCGCGGGCGCGCCGAACACCTTCACCACCTCGACGACGTACAACATCGACGGCACGGTGCAGTCCACCTCGATGCCAGCCGTGGCCGGACTGCCCGCGGAGACGGTCACCAACAGCTACAACGAGCTCGGCCTGCTCACCGGCACCGACGGCATGACCGACTACGTGCAGAACATCGGCTACTCGCCGTACGGCGAGATCGAGGAGACCCGTCTGGGAACCTCGACAGGGGCCAAGCAACTGCAGGTCCTCAACCGCTACGAGGACGGCACACGCCGGCTGTCCAACATGCACACCGTCGACCAGACCAACTCCGGGTACACCAGCGACGTCGACTACACCTACGACGCCACCGGAAACGTCAAGGCCATCACGGACAAGGCGAACGGCAAGGACACCCAGTGCTTCGCCTACGACGGGCACCGTCGCCTCACCGAGGCATGGACCCCGTCGTCCAGCGACTGCGCCACCGCACGCGCGGCGAACGCGCTGGGCGGTCCCGCGCCGTACTGGACGAGCTGGACCTACAAGCCAGGCGGTCTGCGGGACACTCAGGTCGAGCACAAGACGGCCGGCGACACCACCACCGCGTACGGTTATCCGAACCTCGACGCGAACGGCGGCGGCCAGCCCCACTCGCTCACGTCGGATGCGGTCGACGGCGGCCCGGCGAAGACCTTCGAGTACGACGAGCAGGGCAACACCACCAAGCGCTACGGCGCGACGGGCACGGCGCAGAGCCTGACCTGGGACATCGAGGGTGAGCTCGTCCGGCTCACCGAGGGAACGAAGACCACGGACTACCTCTACGACGCCAACGGCGACCTCCTGATCCGCCGCGGGGCCGGCACGAGCGTGCTCTACCTGTCCGGTCAGGAACTCCACTACGACACAGGGGCCAAGAAGTTCACCGCCGAACGCTACTACCCAGCGGGTGACATCACCGCCGTGCGCAGGGAGACCGGCCTCACCTGGATGGTCGACGACCACCACGGCACCGCCTCCATGGCGGTGGACGCGACGACCCAGGCCGTCACCCGCCGCTACTCGAAGCCCTTCGGCGAGAGCCGTGGCGCGGTGCCCTCGCTCTGGCCCGACGACAAGGGGTTCCTCGGCAAACCCGTCGACTCCGACACCGGCCTCGTCCACGTCGGAGCCCGCGAGTACGACCCGGCAACGGGCCGATTCCTCTCCGTCGACCCGATTCTCGTCACCGAGGACCACGAGTCGCTGAACGGCTACGCCTACGCCGACAACACCCCCGTCACCAAGACGGACCCCACCGGTCTGCGCCCGATCACGGACTGCGAACGGGGCTGCAGCGACGGCAAGGGCGGCACGTACACGGATTACATGGGCATGGGGCCCAACGGCGGTTGGGTGTACCACACCACGAAGACCTACACGGTCCAGGTTCCGGGCACGAGCAGCACGTACATCAGCGCGACGGTACGAACCACGTCGGGCCGGACGACCTCCGTCGACGTCGCTGTTTACACCAAGCCCAAGCCCAAGTTCAAGAAGGGGCCGAACCCCGAACCGGAGCGCAAGCAAGGCAAGAAGGGCAAGGTGATGGATTTGTCTGCTCAGGAGCTGGTGATGCTCTGGGCGAAAGGCGGACCGTCCGACGTGACGCTGCCTCCGGACGGTGAATTCGTGCGGCAACTACGCACGGAGGACCACTTTAGAGGCTTCATCCGCAAGATGCAGGGCCTGATCAAGGACGGCACCTACACCGCGAAGGGATCGTTCGACAAGTCGCACGCCGAACGCAGCAACGTCGCGAAGGCCTGGGAGGGGCTCACGGACCTCACCGGCTTCTTCACCGAGGGGATCTACGGCGGCAGCCCCGCGAGCATGGCCCTCGGGTCCTACAACCTCGACTACGAACTGCTCGGGGTCTCCTGCGAGCCGGCCCGGACGGACTCGGAATGGGATCACGGGGCGCTGGTCGGACAGGTGCGCGTCTCCATCTCCAACACGATGACGGTAGCCTCGGCCACCCGCAGCCTTTCGGACGACGGGTACAAGAACGGAAAGTCCAACGGAGTCATGAAGGCGGGCTCCGACGCCGTTAAGCACATCTGGCCCGACGGTCAGAAGGACATCACCGTACGGATCAACTGGATCGAGGAAGTCTATGTACCGAATTAGGAGCGGACGGCGGGCGCTTCTCGCCGTCACCGTTTCCGCCTTCCTCGTCACGGGAGCCATCGGTTGCGCAAAGCAATCCGACCTCGCCTCTGCTCCGATCTCCGCGTCGGTCTCCACTTCGGAGTCGGCTTCCGACTCCGTTCCGAGCGAAGGACAGATCATCGGCTCGTGGAAGAACAAGGGCGGTGACTGGATCACCTTCCGCAAGGGAGGCAGAGGAACCATCTCGGACGGGGCGCAGCTCCAGCTGAGTGAACTGATGGAGAAGGCCGACACGAAGCCGGAATGCACATTCTCCTGGGGAATCGACACTGTTCCCGCGGGTGGGGACACCTGGGTGTCCGTCAACTTCGCGGCGGGAGAGTGCGGGCCGACGCCGGGAGAATTCGGCCTGTACTCCTACCATGTGGAGAAAACCGGCGAATTGCGGCTTTCCCCGGCCGTGGAGCACCCGGAGGCCGGTGAGATCTACGTTCACTCGAAAGCGGCCGAGTAGGGAGTGATCCGGGGGGCCTTCGGCCCAGTCCGCGGGGAGGCGAGAACATTCGCCTCCCCGCAGTCGTGCCGACGGCCCGCCGCAGGAATACCGCCACGAGTGTCCAGCCACTACGAGGGGGCCCGGGTCCAGAGCCTGGCCCATTCAACGTGCGACGTCATCAAAAACCAATGCAGCCCTCAACTCATTCGGGCTGGCTGCTGCCGTTCGTCACAGTTCTGGGAATGGCGTGACGTGCCGGACGGTGCCGACGTGCAGAACAAAACGGTGCCACGGGTATCCCAACGCTTCTCCTACCAACCTCCGGCAGGGTCGACGTCGGCTGGCATACTGGCGAGAAAGCCCTGCAGCCGGTCGGGGTTGGGGTACCCGGCGAACTCGGCGAGCTGCCACAGGTTCTTGCGCGGCACCTCGCTGAGCAGCCCGCGCACCATCGCCCGCAGGTTCTCCCGCGAGGCTGGACGCGCGAACACATCGTCCACAGATGCGCACAGCGCTTCCAACTCGCCATCCAGCGACCGGATCTCGAACTCGTTCAGCTCGCCAGTCTGCACCACGCCCAGCGTCAGCATCAGTCCCACGAATGGAGCAACGAGGCACCCGCCGTCACGTCACGTGAGCAACCGGCTGTAGTACTAGTAGGACTCCGTTAAGTTGGTGCTGATCTGCGGTTTCTGGGCAGCGGCTGCTGGCAGGTGGTGCAGATACCGGTCCAGCACCTCAAGGTGTCCTGGAGCATGTCGAGGACCTCGTAGAGGGTCAGGCCCGTGCGGGCACTTTTGGGGGGAGCCGCTGTTCGGTCAGGAAGGCGTGGGCGGCGGTCGCCAGGGTGACGTGGTGGTGCCAGCCGGTCCATGAGCGGCCTTCGAAGTGGTCCAGGCCCAGGCCGTGTTTGAGTTCGCGGTAGTCATGTTCGATGCGCCAGCGGATCTTCGCCAGGCGGACCAGGGCGGCGATCGGAGTGTCGGCGGGCAGGTCGGACAGCCAGAAGCGGGTCGGGGTGTCCTCACCGTCGGGCCACTCGGCCAGCAGTTGCATCTGGGGCAGGACGCCGTCCCACCGGCCGTGCGCGGCCACCGCGGCCGCCTTGATCATCCGGCGCGGACGCACTCCGGCCGGCCGGACCAACAGCGCGAGGAAGCGGGAGGCCATCGGGCCGCGTGCACCCTCCCGCCAGGTCACTTCCCCAAACGCTTCCCGACCGGCGCCGGCGGTCAACTCCGCCACCGACACCGGTGGCTGCGGGTAACGGGACACCGGCCGGCGGCCGATGCCGGACCAGGCCGGCAATACAGGGACCGCCGCATCCGGCTGCACGATCAGGTCACCGCGGATACCGACCACGAAATGGTGCCCCCGCTCGGTCAGGGCGGCGCGGAAGTCGGCGTTCTGACCGTAGCCGGCGTCGGCCACCACCAGCGGCGGCGACAGCTGCCACGCGGCCAGTTCATCCAGGGCGTCCAGCGCCAGCCGCCACTTCTGCCGGTGCATGACCTCCTCGGGCACCCCGGTCCGCCTCCGCCGGTCGCCATCGAGCGCCCACTCCGCCGGTAGGAAGAGGCGCCAGGTGAGCGGGCACGAGGCGCGATCGGAGACCGCGTGCACGCTCACCGCGACCTGGCAGTTGGCCTGCTTGCCCAGCGCCCCGCAGTACTGCGGGGCGACCCCTACCGACATCTTCCCGTCCTTGGGGAAGGACACGTCGTCGATCGCCCAGGCGTCCGGGTCGATGCGCGGCACCAGCCGCTCGGCGATCCGCCGGCGCACCGACACCAGGTCCCAGGTGGACTGGTTCACGAACTGCTGCAGGTTCTGTTCATTGGCGTCCGGCAGCCGCGAGGCCATGGCCTGGACCGACTTACGGCGACCCTCCATCATCAGGCCCCGCAGATAACAGTCGCTCTTGGCCCGCTGGTCCTTGCGCGGCACCGACCCAACACATCCGCCACGAACAACGCCACCCGCATACGCTCCACTTCATGTACGTCCACGCTCCTCAACATGCTCTTGATCAGCGCAAACGGGAAGACCTAACGGAGTCCTACTACCACTGCTGCCCTGCACCGATGACGGGGCACTTGGTGGTCAAGATCCTCTGGGGCCCGCGCATCAACTGCGGGCGAGTTCCGGGATAGATGTGCCGGAGATCTGTCGTCCGCCGCGCCCCGTCGCGGAGCGCGGGGCGGGGCGGGGCGGGCTGTCCACCGGGGCTGGGCCTGACGTGTTGTTGGCCGGTCGAGCAGGGCGCCGACTTCCGCCAGCCGCCCGGCGAGCCCGAGCCCGCACCTGCCCCGGCCCGACGTCCGCTCGCCCCCGGCGGCCTCACCTACTCAGACCCGGACCGCCGTATCTGAGCGCTACCACCACAGGTTGCGCCCCATCCAAGACCAACTCACCACCTGGCCCCACCCCTTGGTGCGCCAGCGCCCTCCTGGCCAGTGGTCGTAGCCCGGCCCGGCTCCCGCTTCGGATACCGTATTCCTCCTCGGGGTGCCATAACGGATGTGACGCCCCCCACCGGAGGTAATCAGCGTATGAGTTCAAAGCGCAGCAAGAATCCAGCCCTGCCCGTACTTGACGACGCCTTCCGACTCGCGTCGGTCGAGGCGGCCGAAGAGTCCACCCGTGACGCGGCCGCGCGGCTGGCCACCACCGAGCTGCGCCGCGCTTCTCACCCGGGCCGGGTCACTTGGGAGCCCACCGATCAGACCGAGCCCGTACCGGTACCGCCGAGTGTGGTCGACGGTGACGGTGACCTGTGGCTGCGGGACCGGGTCTCTGGCACCTGGACCATGCCCGAGTTCAACCCGAAGGAGTTCCCGGCCCGCTGTGGCGAGGTTCTGACGTGGAACCAGCTTGCCCGCGAGTTCGGCCCGCTGACCGCACTGGCCGACGACCGCCGCATCGGCGGCGGCCGGCGGCGCTAACCGCGCCGCCTTCTGGGATGACCGCGCCCCTCACGTGCAAGCCTCCAGCCCAAGGGGCCGAAGCTACTCGGTGGTGCAGGCGGGGCCGGGCGGGTGACCCCGAGGGATAGAAGGTGTGACGGGGACCCCACTGCTCGCGTGCAGCGCGGCAGCCCGGGCCGGGGCTGGCCGGGCGGACGGTAGGAGCGGGCGCCGTCGAATCTCGCGGGTGATCAAGGGCTTCCATCCGTGCGGGGAGACGAGTGGGACAGACGGACGCTCCCGAGGGGCGGTGCCACCCGCACCGTCCGGTCGACGGGCATGGACAGCCGTAGTCCGTCGGCCGCTGAGAGCCTGTCTTTGAACCCCCGTCGTCCGCGCGCAGCGCGGGCGCAGCGGCGGTCGGTGCGTGCGATCGGTGTGCGGCGAGGGTGCGTGCCGGGCGTCGCTGCGCAGACGGGGGTTCAAAGACAGGCTCTGAGGGTCCGCGCGGCACCGTCGACCGGCCCCGCACGGCACCGCCCAGCTGGTAAGCACCCCTGCCGCCGCTGGCTGCTGCCCTGGGAGGTGGCGGGCGGCTATGCGGGTTCTGGAAGCGTGGGGGTGCACATCTTGCACAGGCGGTACTTCAACCCGCCACGCGGCCCCACCCGCCCGGCGATCCAGACCGAGGCCTCTTCGCTGGTCAGGAGCCTCATGTGCGTGTACCAGCCTCCCGAACTGCTGCTGCGGTGCGCCAGGTCGGACGACGCATGCTCCAGCCACGGGGAGTCTTCGCTGGTCTCGACGCAGCCGACCGTCTGCTCGATCTCCCTGCAGGCAGTACGGTGCAGGGTGTGCTGACCGGCCGCGTAGGGATACCGCTCCGGCTCGTTGAAACGCAGACGCAGGCGTACGGACTCCGCTCGTAGAGACTCGAAGTAGGGCCTGCACTGCGTGCACTTCGTGCAGCTGTCCTCGCACCGAGACAGAACCGCCGTGGGACGCGCCGGCCACACCGCCACGTCCTGGGCCACGTCGACGGAGGGTGGCCACGATTCTTCGGGGCGCGTCGCAGCATCACGCGCGGCCCGCTGCTGGCGTGGTGTCGTGCGGGCTGGTGGAGAGACGGCCTTCGTACCTGAGGCAGGCAGCTCTGCCAGCCGGGGCCGGTGTCCGTATTTCCGTCCGTGCCCATCAGCAGGAGCGGTGGTGCGAGCCCGTGTTCGGCCACTGGTGCCATGAGCAGAGCCGAGAACGTCTTGGAGTGGCTGCAGGTTTGGTACTCCGCACAGTGCAACGAGGACTGGGAGCACGAGTGGGGTGTCAAGATCGAGACGCTCGACAACCACGGCTGGTCCGTCCGCATCGACCTGGAGGGCACCGACCTGGAGGGACACGACTTCCCCCGCCAGGACCTCAAACGCAGCAAAGATGACTGGGTCGTGGCCCGGACCTCCGACATGACCTTCGACGCCGCATGCGGACCAGGCAACCTCACCGAGGTACTCGTCCTCTTCCGCAGGTGGGCGATGGAGAGCACCCCCAACGAACGATAAGACGGCCCCAACCCGATACCTCCAGCTCCGGACACCGCCCCAAGTCGGTGAACCTAGGCGGTCAGAGCAGTAGCTTTGCTGACTGTTCGATGAGCAGCGCAAGGGAGCGTCTCGGTGGATGTGGCGCGGGTCGTGGAAGCGCTGGCCGAGCAGGGGATCACAGTGCTGTTCAAAGCCGATGCGGAGCGGATGCGCGGGGGCGCGAAGCCATGGACATTCGTCGGGAGCGGAGACCCGTTCCACAAGGATCTCCTGGTGCGGACGGAGGGCGTGTCGGTAGAGGCCTGCCTGGAGAGTCCCAGGACATCATCGGCGTCGAGGCGCAGCTCGCAGCGCTACCCGCTGTGAGCGCCGGCCCGGACAGGTAGAGCCCCCTGCCGTAGGCCTCCCGAGTGATCTCCAGTCCCGCAGTACGCGGTCTGCCGTTACTCAGGTGTGGAAACGAACCGGCGCCTTGCCGCCGCGCGAAAGCTCATCAGCAAGGGGCGAAGGCTGTCCGTGAACAGCGGTTCGGCGGAGCTCCTGCAGTGGAGGGCCTACTCGATCGTGCTCCTTGATATGTCGTTTCCTCGGGGCCATTGGGCCTGGGAGAACGTCGTCGACATGCACGTGGCGAACGTTGCGTCCTTCTGGTCGCAGATCGCGAGCCGCCGTTTCAAAAGTGGGAACTCGAGCTGCACTAGCCACTCGGAGTAGCAGGGGAGGCCGGTCCTGCCCGCGCAGACTGCGGAACACAGGTAGAGCATGTACCAAGCCGCCATCCTGACTCGCCGACGGCAGTTCACGACAGGCTTTGACACAAGTTCAGGTGTCTGGAGAACCGTCGAGCTTGGCCTCGTACCACCACCCCTCGCATTCGGGCAGGGCAGGAACCTGCTGCGCCAGCGTCACGTCGACGGATACTCCACACGCCCCGCCCTCTCCCCCGTCCCGCGCAGCCGCGCGCGTGAGATGAGTGGCCTATCTGGCACCGCTCGCCAACCAGGCCGTTCAGGATTTTGGTTTGGGCGGGCTTCGTGCCCTTCCGCCCGCACGTATATTGGCGAGATGGACGAAGCCGAGGCGAGCGGTCAGGTGTGGAGGGACGGGGTCTGAGCACGTCCGACAACTGAGCAGGATCGGAAGGCCCTGGCCCGGCTTGTCGAGGTGGACACCGGACTCCTGCGAGGTTGAGTTGTACGAGCGCGCGGCGGATCCCCAGGTGCTTTCGATCGATCGCGCCCAGAGGTCGCAGGCTGGGCAGTACGCCAGGCATGTGCGACGACTTCGAGAGCGTCAGCAGCACCAAGGAAGTTGAGCAGTGGCCTTCAGATCATCTGATTGTTGATCGGGTGTGTCGTTGACTGACGCCCAGTGGGCGAGGATCGAGCCGTTGCTGCCGGGCCGGACTCCGAAGCGGGGTGGTCGGTGGCGTGATCACCGGCAGGTGATCGACGCGATCGCGTTCAAGTACCGCACCGGCACGCCGTGGATGGACCTTCCCGATCACTTCGGCTCGTGGAAGGGCGCTCACCATCGGCTGCGGAAGTGTGCTGTCGACGGCACCTGGGAGAGAGTCTTCACCGCTCTGCTCGCTCGGGCCGCCTTCCGCCGCCCCGGTAATCCCGGCGGCCCCACTGGTGTGCGCTGATATGCTCCCGTCGCCCGCTCAAGGCATGCACATTTCATTCACAGACTGGCAGACCTGTCCGGTCACAACTGCCAGGACGAGGGACCGGGGGGTTCCGTGGGGGTCATCAAGGTCGTGCGACGCCATCTGTTCGGCAGATGGGGTGCGGCCCTGGCCGTGAGCGTCGCCCTCGCCGTGGGTGCTCCGGCCGCCGTGCCGACAGGGACGGCAGTGGCCGTCGGGGCTGGTGTCGTTGGATCGGGCGAGGTCGTGCTGCCCGCCGCGGACCGGAGTGCCACGCGCAATCCGGTGTTCATCGGCTTCGGCGACACGGGTGTGCTGTCGAATCCCGAGGGATCCAGCGGCTGGCTGTGGACCGACTACGCGACGCGCCGGACCCGGGCAGTGACCGAGTTCGCCGGTACTCAGCAGCCCACCGCGCTCGCCCAGTCGGACACCGCCTACACCCTGTCGACCGACACCGAGGGCCGACGCGTCGTGCGGTTTCGCGCGATCGGCTCCGGCGAGGACCGGGGCACGGTGACTGTCCCGGCCGGTCTGGCCTACGCTGGCCCGGCCGGCGAGGGCGTCGTGGTCGCCTACCTGGGCAATGCTGCGAACGTACGCGAACTGCACCTGCTGAAGCGGGCGGCCGGGGGCGCAACCGAGGACACGAAGGTGACCGGCTGGCCCGCCGACGCGCAGCTCCTCGCATTGAGCGGGAAGGACGACCGCTCGCTGCTGCTGCGCTACCGCGTGCCGACCGAGGACCCCCAGGTCTTCCTCAACCAGCTCGTACTCGTCGATGTCCGCGACGGGACCTGGGCCAAAGTGTTCACCCCTTACAACACCAACTCGGCCCGACTTCCCGTCCTGAGTGAAGACTACGTCGGCTGGTGGTATCCGGGAGCCGGCGCGCGACTGCTGCGCCGCGACGCACTGGACGGACCGGTGATCACCGTTCCGGCCCAGGGCACCGTGGGAAAGACCGACTTCACGATCGTCGGTGACCACGTCGTGGTGGCCACCTACGGCGACGAGACCCGTGCCGTGCTCACCCGGCCCCTCACCGACGCCGGGGAATGGCGCATACTGCTCCCGCAGATGGACGGCTGGGTCCATGCATCGGCGGACGGATCTGCCGTCGTGACGGGCGGTCCCGACACGGCGCACTGGGGCATGCACCGCATCTCCGAGACGCCGGACGGACAGATCGTCACCGATGAGCTGATGGATCTGCCTCCGGTTCCCGCACCCATCGACGGGCTCTCGCTGGCGGGCGGCACCCTTGCCTGGACCGACGAGACCGCGCCCCCGTCCTACGACGTCATGTTCCACACACGCACTGTGTCGGCCGACGCGGTCCCCCAGGTGGGGCTGGTCCGCCCGGCCGGCGGAGGGCTCAAGCCGTGCATCTTCGTGAACAGATGTGTGCGGCTGTTCGGCGCGGGCGACGGATCGGTCGTCTACAACGACTTGGCCAACTCCCAGCAGATACACCGCCGTACACCCGCCGGTGAGGTCCAGACGCTGACCGTTGACGGCTTCTACGGTGAGGTGAGCTCCGCAGAGGGACGGTACGCGCTGCTCTCTGGCGGCTCGAACCGCAAGCATTTCCTCGTCGACTGGACGCAGTCCAAGGTCGTGTCGACCCGCACGGCCGTGGCCGCCACCCTGTGGGACGGACAGCTGTGGACCACGACGTCCACTGCCGGGCACCTGTCGATGAGCCACCTCGGCTCAACTGCCGCTGCGGTCGACGTCAACGTCGGCTCGGCGTGTGTGCCCGGCGAGCTGCAGGTCCACGGCCGTTTCGTCTACTGGGCGTGCGCCGCGCAGAAGAAGGCCGGCGTGTTCGACCGCTCCCGCGGCCGGTCGGTGGCCGTGCCCGTGGGAGACGCGCTGCTGGCCGACGGGTTCCTGGTCCGCCATGACAACGAGCGCGGCAAGCTCGTGCGCACCGACGTCCGCTCCGGACAGGCGGTCACCTCTGACCTGGCGGATCTGCCGGCGACCAAGAATCTCATGCCCGAGGGCAGTACCTCGGACCGACGGGTCCGCTGGAGCCTGGACCCCGACAGCGGCCGCGCGGCTTTCGTGGACGCCGGTGAGCGCATCCATCTGATGACGGCCGGGACTCTCGCCACCCCCGTGCGGCGAGATCACGCGGGCCGGGACGGCATCAGCGACCTGCTCACCCTCAACTCCTCCGGCGCGCTCACGTTCCAGCAGGGCACCGGGCAGGGCACCTTCTCGGAGAAGGTGAGCGGCAGCGGATGGCCGACCTCGGTCAAGGCGGTGCCGTTCGGCGACCTGAGCGGGGACCGCTGCAACGACGTTCTGGTGCGGCTGAGCAGCGGGGCCCTACGCGCCTACAAGCCGGGCTGCGGTGCCGCGCTGAAGCCGTCGACGCCCTACACCTCGCTGGGCACGTCCGGCTGGAACCAGTACGACGTGCTGACCGCACCCGGTGACGTGACCAAGGACGGCCGCCCCGACCTGATCGCGCGCAACACCACGACCGGGGCCGTCTACCTCTACCAGGGCACCAGCACGGGCACGCTGTCGGCGCGGGTGAAGCTGTATGACAACTGGAAGACGTACAAGAAGGTCGTGGGCGCCGGGGACCTGAACGGCGACGGCATCGGCGACCTCCTCGCCCAGGACACGGCGAACAACCTGTACCGGTACTACGGCAACGGCAACGGCACGTTCGGCGCCCGCACGAAGGTCTTCTCCAACTGGGGCGGCTCCTACAACGTGATCCTCGGAGTCGGCGACATCACCGGCGACGGCAAGGCCGACCTGGTCTCCCGGGACACCGGCGGCGGCCTGTACCGCAACAACGGCAATGGCAACGGCTCGTTCGGCGCGCGCACGAAGATCGCCACCGGCTGGCAAGGCTACAAGGGCCTCTTCTAGAAGGGCACTTCTCGGCCAAGTCGCGACGGCTGTCGTGCCCCCGGCGCGGGGATCGCCGGGGGCACGACAGAGACCACACCGATCAGATCAGCGACGACGTCGCGGACCTGCGCGGAGTGCGACGGGCGGGAACGCCGACCAAGGTCATCGGTGAGGACTCGTGCAACGGGAAGGTCACGATGCCGCTGGCCCACGCGATCGCTCTGCTGCCCACGAACCGGATCCGGGCCCTGTGGCACCGGGTACGCGACGGCGTCGAGCAGCCCGACACTGTGCACCGGGCCATCGCCGAGCTGGAGCACTGCGGCGCGCTGAAGGCCTGCGCCGAGGAGGCGCGGCAGACCCTGGAAGACGCCTGGTGCCGGCTCAGACCGTTGCCGCCGCCGTCCCCCGAGGCGAACGTGCTGCACCGGATCACCCGGCACGTGATCGAGCGCAACCTCGCCTGAACTGCCGAGCGTGTTCGACGCGATCGATGTCGACAGGTCCGGCTCGGTCGACCGGGAGGAACTGTCCGCGCGGGCCCGTACAACTAATATGTGTATTTGATCGTGAGTCAAACGGCGGCTCTGGTGAGGCCCTTGATCCAGATCATCGCGCCGCGAAGGTGGAGGCCGGCGAGGTAGCTCGCCGGAGTCTTGTCATAGCAGTGGCGATGCCGCGCCAGGCGTTCAGCTTGTTGATCAGACACTCGACGGTGTTTCGGTCCTTGTAGAGCTCGGTGTCGTGGCTGACGGGCCGGCCGCCATGCTGCCCTTCCTTTCTTGCGGTTGGCTACCTGGACGACCCTCTGTGATGACCTGGAGTGAGCCATGCTGCACCCTCCGCTCGGAGCCGAACGGGGCCTGGGCCGACTGATGATCACGCGTATCAATGAGAAATTCGAGCGCCGCACCTTGCCGGAGCCCCACTACAACGAGTGGGCGACGACGCGCTGGTGGTGGACCGGGATGCGTGAACGCTGACGCTCCCCGAGGTCGCCGCCCCTTCTTACCATCGGGCGCGCAGAGCACGCTTGTCGACCTTGCCCACACCGGTTCTCGGCAGGTGGGGCACCAGTACGGTCTCCCGCGGGGTGTACAACTCGCCGAGCTCAGCGGTGATGGCGTCGGCGACCGTTGTGGTGTCCAGGTCTGTCCCCTTCCGCGCGACGAGGAAGAGCCGAACTGCTTCGCCCAGCGCGTCGTCCGGCATGCCGACCGCCGCAGCTTCCCCCACCCCCGGCAGGCCGGACGCGAAGTCGTCCAGGAGGCGGCAGTACACGTTGTCGCTGCCGTGGCCGGTGACGATGATGTCCCGCACCCGGTCCACCAGGTAGAGGTACCCCTCCTCGTCGCGGTAACCCATATCGCCGGTGTGCAGCCAGCCCTCGCGCACCGCCTGCGCGGTGTTCTTCTCGTCCTGCACGTAACCGAGCATCATCACCGGGCTGCGCACGCACACCTCCCCGGTTTCTCCGTCGGGCATCACCGTCTCCTGTGCATCGCGGATCTGCACCTGCGTGCCAGGCTGCGGGCGCCCGCAGCTGCGCCACCGCGGGGAGTTCTCGTCGGCCGGGAGGTCCTGGGCAGGCAGGGAGGTGATGGCCAGGCACTCGGACTGCCCGTAGCCCTGGCTGATGACCGGACCGAACACTGCTACGGCCTGCCGCAGCCGGGCGGGAGTGATGGGCGCGGCCCCGATGTGGATCTGCTCCAGATGGGGCAGCGTTCCCGCCCGGCAGCGGAGGTCATTCAGCAGGTCGCCGAGCATCGGGGGCACCAGGGCGGTGATGGTGATGCGCTCCTCTCGCAGAGTGTCGAACGCCGCGGCGGGCTCCCAGGCCGGGAGGAGCACAAGAGTAGAGCCGCTCATCAGGGCATGGAGCATGGTCAGGTGACCGCTGCCGTGGGCGAGCTGCGTGGCGGCCAGGACCCGACCGCCGGCCGGTGCCGTCATCGCGGATGCGGCCATGGCGTCATACAGTGCGCGGCCGTGCGCCGCCAGCTTCGGCCGGCCCAAGGTGCCGCCCGTGTATACAGCACGGTGACGGTGTCATCGGCTGCGACAGCGGGCACGGCCTCCAAAGAAACCTCCGAGCACTTGGTGGCCAGGGCAAGCAGGTCGTCCGCTCCCGGCGGCCCGCCAGGGCCCAGACTCATCAGCGCGGGAGCGGTTCGGCAGCGCCCAGTGGCTTGCTGGGCCTTCGCTGACAGCAGCGGGTCGACCACGACCGTGCGGACGGCCGACTGAACGAGCAGGGCGGCCAGTTCACCCGGGCCAGGCTCTGGTGGCAGAAACACCAGCCGGCAACCGATCAGGTGCACTGCCAGGTGTACCAGCACTGCCTCCACCCGGTTCGTGGTGAGGGTTCCGACGCTGTCACCCGGGCGCAGGCCCTGCTGCTGCAAGGCGCTCGCCATCTGCAGGAGCTGCCGGCGAGCGTCCACCCGCCGCAGGCGCCTGCCACCGCCCACCAGCGCCTCAGTTTCGTCGCCCGTCTCCCAGTGGGACAGAACCACGTCCAGGTATGAAGTATGCCCATGTGCGGCTTTTGGGCCCATACGTTCCATGCAACCACGATGGCGATGGGCGCCCCTACTGCGGCAGGTCCACGTGGAGGCGGATGGTGGTGCCCTGGTCGGGGGTGGAGCGGATTTCGACCAGGTCGCAGAGCTGGTGCGCGAGCCACAGGCCGCGGCCGCCGATCTGGTTGGCGTCCGGGCGGGTGCGGCCTGCCATCACGTCGGAGATGTAACCGGCGTCGCGGAACTCGGAGAGGAACGTGGAGTCTTGCGTCCAGGTGCGCAGGGTTCCTCGGCCCCCGCCGTGGCGGATGCTGTTCGTGGCGATCTCCGTAACGGCCACAGCCAGTTTCGGTAGCCGGTCATCCGGAACGCCGGCGTCGGAAGCGCACTGGGAGACCTTCGAGCGGATCGCCGCGAGGTCACCGTGCGTGTAGCTCAGCTCCTGATACGGATCACACGGGTCGGCCAGGGCCTCGAAGGGGTACTCCTCCGCGGTGAGGTACTGCTCGTTGGGTACGTACCGGTGGTCCTGGCGGATCAGCGGATGGCAGCCGGAGAGAGCCTGCAAGGCGCCCTGGTCCCCGTCGGCGGCGTCGTAGGGGCACAGCATCGACCAGGCCGGGCTTTGGGCGAAGGCCCGGTTCAACAGCCATTCGTGATACCGCAGCTCGGAAAGATGAGCGGCGTTGCGCGCCTGCCGCCAGGCGGTTTCACCGATCCCCCGTACGGGCCGGTCTCCCTCGCCCCGCTCGCTCATCCAGGCCGTCCAGGCGGCGACGAGCCGCCCCGGGTTAGGGCCGGCCGTCGTCGTGTCGACGAAGGTGACAGCCGGCTCATCAGCCAGCTCATCCCGCAGCAGGGACGCTCTGTCCGACGGAACCGCGACGACCACCGCCTCTTCGGCTTCCAGTGCCTCGCGGATGAAGCCAAGCGTCCCGGTCAAGAACTGTGCTTCGCCGTGATAGGGATAAAACTCGTGACGGAATCCGGTCATGTCCGGTTCCGAAAGGTGTTCGTGCACGGTCATGCGGCCATCACCACCGGTACGGTGTCAGTGGCGTAGCCGGCGAGTTCCCAGCACAGGCGGACTGTTTCGCTCGCGCCTTCCACCACGATCACCCGGCCCGGAACGTGACGGGCTGCGTCGACAAGGGCGTGCATTCCCGCAGCGTCGATCATCTCGAGGTTGTCGAAACGCATTTTCATCGTGGGTGCGCGGTGTATAGCTGTGCGTACCGCAGCGTTGAAGGTCGACGCACATTCCGAATCGATCACTCCGTCAACGCTCCAGCTATCGGCGCCCGTGCTGAACATCCGGAAGGCCGGACGTTCAGCACGCTTGCCCATCTCGTGCGGGTGCACACATACCACGTGTTCCAGCGTAGTCCTCTGCCATTGCGAAGGACGGAAGGCGCATACCACGATGGCGCCGCTCTCCGAGGCGAACTCGTCCAGCTTCAGCTCCCGGGACAGCCAGCTCTCGGCGCTGTCCGACCCTGCCGCGGGGATCCCCTCGGCCAGCACACGTACCGATCGGTAACCCTCCCGTGTCGCGGTCCGGGCCTCGCGGCGGACCGCGTCCAGAACGGAGTCGGGGTCCGTGAGACGGGGAAAATCAAGGATCACCGAAGTGGAGGGCACCGCGGCCCGTGCGAGGCCGGTAGTGACGCCGTCAGAGCCGACGACCACGATCTTGTCCCCGTACAGGGCTCCGTCCGCTATGAACGCCCGTGCGTCCGCAGGGAATCCCGCAGCTCTGTCCATGAGCCAGCAGACGTGGTCACCGAGCTCGACCTCGTCCAACGTCGCCAACGCCCGCGCCGCTCGCACCTGGCCCCTTCCCTGCCTCTCGGCCCCATCCAGCGAAACAGCACAATACTGCGCGCCGCCGAGCGATCGTCGAGGCACATGGCAAACCGCCGGTCGCCGTTCCGCTCGGGCCCGGCGTGGTCGTTCTGCGGCCGAGGTAGCTGCACCCACGCGACCCACCCCGACCCGTTGACCTGCCACTCGCGATACCGGCGCCCGCCGAGCGTGCCAGGTCGATGGGTACCGGCACGGGCCGCACCCCAGACCGGGCCGTCTCGTCCCACTGCTCGGGCAGATCGTGCTCACTCTGCGCCTCGCGCTCGCCGGGCTCGGGCACCGGCTGCCCGCCTTTGACATCGCGCTGCGCCGCTACTGGGAGACGAACCATGCCGGTGATCCGCTCGGGGAGTGCCCGTTGCGGCGGCGGGTCGGCCCGCAAGTTCGGAGAATCGGTCTCCCGCAGCGGGTGGTGCAGCAGCAGCGCATCGGCGAGCGCGGACTGCATCTGCGGGGCTGATGCCCAACGCTCTCCGCCCTCGTCCGTGACGCGGGCCTCGCCGAGGACATCGACGACCGCGGCCGCTGCTGCGCACCGAGCTGTCCAACGCAGGACTCGCCTCCGTGCGCTCGTTGCTCGAACTCGCCCTCCCTTTCCACCACGCCGTCCTCGACGACCCTCACCAGCCGGTCGGGGTGCTCAAGCGGTGAAACGGATGTTCATGACGTACTCGTAGGCGCCAAGACCGGCGGTGCTGTCGTCGAGCCCGGCCTCGTCCGTGACCTCGTCATCGTCGGCCGCCCACGTCTCGGCCACCCGGCTCTCTGCCGCACATTGAGAGTGCGGAGCCGGGCCCAGCGAGCTCTGAGCTGATCAGCGCAGCTATAGCGCTCATCGGCGCCGGGCCGCTCAGGGAGTCTCATCGGGCGGGGGGCTTGTACTGGCTGCCGGACTGCCCCCGTTCTGGGAAGAGTCGCCCCCGGCTCCGCCGTCCGGTTCTGGCATGCGCGGCAACGGTGGCAGTTCGGACAATCCCTGCCGTGATCGTTCCAGTTGCGCTCGCATCCACTCAATGTGCGCCCGCCTCGCCTCCAGATCGGCCTCGGCCCGCGCCCTCTCCGCTTCCGCCCTGATGAGTACGGCCTGCCCTTCGGCACGGGCCCTGACGACGGCCGCTTCGCCCTCTCGAAGAAGACGCCGCACAGAGAGATCCAGGCGATGCCGACGAGCCATGCCGAGCCCATCTCCTCTCGCCACAGCAACCACGACGCCATAAGGAAGACGCTGAGGCCGAGACCCGCCCACAGCCGTGCAGGGTCCATGAGTTGCTGCGTCACGGGTGAACGCTGCACCATAAGGCCCATCGTCACGGCGAAGACCAGAAACAAGCCGACGGCCAGCAGGCTCCAGCCGTCGGTGGTGAAGGGCCCGCGGTTCTGGCCCGGCCGCATACGCTCTCGGTCCATCTCCGCAGCCAGCCTCTGACTGCCCAGACTTCGCCGAGACAGGACAGCGGCCCCGGCATGTGGACTGCCAACACCCGCCGACGCGCCAACCTGCTGGCCGATGAGCGACGCTCAGCGCTCGATCAACTCGGCATGCGCTGGTAGGCGAACAGAGCGCCGGGTCAGCGTCGCCTCTTGAAGTAGTTGTCCTTGTGCAGTTTGTAGATGATCCAGGGCATGACGAGCGCCCACACCGCCAGGAACAACCACTTGAGCCATGGAGGGCCGTCCGGTCTGCTGTCCTGTGCCAGCTCCGCTAAGACAACGAAGGAAGTCATGCCCCACCAGTGCCCGGAAGGGGACAACGGACACCCGGTGCCCAGCCTTCCGCTTCGGCTGCCCCAGGTCCTGGACATGGACTGGAGCCCTTGTGGCCGGCGGAGTGGCAGCAGCAGCGGGTCCACGGCATGGCCTCCAGCGGAGCGCACGTTTCACCGTCACCGGCCGCTCGGCCGTAAGCGGTCTCCCGATCGGTGCCGGGCGTGCTCCACCGCCTGCCGCACCTCACACGTCCCTCTTCGATACCACCTCGGCCGGCCTCGTGACCTCGCTCCTGGGACTCGTGAGCTCAGGTAGGACAGATCTCGGCGGGAAGGCCGCCGGAAAGGCCGGCGCGTTCGTCATCGGTGAGCTCACGACCGAGGGCGGTGCACAGATGCCGCTTCCACAGGGCGGGGTCGAGGCGGACCACCCCCATGCGGCCCCCGGACTCGGGTGAGCGCAGTAGCGCTTTGCCGTTCTTGGTGGCCGCCAAGAACCCCTGTTTCTCCGCGAATTCGTATGTCTCTCTGTACCCTGGGTCGCCCGCTTTCAGGAAGCGTACGGAACTGTTGTTGGCCAGGAAGAAGCCGTCGCCTCCGGTGCGGCCGGTCGTCCACCGGTTCGAGTTCAGTGGCCCGAACGGGCCCGCCACTCTCTTCGGCGACCGCCCTGGCCACACCGACCACAGCTCCACCATGCTGCCCGTGGTCATCACCGCCACATAGCGCGAGTCCTCCAGGAAGACCGCTACGTCGAGGTCATCGCCGAGGCGTACACGCAGGGTCTTGTTCTCCTCGCCCGTGCGTAGATCGATGGCGTGCGCGTACGGGTCTCCCGCCACGGTGACTCCCGCGTACCCCGGCTCGGGATAGCCGCCCACGAAGTACGTCGGATCGACCTGTGCGGTGAGCCGCAGACCAGACAGATCGATCGGTTGTGTCAGCCGCCGCCCCGCACGGGCGTCCCAATGCTCGACGCGCGTGCCGGACACTGTGACGAGCTGGTCGTCCCGGAGGAATCTGAACTGCAGCAACTCCGGCTCCCCATCCTTGCCGACGGGTGGCTTCGCAGTGGTGAAATCGGCGACCCGGCGCAGCGAGGGCAATGCACGGACGGTGATCCGGTTCCGGTCCGACACATCTGCCACCAGCGTCTCGGCACGGTTGACCTGGAGCTCCTGCTTCGCGTCCGGTGGCGTTTCGGCATCGGTGTGCACTTCGGCGAGGGTTCGCCCGTCGCCGTCTGTTTCCATCACACGCAGAGTGGCACCGTCCACGCCCACGCGGACCACCATCAGGCTTCCGTCACCGAGTAGATACGGAGGACTGACGGTGGTGAGATTATCGTCCACCTTCAGCGCCCACCCTGTCACGGCGTTCTTGTTCGAGGTGGCGATGACGGGCTCGCGCGCGGTCCCCAGCAGGGGCAGGTGGCCGATGTTCTCATCCGAGGAGGGGCCGAAGAAGCGCCGCGGTTTCTTGCCGCTGCGCGTGTCGACGATGTCCCACTCATCCAGCAGGTCGTCTGTCGCAGCGAGGGCCGCGAACTGATCGCCTTTTTCACTGATGGCCACCTCCCTGCATGAGGTGCCGTTCCCGCGAACGTAACGGCTCAGTACCCGTCCGTCCGCCACACGAATGGCCCGGTAGCGGGCCTCGCCGAGCGAGTCGGAATCGAGCTTCTCCTGCCGACAGGTGATCGCCACCCGGCCGTCTCCCGAGACCCCGTTGCCCGCAAAGTCGACGTCGCCCGCAAGTTCACGCATTGTGCCGTTGCCTATGTTGATCGCCACCATCGAGGATGTGGCCTCGGCGTCAGGGCCGTGGATGGCCACCAAGGTGTTCTCGTCCGGCCCGAACCACACGTCGCCGAGATGAGCGATCGACTTCGGCAGCGCTTGCGGCCGGCCAGTCTCCAGGTTCCATACCTGCGCCGGTCGCGTCGATCCCGCCGCCGACACCCCGACCAACTTTCGGGCGTCCGGGGAGAAGTCCATGATCTTGATGCTGCCCATGGAGGTGGCCATGGAGCGGTCTTTGAGCGCGCCCTTGAGCGGATGCGCGGGTCCCACCAGTCGCTTTCCCGATGGTGTCACGTCATGCCAGACCACTGTCCCGTCGGCGTCGCGGACGTAGGCGATCCGCTGTCCGTCGCGACTGACCACAGGCGACAGGACATTGTCGGCAAGGCGGAGTTGCTCTTGCCTGACCCTGCCCTGGGCCGTGCGCGTGAAGAGTGTCGCGCGGCCGCCCTCGGTAGTCACCAGGAGCACCGCGCCGTCCGCGCTCATCGACGTCGTCCGGATCGGCCCCTCGGCTCCGGCCACGATCCACGCGGCGTCCTGCAGCTTCATATAGCGGCGCATGAGCGCGCTCCGGGCCTCCTGCGTCGGGGTGATCTCGTACGCCGCAAGCGCCGTCAGGGCGGCTTGCGCGGGGTTGCTGTCCGTCAACTCGTCCGACTGCACCGCAAGTGCGCGTGACCGCCCTTCCGCCTCCCGTTCTGCGCTCACCCGCGACTGCTGTACGAGGAACGTGCTCAGGCCGGCGATCAACACAAGGACCAGGACCACCGCGCCCCACCCCGCACGTACCCGAACTTGCCGCGCCCGCCGACGCCGGCGGGCCAGCGCGAGAAATTCCCGCTGCTCCTCGGTCAGGTCCGCGTCGCGCCCCTCCAACCTCGCTTCCACAGCCGCGAGCGCACGTGCCCCGGGCAGCAGATCGGCCGAGCTCTCCGCCTTCCGCCATCGCTCCAGGTCGTGCTGTACTTCCGCCCGTGCCGCAAGGAACCCGGTGTCAGCCCGGACCAGGTCCGCCAGCGTCGGCCACACCGTGATGAGCGCCTCGTGGGCCAGCTCCGCGCTCTCCGGCCGGCCATCTCCCCCGTACAGGACCAGCAGACGCCGCTCGGCCAAGCCCTTCGCCAGACTCCAGCATTCTTCTCCGGCCTCCACGCGGGTCAGGGCACGGCGAAGCGGAGCCTCGCCACCCGGCAGTACCCGCACCAGCCCTGTCAGCAGCCGCCGCGCCGCACGTTCACTCCCTGGCGGGACGCACTCCCGCCACGCGTCCTCGGCATGGCGCCGCAGCGCACCGGACACCCCGCCCATCTCCTCGTAGGTCGCGGCCCGCAAGCGTCCGGCGGCCCGTCGTTCCCACAACTGCGACAGGACGAAGCCCAGTAGCGGAAGGATTCCCGACTCGCCGCCCGCGTCGTCCAGGATCCGGCGGTCGAGCCCGGGGTCGTACTCGACCGCCGGAATACGTTTGACCGGCTGGGTGATCACCGCGTGCAGCTGATCTCGGGTCATGTGCGTGAGCGGAAGAGTCACCCCGCGCTTCAGGGCGGGCCCCAGATGGGCGTGGTTCAGCGCGGCATCCATGAAGTCGGCGCGTAGCGTGACGAGGACCCGAAGGCCGCTCGGTCGCTGGGTCGGGAACAGCAGCTCGACGGCCTCGGCGATCTCCGGTTCCGGGTGGTTCAGCAGTGCTTCGCCCTGGTCGAGTACCACCAGCAGCTGTAGCGCCGGCCGCCCCGTGACGCGGTGAAAGGCGTCCGCGAGCCCTAGCTTGCGCAACCAGTGCTCTACTTGGTCCGCGTCGCGCGCGTGGGCGCGCTCCTGGCCCGATTGCGCAGTCTCGAACAGTTCGGTGGCGAGCGCGGCCCGCAGAGAGGTGAAACGGGTGGCATTCACCTGCACGATCCGGTAACCGTCCCCGCGCATCGCTGGTACCACGCCGGCCAGGGCGAGCGATGACTTGCCGCAGCCCGACGGTCCGTACACCGTGACGGTGGGCTGATCTCCCCGCAGGGCGGTGACCACTCGCCCGATGTCGTCCCTACGACCGAAGAAGACATCCCGGTCGTCCTCCTGAAAGGTGGACAGGCCACGGAAGGGCGCGGCCGGGCTGACGTGAGGGATGAGTTCGGGAACCTCTTTCAGCAGGGTTCTCATCCGCAGGACGAACGCCTGCTGGGCCTCGCGCACCGGCTGCGCCGCCACCATCATCCCGACGGCGGCACCCAGCTCGTCGTCCCACACAGGGCTGCCGCTGAAGCCGCCCTTGACGTACACGGCCTCGCCATTGGTCCGCGAGAGCTGGATCCAACCCTGCCGAGTGGGGCCACGGAACCTGCCGCTTTGCCAGATGCCATCCGGGTGGTCGTTGGTGAAGCCTACGGTGCGCGCATCGTGGTCCCATACGCCGCTCTGCGGGTCGGCCATGGGAAGGGGACGGGCCCCGGGGATCGGGCTCCGCAACCGCAGGACTGCTATGTCCCCGGTCTGATCGGGTCTGACCGGAATCCAGTGCTGGATCTCGGCACTCTGCTCGCCCCCGTCGACGGCGTCGGTCCGCTCGGCCAGTGGCAGGTCGACGGTGACGTCGGTTCCCGCCTCAACCATGTCCTCCCGGTGCCGGTCCAGCGCGTCCGACACCACGTGGGCGCAGGTCAGCACCAGATCCGGAGCGATGAGAAATCCCGCACCGCCGATCATCCCACCTGGTCCCTTGACACGGACGACAGCCGAGACCAGTGCCGGCTCGGCCCCCTCCGGATCCTGCTCCAGAACAACCGTCACCGTGACCTCCGAGCCGCCGTGTCCCCGTTACGCCCAGGCTCGGTCAACTCCCCTGCGACGTACCTCCCTTGGAGTCTCTCGCGCCGCTTCTGTTCCATGCCGGACTCACCGAGAAATTGGCCGCTTTGCCGACGATCACGACATCCGCCGCGGCCGACAGAGACACCCCGAACCGCAGCGTGAACGCCCCGGGCGGCGACCTGACGCGCCGGCGAGGTTCCGAAGTCAACAACGGGCTGCGCACAGTCACCGAGCGAGCAGCTCGAGCGCTGGGGCGCTTCGGGGCCTCAGAGCCTGTCTTCGGTGTGGGTCAGCGGTGTTCCTCGCCTTGTGCTACTTCGACTTGGTGGTGGACTGCGATCAGTGCCGTGGTGGCGGCTCCGGCGGAGAGGAACGCGCTGAGGGTGAGGACGAGCACCAGGGCGCGGACCGCGCGGGGGCGGTGGCGGTCCGGGGCGAGCAGGGCGGTGACGCGGCGCGGGACGGGACCGGTCGCCGCCGCGGCGGCGAAGTCCGGGCGGACGGTCGGTGCCGCCCGGCCGACGAGCGCGGCGCGGGCGATGGCGTGCGCCGTGAGACGGCGGTCGCCGACCGCGCGGGCGGCGGCCTCGTCGGCGGTACGCTCGGCGGCGAACCGGATGTCGGCGCGCAGCGCGCGCAGGGCGAGGTGGCAGTGCGCGGCGAGTTCGGCGGTGGCCAGGAAGTAGTGGTGGCCTGCACGGTTGTGGGCGCGTTCATGGGCGAAGAGAGCCTCGCGCTCGGCGGCGCTGAGGCTGCGCAGCATCGCGGTGGTGACGACGATGCGGTGCGGCCGGCCCGGCAGGACGTAGGCGTCGGGGGGCGGGGATTCGACGACGCACAGGTCACCCGCGGCAGGGCGTCGGCTCGCCTGGGTGCGGGCGGTGCGGAATGCGGCGGCCTGCCGCAACGCGGGGCGTCCGAGTGAGCCGGCGCTGAGCACGAGCGCCCCAGTGGCCAGCGCGGCGGTGGGCAGGACCAGCAGGTTCGTGGGGGTGCGCAGGGGGTGGATGAGGTCGCCGAGCGCCGCGAAGAGGGGCAGTTTGAGCAGCCCTGTCAGGACCAGTGTGCCGAGCGCCGCCACGCAGGAGGCGGCGAGTGCCAGCGCGATGCCGGTCAGCAGCCACAGTGCCCGCACGGGCGCGAGCCACTCCAGGACGTGCCGGGCGACCGGCGGGACCGGCGGGGCGGCGAGGGGCAGCAGCAACGGCACGAGGAGCAAGACGAGCTGGGCTGCGGTCATGTGCCGTCGCTCTCCAGGAGGCGGCGCAGGACCTCTTCGTCGCCGGGGTCGAGCTGGGCGACGAAGCGGGCCAGGACCGTCTCGCAGTCGGTGTCCCGGTCCAGCTCGTCATAGGTTGTTTCCGCCAGGCGGAGATCAGCGGGCCAGGTGGCCGCGTTGTCATAGAGGGTGCCCAGTTGGGCGCCGGACGCGTCGACGGCCCCGCTGATCGGTGTGCGGGTGCGCAGATCGGTCTCCGGGCCTGGACCAGGCGCAAGGAGAGCGCGGTGCCCCCGGGGTGGTCGAGTGCGGCGTCCCGGAAGCTGAGCCTGTGTGCCGATACGTGCGCCGTCGAGCGTGATGCCTCCGGTGACGATCAGCCCCAGACCGAGGTCGACGTGGCGGCCGACGCTCACGTCGACGGCTTCGAGCGCGATGTCGCTGCCGTTGTCCAGGCGGGCGCCGCACAAGCCGACTGACGCGCCGACGGTGGCGCCGGAGAGGATGATCCGGCCCTCGGCCGTGAAGTCTGGGTGGAAGGTGAAGTCCTCGGAGATCTGGGCGTGGTAGGCGTCCAGTGCATGGCCGCCCGGGTTGCGCAGGGAGACGCCTTCAAGGTCGAACTCGCCCGCGATGACGGCACCCGTCACCCGGAAGATGCCCTGCACGGCGAGGTTGGTGCACAGCGCGTCGCCGCCCACGCCGAGGCGGATGGCGGAGATCGCCTCCGTCCCGGGCGCGGTGACCACGGTGTCGCGTAGATCCCAGGTGCTGTGTATCTGGGCGGCTGAGGACGAGGGGCCCGCTCAGCCGGGAGCGGGACAGATCCAGCCGACCGTCGATCTCGGCCGAAGCGGCGTCGAGACCGGAAAGGGCACAGCGGTGAGGGTGAGGTCGCGCACTCTGGCGCCCCGCAGCAAGGGCACAGCGTCGGAGCGGCAGCCGTCCAGGGCGATCGGGACCGTGATGTCGCTGAAGCGCAGGTCCAGCGAGCCCGTGACGGCGCAGCCGGTCAGTTGCAGCGCCGCACGGTCGCCCGGATCGGGATCGGGGCCGGCCCCCAGCAGCAGTGCCGCGAGAACCTCACACCGTACGGTGGCCTCCGCCGAGGCGCTGACGCTGACGTCGACGAGGCCGCCCCGGGCGAAGCAGCACCACAACCGGCTTTCAGCGGCCAGCAGTTCATCGATGCGCATGATCGCCGATCATCGCTGTGCGGGACCTCCCGGGACAAGCCCCACACGGGCTCGCGCGGACTGCCCGCGCGCCGATGTGCCCGTCATACCAGTCGTACCGGCGTTCGGCGCTTGATGCCAACGCCCGCCAGCAGTCGTACGGGGCGATGAGACCAGCCGCGAGCGAGGGCCCCGCACGGCACCCGGCATGAATCGCGCACCGTGCACGAACTGGTGAGTCATCGTGCACAAATTGGTGCTCCTGGCGCGCGGATTACGCCTACGGTCATCCCGATGTAGGCGCACTCGTCATAACGACCGCAGGCGTCAGCCCTGCACAGTCGTCACATGTGCATGGTTCGTGACTTGTCCGCCCGAACGGCACATCAGCACGCTGTACGGAGCCCTGAATTCGCAGAACCCGAAACTCGGATCCATCGCTTTCCCAGACTGCACCTCAGGAGGACCTATGCAGCACATTCGTCGACTCGGCGTCATCCTCGCCACGGCCACATCCCTGGCCGGCCTCAGCCTCGCCACTTCATCCACCGCGCAGGCAGCACAGACCGGCGCCCAGGACTACCAAGGCTGTCCTACCGGCTACGTGTGCATCTACCCGAATGGCAGCTGGAACAACGGCGTCCCGGAGCACACCTACTACACCTACGGGGTCCACAAGCTGTACAACGAGTACGGGCAGCACCGCATATTCAACAACCAGACCGGGAGCGCTACGTCACAGCTGTGCATCAACAGTGACGGCACCACCTGCACCGGCAAGACCCCGCCGTACACCTACTTCGACCGCGACCTGACCCCGTACAACTCGATCCGGCTCAACCCGTCCTGACCAGTCACCCCATGCCCAGCGTTCTGAGAACCGCCCATCTCGCTTCTGCCGGTCACGGTGTCCTGGAGTACCCAACATCGTGACCGGCAGAAAGAGGACGTGACACAGCTTCGTTTAGACGTCGTCTCATTTGCGGGCGATGCGGTGCTTGATGCCGCGTCCGCGTAACCATCTCCGCAGGTGTGCGTAGTCGTATCCCTTGTCCGCGTGGAGCTTGCCGGGCTTGCCCCGTCGGTGTCCGCGGCGTGAACGGACAGGCGGTATGCCGCGGACGAGGGGTTCCAGGGCCTGGCTGTCGTGCAGGTTCGCACCGGAGATCCCCACGGACAGCGGCAGCCCGGTCCGCTCCGTGATCAAGTGGATCTTCGATCCGAACTTGCCCCTCTCGACAGGATTCGCACCTGTCAGGTCCCCGTTACCGTCTTCGTGGCCCTGAAACAGGGCTCCCGGCCTCCGGCCCCGGTATGACTCGGTCCCCCAGTCGATGATGGTCGAAAAGGTGGTG
>NZ_JBVIFR010000031.1:0-68984 GCF_055571235.1 Streptomyces sp. NPDC030991
CGGTGTCATCGCGGAGGCCGTCCAGGCAGGATGAGCCCGTCTTCATGGGCCGCACGATGCCGTCGTCCGTGGCTGCGCTGGCCTGCGCAGGAGCGGATACAGCAGCGGCAGCCAGAGCAGTGACGAATGCGAGTTGGGATATCCAGCCGGTACGTCTGTGCTTGATGTTGTCGATCATGCAACGAATCGTCAGCGAATCCGACCCGCGGAAGAAAACACTCCGGGTCACATTGGCCTGAACCATTCGGCGGAATAGCTTGTTCCAGCATATGCCCGCACCCGTTGCCCACCGGCAGCGGGGCGCTTCGAGTACCTAACACGATCACGGCTATGTAGCTGGCTGCTGTCAGAGCCCGCCGAGGTGGCCCGCAGATGAGGCGTGCTCGCTCATCACGGGAATGCACCAGATCCCTGGAAGTCGACCATGAACCAGATCGCCAGGGGATGAGGATAGAAGGACGAGCGCGCTACGCGCGCACGACACTGAGACCAGTGAGACGCTTGCCGACTCCCGTGCACGGAGCCGGAGTTGGGATGAGGCTAGCTCCGAGAGCGCTGGGGAGGGCGAGTTCCCGGATGACGTCGACGGCCTGGAGGGCGCGGAGCCGGCCGAGTCGGTGAGTGCGGGGGCGCGGGAGCTGCTGAAGTTCTCTTCGCCGCGCGAACCCGCGGAGCTCGCGCGGTTCGTGCGGCTGCGGGTCCTGGAGCCGGAAGGCGCCTACTGGCTGCGCGGCATCGAGGCCGCGGCCCCGCTACGTGAAGGAACACGGGGACGGGCCGCTGACGGCGCCGTACGCGTTCGTGACACCCGACGGCTGGACACCGGCCGTCTTCCCGCTCGGGGTGTGGCTCACCCATCAGCGGCGCTCCTACAAGGTCGGCCGGCTCGACCCGAAGCGGGCCCGGGAGCTGGATGAGCTGGGCATGGTGTGGGCGCCGCGCGATGACGCCTTCAACGACGGCCTCGCTGCGGCGAAGGCGTGGGCCGAAGTGCATGGGCACTTCCTGCCGCCAGCCACCGCGGTCTGGAACGGGTACCCGGTGGGGAAATGGGCGAAGAACATGCGCGACGCGGCCCGGCTCGCCGCGCGCCGGGAGGCCGGGGAGCCGGTGGGATCGGAGGCGGGTGCGCTCACCGAGGAGCGGCGCCAGCAGTTGGACGACATCGATCCCGGCTGGTGTCCGGCCTGGGACACCGGTTGGCAACGCTGCCTCCGCCTCGTGCAGGCTCACCTGGCCGGCGGTGGGAGCCTGACGACGGGGGCCGGGGACGTCGTCGTCCAGGGCGAAGACCTCGGACGCTGGGTGCAAGCGCAGCGGTACGACTTCGAGCAGCTGCTCCCCGCGCAGCAGTAGCTGCTGGAGCACATGCTCGGCATCGAGGCCGCCGGAGAGGAAGAGCGGCCGGTGAAGGTGACCCAGGACCACAAGTGGGTGCTCAACCTCGCCGCGGCCCGGCAGTTCCACGCCCGGGAAGGGCACCTGAACGTGCCCCGCAAACACGTCGAAGCCCTGCCCGTCGACCTCGCCGGACCCGCCGCCGCCGGACGCGAGATCACGGTCGACGGCGACGTCCTGGTCGACCTAGGCATGTTGACCGCCAACACCCGCCGCCGCGCCGCTGGGCTGACCGCGGAGCGACGTTCGGCACTCGACCAACTCGACATGCGCTGGTGAACGGCAAGGGAGGGCGAGAGAGCGGTTATGGCGCTTGAGGAGCTTGGCGATCTTGTCCCAGTCCTGCCGGACGGCATAGCGGCAGAAGTAGGCCTGGCCCATCAGCTCGTCCAGTAACTGGTCATCCATGGCCTTCGCCGACGCGACCTTTTCGGACTCGACGGCTTCGGACGCGGACACGTTCTCACTGGCCATCGATGCATCTTCAATGATCGGGCGTTACCCCGAACCTTTTGACAGTCCCGAATGAGGCTCCCTCGTGGTTACGCGACAACAGCACGCCGATCAAAACCTCCGCTCCCGGCAGCTACGACCTGAGGCATCTGGTCGAGCGAGCGGCCGGCACATCTACCAAGCGGGGCGCTCACCGACTCCGCGTTCATGGTCGGATATCCCTTCAGGTACGACTGCCCAAACGTGCAGTTCGGTGTGACCCGCGCGAGCTGAACAAGCCTGGGTGTGTCGGTTGCCCCCTCTTCAGTAGCCAAGACTCCTGTGGCGTGCTCAAGACGAAGCCCTCCGGCCGTGCAACCGGGCAGGTCCATAGGCTGCCCGGTTCACCAACGCTCACTAGTACGAAGAAATTACCTCTTTAGCAATGCTCCGCACCGCGCGTGATGGGTGGCCTGAAGAAAGTTGATCAACCTTCAGTCGGATTTCCGAATCTACTGGAGGATTAGTTTTCATAGAGCTCAACATGCGGATTGGGATTGCGATTCCATCTTCATCGAGAAGATTTAGGATGCGATCTCGGATCATTTTATGCGATAGTTCATCACTTTCCGAAAAGAGCGCCAGTGACCTTCCAGCGTGAGATCTCACAGAAACATCGTGATCGTGACTCAGCTGGGATGCAACAGCCTGGATCCACGTGTCATGACGCAGTTCAGCCAGGGTAGCTACAGTGCGAGCAGCTTGCTCGCGCTTCTCGGCCGAGCTACTGCCGGCCAGCTCTCCAACACACGAAAATAGGGTGCTCTCGTCGATCAACCCGTAGACGGCCAGAAAGCGCAAGGCTTCTGGATACGGCGTGATGCCAGAGTCAGAAAAAAAGTCGACAGTCTCGAATAGCATTTCACGCGAAGATTTTACAAATCGAGCAGCCGCACTATTCTTCATTTCTGGTCGCTCATGAGCCAAACGCTCGAATGCTCGATCTGTTTCATTCCTTTGAATCCCCGGTTCGACCAAACAGGCAGCCAATTCATCCCAGAGATCAGCATCGGTGAAGACGATGAGAGCAGCCGCCACATCTGCAGGCAAGGGGAACTTCATCGAATACGAGTTGCTGCGCGCCTCCGTGATCAACGCGCGAAGTTCCGGGATTACCAGTTTCGTGCTCTGTTGGACTACCGAATGAGGCATCGCGTTTCCGCGGGTGACACTATTGAGGCGAATTGCGACCGCCCCAAGGTCACGAAGAGGTCGTGAATCGTCAGGGTGCAAACCAAGAAATGTGGCAGCCGACTCCATCGTTGCCGGCCACTGCGCAGCATGATCAGTCAACCAAGCTGCCCAGCTATTTGCCGTCTTAGGGCGAACGGCGGTCCAGTCTAGAGTGCCAATTGCCCGTGCTAGATCAGTGTCTACCCGGTCAGCTACCGACTCCCGCAATTGGCATTGCTGAAGAAGGAACTCGGCAACATCATCGGTCTTATCTGCTACACGCGCGAGTGTACAGGCCGTAAACCAGGCTTCACCGACATATGTCTCTTCAGACCATTCACGCACAGCAGCGAGCGCGCGATTCGCCTCAGTGGTGGTCATGAGTTCAGCAGCGCCGCGTAGCACTCTCAGCTCGTTTCGACTGAGCGGATAGATGCCAACGCGCTGTTGAATGATTTGTCGAGCATCTTCGCTGAGCGCCCATAGCGGGCCCGCCATGCGGAATCTTTCAACAGCCAAAGAGAGCTCCGCGTGTGCTCCAGAATGCCGCAAGAGCCGCAAGGCATCTCGGACATGCTCTGTTTGCTCAAACGCGTCAATCTGCACGAGCCTTAGTAGTGCCAGCTCCTTTCGCGATGCCCGAACATCAGCGTGCCCTAGAAGCTCCAGTGCCAGGGACTGTGCGAACATGTCTGGAACCTCGGGTCCGCCCAAGACATAACGGGTTCTATTTCCAAATCGATTCCTGAAAGTCTGCTGCACAAATTGAGCGTATGCATCAGCCCGGTCGGCGGTAATCTTGGTCAACTGTTCCGAGCGAGGCGACTTTAGAATCTCCTCTCGTGTGGGGAAATCGGCCCATCCAACTTCCTTAGCTGATCCTTTCCGCCGCACTAGAGATAGGCTCCAAATGGAGTGCTGAAGAGCGCTCAGAATGTGCATCAGCGTGGTCCGGAACTCGGCGTAGGGGCCCAGTTCGCAGGTAGGCAAAGCATCGAGTCTAATCCGAGCAAATAGCGTCAGTGCTTCCGTGCTCACCACCTCGTGATCGTGATTGGTGTCCCACAACCGTAGGCTTTTTTGTTGCAGCAAAAGAACCCGAAGGAGTAGCCCACCCGGATTTTCATCGGAAGCCACACGGTCAAGCAAGGTGTCAAGAATCAACTCGCACGTAGCATAATCCTCGATCTCAGCGGCGGCACAACAAGCCATCAAGCCCAAAGCACAGGCGCGCGCTGTATCCTGCCCAGTTTGGTCCATGATTTCGCTGACGAGGCCGGCGAGGCCCTGTCTAATTTCTGTTGGGTCCATGCTCAGGGCAACTGATCTGATTCCATTGTCGTCTGATTGGCCAACGTCAAATTTGCGGACGTATAGTGCATTTCCAATAACAAGTGCCGCTAGCTGCACGACCGCCTCTGACTGATCTTCTGTGCGCCCGAGGAGGATGTCTCTCGGACGTAGCAGTGCCACGATCCATGCGAGATTCACAACTCTTCAGCCTCCTCATATGCGTCATAATTAAACGGCAACAATCGCTGTTGACTTTTTGCGATCTGTCTAGCTGGATGACGGTGCGAAAGAGCGTCAATCCATTTCCTGAGAACTATGCCGATTCCGGAATTACCCTCGGTGCCTTCGATGTAAAATTTACTCGCCTGTTCGGGTGATAGCCAACCTCGCACCTCAAGCGATGCAGCAGAATAGCTTTCACCGACAGGGCAGATACCGACCGAGTCGGCAAAGCCTCGCTCAAAAGCCTCGATAGCTTCGCATACTACTCTCTTTGATGGAGGTGATCCTGAAATTACATCACCGGCATGGTTAATCGCGATTAATAGATCTACCTTCGTCCCGGCTTTCACATGGTCATAGTCGACCACGTCCACGTATGAGGTGGAAGATTCGGCACGAACTTTGTTATAGATAACGTCCCAGTCAGAATCCCGACGGTCACCTTCCAGACGGGTAACGAAGAAGTCTGATCGCGAGGGTTCTTCCAGAACGGTCGCGAGCCTTTTCTGTTTCGAATTTCGCTGCCACTGAGCCCGGGCTTCTTGGACGTCCTTAATGCACGCCAGCAACCAAGTGTGTTGCGGAGCGTCGACTTCACGAGGCTTGACGACATTGAAATGCGTTGCTTTGAAACGTCTTCGCTGGTCTTCAGGGAGACTTCCCGACGCGCTAGCTGGGCTCACTGCGATGTCGAGAGTCGCTATCGCCGCATAGCGGGGTACGATAAATCGATACTTACCCTCAGATGCCAAACATTGCATTTGGACGTAGGAATGAAAGAAGTTTCCATACTCTATCTGGTCTTTCGAGAGCAGACGCAATCGCTTAACATCGCGAAGAAATGAGAGCAGCAGGAGCGCCTTACCTGACCCTCTTATCGGTGAAGCCATCATGAACATTGCGGCTACTGGCGAAACAGGGGAGCATCTGCCGTCTTTAAGCGCCAAATCTTGTAGATACATGCTAACGGCAGTTTCGGCGACAAGACCTCCGAGGCTGTGCGCGACCAGATAGATCTCGCCGTATCCTTGGCTTAGCTCCTGAATGTGCTCAGTAAGTTGACGCGCCTGAACGTCAATATCGGCCCCCGGCCGCCCACGAAAAACTGCCCTGAACAGGCTTGGATAGTCATATACGGCCACGTCCATTGGTGCCGCATCCCGATGACCTTGGAAGATTAACTCTGGCCAAGACTTCCAGGTGCCGTAACCGAATCCGTTCAGGCCATGAACTAGAACTGCGACTGCCGTACTGGATCCTGACGGCCGTGTATGAAGATGCATGCTTTGGCCATCGCTGAATCGGACCTTCGCGAAGGCATCCTGCTTAAGGATGCGCATCAGCACTCCCCCCTGGCGATCCTGCTGGAGGCTGGATCCGCACGGACCGCCCTCGGGCCACCACTCACGAGAACCGATCCTACCGATGTGAGCCTTACTCATCCGTCGTTTGGTGTCGCGAGCCCAGATCTCAACGCGGCCGTCAGTTCTCGAACGATTGCCCCGGGACTCTCGGACAACCTCACGAAGCGAGAGTAGGTTGCGCCTTCCTGAGGCCTAGACGGCTTCCTGAAGGCGAGCTCATGCGATGGATGGGGACGTGGCTGTGCTCTGACCGGAAAGGCTTGCCGGGTTAGAGGGGGTCACTCCCGCTCGAAGGCAGTTGCGAGGTGGCCGCGGCAGAGGTCGGCAGCCGTGAGGTGGGGTGTGTGCAGCGTATTGCTGTAGAGCCGCATCTTACGAGTCGCCCGGTCGAGGTGCTGCCAGAACGTGAGCGGCAGGTCGAGGTCATCACCGAGATCGACGAGGAGCCTGCACCAGCTTCTCGATCACCGGGACCCGGTTGCCGCCGGCCGAGGCCAGCAGCATCAACGCGCGCTGACAGCGCACCGAACTGGTGCTGCCCGGGCGCACGATCTGCTGCAGCTTCTGCCCTCTGCGTCGATGCGCGGTGCAGATGCCGCACCGTCTATCCACGGCGCAGAAACGCTAGCTGGCGGTGTTGCTGCGGTGCCAGGCGAAGTAGACCGAGCGCTGCTCGTGGTAGTCGCCGACCTGATGGCCGGCCAGGGACTCGGCGGCGTCCTTGAGGGCGGGCGTTTCGTGGGCCTTGTCGCTGACGGCTACCTGCCCGGCGTCGGTGACGTAGATGTAGCCGTGCTCGAAGAGCTCGTCACAGCCGAAGAGGCAGGCGGGCATAATGTTGGCCATCTGGAGGCGTTCTTCAGGGGTGGCGTGGCTGCGGCGCTTGATGTGGGCGGCGCGGATGAAGCGGGCAGGCAGGTGGCGTCCGCACAGTGCGCAGGTGAAGGTGGCGGCGCCGTTGAGCATGGTCTTGCGGATCTTGCTTTGCTCCCGGCGGACGAAGACCTGGGCAAGGGCGCTGTCGGCGCCGGTGAGGGTGACGGTGCCCGGCGCGGTCGGGGCGGGCGGGTCCTCGTCGTTGGTGTCGGCGGGCAGTTCGGTGGCGAACTGTGCAAGGGCTGCGGTGCCGGGCAGGACGAGGGCGGATCCCTGCTTGTTGGCGGACAGGCGAAGAGCTTCGGCGGCTTCGGCGCCGAGAGTCTGCCCGGTCACGTTGGGTTCGTCGACGAGAAGGTCGATCCCGATGCGTTCGGGGTAGGTGTCGTCGGGCCAGACCTCGTTGGTGTCTTCGAAGTAGGGGCGGGTGACCTGGGTGACCATGACGCGCTTGAGCGTGGCGTTGGCCCAGCCGCCGGCGGGGACGCGGGCCTGGGGGCCGATGTGGGCGAGGACGAGGTAGTCGCCGGCCTGGAGGCTTTGCACGTCCGCGCGGCCGCTGGCCCGGTCGAGGGTGGGCCGCTTCCAGCCCCACAGGCCGCGCTCGAGGCCGATGTTGAGGTTTCGGCGTGAGGGCGCGGGGACGTAGATGTACGCAGTCTGGGGCACGTGGGCTCCTGCACTCGGCTTCCCCGGCGGGGAAGGTTCAGTGGTGGGCGGTCTTTCGGGTCCGTTCGTCCGGCGGCTCGCCGGCGGAGAGGAAGTACCGCTCACAGCCTCAGGGTTGAGGTGTCGAAGATCTTAACGCATGTGAGCTGGCGGCAGGAAGCGAGTCGGTGAGCCACGGCTCGGTCGCGTGTCCTGCCGCCAGATTGCTGAGCTTATCGAGGTGTTCCCGCGGTCGTGTCCGCGATGGGTGGGGTGCGTTGTCCTGGCACGAACGGCTTCAGCGGCCGACTGTCCTGGCTGCCGGCGAACGGGAGGGTGGCGGCACGCGTCGGCTGCCGGCCCGGGATGCTGATGTCAGAGCGGCACGAGGTGCGAAGGGGCCCCGGGGCAGCGTCCCGGGGCCGGAGCCCGAGAGCGCCGCGGAGCATCGGTACGGCGCCCCACCTACCGGTCCCACGGCACGGGAGCCCGCGTGCGTCCCCTCGGCAGGAGCCGACGGAGCCGTGTGAACGGCTCTCTTGCGTCGCTAGGGCCTGACCTGCTTAACGTCTGCGCTGCGGGATGCCCACAACCTCGGGGGAGCACATGAGCGGCCAGTTGACGTCACCGACCACGCCGGGCACCGTCGCCGTGCCCTCCCCCCGTTCCCTGCTGAGCGCGGTCGGCGGTTCACCGCCCGGGGTGCTCGCTTGCGCGGCCGCGGGGCGGGTGGGCGAGATCGCCTCACACGTTGGGGATCCCGGCTTCCTGCGGGAATGCGCCGCGCGCTATACCGCGGCCGGGTTCGGTGTCCCGGGCGAAGCCGAGGTGCGCAGCTGGCGCAACAGCTGGCCGCCGCTGCTCGCGGCGCTGGTGCGGGCCGGGCTGTCCGACTGGCAGGTGTATCTGGAGTACGGCACGCCGGACGGGGGCCGGCGACTGGACGCGCTGCTGGTGGGGGCCGGTCCGGACGGTGCGCTGGGGCTGGTGGTGGTGGAGCTGAAGCAGTGGCAGACCTGCACCGGCCTGGACGAGAGCCGGGTCCGGCGCAGCGACAGGCTGGTGGCGGCCCATCCGGTGCACCAGGTCGCCGCCTACCGCAGCTTCTTTACGCACTGGCGGCCACGCAGCGCGCCGGTGCTGGATGTGCGCGCGGTGGTGGTGCTGCACAACGCCACCGCCGAGGAGGGGGCCGCCCTGCGCTCCCCCGCCGCCCCCGACATCCCGGTCCTGACCTCCAAGGACCTGGACGCGCCGGCCGCGGACCTGCCCCCACTGCTGTGCTGTGGCGGGTTGGTGGCACCGGGTGTGGTGCAGGTCAGCGTGTTCGAGAGCCTGCGGTGGGAGCCCTCCAGCCGCCTGCTCGACCAGGTCGGCTCCGCTCTGGACGGCAGCAGCACCTTCGCGCTCGTCGGCGACCAGCAGGACGCATTCGTGCGGATCCGGGCCGCCGCCGACCGCCATCTGCCCGCACGCCACCACGACATCACGCGCGACAGGCATGCCGGCGGGGCCGGCGCGGTCATCACCGTCAGCGGCGGTCCCGGCAGCGGCAAGACCGCCCTCGCGGTCCGGCTGCTGGGCCGCCTCATGCGCGCGCACCCCGCCACCCGGCCGAGCTTCATCACCCCCTCTGGAACCCTGCGCGCCCACCTCCTGGACGCCGTCCGCGAGAACAGCGCCGCCCGCGAACTGTTTCCTTCCGTTGGTGCCCTGCGCAGCACCGGCCACCAGACCAGTGCTCTGGTCATCGACGAGGCACAGCGCATCAAACGCACTGGCCCCGGACTGCCGCCGGACCTGGCCGCGGTCGTGCGCAACGTCGCACTGGCCGTCATCTTCCTCGATGAACGCCAGGTCATCCGGCCCGACGAAGGCACCACCGTCGAGGAGATCCGCGCTGCCGCCCGGCAGTTGGGACGCACCCACCACCACCTGGAGCTCACCGGATCCTTCCGCTGCCGCGGCTCGGCCGCCTACACCGGATGGGTCGACAGCCTTCTGTACGGCACCCCCACCCCTGGACCGGGCAGGCCGGCTATCAACTCCACCTCGCCAGCGACCCCTTCACCCAGCAGCACGAGGTCGAGCAGGCCACCGCCGCCGGACACAGCGCACGGACCACCGCCGGATTCTGCTGCCCCTGGAGCCACTCCAGGCCTCGTCAGGCCACACTCCCCCTTGACATCGCCATTGACGTCCCCGACCTCACCGGCCCGCCCCGCACCTGGCGTGCCGCCTGGAATGCCCGCACCGCCCTCACCGACCCCGACGGCACCACCATCGCCCCACATAGGCAGCTCGGGGCCACCCACACCGGAGGCCACCAGCAGATCGGTTGCATCTACACCGCCCAAGGCCTCGAGTACCGCCACTCCGGCGTCATCATCGGCCCCGACCTCACATGGCGCGACGGCCGCTGGCACGCCCACCCCGACCACAGCCGCGACGAGAGCCTGCGTCACCTTCCCGCCGACCAATACCTGCGCTACGCCCTCAACACCTACCGCGTCCTACTCACCCGCGGCACCCACAGCAACCGCATCCACGCCACCCACCACATGCTCACCACACTCATCCCCTGAGCCGACTCGGAGTGCTTGGCCAGCCCGATCGCCGCCGCGCAGGCACCAGCGTCAATAGCCGCGCCGACGCGCTCCGCTCCTCCACGCCCCATCCCACCATCCCCGCCCACCACAGGCCCGAAAGAGCTACTTGGCGAAGTCAGCTGACCTGCCGCGTGACCAGGCAGAGCCGACGAGCGCCTTCTCGGATGTGACGCCGCGCCGCGGGTCAGACAGGGCTTCGTTCAATAGCACGTGGTGACTGAGTAGCGCCTGCCCAGATCCGTGCAGGACGCGGTCGCTGTAAGCCGCGATACGCGACCGGCACAAGGTCATCCGCGTCCTCACGGCAGGTCGAAACGCGGAAGGAGTCCTGTCACGGACCGGGCAGAATGAGCGGCATGGTCAACGAGCCGAACAGCGGCTTCGCGCTGCCGCGGGGCGCGACAGGCTTCTTCCGGCCGAAGGACGGCCCGCTCCCAACCACTGACCTACGGGTATTCCGTACCGCTCTGTATGCCGCTGCCCGTGCCGCCGGAAGCGAAGTGGGCGAGGTGGAAGAACAGGCATACCCCCGGACCTTCCACACCGGTGCGATCGTCATGCGCGCGGGCGAGACCATCGTCCTGTGTCACGCTCATCACCCCTGGATCGCCTTCGCCCAGACGCGCCGGGACTGGTACAGACAGGAATTCCTCGCCCCGCCGCCGTGGGCCCCCACCTTCACCACCGCGGGCCTGGTGGTCCTTGATCGTGAACAACTCGCCACGCCCCTCGCCGACGTGGACACCTCCGAGCTCACACCGGGCGAGTGGCATGCGGTGCGCTTCTACGGCATCACCACGTTGGGCGGCATGCTCTTCAACGCATGGGACTGACCTCCACACCGGAGGCCACGATCGACGCTGGGCTATGAACGGCCGACTCAGGCGCTGCCGACGTCCTAGCCACCGGCGGGGACGTACTCGACGTCCTGGTTGCCGCACCCCTTCGCCAGCTTCGTCAGCGCGGCCGTCTCGGCCCGGTCGGCGCTCAGGCCCCACCGGAGCTTGGTAGCCGTCCAGTCCGCGGCGTACGTGCAGCGGGCATCGGCGAGCGGCGGCAACCACTGGGCGGGGTCCTGGTCGGCCTTGGACCGGTTGCTCTTCGCGGTGACCGCCACCAGGGACCGCTCGGCATCCAGGTCGTTGGCGTAGGCCTCGCGGCGCGCGGGCGTCCACTGCGAGGCGCCGGAGTCCCAGGCCTCGGCGAGCGGCACCATGTGGTCGATGTCCAGGCCACCGGGCTCGGTGAGAGTTGTTCCGTCGTAGTAGGAGTACCAAGTTCCCCGGGTGACCTTGCACGTGTCTTCGATCTCGGGCTTGGTGCGGGATTCGTCGATGAGGACTTCCGCGCGGGTGGTGCAGTGGTCCCGGTCGGCGTCCACCCAGTGCTTGAAAGCAGTTCGTACATAGCCCTCGCGGGCCTCGGCGGAGCCCGGCAGCCGGCCGATGGCATCAACCAGGGGCAAGTGGTGCGGTTCGGGTGCGGGGGTGGCGGGGGCGGGGGTCGCGGTGAGGACGGGCAGGGCCAGGAGGGCGACGGCCAGGCCGCGCAGCACAGACGTGGTCATGTCCCGGTGATAGCGGGACCGCGGCCGGCCCGGGGCCAGGATGCGCCGGGGGCCACTCGTGTGGGGGGATCAGTCATATTGAGGAAACGTCTCGCCTGACCCCACAGCCCGCGAAGGCCACGGCCCCGCCCGGGACTGTCCGGCGCGGGGAGCGCCCGGCTCTGCCCGGGCCATGAGGCTGGCGTGTGGCCTGCCAGCGGTCGCGTGCCTCGTGGCGGCGGGCGCCGATCGCGCCCGGCCAGCACCGGCATCAGCGTCAGACTCGAGGCGCCGGGCATAGACGGCGGCGTTCACCGGGCCTGGCCAGCCCCGGCAGCTGTGTCCTGCGAGCTGGTGCACCGCGTCTACGTCGCTGTCTCGATCTGTGACGTCCTGGCCTGCGATGCCCAGGCAGGACGGGGGTGGTCGTTTCCACCGTCGATGTCCTTCGCGGTCGCAGTCGTATCGCGCCGGTGGGTGGTGGCGCGTTGCGTCGCGGTGCGGATGGCCGACTTGCCTGGTGGCCGTGAGGGCAGGGGGGTGGCGGGGGTCCGGTTCGCGGGTGGTGCGGCTGGTCGGTTGAGCTGGGCGTGGCGGCAGCTGAGGGCTTGGATGTGTGCGGTGAAGGTGTCCTCGGGCAGGGGCAGTTCGAGGTCGTCGTCGATGAAGGACACCGCGTGGGTGATGTAGTCGATGGCGGCCTGCTGGAGTGGGGGCGGCGGCGGGGTGTGGCGGGGGCGGTGGAGTTTGAGTTGGCGCAGGATGCGCAGGGTGGTGGGCAGGCTGGCGTCTGCGGAGCGGGGGCGCGCGGTGGCTGGTGGTGGGGCCGTGCTGGGGGTCTGGGCCTGCCACCAGGCGGCGGGGGCTGTTTCTTCCATGGACAGGTGCTGGAGGTAGAGGCAGTAGGCGGCGGTGTGGTCGCCGGCTCCCGCGGCGAACTGCCACCAGAAGCGGGCGGCGTCGTGGGCGTTGCCGAGTTGCAGGTAGCAGCCCAGGGTGCGGGCGCTTTCGGGTTCGGGGACCAGGCTGGAGTCGAGGAATTCGGTGAGCTGGTCGATGCCGGCCTGCGCGATGGCTGTTTCGCACAGGGTGGTCAGGTCGCGGCGGGCTGCCGTCGCCGCGGCGCGCCGCGAGCGGCGGTCCGGGTCGGCCGGGCCGGCCGGGTCGGGAGTGGCCGGCAGCAGGTCCGGGACCGTGCCCGGGCCTGCCGGGTCCGGGGCGGGGGAAGGCAGGTAGTGGTAGGCGAAGTCGTCGTCGCGCAGCCGGGCGCGGGCGAGGACCTCGTCAATCAGTGAGGTCATCAGGGTGTCCTTCCTCATGGGTGGGGCCGGGGAAGTAGTCGGCGAGGGTGCGGCGGGCGTGCATGACGGCCGAGCGGATGTCCGGCAGGGACAGCCCCATGAGGTCCTGCACGGTCTCTTCGGGAAGGCCGTGGATGAAGCGCAGGACCATGACGTCGAGCTGTTTGGGCGGCAGCCGGCGGATGCCGTCGTACAGGCGCAGTGTTTCCTTGAGCTGGCGTACCCGGTCGGCGTGGGTGCTGTGTCGGCGCAGGTTTTGGGTGGCGTAGGCGGTCTCGTCCAGGACGGGGTGCCCGTCGCGGTGGGGGGCGCGTTCCAGGACGGTCCCGCGAAGCATCTGCCAGGCGAACTCGGGTGTGTTGGCGTTGGTGAGGGCCTCGTCCCAGACGATGAGGAGGAGGTTGAGGACGTCCTGGACGGCGCGGCGGGCCTGGGCCGGGCGGCGCAGGAAGGTGGCGGCGTAGGCGTGGTAGTGGCCTTGCTGGCGGACCTGGAAGACGGTGTACTCCAGGGGCGGGGGGCCGGCGTCGTCGGGGACGCAGCCGCTGATCCAGCCGGGGCGTTTGTGGGCTTCCTGGGCCGCGCGGATCCACAGGTTGCGCAGCTGCAGGATGGCAGTGTTCGGCCAGCCCAGCGCACTGAGCAGTGCGTGGATGGGCTGCCAGCGCGGGTAGCGGCCGACGGCCCGCAGCAGTTCGCTGATCTTGGAGCGTGGCCAGGTGGTGGTCTGCTCCAGCTCGAGCAGGGTCTTGCCGCTGGCCTCGAAGGCGTCGCGTACCTGCTGCAGCCAGGCGAGGTGGGCGGGCCCTGCCGTGGCGGCGATGGGGCCCAGTCGGCGCCCGGGCCTGCCCACGCCGGAGGGGGACGCTGGTGGAGGGTTCACCGCTCGGGCTCCTGCTCACTCGGCGCGGCCCCGGCCGGCTGGCGGACGCTGTGGTGGCAGGCAGCCAGGATCTGCTGCACGCACAAGCCGATGGAAGAGATCAGAGCGATCACGGCCGCTGTCGTCTGCCCGAGCGCGGTCAGTGCGATACACAGGCCGGACAGCGCTATCAGCGCGGACACGGCCACCACAATCTTGCTGTTCATCAGGATTACGTTCCTTGTCTGGCGGGCTGTCAACAGGCTTGCTCTGTCCGTACGTTGAGGCACCTGAGGACGTTTGCCGCGTCCAGGACCAGGGCTCGCACCAGCATGGATACAGCGCTGTGAACCCCGGCGCGAAATCACCGAACCGGGAACAAACCCCCTCCCCGGGCGGCACCAGCGTGCACAGCACGCCCCACCAGCACAGCTTCCCCGCAACCGGGTGAAGTTCCCGGTTTCGGTTGCATCCGGTAGCGGTCGGCGTGCGCAATAGACGACAGGACCTCGCGTCCTTCTGCGGCCACGTCCGCAGGCTTCCCTGTCCGGGATACCGCCCCCTCGCTTTGCCACGAGGGGGCACTCCCACGAAAACGGACGCGTGCACAAACCTCGTGCCCGGGCACAGCCCTGACGAGGATGCGCGCAGCGACCTCCCGTGAACCGCTCTGCATCCCCTCTCAGTTCCTGCGGGCCCTCCCCCGAGATGCGCAGCAGGTCGTGGGCTTCGTCGATAGTGCGCCTGCGCAGGGGGCGGGTGTCCCCGTCCTGGGCCCTGACGAGGCCGGCGACGGCGGCGCGGGCCGGTGACCTCGGCGGTCACTCAGGCGTTCACTCCACATGGACGACTTCCCCGACACTCCGACCGCTGTGGACCCGCCGGCCCCGCTACTGCCGCTCCTGTCGCTGTCCGAGGCCCACGATGCGATCAGCGTGCTGGCAGCGGTGACGAACGGCCGACAGCCGGATGCCGATGCGGCGGCCGAACTCCTGTCCAACCTGGCCGCCCGGGTCCCCTCCCTGGAATAACCGGTACCTATTTTTGATCTTCCCCGGGAGGGGATCGGATGACCGACCAGACAGACGCCCAGCACCCCGACGAGCCCGAGGGCGGTGGCGCGGAGCTGGCCCCGGCGACAGAGCCCGCCCAGAGCGAGAAGAAGGCGGAGCGCCCCTCCCCTCGGCCGGACGTGTCCTACACCCTGTGTCCAACGGCATGGACTACCTGGTGAGCGTCTTCCAACACCTGACCGAAGGCGACAAGCCGCCCGGTGCCCTCGACCTCAAGTACACGGTGCTCCATCTCCAGGCGGCCACCGAGGTACTGCTCAAGGCCCGGCTCGCGCAGGAACCCTTCAGCCTCATCTTCGCCGACGCCACCCAGGCGACACACGACGCCTGGCAGAAGGGTGACTTCAAGAGCTGCGGCACCCTGGACGCCTTCGACTGTTCGCGCGGCATCGCCCGCCTGGACCTCGAAGTGAACGACCGGAAGCAGAGCAAGGAGCTTGGCGAGAGTCGCAACGCCCTCCAGCACTACGGCCTGACGTACAACGCGTACGCCATCGAGTCCCGCGCGGCGAGGGTGCTCGAATTCCTGATCACGTTCATCCACCAACACCTCATCCCGGGACTCGACCCCGCCGAAGCTCAAGGCGTCGAGAGCGACATGGACTCGTTCCGGTTGCACCTCAAGGGCATTGAGACGCTGGTCAAGCAGCGCATGAACAACCTCCGGAGCGACCTGGCCAAGGTCGCCGACGTGACGGTGAAGTGCCCGGACTGCGAGCAGTGGGCCATGGTCGCCTACGACGGCAAGGACGAGGGCCCGAACTGCCTGTTCTGCCACCAGGTGTGGCCGAACAACCCGGAGTCCGCCGCCGCCAACTACGCAGGGATCACCCTGGGCCTGGACGAGCATTCTGCTTTTCAGGAAGGCGGCGATCCGCCGGTACTCGACTGCCCGGAATGCGGAGTATGCGCCCTCGTGATGGAAGCGGTGACCGCGGCAGGCCAGCCCGGGGCAACGCCCCTGTGCTTCTCGTGCGGCAACGTCTTCAAGCAACTGAACGCCTGCGAAGGCGGATGTGGAGCCGTTCATGGCGATTCGCTCCGTATCTGCTCCGACTGCATAGATGCTCGCTACGCCCGATTCTGAGTCCGGCCCCCGTTACGTGATCCACCCGAGAGGCAGTTGCCATGACCGGATACAGCCCGCAAGGCCACAGGCCGGAGCCGACGACAGCCCCCGCCACTCCATCGCCGCGGTCCCCGCCCGCGCGCCCCAACGTCGACGCATTCGCGGACATGAGCGCCCAACTGCTCGCCCTGCACACGTTCTTGAAGGCACGCGCGGCGGAGACCGCCGTAGTGACCCCGCTCTTCCACGAGTCCCTGGGGTACGCCATGGGGTACGCCGACGCGTGTATGGAGAAGGGGGACATCGTCGGCGCCGTGCGCAAGCTGACGTGGATGCGCAACGAGGCGAAGCGTTGGGAAGACCACCCGGACTTTCCCGCGGAGGCCAGTCGGTGACCGAGTAGCGACCCGAGCGACCGATGGCCGAGCATGCGGTGACGGCCGCGGAGTGGGCGGCGTTCCTGGAGGCCCGCGTCAAAGAGGAGTTGGAGGCCGCCGATGCGCTCGACGCCCACGGCTGGTGGGAGCTGACCGAGCCGGGCGCCCGCCGGTTCGGGGTACAGGGCATGGGCGGCCGGGTCTTCGCACCGATCCTCACCGGCTCCGGCCACTTCGTGGACCAGGCCACCGCCATGCACGTTGTCCGGAACCAGCCGCAGCGCACGCGTGACGACCTCCTGGGCAAGCTGATGCTGGTCAACCTGCTCAAGATCCAGGCTGCCTACGTCCCTCCGGAGGAGCCGTGAGCATCACGGATCTGGAAGTCGTCGAAGCCGAGCTGGTCGACGACGACACAGTCGACCTAGTCACCAAAGCGCCAGTGCGCTACCTCGTCACCCAGCACACCATGCTGGGGCCCGGCGAGTTGCCACCGCTCGCCAACAAGCGGCCGAACTGGATTCGCCGTGCTGCGTAACCTCGGCGCGGACGGCCCCGACCAGCCGACCTTCCGGGCCCTGACCGTGAAGGGCGACCTCCGCTCCTATCCGGCGAACCGTAAGCGCGGCGTGCGGATGCGGCCGGGCTCGCTGAACGAGCAGTTCCAGCTCCTCGCGGAGCAGGCGGGCGTGCCGTATACATCGACGGCAAGAAGGTCACCTCCCACTCGTGGCGGCCAGCGCGAACACCGACATGGCCGAGAAGGGCGATCCGATCGCCGAGCGCAACCGGGCCGGCCGGTGGGCGGACGGCTCCCATACCGCGGACACGGTGTATGACCGCCGCCACGGTGTCGGGACGCGCGACCCGCTCAATGCGGTGCCGCTGTACGGCGGCCCCGCGCACGCCGCGGTAGCTCGCGCGCAGGAGGACGACGGCTGACCGTCTTCCGTCAAGCCGACCCGACAGGGCAGGATCGCGGGCATGAGAATCCTCGTGCTTGGCGGAAGTTGGTTCCTGGGCCGCGCAGTTGCGCAGGACGCCCTCGCTCGCGGGTGGGCGGTGACGACCTTCAATCGCGGACGCTCCGGCCATGACGTTGAAGGCGTCGCCGCGGTGCACGGTGACCGCACCGTTCGAGAAGACCTTCAGCGCCTCGCCCAACACGGCCCGTGGGACGCCGTGATCGACACGTCGAGTTCCGACTTCCCTCCCCGCGACGTGCTCCTGGCGGCCACCATGCTCCACGAGGCGGCCCACCGCTGGGTGCACATCTCCACCGTATCCGTCTACCAGGACTGGCCCCACCACCCGCTCACCGACGTCTCGCTGCTGCTTGACTGCCCTGCGGATGCGGATGACTCGTACGGGCACACCGGCGAGGACGGTAGCCCTACCGTGTACGGCTTCCAGAAGGCTGGCGGGGAGCAGGCTGTGACCGAAATGTTCGGTGACTCCGCGGTGTTCCTGCGGCCGGGCGTGATTCTCGGCCCCGGCGAGTATGTCGGCAGGCTCCCATGGTGGCTTACCCGGGCGAAGCGAGGCGGGAAGATTCTGGCGCCCGCGCCTCAAGAACAGCGCATTCAGCCTGTCGACGTTCGGGACGTGGCGGCCTTTACTCTCGACCAGGCAAGAAGCGATACGAGCGGAGGCTACAACGTCACCCACCCCGAGGGCATCACCTTCGCCGACTTCCTCAGCGAGTGCCTGTCCGTCACCGGTGGTGCAGGCAAGCCCGTATGGGTGGAACCAGGCGTCCTGATCGAGCACGACGTCAAGCAGTGGACCGAGTTGCCTCTGTGGCGCACGCACGCCGGCGTCTGGTCCGTCGACTCCAGTCGGGCGGTCGCCGCCGGTCTGCGGTGCAGGCCGATCGTGGAGTCGATCCGTGACACGTGGGCTTGGCTTGCTGCGGACGGGCGACCCGTGGACCACCCGCGGTGGGCGGAGCACGGGATTGCGCCGGAGAAGGAGGCAAAGGTCCTCGCCTCTCTGGCTTGACCGGCGCTCAGCCTTCCAACTGGAGCAGCGCGGAGCGGCTGCTGAGCTGGTGGGTGCTGGCGGTCCGGGTGAACTCCTCCACGCGATCCCGGAGCTGCTGGGGAAGCGAAGCCCCGCGGAACGACTGCTGCGTGAGGTAGTGCTGGATCTGCCCAGTGCGGTTGAGGATGCCGGTGACACGCTGGTTGGCTGGAATGTCCCAGACCGGGTCGAGTGCGGCGGACGCGCCCTCCACGTCGTTCACGAGGAGCCGGGCCATGGCCAGATCCGCGGCGGCGCTTCCAAGGACGTGGGGGGAGCGTGCTTCCTGCGGCAGGCTGTTCAGGAGGTTGAGAGCGAGCCGGGCGGACTGCTCGGCATGATCTCCGTCGTGGATCAGGAGCGCGGTGGAGCTGCTGGACATCGCCAGGCGTTCTGCGGGGAACGAGAACTCCCCTCCGACGAGGTCGTGGAGGTCGTCGCGCTGTCCGTTGTCGATCTCCTCAGAATTCCGCAGAACGCGGAGCGCTGAGTCCACGTCGCCGAGGTAGCCGTGCGCGCGCGCCTCGATCGCAAGCAGGCGCCGACGGGCGACATCTCCGAGTCCGCCGTACGTCTGAGCGCGACGGGCTTTGTTGACGGCCTCGCGCGGCATGCCGGTGAAGTAGGCGATGTAGGCGAGGATGCCGTCGGAGAATGCCTGCAAGGGCTCGAAGCGGGCGCTTTCGCCGTACAGGTGTGCCGTACGGGCCAGGCGGCGGGCGCCGTCGAAGGCCCCGAGGTCGAAGGCCGCCGACGCGAGGAGGGCGACGGTTTGGCCTGTGAGTTCGAGCAGGCGCTGCTGCTGGGTCGGGATCTGCGTACGGTCACGCAGTTCCGTGAGCTGTTCTTGGAGGAGCCGGCCGCGGTGGAAGGCTTCGATCGGTGAGATCGAGGCGTACGCGTGCGCGAGGGCTACAACGTCGTCGGTGAATTGGTCCAGGCTGATGTCTGAGACGGATGCAGCGGCGGTCGCGCTGGCGTCGTCTTGTGCTTCGCGTGCCATCATGTTGATCTCTTGCTCCAGGTCGAACGCGGGTACCTGGGGATCTGCGGGCTGCGGCGGAGGAGCGAGTAAGGCTGTCGCCTCCTTGTTGAACATCGCCTTCAGCACGCGGCAGGTGTCCGGGGACAGTGACGTGACCTGTACCTGACCTCCACGCCAGCGGCGGTAAGTCCGCTCGCTACAGGTCGGGTTATTGACGCCCTTGCCGACCACCTCATCGGCGGTGTCATCGAACAGTTCACTGAACTCTGGATAGCCCATGTTCCGGGCGTCGCAGAGCTGCTTCAGCAGCGTCTCGGGTAGTGCACTCACGTCGTCCCCCAGTCGTCGAGCACTGGCCCGTCGGCGGCTCGCCTGCGGATCGATCCCTTCGTTCGAAGGGGATACCGCCGCCGCCTTCTAGTGCAACACATGCGAGGGAGATGGCACTTGGCTGGCCGCCAGATGACCGATGGCCGCCAGACGGCCGCGTAGATGGCACCCCGGTGACATGGCGATGGCACCCCATGCAGGGCCACTCTGATCAGCACCCTTGCTGAGAGTGCACGTCCAAGCACAATCTGATTTTGGGAGTCCCCCGTGACCTCACCCTTGCAACTCGCGGCCCCCACTGTGGCGGCTCGCCCCACTCTCACCCTGGCCGACAGCCGGCCCGTACATAACGTGAGCCCCATTCCGTTCCGTGTTCCGATCGAGCCCTGGTACGCCTGGAACGGCAGGTTCACCGCCCAGGACGGGGCCGGCGCGAACGCGCGGCTCCGCGCTCGTGCTCTCCTGGCTGTCGGACGATGGTCCGGCGACATCGAGGCGGCGAGCCGGGTCCTCGGCACGATCGTTGACAACGTGGTCATGCACACCGACGTGGAAGAACGCCACATGATCCCCGTCCGCTTACTCATTTCCGAGGACAACACCCTGCTCATCGAGGTCGATGACACCCAAGCCGATTTCCCGAACTGGGCCGAGGCGGTCACATGGGCTCCGGGAGCTGAGGCCTCGCGAGGCCGTGGCCTGTGGTGGGTGCGCCAGCTCGGTGCCCGACTGTCCTACTGCCGTCTCACAGACCAGAGCGGTAGGGCGATCGGCAAGACCGTGCAGGCGCTCCTCCCGGGGGTCACGGAGGTGTCCGCGTGAACGCGCCGACGCAGCTCACTCGGCGGGAGATCGATCCGCACCAACAGCTCCCCCCGGCCCAAGAGGTGGCGTTCACTCCCGCGGCCTTCCAGGTGTCACAGGCCGATGTGGCGCCGGACATGGGAACGCTGGCCGAGCGCATTCGCAACCTAATGACTCTCAAGCACGGCGGGGCCCTGCAACTCCCGCTGGGTGGCGGCCTCTTCGACATCGTCGTCACAGCGAGCGGTCCGAGTGCGTACGGCCTCATGACGGTGATGGACGAGATTCAGAAGACCGCCGTTGACGCCCCGGATGCCTGCGGGCCGGTCATCGAGGACCCCGGGCGGGCGTGGCTCATCTGGCTCGTCCCGCCGGGCACCAGCGACTGCTGGGAGCCCCACCGGTACGCCACCTGTCTCGGCCGGCCGAACCAGCTCGCTCTCCCTCCGCTCGCTCAGACCGATCCGCCCGGACCCTACTGGCGTCGACCGTGCCGCGGGGACCGTCTGGTCCCCCCGCAGCCCCTGCGTGACCTCCTCAACCAGTGGCAGCCCGGTCCGCCTCCTCACGAAGCGCTCCTCGGTTCCGTCCTGCGAACCATCTCCTAATCCCCGCGCGCGGCGGCGCTGCTCCTCACACGCCTCCGTCGCGCGCGACTCCAACCCCTGCCGCCGGGCACCATCCCCCGCCCGGCGGCAGGCCGACCGCGAGGAACCACGTGATCGAACACACCGGCCTACCGGCCCTAGGAGGCGACGAACGCCCCACCAGAGCATTCCGCCTCGATGAGAGGCGCCGGGAGTTCATGGCGAGCGCCATCCACGACGCAGTCCAGCGCGGCAGGCCCGTACGTGTGGCGACCTACGTCTTCGTGGGGCCCGAGGGCGAGCGGCGCGAGCAGATCGCCCGCATCGACGCTTACGCCCGACGGATGGACTGGCAGGTCTCCGCCAACACCTTCGCCGACCTCGGAAGGACCACGTCCATCAGCCAGCGGCCGGGGTTCGGAGCTGCTTGCCGGTACGCCACCACTGGTTTCGCCATCGGCATCCTCACTGCCAACCGCTTAGGCCTCGCCGCCGACGACGACGAGTACGAGCAGTTACTTGACTACCTCCACATGCGCGGCGTGTTCCTGGCCTTCCTCAGCGCCGCTAGCTCTGAGACCGATGCGGGGACCGCCGATGTCTGAGCAGCGCTGGCAAGTCGAGCGCAGGCCGTGCCCCAGCGAAAGGACCCTCCCTATGTGCACGCACGAGCCACCCTGCCCTCCGGCTTGGGCCCCCGACCGGGATGCCGCGGCCCCCAGGGTTTGCCACCCGGAACAGGGTTGGACCCTGCTGTGCAACGGCGTCCTTCTCTTCGAGGACACTGGCGAGCTGCTGCCGAACGGCACCGTCGTTGCGCCGCACCGGTCCCTGACAGGCGTCCCGACGTGAACGGCACGGAGGCCCGGACCCCCGCCTTCGTGCCGTACATCACCGCTCAGGAAGGCGAGGAACCCGACTTCGTGGCGAGGCTGGCCTCAAGGCCGCGCCACTGGAAGAACGGCGGCCTCTACTACACGGACGAGGTGGCCGGGGACCGTGACGGGCGAGGTGTGCTGTGGAGCCGCTTCTCTCAGAACCCGGGAGCTTGCGGTAGGCCGCGGTGGAGTCACGTGCTGCCGGCCCGTCAATGGGAGTGCATGGAGTACCTGTTGTGCCAGGGATGTCGCGGGCCTTCGAGCCGGACTTCCCTGGGGTGGCTCTTTCTCGCACCTCCGCCCCTCAGCGCCACATCGACCAACTGGTTCGAAGGCCACCAGACCTGGCAGCCTCCGGTCTGCCTGGAGCACGCCGTCGTTGCGATCGAGCAATGCGGCCATCTGCTGAGGAACGGCGCCGTCGCCCTGCGGTCTCGGGTGCCCAAGCTGTACGGAGTCATTGGCACGCCCTTCGAGGACAACGGCTTCGCCCGTCCCACACCTCAGAAGGTGAGCCCGGAGTACGTGGACGCGCCGCTGCCGTACTCAGCCCGGCAACACACGCCCTGGCTATTGGGGTCCCAGCTCGTACGCGAACTGCGCGGCGTCACGGTCGTCAATCTCGCAGAGGAGATCAAAGCAGGTGTCTGACACATTCGACTGGCCACCACCGCGCGTAAAACTCGCCCCCGATCAGCGGGCAGCGGTCACCGCCGAGTTGGTGAGACGGTACAAGCTCGGCAGATCGATCTACCGTCTCGCCGCCGAGTCCGGCCGCTCGTACGGCTTCGTCTGGCTGAGCCTCGCAGAGGCCGGCGTGAAGCGGCGAAAACCGGGCGGTCACCCTCGCCCGTCCGCAAGCAGGTAACTCCCGGTTCGAAACGTCGCTTTGCAGTCTCTGCAAGGCGTTTGCGTGCCCTGCTAAGCGATCACTGCGACCGTCGTGCCGATGGTGTTCTCGACTAGCACCACCACACCCCCCATACCCCCGCCCCTCCTCTGCTGCTGGGCCTGTCCCTGGCTCACCCACCGCGCAGGGGAGGGGCGGGCACCACCTCCCGGACGGGCGCGGCCAAGCGACCGCGCATCCAACTGGCCTCCCCGCCGAAGCGGAAATGGCAGCCACGCCCGTCCGGGGCCCAGCAAACGTCATCCCCAGACCTTGGAGGACGAGGTGTTTCTTCCCTACCCCGTGATCGAACAGCTCGACGAGAACCAGGAAGCAGCCTGGTACAAGCACTTCGCCGGGACCGGCCATGAGCGGCCCCGGGCGATCGAAGAGGGAATCTGGCGTCGGACGCAGGACCCGGCCAACGCAGTGCAGTCCGGTTGGACCGAAGACGAACACGGCCGCCGCCGCATCGTGCACTACCGCTACCGGTACGACATCGACTACACGTTCCCCGTACCGCGCCTCGTCCTGGCCGACCTGTACCTGTACACGTCGGTGCTCGGCCCGAAGGCCGAAATCGACGAGTACCGCAGCAACGTCCGCTTCTGGCTCATCGAAGGCGGCTGGCGGCAGTTGGATGACGACACTTGGTCAAAGGGCGACCTGCGGGTCACCGTCACCCCGTACGACACGCACCCGCAGGACGAGCGGGCCTCGCGGAAGACTCCGGCCGGGTTCTGCTCGCTCGACATCGTGTTCCTCTCCGAGGACTTCAAGGTGACGCGCAACGTGCGACAGATGCCGTGGAACGTCCTTGCGGGCGGCACCCGCATCAAGGATGAGCGCGGCAACCCGACCTACGCCGACGACCTGAGCGAGCTGAAGAACTACCTGCCGTTCCAAGTCGAGATCGGCTGCGGCACGAGCGTGGAAGCCGGGGTGCCACCGCTGCACTTCCTGCACCAGGCGTACCGGGTCACCGAGCGGACCGACAACGTCATGAAGCAGACGCACCCGTTCGTCCTGAGCCCGCAGAAGGACACGCTCGTGCGGCAGATGCTGCTCAACGCCACGGCGAAGGTCGACGAGCTGGTCACGATGTTCCGCGTCAGCTTCCTCGCCGAACCCACGGCCGCCCACCACGCGCTCAAGGCCCTCCACGACGCCGGACACTTCGTCGGCCCCGTGCTCCAGCACAACTTCGACCTGCTCGCCGCGCGGGCCGGACTCAAAGAGTGCTTCGTGCGCCGCTACGACCAGAAGATTCCGCCCGTGCCGTTCCACCCCGAGGCCAAGGCGCTGCTGGTCATCGGCCTGCACGCCGACCGGCGGTCAGTTCAGAAGCGGGCCCGTGAGCGCGGCATGAAGGTCTTCTACATCGACACCGAGGGCCTGGAGGAGTTCGGCAAGTACATGCCCTACCCGCTGGAGGGCCCGCAGGACGGTGACGTGATCGTGAAGGCCGAGGCCATCCCCACGCTCATCGAGCTGTGCCACCAGCTCGGCGTGAACTTCCCCGTCGCCCAGGCTGCCGCCTGACCGAACGGTTCTCCGGGGCCGCGCACCGCGCTCGTGCGCGGCCCCACCCGTGAGCACCCCCCGAGAAGGGAATCTTCCAAGTGGATCGATATGTGTTCCAACGTCAGCGGCTCCTCGCGTCCTCCCGGCCGCTGCCCGACTTCGAGGTCGTGGGGACGGACGGGCCGTGGCTGCACCTGGCCAGCGGTGCCCGCATGTTCGATGGATCGAGCGGGCTGCTTTGCACCAACATCGGCCAGAGCAGCCCCAAGGTTCACGCTCGGATCGAGCGGCAGTTCTTCCGCTACTCCTTCGGTGGTGCCGCTGTCGTCCGGCCCCACATCCAAATGGAGCTGATGGATCGTCTGTGCCGCGCCGTGGGCCGACCGGACGACTACGTGGCGCTGACGACGTGCGGGACCTTGGGCGTTGAGGTCGCCATCGGTTTGGCGCGCAGCATCACCCGAGCGCGCGACGGGAAGCGGCGCGGGGACATCCTCACCTCGACGCTGAGCTACCACGGGATGTCGGCACTGACCCTCGCCCTTGCGGGCAATGAGGCCCGCAGGCCCCGCCCGGAAGACGCGCTGGACCTCGGCCCCGGCTTCCCAGCGCCCTACCCGCCGACGCACCCCCATGCGGGCCGCGGCTGCGATGCCTCGTGCGCCGATGAGATCGCGCAGGAGATCGACCGCCGCGGGCCCGAAAACGTGGCCGCAGTGCTCATCGAGCCCGTCAACGGGACCACGGGCGGCGCCTTCGTCCCACCTGACGGCTACCTCCGGCGGGTGGCGGACATATGTCAGGAGCGGGACGTACTCGTGCTCCACGACGAGGTGCTGACCGGGATGTGGCGTACCGGCACCCCGCTCGCAAGCCAGCACTGGGAGGGCTGCGAGCCCGACATCGTGGTCCTCTCCAAGGGGCTGGGTGCCGGATATACAAGCGTCGGCGCGGTGCTGGTGTCCCCCGCCGCGGTCCGGTGGCTGCGGGAGCAACATGCCGACCCGCTGCCTGCGATGGGCACCATGGCCACCCATCCGCTCATGGCCGCCGCGTGCTTGGGCGTCCTGGACGAGCTGGAGGCCATCGACCTCCTCGCTCTCGACGAGCGCGGCCAGCGCCTCGGCCAAGGTTTGAAGGCGCTGAAGGGCGTCGGCCCGGTCAAGGACGTACGCGGGCTCGGATTCCTCTACGGCGTGGAGGTGGCCGCTGGGATGCTCTGGCCCGTAATGGAGGCCGCCGAAGAACGGGGCGTGTTCTTCTACCCCTTCACCGGCGCGGGCGACCCCAGGAGTGAAGGGCTGGTCGTCGCGCCGCCGCTGATCTCCACGGATGACGACACTGCGTTCCTGGTCGCCGCCTTGGCCGACGTAGTGGAAGCCGCAGCCTGAGCGCACACTCCTGGACCGCGTTGCTCGAACACCCCAACGAACATACAACGGACCCGACTTGGGCCCTGTGCACAACCGATAGCGTGCGGGGGGCCAACCGAGTTCGGTAGGCCCCCCGACCAGACAAGGACGACCTGCAATGCGCGTTTCCGTGATCGGCTGCGGACACCTCGGCATCCCGCACGCGGCGGCGATGGCCGAACTCGGCCATGAGGTCATCGGCGTGGATGTTGACCAGACCAAAGTCGATCGGCTCAACGCCGGCGAGTGCCCCATCTATGAGATCGGGCTGCCGGGCCTCCTCGCCCGCCACACCGCAAGCGGGCGTCTTCGGTTCACCACCGACATCAGCGAAGCCGCCTCCTTCGCCGAGCTGCACTTCATCGGCGTCGGCACCCCCATCGACGCCGACGGCCGCTCGTACGACACGGCGCAGGTCTTCGGTGCGATCCGCCAGCTTGCCCCCCACCTCGATCAGGCGTGCACCATCGTCGGCAAAAGCACGGTCACCGTCGGCACTACCATCCAGGTCACCGCCCTCGCCCAGCGTCTCGCCCCGGCCGGGGATCGCGTGGAGGTCGTGTGGAACCCGGAGTTCCTGCGCGAGGGCCACGCCGTGGAGGACACCCTGCGCCCCGACCGTCTCATCGCGGGCGTTACCACCGCGGAGGGCGAGAAGGCGATCCGCGCCGTGTACGCCGGAATCATCGACGCAGGCGTCCCCATTTTCATCACTGACCCGCAGACCGCCGAACTGGCCAAGGGCGCCGCGAACACCTTCCTCGGCATGAAGATCAGCTACATCAACGCCGTCGCCGACATGTGCGAGGCCGCCGGCGGAGATGTCGCTCAGATCGTGAACATTCTCGGCATCGACCCGCGGATCGGCGGCGGCGGAATGCAGCCAGGCATCGGCTACGGCGGCGGGTGCTTGCCCAAGGACGTGCGCGCCTTCACCGCCTCCGCGCGGGCCCTCGGCGCCGACGACGCCGCTTCCCTCCTGCGGGCCGCAGAGGTGATCAACGAGCGGCGCACCGACGTCGCCCTCGGACTCATCACCCGCGCCCTGGGCGAGCGGCCCATCAGCGGCGCCCGGATCACCGTGTGGGGTGCCGCGTTCAAGCCGGGCACCAACGACGTGCGCGAGTCCCCGGCTCTGGCCCTGTCTCAAGCGCTCCAACAGGCCGGCGGGATCGTCACCGTGCACGACCCGCAGGCCGTACCCACGGCGATGGTCCGCAACCCGGAGCTGGACTATACCGACGACCTGGCCGCATCCCTCGATGGTGCCGACATCGTCGTCCTGGCCACCGAGTGGCCCGAGTACCGGCAGGCCGACCCCCAGGCCTTGGTCGGCCGACCGGCCAACGCCCTTCTGGTTGATTGCCGCACCGCCCTCGATCCCGAGCCGTGGCGGGCTGCGGACTGGACCGTCCACCAGCTTGGACGCCCCGGGAAGTAGAGGATCGGGTCATGACCGGCAATGACGCGTTGTTTCGCCGTGCTGTGGACGCTGACGCCCGTGCGGCAGCCGACGTGTGGCTGCACTCCTACGCCGCCGCCTTGCCCACTGTGCGCTGCGCGCACGACGCGGCGGACGTACGGGACTGGTTCGCCCGCGTGCTCGTGCCGCAGTACGAGACCTGGGTGGCCGTCACGGAGGACAAGGTGGTGGGGCTGCTGGTCCTCAACGGCCGAGAACTAAAGCAGCTCTACCTCGAACCGGACTGGCGCGGGCGAGGCCTCGGCGACCGCTTCGTGGACTTGGCCAAGCAACAGCAGCCGGACGGCCTGTCGCTGTGGACCTTCCAGGTCAACACCCCGGCGCGACGCTTCTACGAGCGGCACGGCTTCGCCGAGGCCGAACGCACCGACGGGAAGCGCAATGACGAGCGCGAGCCGGATGTCCGGTACGTCTGGAAGCCGCAGACCTCATAGCCCTGCACGTCCGACGGACGAGGAAGGCGTCGCTCCCACACCGGAGTGGCCGCCTTTGCCACGCGGCCCGTGGGACTACGGTTACGCACATGACAATTCTGGTCGTCGGTGGCAGCGGCTTCCTGGGATCCGAGCTGGTTCGACAGGCGGGTGCCGCACGCTACTCGGCAGTCGCGACGTACGCTAACGAGCGGGGGGAAGCCCACCCAGCCTCATGGCGCCACCTCGATCTGCGCGACCCGGGGCGCCTGGACACGGTCATGTCCGAGGTGACCCCGAGCGTCGTCATCAACGCATCGAGCGGCCGGGCCAACTGGGCGGTCACAGCCGAAGGCCCGCTCTACCTCGCCATCACCGCCGCCAAGCACGGAATCGGCCTGGTACACGTGTCTACCGACGCGGTGTTCTCCGGCGCCGACCGCGTCCACTACGACGAGTCGTGTTCTCCCGACCCCATCACCCCCTACGGCGCGGCCAAGGCCGCTGCCGAGACCGGGGTTCTCGCCGTGCACCCGAAGGCCGCCGTCGTCCGCACGTCGCTGACCATCGGACACGGCCGTTCTGTGCACGAGCACCTGGTCCACCAGCTCGCCGCGGGCACGCTCGACGGCGCCCTGTTCACCGACGACATCCGGTGCCCCGTCCACGTCACAGACCTGGCCGCCGCGCTGCTGGAGCTGGCATTGAGTGGCGCCGCAGGGCTTCATCATGCCGCTGGAACCGACGCCCTGAGTCGTCACGAGCTCGGCATTCTCATCGCGCGCCGCGACGGCCTCGACGCATCCCGTCTGCCAGCCGGCCGACGGGCAGAGAGCACAGTTCCCGGCGCTCTAGATGTGCGCCTCGACAGTCATACGACGCAGCGGTCCTTGCGGACCCGCCTGCGCGGCGCGCGAGAGTTCCTTCGCTCCCCCGAGGGCCAGGGCGGGACACAGATCGGCTGAGGGTGTAACGCCTGGCGAGGTGGGTCCGTCCATAGAGCGAGGCCAGCCGTTGACGGTGGGCCGCGATCTGATGTATAGCCGCCGGGAGGAACCACACTGTGCCGACCTCGACTCCAGCAGTCCGCGATCAACTGGAATTCGAACCCTTCGCTGACCTCTTTGCCCTGCCGCAGGAAGTCACTGGGCCGACAGCCGTCATCGAGGAGCCGGAGGAGTCCTTCGCGCACGTCTGGATCGTCGCAGCAGAGATCAAGGTCGAAGACCGTGTAGCGAAGCTCGCCGACTTTCGCGGCTCGTTCACGACCGTGCAGGGCACTCGCGTCGACGCGCTTGAGGTGTACCGCGGGTCGTGCCGACGGCCTTACGAGGATGTCGCCGATCAGGACTGCGAGGCCCTGCTCGACAACCGGCACCTCATCGGCGGTGACCAGACACAGCAGGCCAAGCGGAAGGTTCCCGAGCTGCCGTCGACCGCGAAGGTCATCCCCGGCGGCGTGATCCAGCGGCGCGGCATCGGCGCCTACGACTCCGGCGTCTCCCGCCCGGCCCGCTAGCACCGACCGTGCCCATCTTCCTTCTCGGCGTCCTCCTCAAGGCTGCGGCGGAGACGTTTCCACTCCTTGCCGCTCGGTAGTACTGCGTGCGCATGGCGAGGCGGGGGTGCGAGCGCTTGGCCTGTTGCGCCACGCGGGCGGCGGGGTGTTGGGGTGTTGGGCAGGGGTGGCTTCGACCGGCCGGCGGAGGTCGCGGAATCTTGCCTGCTGGGCGCGATGGATCGACCACAGGTCTGGCTCCGGTCGAGCGGTCCTACCGACCCGGCCGTCGGCCCCTTCGCCGCGCCCGATCGGCGCACGGCTCGCTCGGACGGCGAACCGCGCACGATGACGAGGGCGCAGGACGCCAGGGGCTGACCGCCGCCTCCGGGCCCTCACGGGCCCCGCGCTCAGGCACCCCCCGCGGCGCCGGAGTCCGCGCGGCTCCCCCACACCGTTCCGGTACGGGACAGCAAGGTGCCGACGGGCCCCGTACTCTTCTTCACTCCCACCGCGTGGAACCGCTTTGTCACCGACCTCAAGAGCGACGACTAAGCCCCTCGCTCGCATCTGCGGCGTCTCCTCGGAACCCTAGGGAGACGCCGCAGTGTCTTTGGAAGAAGTCCTCGTACGGCGGAGGAGGGAAGGGCAACGCGTCGAGCTGGCTGCCCTGACGGCCGCACCGCTCGCCAGCAAGATCGAGACCTCGCTCGCCGGTATCGGGCGACCCGAACAGTGGGGTGAAGCCGCCTGGCCGGGAGTGCGGCTCGTGCCGGTACGCATCGACCTGGCCCGCTCGGCCGGCGCCGACATCGAGCAGCTCGTGCTCACCCTGCGCCTCGCGCTCGCCGAGCTCGGGCACCCGCTGCCTGCCTTCGACATCGCGCTGCGCCGCTACTGGGAGACGAATTATCCCGGCGAGCCCCTCGATGAGTACCTGCGCCGCGGCGGGCTGGCCCGCAAGTTCGGCGAATCCCTCTCCCAGCAGTTGCAGTCCGCACTCGCCGACGTCGCACAGGCACTCCTGCTGCCCGGCACCATCGGCACGGTCATCGGAGAAGTCGCCGGCACCCTGGCCGGCGCGCTGCACGAGCGGTGACTCCTCAAGAGTCTTGAGGAGTCAGTGCAGCCTATTGCTGTCCGCGCAGACACGCGGCCCTCCCCGGCAGGCAAGGGCGAGGCCTCTTCTGGCCGATCTGCCCGAAGCTCCTTTCAGAGGCAGCCAGTCGCCCGGCGTGCGGCCTGCCTCGCTCAGCTGTTGCTATGGGAGCAGAGGTGGAGCAAGAGGGAGCGTCTACAGCGCACCCGGCGTTTGAACAGTTCCGCGAGGAGAAAGAGAAATCCTCTCTCTTGGTAGACAAGAGAGAGGTGTCGGCGTTGGCGGACAGTACCCCGGCCCCCTCCCACCTGGGCTGAGTCTCACTCTGTCTCTCAGCGGCAGGCTGCCATTAGGCAACACAGCCATGGCAACAGGGGAAGGCAACACGGGGAAGCAATACGGGAAGGCAACACGGGAAGGCAACCGGCCTTCAGCGCAGGGCTCTGGGCCCTTGTCAGCCGAAGTTGCTCGGCTGACATCACCGGGTGCCGCTTCATCGACGTCGAGGCGTTCGCCACCGCTGCGGCCTCCACTGCCGTTGCGCTCTTGCACGCCGGCACTTCATCAACTGGGGCCGCTGGAAGACGTCCTGCCGGAGCCGCTGGACAACGTCACAGCCAGTTCCTGCTCGCTTCCCTATTCCCGACTCCTACGCCGGCTTGTGACGTCCGGGCCGTTCATGCCGACCAGTAGAACCACCGTCGGGTCGTGGCACTGTGCCCCCCGAGCGGTCCAGGAGCCATCAACGGGAAATCGGATGGGGAAGTCCCGCTGTTGCTGTGCGGGGAACGTTCTTGGTGCCGCTCGTCCCTGTTGCCCGGTCACTGGCCCGGGGCGCTGGAATGCGTGGCGCGGCCGGGGCACTCTTGCCAGTGGCCCGCGCTCCGGTCAGCGGCCCATTCCGCCCAACCAGAGGTCCCTGTCTGGTGGGTCGGCGCTTTGATGTGGGTCGGGCAGTGGCGAGTGCTGTCGCAGCAGGTCCGACCGTTCCACTCGGGGTGGAACGGCTGGACCTGCGGTTTTCCATCCTGGGTCACTGTTTGGGGTACTGCGCAACGTCGCCCGTGACGCGTCTGCGCACGCCTGGGCGGCCGTGGCACGCGTGCGGTCAGTTCGGCTCTGGATTGTGTGGAACGGGCGGGGCTCCCTCCCTCGCGCAGCACTCGGCGTAGTTCCGCGCGCCGCGTTCCATGGGAGGCGGTCGTTCCGCAGTGTTCGGTCGATGCTCCGCAGCGCGCGGCGTGGTGGTGGTGGTGCTGCGGCTGTCAGTGCTTCGGCCGCTCGGAGGGGCGTTACGGGATGCGCGCACGGGGGTGTGTGGGCTGCGGGTCACTGTGTTTGAGCGTGGGTCACTCTTTGGGCAAGTCTGACCTGGGCATTTGGGTGATTGGGGTATTCGGCGGGGCAGTGCGGCTGAGGAGAGTCCACGACACGTACTTGAAAGGGGTCGTGTCGTGGGAGCTGAGCAGCGGGTGTTCGCGGGGCTGGACGCCGAATGGGCGATGGTGTGTGCCGACCCGGCGGTGGGTGCTCTCGTGCCTGCCTGGATGGAGCAGGCCGGGGTCGCCTGCGAGGGAGAGCTGTCGCACGACTTGGGCGAGCTCGTCGGTGCGCTGCGTGGTGGAGGGGCTGATGACCGGTGGCTGCGCGGGCTGCTTGGGCTGGCCGCTGGTGAGGGGGAGCAGGCCCAGCTGGCCGCGCGGGTAGTGGTGCAGGCGATGGTGCCGGGGATGGTGAGGCTCACCCAGTCCTTGCTCACCTCGGCCCGTGAGTTCGACGACGTCGCCCAGGTCGTCATCGGCTGTCTGTACGTCGTGGTGCGCACGTTCCCGCTGCACCGCCGGAGCAAGGCCGCCTCCACGCTGCTGCTGGAAACGCTGCATCAGGCGAGCCGCGAGCTCGGGAGTGACGAGGCGTGCGAAGTGCGGCTGGATGTTTTTGGGGATGTCGCGGGTGCGACGGAGGACGTCGCCGATGAGGTGGCGCGGAACCTGTTGATCGAGCAGGGCCGGGCCCATCGTGTTGCCGTCGTTGATGAGGTTTGCGCGCCGGAGAGCGCCGAGGGGGAACTGGTGGCGCTGCTGGCGTGGGGTATCGACCGCGGCTGTCTGCAGGTGGAGCACGCCCGCACGGTGGTGGACGTGGTCCGGGAAGAGCAGGGGCGTACAGAAGCGAGGACGCCGGCGGCGCGCAAGCGCCGGTCGCGGGCTATCGGGTGGTTGCGTCCGGTGGCTGCTGAGTGGGTGGCCGCAGCGTGATGCGGGGTGTGGAAATTGGTCCGACTTCGCCGGTCACGTTTTGCGGGTTGCGGCTCCTTTGGGGGGTGTACGGCGGCAACAGGCCCGCCGGACTTCTGGAGTTGAGGAGGAGACCGTGACGATGACGCGCACAGCGCCCCCGGCGTCGGCGCTGGTCGGGCAGGCGGATCTCGATCTGCTCGCGACGGCCCGGCGCAGGGTCAAGCAGTTGGTCGCTCTGTTGGAGACGCTGCCGTTCACGGAGCAGACCGCCCGGATCGCACGGGCCTATCTGTCCGAGATCGGTCCGGCACGCGATGCGTTCGACCGGTTCGCCCGGCTGGATGCAGCCGAGCAGCAGCGGCAGTTGCGCACGTGGCAGGAGGCGGCCTCGTGAGGCGCCGCAGCCGCGAGGCCGTCGACGTCGTCGAGCCGGATCAGGTGCTGGAGGAGCAGGGCGGGTGGTGGACGTCGCCGTCGACCGGCTCTGTGGCCATGGCGACGAACATCGTGCGGCGTCTGGCCTGGGGACTGTTGATCGCGGGCCCGGTCCTGGGCGGGTGGGCGCTCGTGTCCCAGCCTGCCGCGGACGGGCACCCCGCAGCCATCGTGCAGGCCGCCGGGCAGGACTCAGCCGGGCCGGGCGGGTTCGCGGAAATGTACGTTGCCGCGTTCTTGCGTGCCGGCGAGGGATCTCAGGACGAGGTTGCCGCGTTCTATCCGCGCGCCACCAGTCTTGAGCTGGGTGGCAAGCCCGACGCCGTGCAGGTCGGGCAGATCGCTGCCGTGCGGGTGAAGGAAGTGGCGCCGGGTCGCTACTGGTCGGTGACTGTCGCCGCCCGCGTCTTGGAACCAGCACCGCCGAAGGCTGCGGGAGACGGTGCGGCTGCGGCCGAGGGACCGTCAGGGATTCGTCAGCGGTTCTTCCAGGTTCCCGTCGAAGCTGACCGGGAGGGTGGGCCGCTGTCGGCTCTCGCCTTGCCCGCCGAGGTTGCCGCGCCCGCCGGCAAGGACCCGCAAGCTGAACTCGCCTATGGGGCTGCGCTTTCGGCGCAGGCCTCGGATCCGGCCGTGGACACGCTCAGCGCATTCTTCGCCTCGTATCTGTCCGGCAATGGTGAGCTCGGCCGCTATCTCTCCCCCGGCACACGGCTTTCCCCCGTGCGACCTGCTCCGTACCGGTCGGCGGTCGTCACCCAGATTGCGGCGGAAACCGCGTTCCAGGACAGCGACGGAGACGGGCGGATCGGCGCTCCGGCCGGGCGGGAGCGACTGCGTCTGGTCGTCGACGTGAAGGCTGCCCGCCTCGATGGCGTCGCCCTCCCGCTGTCCTACGCACTCACCTTGGCCGGCCGTGATGGCCGGTGGGAGGTCGCAGCCCTGGACACCACCCCTCAGATCACCCTGCCGGACGTTCCTGCGCCGGCCACGTCGCCGTCCAGCGCACCCGCTCAGTAAGGAGCACTTTCATGCACTCCACTCCGTTGGCTGCGGCCGGTCTCCTCGAGGACTGGACCGGCCTGGGCAAGGACGTCAAGACACTGCTGACCGTTGTCGTCCTCGGCATCATCTACGTGGGCAGCATCGCTGCGACCTGGGCTGCGACCCGCTCCATGCTCAAGGCCGGTGTCGCCGCGGTCGGCGGCGCGATCGTCATGGGCGTCATCGCTTCCCAGACCGTCCTCAGCAGCAAGGCCGCCGAGGAACTCAAGAAGGACCACACCGTCGGCCTGGACTCAGCTGTCGTCCGCGTCGTCGACATCCCTGAACCTGCGCTCGCCGCCGCGCCGGCCGTCATCAACCTGGTCGGACAGCGCTCATGAGCACCACCGAGGCAGAGTTCCTGGTCGGCCGTTGCTACACCAAGGCCCGCCGGCATCCCAGCATGATCGGGCAGTGGGAGGGGCGCCGCCTGTGGGGTGGTCCCTACAGCGTGCCGCAGTTCATCACCATGGGCGTGACCTTCGGTGCCCTGGTGCTGCTCCTGGTGATGGTGCCCGCCCTGTGGGCGACGTTCGGGCTGTTCAACCTCGCCGCGCTGGTCCTGCTGCCGTATCTCTCCTCGCTGCTGGTGCGGCGACTGCACATCGACGGCCGCAGCCCGTTCGCCGCGATGGCCAGCACTCTGGGGCTGCTCGCGGGCGGGCAGCGGCCCCGCCTGCGCGGACGACAGCTGCGGCGGATCGCTACCCAACCGCTGTCCGGCACCGTCACGTTCACCGAGCTCGCCCCGCCGCGCCGCTTGGCCGGCCAAACGCTCCCTGTCGCGGCCGCTTCCGTCCCCGCCACGGACCTGCCGCTGACGGGGACGGGAACGGGGCGGACGTCACCACGCGCTGCGGCCGCTGCCACAGCGGTCACTTCCACTGCGGCCAGCGCACTCGCCCAGCTCGCCACCCACCGCGCACACACATCGAGGCAGCAATGACCGCATCCACCCCTGCGCCTCAGTCTGACCTGCTGCCGCTCACCGACGCCCAGGCCGCTGTCCTGCCCGGTCTTCTCGCCCCCGGCACGAGCGCCGTGGCCATGCATCTGCAGGCGCATGGCCCGCAGGCCCGTCGCATCACCAAGGCGACCACCATCGCTGAGCAAGGAGAGCAGTCGTGAAGATGCCGATCCGGCATGTGGCCGGGAACGTCGTGTGGAGCGTGCACGGCACGGTCTACGCGCTCTACCGCGTCCAGGGCGTCGACCAGGTGCACGCCAGTAGGACCGCGAAGCTGCGCCGTTTGAAGGCGCTCGAGGCGCTGGTGAAGAAGCTGGTCGGGGAGTCGATGTGGCTCTCGCTGTGCCCGCAGGTCGACCCTCGCGCGGTGGTCCGGGCGATGACCGAGAACATCGACATGGCGGCCAGTGACCGCTACACCCAGGTCGCCCACCGCGTCCTGGACACCCTCGAAGGACTGGAGCTGACCGGGCGTACCGACTGGCTCGCCGTCCCGCTGCCCGCCGCGGACCGCCGTCAGCGTCTCGCGGACATGGCGGGTGCAGCCAGGGCGGAGATCGCCCTGCAGTTCGGGCTGCTGCCCGCGCCGATCAGCGGCAAGGAAGAGGACCGCCGCGTGCGGCAGGCGGCGCGGATGGCGGCGACGTGGCCGGGCACAGTGTCGGCCCGGCCGGCGAGCGAGGCCGAGATCCTGTGGATCTACGGCCACTCCGCGCGCCGCGGAGTCCTCGAACCGCTGCTGCCCACCCCCGACGCTTCGCGCGGCGTGGTGAACCGTGCCCGCACGGTGGCCGCGCTCGGCCAGAGCGTGCTCACCGAAGGAGCGATCGACGGCCGGCTCGCGGACGAGGATGAGCGCCGCGGCGCGGGAATCTTCAAGCGCCGCTGGCTCGAGGTGGCCACCGAGCACGGGGCGTCCTACCAGAGCTTTCTGACGCTCTCGGAGATGCCGGAGGCGTTCCGGTTCCCGGGGTCTGAGTACCTGGCCTCGCTGGACACCTTCGACTTCCCCGTCGACTGGGTCGTGCGAATGTCTGTCACACCGGGTGCAGACGCAGAGGCCAAGACTCGTCGCAAGGCGCGTGACCTGGCCGGGCAGCCCGAGGAGTGGGCCGACGACCCTGCCGGGGCGCCTGCCGCGATCGGCAAGGCCGCCGATGCGCTGGCGGAGAACCGGGAGCGGCTGACCGCATCCAAGGGAGAGGTTGACGTGCGGGCCATGGTCGCCTTCTGTGTGTGGGGCGCCAGTCCGCAGGAAGCAGAGCAGCGGGCCCAGGTGCTGACCTCCGAGTTCGGCGGCGACGACTACACCCTGGACCGACCCCTCGGTGATCAGGAACACCTCTTCCACGGGATGCTGCCGGGCGCCCGCACCCCGCAGGCAATGGCCTCCTACGCGCAGTACCTGCTCGCCCGGGACTTCTGCATGGCCGGCCCATGGGCGGCCACCGAGCTCGGCGATGAGCGGGGCCCGTTGTACGGGTGGCAGCTGACCGGCGGGGGTGCGCGGCCGGTACTGATGGACTTCACGCGCGGGCCGAAGAAGCGCACGTCGGCGTCGGCGGCGTTCCTCGGCGAGCTCGGCGGCGGCAAATCCTACGCGATGAAGTGCGCCGTCTACTGGACACTCGCCGCAGGCCGCAAGGCAGGAGTGCCGGACAGCCGCGGCCGCGCTGTGATCGTGGACCGCACTCCCAAGCAGGAGTGGCTGCGGTTCACCAAGGCCTGCCCCGGCCGCACCGAGCTGATCAGCACCGACAGCAGCGCCACCGTGAGCCTGGACCCGCTGCGCGTGTTCACCCAGCAGCGCGGCACCGAGCCGGTCAACCTGTCCGAGGCCCAGCGGCGCTGCGAATCCTTCCTGCACATGCTGCTGGGTATTCAGCCCATGGACGAGACAGGCGACGTCCTCTCGGAAGCGGTCGCCCACGTCCTGGCCGGCAAGGCACCAAGCATGCGCGCCTTGATGGCGCACCTGACCGAGCGCGGGGTACGCGAGGGTGATGCGGCCTGCCGGTCGCTGGCCCGCAAGCTGAACATGCACGCCCGCCGCGACATCGCGCGCACCATCTTCGACGAGACTCTGCCGGTCATCGACACCGACGCCGACTCCGTCGTATTCTCCGTCGCCCAGCTCGCGCTGCCCAAGAAGTGGGAGCTGGAGCCCGGGCACTTCGAGCGGCTCTCCCCGGAGAAGGTGTTCGGCCGGGCGGCGCTGTATCTGATCGCGACGATCTGCCGGCACATCAGCTTCGACCCGCGCCATGAAGCCGAGTTCTGCCAGGTCGTGTGGGACGAATGCTGGTGGCTCACCTCCGCGCCCGAAGGCCTGGACCTGCTGCTGGAGCTCCTGCGAGACGGCCGTAAGCACAATGCCGGCGTCCTCGTCGGCTCCCATGATCCCGAGGACATCGGGCCCAACACCGAAACCGGGCGGATCGTGCGCGGCCTGATCCCGCGCCGGCACCTGTTCCGCCAGACCAACAAGGAACTCGCCCGGCGCGGCCTGGACTTCCTCGACCTCGACCCGAACGACACCGAGCTGCTGGAGATGGTCACCACCCATCTCTCTCCGCTCGATGAGTCGGAGACAGTGCAGGCACAGCGCTCCGGCGAGTGCCTGGTGCGGGACCTGTTCGGGCGGATCGGCGCGATGCGCGTACAGATGCCCCTCGATCCGACGCTGAGCGACGTCATCCACTCCGACCCCGAACATAACCCGGCCGACGCCAGCCTCAGCAGCGAAGGCGCGGCCGCGCAGGAGGCGGTGACGGCATGACCTTGCGGCGGGGACTGAACCGGGCTGCCGCGATGCGCCGGCTGGCGGCGGGGGGGCTGCTGCTCGTCACCGCGGTACTGGCCGCGGTGATGCTGCTCGCACCTCACGCGGGTGCAGCTCCCGCAGATCCGGCGCCCACGCCGTCCCCGTCAGCGTCGTTCCCGAGGTACGAGCCTGGCCTGGAGCCCACGGCACCCGGTCTGCTGCCCCCAGAATCCGTCCGTCCTACCGCGCCGAAGGGCGGCGACGGGAAGGGGAACGCGGACACAGCCAAGGGCAAGGCTGCAGCCGGCAAAAAGGAGCCCTCGGCGAAGGACAAGAAGACGACGCAGCAGGAGAAGCTGCGCCGCGAAATGCGCAAGAAGGTCCAGGAGTACAAGGACAGGCACGGTGACGGCGGTGTCCTCAATGCCTTCGAGGTCACCGACAGCAATGACCTTCCCGTCTCGGCCTACCGGATCGAGTCGGATGCGGGCGGAGTGACCAACCCGGTCGGGCAGATCCAGTCCGCGATGACCCAGGGCCTGTTCGAGGCCACCAAATGGACGGTGGCGTTCGGGTGCTGGATCATCACCTGGGCACTGCAGTGGTCGCTGGCCCGGATCTTCCTCAAACCGGCCCTGGCCCTCTCCGACTCCCTGTACAGCCAGACGATCGTGCAGCTCGGTCTGCCCGGCGTGATGATGGCATTCTCCGGCGCCGTCGCATTCTGGAACATCACCTTCGGCCGCACCTCGCGTGGGTGGGGTGAGCTGTTCGCCTCCACCATGATCTCCGCGCTCGCCGTGTCCACCCTCGCCGCCCCGCCCCAGCTCCTGCTCGGTGATCACGGAGGCGCCGTCGGCAAGGTCCGCGAACTGGGCATCGCCGTGTACGCGATCACGACCGGCCACGAGAAGGCCCTCACCGGCACGGCCACGCTCACCGAGGCCAAGACCAAGGAACTCACCCAGACGGTCACGGACGGCGTCGTGGACGCTTTCGTCGTCAAGCCCGCGTTCCTGCTCTCCTACAACCAGCAGTTGCCCAGCAAGAAATGCACCGCCCTCTACAGTGAATCCCGCGTCGAGCAGGCCTTCTTCAACGAGAAGGTCGACGGCGTCAAGGACACGATCAACAAGGTGCCGAGTGCGTGGGACATCGTCCCCGGCGTGGTCGGCGACATCAAGGACGCCATCAGCGACAAGGCCATCGACTACGTCGCCAACGACATGCTCGGCATGAACCCCGGCGACGACTTCGAGAAGGCCTGCGTCAAGGACGCCGGTGAAGCCAAGAAGGCCGGATGGGACAAGGTCGGCGGCGCCTTCTTCATCTTCATCGCCGCCCTGCTGATGACGATCCTGCTCACCGCCACCGCCTGCGCCTACCTGTCCACCGAGGTCCGCCTCGGCCTGGAGGCCATCCTGGCCAAGGCAGCCCTCGCCGCCGGCATCATGCCGGGCGCGGGCCGGGCCTGGATGTGGGAGCGCGCCACCAGCATCCTGCGCCTGCTGGGCATACTCATCACCCTGGTCGTCGGACTCGCGATCGCCGTCCAGGCCGTCACCGCCGTGCTGGGTGCGAACTTCAGCAAGGAGGGTGGCCTTCCCGCGCAGTTCGTGGCCGTCGATGTCACGGTGATCGGCGCATTCTTCTTCCGCAAGCGGATCACCAAGCGCTCCAAGGCCTGGGCCTCCTCGGCCCGTTCACGTCTGGGCAACAGCCCGCTCGGCGGCCGCGGCCCGGTCACGATGGACCAGAGCGCGGGCCGCAAACGCTCCCTCGCCTCGACCCTGGCCACCACCGCACTGATGATCGGCGCCATCGCCGCGACCGGTGGCGCAGCAGCCGGCGGTGCCGCAGCCGGCGGATCCGGCTCGCTCACCGCGCTGGGCGGGCGGGGCAGTACCGCGCTGGCAGGACGGCTCGGCACCCGCACCGCCGTTCGCGGCACTGCGGCCCTGGCCAACGGCGCGGGCAAAGCGGTTGTTGGCTCGGCGAAGGCTGCATACGGGGCGGGCAAGTTCGGCCTCAAGTACTCCGTGGGAGCGCCGGTCTACCTGCCGCAGGCCGCCCGCGCCGCCGGTGCCGGTCTGAAGGCTGCGCCCGGCAACCTGGCCCGCTCCGCAGCACAACTGCGCTCCCGCATCGCCCAGCCCGTCATCCGCCAGCTGCCCGCCGCCCGCTCCTTCGGCCAGACCTACTGGAACAACATCGGCGGCCGCTGGGCCTCCAACCGGATCCGGATGCACCGCGGCCTGCCGCCCGTCCCGCGCCCGCGCACACCTGCGCGCACTGCGGTACACCGCATTCCCACCTCCCCCGGCCGCCCGACACCGCCCCGGCCCCCGGCCGCCCCCGCCCCGGCAGCTGTTGCGGTGCGCCGGCCCGTACGCCGGGCACCGCGACCGATGCCGGGCCAACCCGCTGCCTCCTCGCAGCAGCAGGCCCTGCGTCAACGGCTGTACCGGATGAACACTGACACCGTCCGTGCACATCGACCCGCCCCCAGCCCGCAGCCCGCTGCGGACGTCGCTTCGGCGCCCCCTGCCCGCGCTCCCCGACCTCGCCCGCGTCCGCGACGCACAGACCCACCTCAGCGCCCGAGGGGCCGGTCCCTCTTCGACCCGCCGCCTCGGCGCGACGACGAGGAACAGGCGTGAACCAGAACACGAAACGATGGCTCGCGTTCGGCGCCGTCACCGCCGTCATGCCGGTGCTGCTGTGCATCACGGCCTTCATAGCGATCACCGGCGCGATCGCCGCCGACGAAGAAGAGAACAACCGGCAGGCCGCCTACGCCACCGGGGCCGGGGCCACAGCGGCACCGTCCTCGGTGAAGGGAATCCCTCCCGTGATGCTGTCGGCCTACGCCAACGCTGCCTCCCGCATCACCCAGCTGCGCCCCAGGTGCAAAGGGATGCGCTGGTCCGTGCTCGCAGGGTTCGGGAAGGTCGAGTCCAATCATGCGGCGGGCCGGCACGTCGCCGACAGCGGGGTGATCACCCCCCGCATCATCGGCGCGCGGCTCAACGGATCCGGTGCCGGCGGCAACACGAGTTCCTTCACCGACACTGACGGCGGCCGGTGGGACGGTGATACCTCCTACGACCGGGCTGTGGGGCCGATGCAGTTCCTGCCCTCCACCTGGGCAGGCGCCACCGGCCAGGACGGCAACGGCGACAAGGTGAAAGACCCGCACAACGCCTTCGACGCGACGCTGGGCGCCGCCGTCTACCTGTGCGGCAGCGGCTCCAGCGACCTCAGCGACGACGCGCAGCTTCGCAAGGCGGCCCTGCGCTACAACCACGCCGACTGGTACGCCGACGAAGTGCTGCAGTACGTGCACCAGTACGACCAGGCCGGGGCCACGCTCGGCAACGCCGGCAGCGACGGTCCTGTACCCATCGCCGTCACCGTGCCCGGCCCACCCACCCCCTACCAGGGCGGCGCGAGCGCTTGCTCGTATCCCGACCCTTCCGGCGGGCACTGCCTGACCGGCGCAACAGCCCACGGATACACAGAAATCCTCAAGAAGTGGCCACGCTGGCACGGCGGTATCGGCTGCCAGAGCTCACGTACCGAGGGCGGCGAACACCCCCTGGGCCGGGCCTGCGACTACACACCCGGCACCCTGGGCACCCGCGCCTCCGGCACCGCCCTGGCCCAGGGCTGGGCACTTGCCGCCTGGTTGCGCAATAACGCCCGCCTCCTGCACGTGCAGTACGTGATCTGGCAGGGACGCATCTGGAGCATCAACCACTCACAGGACGAGAAAGGCTGGGGCCGACCCTACGATCACGGCCTCGGCAACGTGCACACAGTCACCGGTGGTCACTACGACCACGTCCACGTCACCTACAAGGACTGATCACCGCGGATGCTGCGCGTCTCTGCCGAGGCTGCCCCCGCACAGCCAGAGCAATGACGGTTCAGGCCGCGCAACGGGAGAGCGTCGCGTCAGCGGTTGAGGTCGAACACGGGGACACCGCGCCCGGCGTACGCCTTCGGCTCCACGGTGGCGATCAGCGCGTCTGCATCCCAGTCAGGAAGGTGCCGCGCCGCGTGGATGGCGGCGGCGACACCTGCGGCAACGCCGTCCTGGATCAGCGCGGCCGTCGCGAGCACCGCGGGGTAGTCGAGGTCGGCAATGTGCAGGACCTCCAGCTGTCCCACGTGCTCGGCCATCCCCCGGTATTGCCTGTCGGCCTCAAGGACCGACAGGGCCGGCACCCACAGACGGGTTTCCGTCTCATAGTGGGCTCGGTGGATGAGAGCGGAGACTTGCCGGTTTCCGGTGAGCGCGAGCAGGGTCGGCGCATCCAGCACCAGGTGGTGAAGGATCACGCAGCCGCGCCGCTCGCACCGGAAAATGCCGCACGCAGGCGTGCGCCCATGGCAGCGCTCTCCTCGTCACTCACCTCAGTGCCGAAGTGTTCTGCGAGGTAGGCGCGCGTGCGCTCAGCACGCTCCTGACGTTCTTCTTGCGTCAGTGTGGACTCGGCGAACTCCTGCACGAGCGTGCGGATCGACGTTCCCCGGGATTCAGCAAGCACCGCCAGGCGGTCGCGGACCTCGGCGGGCACTCTGATCATCGCGTCAGACATGAGGCAAGTATACGCCTACGTATACGCAGCAGTCTGCCTCCTGCCGCGGAGGCAACCCGGCCGACCGGTCGACGTGATCTTGAAAGGCTGTCGGTCACAAGGTGGACGAGCGGTCGGCTCGTGATGCGGCGGCGCAGGGGGCGCGCCAGGTCAGGGCGCATGTCGGCCGGTAAAGGGCGAGGGCTCCGCGGTGACGGCAGTACGGGTTACCGCCAGGACCTGACAGATTCCACAAGGCGTCCGGCAGCGGCAGTGCGCCGGACGGCTCTGGGCGCGGCGGGTCCTCATACCACGGCAGCTGATCACGCAGCCACCAGCCCAGCGCGCTGTTCCGAAGTCGGTCCCCCGCCTTCCCGTACGCCCCGCTCTCCGTGCCTCTGCCTCCAGGCGCCTCTCCGCGCCCGTACGCCTCCTGGTCACAGCAGTTCGGGGAGGCGTGGGCCCCCGATCGAAAATTCTCTGCTTCAACCGGTCACGTTTTGCGCCCTGGCGCTCCTTTGGGGGGTGAGAGGGCGGCAACCGGCCGCCCGATGCTGACGGGAGTGCCGGTGAAGACCACAAGTAACGTCTCCTCTCCGCGAGATGCAGTTGTGGGCGTGCTGGTGGAGGGCTGTGGCTGGCTTGCAGGCATCGTCTTCGCCCTGGGCTGCGTCCGCGGCTGGTGGTGGGGCGGCGACCTCAACAACCTGCCATTCATAGGAGGTTCGGCGGCGCAGGCAGCGGCCGAGCACCGCGGCTGGCCGTGGGTTCCGCTGCTGGTGATGGGGCTCGGCGGCCTGGGCGCGCGACAGGTGTGGCGCGCTGCCGCACGCCGGGTGTTCATCCCCCGCACTAGGCAGGAGCGGTGGCGTACACCGTGGTTTCGCCTCTCGCAGGGCGGCTGCTGATGTTCGACATCGTCGCCTCCGTACTGTCCTCCGTCGTTCCCGTTGACGTGTTCGCCTGGAGCCCGCTGCTGGAGGAGATTGTCTGGTGGGCAGGCTGGGCTGGTGTCCTCGGTGTGCTGGTGGCCGGGGCGGGGTCGTTGCGGTGGCGGCGACGGGCACGACGTCTCCTGCAGAAGCGGGCGGTCGTCGAGCTGGTGCCGTCGCAGAGTTTCGAGCCGTCGTCCTCCGACATGGCTCCGCACGCAGCCCGGCTCACGCGCGCCTCGCAGACCACCGAGTGGACCCCGCGGCGGGCTCAGGGGATGCGGCTGCGGCACGGCAGCAATGAGCACGGGCAGCTGTCCCTGCGTTTGGAGGGGCCGGCGACGTCGGCCGCGCTGATGCGGCTGCCGTCCCTGCCCGGTGTCCAGGTCCGAACCCCAAGCCCTCGCCGCCAGGCACCGGCCAAGCACATCACCTTTCCCGACGCTCCCCCGCTCCCGAGGCCCGAAGCGGCCCGACCGGTGTCGTTGACCAAGCACGGGGCACAGGAGGAACCGCCCGCCACTTCACAGGCAGCGGCCCCGGGCCCGGCCCGGTATGTGGCACGAGCTGAGCTGGTCCTGGCGCGCCCGGATCACAAGCGCCTGACCCCGGCCGCATCGGATCCGGACCCGCTGCAGATCCTCGCCCACGCCGTCGCACAGATCGACGCCGAGCGCGGAGAGCAGGCCGAGCTGGTCGTGGACGTGGTGCCGGTGGCGAGCCGGCGGGTGGCCGCCTGGAGGCGGCGCCTGGTCCGCAAGGCCGAGCAGCGCGGCCCGTCCGCATATGGAGAGTCACTCGGGGCGGGCAGGCGTGGCGGGCCGGTGATGTCGACGCTGATCGAGGGCCTTAATGGAGGTAAACCCCTCACCGCCTCCAAGAACACCTTCAAGCCGTTGCCCCGGCAGACGGATCTGGCTGACGGAGTGGGCAAGTTCTTGCCCGGTGCGGATGCCCAGGTGTTCGCCGTGCAGATCCTGGTCCGGGTCACTGGTACGCACCCGGCACGGGCGCAGGCCCGACTGCACCAGGTGATGGCCGTGATGGATGCCTGGGGCGGGGAGAACTGGTGGCGGCCGGTCGGTCCGCGCCGCACCGGCTGGCGCCCTTACAGCAGTGTGTGGTGGCGGCGGCGCTCCTTCGACCGCCGCTATGCGAGCGGTGAGTTCGCGCCCGCTCGCCGGCAGTGGCTCACCAGCGACGAACTCGCCGCGCTGCTTCGGCCGGCGAACATTCACTGCACGGCACAGAACGTGGTGCGCACCGGCGGGATGCTCGCGCCGGCTCCGCGTGCGTTGCCGACCTGGACCGGGCAGCCCGGCATGGTTCCGCTGGGGCTGGTCACCGAGGCGGATGGGCGGACCCGGCTCGCCTGCCTGCCGCAGGCAGAGGTCCTGTTCGGTGCCTCGTTCGGCAAATCCGGCTTCGGAAAGAGCGAGTTGGCGTTGCTGCAGGCCATCGCCCTCGCCTACGGCGGGCTCGGCATCTGGTTCCTCGACCCCCACGGCCAGGCGATCAAGCGGGCCCTGCCGTATCTGACGCATCCCAGGGTGATCGGGCGCGTACATCTGATCGATTTGAGTGTCAAGAAGCCCGCCGCAAAGATCGGTGCATGGAACCCCCTGTCGATGGAAGACCGCGCGCCTGAAGACGTGCAGGACGTCATCGGTGCTGTGGTCGCGGGCCTGTCCGCAGCCCAGGGCTGGGGTGATGGCGCTCCGCGCGCCAAGGGCATCCTGTCGCACGCCGTCGAGGTCCTGGCGCATCTCGCCTACCGCATGTGCCGCCAGGGCCGCCCCGACCTGCAGCCCACCCTGTTCACGATCACCCGCCTGCTCACCGACGAGGAATGGCGCGACAGAGTGCTCTCCCAGATGCCGCTGCCGATGCGGCAGTGGTGGCGCACCACCTTCCCCCAGTACGAAGGCAGCGCGGTGCCAGTGGTCACCCAGACCATCGAGCAGCTCGCCACCTCCACCTCCTTGCGCGCCTTCCTCGGACAGCCGCGCTCCACCTACGACGTGCGCCGGGCGATGGATCAGCGTCAGATCGTGCTGCTGCGCTGTTCCGGCACGGGCAGCGGGGACCAGATCATCACCAGTCTGCTGATGTTCGACCTGTTCAGGGCCGGACACTCCCGCGAAGGCGTCGACCCCACTCTGCTGGCCACGATGTTCGCGTTCGCCGACGAGCTCAAGGCCATCGACGGGGCCGCCCGCGGCTACATCGCCGCGATCCTCGAGCAGCTGCGCAAGTACGAGGTGCGGCTGATGGGGATGACCCAGATGGCGATGAGGCTCTCCGAAGAGACCCGCCTGGCCCTGATGCAGAACCAGTCCCTGCTCACGGCAGCGGCCGCCGACACCGACGAAGCCGCGTTCCTCTCCAAACGCCTCCCGGGCGCAGACGCGGAAACGCTGATGAACCAGCCGAAATGGCACTATGCCGTCCGCGCCACTCTCAAGGGCTCGCCCACTGCCACCTTCCAGGTCGCAGGCGTGCCCGTGCATGAAGTCTTCGCCGACTACCACCACCCCGAGCGCCTCGGCGAACTGGAAGCGGCCATGGACACCACGCAGCAGCGCCGCACCCTACGCGAGATTCTGCTCGCCCTCGACGGCAGCCATGACGGGAAGAAGCCAGGCCTCAACGACCGGATCCTCGACGAACTCACCCGCAACCCACTGTTCCCCGCTCCCGAACACGAGGCCGAGGACACGGCCGCTGAATCCGACGACGCCTGCTGGACCGACAACGAGAGCGAGGTCGCCTGATGACCCTGACCGCCTCCACCGAAAGCATTCCCCTCCCCCGCCCCACGCGTGGTCTGTCCCGCCTCGGGCAACACCTGCTGCCCGTCCTCTACCAGCACCGGCTGGTCTCCACCGGCCAGCTCCACCGCCTGTTCACCCCCCACGCACAGCGGCCCGTCTACCTGCGCCAGCAGCTCAAGCTGATGCGCGCCGACGGCCTGGTCGACGCCATCACTCGGCGCAGCACACGACGCGGGCGGTCCGAGCTGCTGTGGTACGTCACCGCGCGTGGCGCCGATGCCGTCGCCCACGACCCGACCATCACCCACCGCGGCTACCGCATCACCCCGCAGACCGCAGCCTCCCAGCTGCAGGACCACACCCTCACCGTCGTCGACAGCGGCGTCGCGTTCGTCGACTGGGCACGCCGCCTCGGCCACGAATGCTCCCCCCTGGACTGGGAGCCCGAAATCGCCCACCGGATCCGCGACGGCGAATCCCGCGGCGCCGACGACGCGTTCATGATCCCGGACGCCGTCCTGCGCTACACCCACACCACCGAAAACGGGCGGCGGCGCATGCTCAGCTTCTTCATCGAGGTTGACCGGGCCACCATGCAGACCACCCGCCTCGCCGCCAAGCTCGCCGCCTACGCCCGCTACCAGACCTACACCCCCAACACCAGCGGGTTCCGCGGACACCGCAGCACCCGCGAGGCCTGGCGCGACCACTACCCCGCCTACCCGCGCCTGCTCATCGTCCTGGCCGGCGCCTCCGACCGCGTCCTGGCAAACCGGATCCAGGACCTGCGCGCCCTCGCGGCCGCCGACCCCCGCGTCGGCCAGCTCACCGCCGGTGCCACCACCCTGCAGCTCCTGCAGGCCAAAGGACCCTTCGCGCCAGTCATGACCCCACTGTCCGGCGACACCACCCCCACCGACGCCTTCCTCAACCCCACCGTAGACACCCGTGCTTGAGACGCTGCGCACCTCTTCCACCGCCCCGAGCCAGCCGTCCCAGCGCCGTGGGGCAGGCATGCCTGCTCTCCCGCCGTGGATGCCATGTCCTTGCCATCGCCCCTGGTGACCGAGCTGATCGCGCTGCGCGCGCATACCCGCCATCTCGCCTGGCTCAGCGACCGCGAACACTGCCCGAAGCAGTACCCCATGCGGGAGTTCACGTGAAAGCAAGGCATGCGCGCACAGCGCCACCTTCGGGAAACGGATTAAGCGCCCGGTCAGCTTCAAAGTCGTCAACCCGCATGCCGACAGCATCATCTATACGGGCGACCTGAAGAACTGACTAAACCCGGAGACACCCCATAGCGAATCGGCCGATGTGTCCCTTTGGACTGTATTTACACGGTCACGGCTTCGTGAAGTGCCATTACTGGCTGTGCTGTTGAGCAAAGTTTGCGTACGGTGGCATATGCGCAGGGGGCCCATACATCTCGTGTACACCGGCTGCACCATCACTCAGCGCTATACGCGACAAGCCACGGATACAGCGGTCAAGGAGAACGGGGAGGCCCAATGACGCCAACCACAAGGCCCGGCAATATCCGGCTTCGCAGTCGGAATCGACTTATCGGCACGGCGCTCGCGGGCTGCTCCATCCTTGCCCTGGCCGCTTGCAGTTCGGACGACGGCAAGGACACTGAGACCAAGCCATCGCCGAACCCCACTCGCAGCAGCGCGTCGCCCGCTCCGCTCGACCCCACGGAACAGGCCAAGAAGGACGCCGTTGCCACGTACGACGCGTACTGGCGCGAGACGGTGAAGATTTACGCAGACCCGAAAGGAACCGCCAAGCCGCTGGAGAAGTACGCCGCATCGGCCGCCCTCGCCCAGGCCGAGGGCGACATCAAGCAGATGCACATGAACGGCGTCATCTACACCGGCAGTGTCACGCCACAGAACACACGGGCGACGACGACGGACCTTAACCGCAAGATTCCACATGTAGTGGTCTCCAGCTGTCTGGACATCTCTCATTGGAAGGCGCGGAACGCCACGTCACGCAAGCCACTCCCGGTGCCGTCCAACAGGCTCACGACGTACGTGATTAAGGGAACCGTTGAGAAGTGGCCCGAAGGATGGCGCGTCATCCGGGACGAGCCGCAGGACACCCAATGCTGAGCCGCCGCACCGTTGCGGCCGTCTCTGCCATGACCGCGTTCCTCAGCGGTGTCACCGGCTATGCGTATGCCGACGGCCCCGCAGTGGACGCGGGAGCGGCATGCAACTCCAACTCACGCTTCTGCCGTGTCGAGGTCGACTCGCCAGGAAAGCAGGCTGGCGGCGCCTCTGCGACGGGTACAAAATCCACCGGCGGCGGGGGCAAGAAGAGCCGTTGGACTTGCACCTATAAGAAGGCCGACCCGCAGCCGCCTGCAGACAGCATGGACTGGGAGGGCCACAAACCCGGCGACGGTGCCGTCTACGAGCAAACCTGCCACTTCGACAAGTCGCTGAACACCGTGAAGAGAATGGTGTGGTCCGCCGACGCCCCACAAGCGGGCGTGGACCCAGCGCAATTGGCCCAACAGGCCGTCGACTCGATGAAGCTCGACGGCCCGGACATTGACATCAATCCGAGGCCGGACGGCAAGGGCCTGGTCGGGATGCCGGTGTGGATGGCGGTAGACCAGTCGCCGACCACCTTCGGGCCGAACACGGCTTCGGCAACGGCGGCCGGTGTGACGGTGACCGCGACGGCAAAGGTCAGCCGGATCGTGTGGTCGATGGGTGACGGCACGACCGTGACGTGCATCGGGCCTGGCTCGGTGTACCAGAAGTCGTACGGCATGAAGGCCTCGCCCGACTGCGGCCACGTCTACAAGGAAGCGTCCGACTCGGCGGCGGGCGGCACGTTCAAGGTGACGGCGACGGCGACGTGGGCCGTCGACTGGCAGGTGGCCGGAGGCGGCGGCGAGACCGGTCAGTTGACCGAGGTCCGTGACTCGCAGGTGGCACTAACCATCGTCGAGTCGCAGGCCGTCAATCAGTAAGTTCTGCGCGATCGAAGGGCCCGACTGGGATGGAAACGTCAACGCCTACCTCGTACCTGCCGCCGATGCCGGACCAGCGGCAGCCGGACCTGGAGCCGAGCCGTGGTACGAGGAAACCCCACTCACGCCGGAAGTGGTCGGTGGGCGTCTCGCTGGCGCTGGTGACACTTCTCGGCGCCATGATCGGCGCAGTAGTGGTGGCCCGCGCCGGCGACCGGGTGAACGTGCTCGCCGTCGCCAAGGACGTGCAGGCCGGGCAGACCATTACTGACGGGGATGTGAAGTCGGTGTCGTTCGCCGAAGATCCGGGTTTGTCGCCAATCCTGTCCTCGCAGCGCTCTTCGGTGGTGGGACAGCGTGCCGCGGTGGATCTGCGCCGGGGCTCGCTGCTGACCCAGTCTCAGCTGCGCCGCGGCGGCGGCCTGGGTGCTGACCAGCAGTTGGTCGGAGTCGAGGTGAAGAAGGGGTTCGCGCCCGGCAATAGCAGTCTGGCCAAGGGAGACAAGGTCCTGGCCGTAATCCTCGACTCACCGCAGGGCGACGACGGCTCGAGCGCTGGCACACCCGACGGGAAAAGCGTGCAGTCGACGGATCCGGAGCAGGTCGAAGCGACCGTGGACAGTGTCGGCCGGGTGGATGCGACCGGCACGTTCCTCGTCAATCTGAACGTCGCCCCTGCCGACGGGCCCCGGCTCTCGGCGATGGCGGCGGCCAAGCGTCTGACTCTGGTGCGCCAGCCGCTGGCCGACGGGGGTAACTGATGCCCCTGATTGCGTTGGTGTCGGCGAAGTCGGACGGAGTGACGACGTCGGCCGCGGCGATGGCCCTAGGCAGCCGACGTCCGGTCCTGCTGGCTGAACTCGACCTGGCCGGCGGTAGCTTGCGCCATGGACTATTGCGCGATGTACCGCGCGGGCCGGGCCGCGAGCGCCTGGACCGCCACATCGGGCTGCACCGGCTGCCGCAGGCCGACCTGGCTCGCGCCGGAGAGGACGTGGACTTCGGTCCGGCCGTCGCCCAGCAGTACTGGCCGATGGACGACACGGACAACCGGATCGCGCTGCCCGGCCTGCTGGACCCGCGGCAGGCGGCATCGCTGACCTCGACCTGGCCTCCGCTGCTCCACGTGCTGCGCCGGGCCGATGCGAACCCGCAGAAGCGGTGGGACGTGATCGTCGACGCGGGACGCGTTGTCCTGGAGGGCGGTCGTCTGCACCCGGTCCTCTCCCCCGCCCTGATTCTGCGGGAGGCGGACGTCGTCCTGCTGGTAACGCGCGCGACCGAAGCCTCGCTCGCGTTGGCGGACCCGGTAGTCCAGGCGTTGCATACCGATCTGACGCACCACGGGTCGGGCACCCGCTCGCTCGGCTTGCTGCTGCTGGGCTCGGAGTTCCGGGTTGATGAAGTGCAGCGCAATCTGGAGACACCGGTCATGGGGCAACTTCCGTGGGACGAGGCCTCCGCCACGTGGATCGGCCACGGCGGCCGGATGCCCCGCGCCCTGGGGCGCGGCTCGCGCCTGATCCGGGCGGCCGGTCAGGTCCTTGACCCGCTGCGTCAGCACGCCGAGCAGCGTCGTCTGCACCTGCAGATGCGCGCCATGCCCGCCGCCCCGGCTTCGGCTGCGCCGCCGCCCCCTCCTGCCCCCGCACCGCCACCGGCTCCAGCACCCCCTCCGCCCGCACCAGCTGCGCCGGCAGCACGGATGGTTCAGCAGTTCGCACAGCGGGAGAGGCACCATGGCTGATCGCCGAGTAAGGAACGGACACCCGGTCAACGGCACGTCGCCGGGCGCCACGCTTCTCGGCAGTCTGCTGGCCGACTCTCACGGCAGCCGCCAGCAGGACCCGGCCGGCCAGCCGGCCCGGCCGAACAACCCTGTCCCCTCGCAGACCACGGCGGCGGGGCCGGCTGATGTGAGTGCGGCCGCGTCCCTGGCCGGTGTGCTGCCAGTGCCCCAGGAGACGATCAGCGCGCTGCGGCAGAAGGTGGCTGATGACGTCGACACCATCAAGAAGGAACGGCGGGCCAAGGGCGAGACGCTGGATGCGTCCGCGTTGGAGCAGGTCGTCCGCACGCAGATCAGGGTGCGGGTGGCCGAGTGGGCCCAGGAGTGGTCCATCGAGCACACCCCGCTGACCGGTGAGCAGATCACGGTGCTGCGCGGTGAGTTGTTCAACCGGTTCTTCCTGGCCGGCAGCCTCCAGCAGGTACTGGAGCGCCCCGGCGTGGAGGACGTCCTGATCGACGGCCCGTGGATGTTCATCGACGTCCAGGGCCAGGGCCGGCAGCGGCTGCGGTCGCCGTTCGCCTCCGACGAGCAGGCCCTGGAGTGGGTCAACCAGATGGCCGCCATGTCCGGGCACGGCGAGCGGCTGCTCTCCTACGCCACGGGCAAGGTCGAATTCGATCTGCCCGACGGGTCCCGGGTCGCGGCGACCCTGCTGACCGAGCCGAACCTCGTGATCTCGATCCGGCGGCACCTGCTGGAGAAGGCCACCCTGGACGACCTGGTGAAGTGGGGGGCCATCGACACGCTGCTGCAGGCGTTCTTGAAGGCGGCGGTGCGGGCAGGCCTATCGATCGTCATCGCGGGCGACATGGCGACGGGAAAGACCACGCTGATGCGTGCCCTGGGGCGTGAGGTGCCCGCCAAGGAACGGATCGCGACGCTGGAGGGCGAGCCGGAACTGCGCCTGAACTACGACGAGTACGGCGAGCACGCGCACACCATCGCGTTCCGCTCCCGTGAGGGCAACGGCGAGAAGGACGCGTCGGGTGAAGTCACACTCGGCGCCCTGGTGGAGACCTCGATGCGCTACCGCGCCAGCCGCGTGATGGTCGGCGAGGTCCGCGGCACCGAAGCGGTGGCGATGTTCAAGGCGATGATGATGGGCGGCGCCGGATCGATGTGCACGCTGCACGCCAAAGACCCGGAAGTCGTGGTCGACCGGATCATGGTGCCCCTCACCGAGGCCGGACTGAACGACAGTGCCGCCTACCGGCTCATGGCGGCCGCCATTGACCTGATCGTGTACGTGGACCGGATCGACGAGACCGACGTCGGCGGCAGTGAGCACCGGTTCGTCACCCACGTGTGGGAGACGGCAGGGATCAGCGAGCGGGGCGGTGTTTCCCTGAATCATCTGTTCCAGCCGAACGAGGAGATCGGTGAGGAGCGCGCGGTGCCGACGACGTCGGCGATGAACACGCGCCGGGCCAAGAAGCTGGCCCGCAACGGTTTTCCGGCGACCTGGCGGGCTCAGCGCCCGCGTGGGACCTGGGCGCCGCTGACGCTGATCGGTGCAGGGCAGGTGGCGTCGTGAGCAGTTCGTACCTGTCCGCGCTCGGCATGGTCGCGGGCCTGCTGGTGGCCCTGGGGATCGTCGGACTGGTGGCCTGGTGGCGCGGCTGGACACCGTCCGCATCGCGGCGGCGCGGCAAACCGACGCTCGCGGACAAGGCCCGCCAGGCGGTGGCCGAGCTGCCTGCGGTGTGGCGGGACAACTACCGGCTCCTGCTCATCGCGGCGGCCGTCGTGGGCGTCATCATGTGGGTGATCACTGGGTGGCCGGTGCAGGCGCTGCTCGCCGCGGCCGCCATCGCCGGGCTGCCGTTCGTGCTCTACCCCGGCGGCTCCGAGCGCCTGGAGGTGGCCCGCCTGGAAGCGCTCGCCGAATGGCTGGGCCAGCTGGCCAGCGTGCGCAGCGGCGGCAAGAGCCTGGAGACGGCGATCGTGTCGCTGACCAACGTCCCCGCGCTGCTGCGCCGGCCGGTCGGTGTCCTGTGCCAGCGCCTGGCGTCCGGGATGCCGGCCCGCCAGGCCTACCGGCTGTTCGCCGACGACCTCGACTCGAGGATCGGCGACGACATCGCCCAGCTGTTCATGGACCACGTGATCTCACGCGGCGCAGGCCTCTCCGACGCGCTCGCCGCACAGGCCGCGCTGGTACGCCGGCAGGCCGCCGAGGTGGAAGACATTGATGCCCGTCGTGCCGATGCTCGCGCCGAAACGCGGAAGGTCTCGCTGTTCGTGCTCGCGGTCGTCGGCTTCGTCCTGCTCAACGGCGCCTACTGGGCGCCGCTGGCGAACGCGCTGGGGCAGCTGGCCCTGCTGGGGATGGGGGCCCTGTTCGTGCTGCTGCTGTGGTGGATGCGCAAGGTCGCGGCGATGAAGCCCGAACCGCGCACCCTGCGCACGGCCACGGAACGCGCCGCGATGGAGGTGCAGTCATGACTCTGTCACTGCCCGGCATGCTGCTCGGCGCCCTGATCGCCCTGACCGGCGCGCTCGCAGTGCGCGCCTTCATGCCCAAGCGCATTCCGCTGGATGTGGTCCTGGGCCGCACGCAGGCCGCCGGAGCTCAAGTTGGCGGCACCGGCGCGGGGTGGACGGATCGCATGGGCCACAAGCTGGTGTCGACCACCACGGTCGCCGACCGGCTGCCCGTCCAGGATCTGGCCGTCCTGGAGATTACCCCGGCGCATCTGCTCGGGCAGTGCGTGCTGTATGCGCTGATCGGGTTCGTCGGCGCGCAGTGGCTGGTCTTCCTGCTCACGCTCGGCGGCATGTCGCTGCCGTTCATCCTCCCGATCGCGCTCGGCCTCGGTTTCGCCGTCTTCCTCGCGCTGCAACGGCTCAAGGACTACCGGAGCAAGGCGCAGGAGCGGCGCCTGGAGTACAGCTACTACACCGCCTCATTGCTGGAGCGGGTCGCTTTGGCCCGCAACTCCGATGCTGGCGCCCCCGAGGCCCTGGACCGCGCTCTGAAGTCCGGCGACGGGCCGGCCGCCGTCCGCGTGCGGGACGCCGTCGAGCACGCGGCGCTGTCCGGGATCAGCCCGTGGGATGCCCTCACCCGGCTCGGCGGCGAGCTCGGGGTGCCTGCCCTGGCCCGGATCGGCGCCTCCCTCGGCCTGGCCGGCGAGGAACAGGCGGCCGTCTACGACCAGTTGCGGGCCCAGGCGGTCCGCACCCGCGAGTCCCTGTTCGCCGAGCGGAAGAAGGCGGCCGGCGAGGCCACCGAGAACATGAGGCTGCCCGCGCTCGCGATCGTCTTCCTGATGGCGCTGTTCCTCGTCGCCCCGCAGCTGATCCGCGTTATGAACTTCTGAACCGACCCAACTCTTTCCTCGTCGCACCCTCTTGGAGGCTCTCCGTGCAGTTCCTGAACAACCGCCTGACCCGTACCGTGGACGCGCTGCGCTGGCGCATCCGCCTGATCCGCTCCGACGACACCGGCGGCGCCCTGGAATGGGCACTGGTCCTGGTGGGTGGCGCCACCCTGGTTGGTCTGGTGTACACCGCCGCCACCACCAAGATCACTGAGAAGGCTGCCCAGATTCTCGGCTTCTGACGATGACTCACCGCCCCCGTCTCCACTGGCGCTCCCGCCTCGCTGCCCTCCTACGCAGCGACCGCGGGTCGCTGTCGCTGGAACTGTCGATGATCATGCCGTTGGCGTTCCTGATGCTGTTCACCCTCATCCAGGGCGGCATCTGGTTCCACGGGCGTTCCGTTGCCCACCACGCGGCCCAGCAGGCACTGGATGCACAGCGCCTGTACGACGCTCCGGGGGGCGCGGGACAGCGGGCCGGCCGCGCGTTCCTCGCCGACATGGGCGGTTCCCTGAGCAATGCGCAGATCCACGTGAGCGCGGGAGCGGACACGGCGAGCGTCCGCGTAGAAGGGGATGTGATCATGCTGGTTCCGGGGTGGCGGGTCCACGTCTCCCAGTCCGTGCAGGCGCCTGTCGAGAAGTTCCGGCCATGACCGCCGCGTGGAGGTACCTGGGCTCTCTGGCACGAGGACGCTACCGCGCCTGGGGGGACCACGGTGGCGCGGCGCTGACCACGGTCATCATCGTGCCGGTGATCCTCATGCTGTTCGGGCTGATGATCGGCGTCGGCCGGGTGGCCCTCGCCGAGGGAGCCGCGAACGATGCTGCGCGTGCTGCTGCCCGTGAGGCGTCCGTGGCCAAGGACCCCGGTAGCGGTCAGGCGCAGGCCCAGCAGGCCGCGCAGACGAGTCTGGCCAATTCCGGTATCCGTTGTGCGCAGATCAGCGTGAGCGTGGACACCAGCGCGCTGAGCGCGGGGGTCGGCGAGTTCGGTCAGGTCTTTGCGACCGTGTCGTGCACCGCTCCGCTCAGCGAGCTCGCCATCCCGGGGATCGGTGGGTCCAAGACGTTGACCAGCACCCAGTCCGCGCCGGTCGACACCTGGTCGGTCCGCAGTCAGCGCGCCCCTGCGGCGCGCATCGCGGAAGCCGGCAGGCAAGGCCGCGGAGATGAGGGCGTATGAAGGCACGTGTCTCTGCGTGGTTGAGAGTGCGGCGTACAGCGCTGCGCGGTGACCGGGGCGGCCTGGAACTGTTCTACGCGGGCGTCATCCTGATCGGGCTCCTCGTCATCGGCATGGTCGTCGACCTGGGGATGGCGCTCAACTCCCGCTCGGATGCCTTCTACGTCGCGCAGTCCGCAGCCCGCACCGGTGCCCAGCGCATCGACCCTGGGGAAGCAATCACGGGCGAGGCCATCGTCATCGACCCGGACGCGGCCGCCGCGGCCGCCCAGGGTTACCTCGACGCCCAGCAGGCCGAGGGCACCGTGACCACGTCCGAGGACGGGCAGAGTCTCAACGTCACGGCCCAGACCACATTCCGCCCCTATGTCCTGTCCCTGTTCGGCGTGCGTTCGTGGACCTTCACCGGCCACGGCAGCGCCACCCTGCTGCACGCTCCTGGAGGCTGACCCGCGATGCCCCGCACGAAGAGCCGCGCGACATCGTGGCCCAGGGCCCTGGCCCGCGGCCTGTTCGCGCTCGTCGTCCTCGCCCTGCTCGTCGCGGGCGTCCCCGTCCTGCTGCTGAACATCGGCACCCTGCCCACCTCCGCACCGGACATCGGTTCCTGGCAGGACGTGCTGGCCTTCCACGACGATGACGGCACCGGCCTGATGTCCGCCATGACGGTCGTCGCCTGGGTGCTGTGGCTGTGGCTGACCGTCCCCGTTGTCGTCGAGACGGTCGCAGTCCTGGCCCGTCGCACCACACCGCACCTGCCCGGCATGGCCACCGGGCAGAAGCTCGCCGGTTTCCTGCTCGGCAGCATCATCCTGGCTTCCCCCGCAGCCGCCAGCGCCGCCTCCCCAGCCGCCGCCGCGACAGCGGTCACCGCCCAGGCGCTGCCCGGTCAGACGAGCGGCACCAACACCAACGAAGCTGCGGCATACACCTCGACAAACGCAGCCGCCGGGCACGAACAAAAGGCCGGGCAGATCACGGTCAGCGCGGACGCCACCTGGTGGGAGCTGGCCGAGCAACTGCTGGGCGACGGCACCCGCTTCGAGCAACTGCAGCACCTCAACCCACAGCTGGCCCCTGCCGACGGCGTCATCCCAGCCGGCACCACACTGCACGTTCCGGCCGCCACCACCGCCACGCAGACGACGGCGAACGCCCCGCACGTTCAGACAACTGCTGCCTCGCGGCCCGAAGCCGGGACATCCCAGCTGCGGGTGGAGTCCGGGGACAACCTGTGGAACATCGCGAAACAGGAACTCGGCGACCCGACCCGCTACCCGGAGATCGTCGACGCGAACAAGGACGTGATCGAGAACCCGGACCTGATCTACCCCGGCGAGCAACTGTCCATCCCGGACCAGGCGGCCGCCGCCGATCCGGCACCGCCACGCAAGCACACCCCCACCGACCCCGACCAGGACGAGGGCACAAAGGGCGACCAAGGCGCGGACGGGAGTGCTGCCACGCCTGCACCGTCCGAGTCGCCGCGGGCCAGCGACGGGGAAGCCGGCACCCCGGGACAGGAGGCCAACCCCAGCCCATCCGCGAGCCAGGCCACACCAGAGGAAGAGGCCAGCTCCCCCTCCACCAAGGCGCCGGGCAAGGAGGCGGGCGTCGGCGCGCCCTCCCAGGGCACGCCGACCGACAAGCCCAGCGAAGCGGACACGCAGAGCCCTTCCGCCCCCCGTACCTCGGAGCCGGCCGTCAGCTCGTCGGCGCCGTCGGGTGACCAGCGGCAGGCCGGTGACCAGGAGACCGGGCAGGATGAGGAGTTGAGCCCGGCGGCCTTGGTGATGGCCCTGGGCGCGGGGGGATTCGTCGCCGCCGGTGTCCTGGTGATGCTGCGCCGACGGCGCACCGTGCAACAGCGCCGTCGGCGCCGCGGGCGCCGCATCCCGATGCCCAACGGACGCGCCGCCGCGACCGAGCACACCCTGCGCTGCGAGGACGCCATCGAGGAGGTCAGCTTCCTGGACGCGGCCCTGCGGACACTCGCCCACCACTGCGCGGAGGCCGAGCAGCCACTGCCCGCGCTGGCCGCCATCCAGCTGGGCGCCGAGGGCGTCCTGCTGCACCTGCCGGCCGACGACGATGTGCCCGCCCCCCTGCCCCCGTTCACTGCCACCACAAACGCTCCGCGGGCATGGTGGTGTCCCGCCGACACCAGCGAGTTGTTGGATGCCGAACTGCGCGGGCAGATGGACGCCCCCTACCCGGCGCTGGTCGCACTCGGTGACGACGCCGACGAGGCTCTGCTCCTGGTCGACCTGGAACGGTTCGGTGCCGTGCACCTCACCGGCCAGATGCGGCTGCCGGTCCTGCGCGCGCTCGGAACATCCCTGGCCGTGTCCCCGCTCAGCTCGGACCTGGAAATCGCGGTCGCCGGCGAGGACAGCGCCCCGGGCCTGTCCCTCGTCGACCAGCGCGTCACCCCGCATCCGACACTCGCCGACGCCGCCGACGTCGTCCGTGAGCACCACAGCCAGCAGCGTGCGGCACTGTCCAACAGCAACAGCACCGATCTGGGTGCCGCGCGAGCCGCGGACACGGTGGACGAACTGTGGCCCATGGTGGTCCTGGCAGACCTGGACACCTGCCCCGACCCCGAGTCCGCCGAACTGCTCGCCGAAATCTTGCAACAGGAGCCGCGCACCGCCACCGCCATCGTCACCAGCGGGCACACCCCAGCCGAGGACAACCAGGCGGTGTGGGTCCTCGACACCGACGCCGAGATCCAGGCCGTGCCCGGAACCGACCTCGCGTGCCGGCTGGTGGCGTTCTCCGACGAGCAGTACGCCAACGTCATCGAGACCGTACTGACCTCCACCTCGGAGACAGACGTCGCCCCCGAACCGTCACCAACGCCGGTCACACTGGCCAAGGCCGAGCCCGCACCCACCGCCAAAGCTGCAACGCCGGAGGCCGCGGCACCGGCCCCCGCCCCACGGCAGACGGGAGCGCTACTGGCCCGTCTCCCTGATCTCGACGACGACTCCCCCGGCTCCGTCACCACGGCCCGCCCCGGCGACAACACATCCCCGAAGACAGAGCCGCTGCCCCCGGCCCCGGCGGCCGCAGCACCTGCCCCGACCGCACGTCAGGACGACGCCACCTCTCCCAGCCGGACCGTGCTGCCTGCCACGCTGCCCGTCAGCCGGGTCAACGCCCGCCAGCCCATGACTCCCCCAGCACCCGCACCCGCACCTGCACCCGCGGCGCCGGCTGAGACCAACGCCAGCCCTGCGCCCGCGCCGGAGAACCAGGCCGCGCTGAACGCACCCATGGTCCGAGTGCTCGGCCCCATCGACGTCAACGGCGCCGACGGGCACATCGAGTCCAACCGGCGCACCGTCGCCACCGAGTTGATCGCCTTCCTCGCCCTGCGCCCCGACGGCGCCACCCGCCACGAACTCGACGAAGTCATCGCGCCCGGCGGCCGCGTAGAAAACAACACGAGGAACGGACGCGTCCGCGAAGTACGGCGCTGGCTCGGCGACGAGCACTACCCCAAGCTCAACGAGCAGCCCGACCGCAAGCACCGCCTGGTCAACGTCGTCTGCGACTGGCGGCAATTCCAAGACCTGACCGCCCGTGCCACCCAGCAGGATGGACTCGAGGCCCGCGCGCTGTTGCGCCGCGCGCTCGAACTCGTACGAGGCCGCCCCTTCACCGGGATCCCACCGCGCCGCTACGCCTGGGCCCAGACTCTGACCGAGGACATGATCTCCGCAGTGGCCGATGCGGCCGACGATCTCGCCGCCCGCTGCCTGGACGCCGGCGATGCAGATGGCGCGTTGTGGGCCGCCGGTCGTGGTCTGGACGCCGGCCGCGAGCGCGAGGTCCTGTGGCGCCACCGCTTCGAGGCGCTGGCCGCCCTCGGCGCGCACGACGAACTCGAGACCGCGATCCAGCAGCTCACCCGGTACCTCCTGGAGGCCGACCTGTCCATGGAGGCCGAGACCGAGGAGGTCATCCGCCGCCTGGACGCGGTGCGCCGCTGACTCCGCGCAAAACCCGGCCCGGCCATCATGCGGTGGCCGGGCCTTGCGTTATCTGGCTACCAGCACGCCGGCGAGCGCGCCAGCCAGAAGGAACGGGCCGAGAGGAATCAGCGGCCGTGCCCCGGCGGACGGCCGCAGTCGGCGCAGCACGCCGAACACCGCAGCCAGAGTGAACGCGAGAAGGGCACCCGCGAAGAGCACCGGCCATCCATACCAGCCCAGTACCGCGCCCACCGTCAGCGCGAGCAGCACGTCCCCGAACCCCATCGCTGCCGGGCTGATCAGACACATCACGAACAGCAGACCGCCCAGAGCAAGGCCGCCTGCGACAGCGCACGGCCACGAACCCGCGTGACCAGGCAGGGCCATCGCCACTGCCAGCAGCACCCAACTCGCCACTGCGGTGGGCACGGTCAACCGGCGCGGCAGCCGGTGCACCGCAAGGTCCACAAGAGCCAGGACCACACCCACGGGAGCAACGAGCAGCCACACCGCGAGCTCGGGACGCCGACCGGTGACAGCCGCCAGAGTCGCACAGAGCATCGCCAGCGCTGCGGCAATGACTCCTACCCGCGGGCCCAACGGGACAGCGTCATGGGGGCAGCGAAACGAACCGACCCAGCCGCTGGCTCTCCCCACCAGGTCATGGCCACGAGGACACTGGGCCCGCCACGGCTCCCCTGTCGGTACGGACAACCGGTACACCACGCGCGGCACCAGCAGGCCCGCGCCCATGCCCCATACCGCCGCTCCAGCCACTAGTGCCACCGTCAACGCCATGCGTGGTTCCTCCCGTGCGCTGCCACCGCACCCCCTTCGCCAGTGCTCGTTCTACAGGATCACTCGCCCGCTCAGTCCGGGGAGACGAAGGCTGCGCGCTCGCCCGCCGTCTCGTCACACAGAGCAATCACGGAGTCAGCTGCATGGACACAACGCCAGTCGGGTTCCTGGTTCCAGAAGGCGTTCCACAGGGAGTTGCCCAGCTACGGGTGAGCGAGCCAGGCCGCTGCGCTCACCACTGGGCAGAGTGGAAATTCCACCCCGTCCGCTTGTCCAGTGAAAGCTGTCGTTCTCAAATTCCACCCCGCCGCCCTCGTGTGGAATGCCCAGGGCAACCACGATCACATCCGGTTTAGACACACGACTAGCCGCGCCGGTGAAGATGGCGCTGAGCACGAGCGGGGTATACCCCGAAGAGTGACCCGCACTGGAAAATTGCAGATCACAGCGTTCCACCCCATTGATCGAGCAAGGGGCAGGCCCCGGCGACCGGAACAGGTATGAGGCACCCTTGACACTCCCAGCACCCGCTCGCGGACAAAGCGACGCCTCGCACAGCACGCTGGCCGGTGTGGAACAGTGCGCATTCCACCTGTCCGGTCTCGCTGAAGGTGAGGCAGCGTGAGTGCCTGACCTGGAGTGCCTCAGTTTAAGCGAGACGGTGGCGGCGTGGCTGCCTCGCTCAATCCGAGGTGTCGCGCTGAGTGCCCGAAGTCATCTGCATAGGGGCAGCGGCGACCAGCAGTGCAGCGAACAGAATGGGGGCGGCCGTCTGGTACCCCATCCAGACTTCACCCCCGGCACTGCTGCCCTGCCGCGGCAAGGATGCGGTGGACGCCTCCCTCGGCATGGCGGGCTTCATCCCATTCTTCGGCGACCTCGCGAAGTTCCCGAAGCAACTGGAGCGCCTGGACGATGTGATGAAGGCCGCCGAGAAGGCCAAGGACGCCAGTAAGGCGGCCAAGGTAGCTCGAAGCCTGGACGACCCTCAGTCGTTGCGCGGAGCTACCGCGGACGAACTGGAAACGCTGCTCAAGGGCAAGGAGCGACACCCCGCACCTGCGGCTACGGGCGGTGGTTTCAAGATCCGCATCCCTGGCGGAACGATGATCTTCGAGGCAGGAAACAGTGCCAAGAACGCCGAGGGAATGTACGAACTGCGCGACATCGTCCACCGTGCTCCCTATGTCAAGGTGCAGCAAGGGAAGAAGGCATATCGCGTGCCGCTTGCTGGCAACCCGGCACTAGACGAGTAGGAGCTACTGTGAAGGAATGGGCGGACGACGAGTACTGCCTTTACATCAACAGCACAGAGACCGCCGACCTCTGGGCCATCCTCTCCGACTGGACGAAGAGTGAGGACGAGGATGGATGGAAAAAGCATGTTCCGCGCTTTTCTCGCCTCATCGCTTGCTGGCAGCCGCTCGGGTTCATCAAGGTGTTCCGATCTCGATCGTGGCCCGCGGAACTGAACGGCGAGGAGGTTACAGGCCAGGCTCTGACTGATCTCCTGGCTGACGCATCCAGCTGGGAGTACCAGGAGGAGCCCACACGCTGGATCTGCGTTTACCCTGGCGACCGCGATATCCAGGAGCTCGAAGAAGGCATGTGCGATCAGGGGGCGGTGAACACAGCCTCCTGAGAGAGGGAGCCCCGGCCGTAGGAATCGGCCGGGGCTCCCGTGGTCCGATCAGCGGCAAGCGCCGGCCAGCCAGAACCCCAGGTCACGCAAGTTATGACCTGGGTTTTCTGCTGCGACCTCGGGCCGCTGCCCGACGACATCACAGTCCATCTGGACGCCGACTACGACTCGGCCATTAGCCGCACCGAACTCGCCGCCCGCAACCTGCACGGCCGCATCGCGCACAAGGGTGAGAAGGCGCCGATCCAGGCGAGCCAGCGGTGGCATGTCGAGCGCACGCACGCCTGGCAGAATGCCTTCCACCGCCTTGCCCGCTGCTACGAGCGCCGTGCGACCGTCATCAACGCCTTCTTCGACCTTGCGGACACGATCATCACCATCCGTAGCCTGATCCGCCGAGCCTGGACCACCCACCGCTGGGACGACCGCCCCAAGCGACGCCCATGAGCGCCCGCCTATCTGCGGGAGCTCTTAGTTGCCGATCTTGTCCAGCTCGGTGAGGTCCTCGTCGGAGAGCGAGAGTCCCGTGCCGGCGACGTTCTCGCGCAGGTGTGCCACCGACGAGGTGCCGGGGATGAGCAGGATGTTCGGCGACCGCCGCAGCAACCAAGCCAGGGCGACCGACATTGGCGTCGCATCCAGCCGGGTGGCCACGGCGGAAAGCGCTGTGGACTGCAGCGGGGTGAAGCCGCCGAGCGGGAAGAAAGGCACGTAGGCGATGCCCTTGTCGGCGAGTTCGTCGATCAGCTCGTCGTCCTGACGGTGAGCGAGGTTGTACATGTTCTGCACGCACACGATCGGCGCGATCGCCTGTGCCTCGGCGACCTGTTCCGCCGTCGCGTTACTCACTCCGAGGTGCCGGATCAGGCCCTGCTGCTGGAGTTCGGCGAGGGTCTCGAAGGGCTCGGCGAGCGAGCCGGGCACGGGGCCCTGGGCGTCGCCGAGCCGGAGATTGACCACGTCGAGCGATTCGAGGCCGAGATCCTTGAGGTTCTCGTGGACGGCGCGGCGCAGGTCCTCGGGCTGCCTGGCAGGGGGCCAGCCACCTTGCTGATCGCGGACCGCGCCGACCTTGGTCACGATGTGCAGCGATGCGGGATAGGGGTGAAGCGCTTCACGGATCAGCTGGTTGGTGACGCGTGGTCCGTATGCGCCGGAGGTGTCGATGTGAGTGATCCCGAGGGCGGAGGCCTCGCGTAGGACGGCGAGCGCGCCGTCGTGGTCGGCGGGCGGACCCATGACCCCGGGGCCGGCGAGCTGCATGGCGCCGTAGCCGAAGCGGGTGACGGTCAGATCACCCAGGGTCCAGGTGCCGCCGGTCAGTGACGCGGAGGATGTGTTCATGGTTTCGCTCATGCCGCCGATACTCGCTCGCGGACAGGCGGCGGATCCAATACCGATACAGGGCCCGGTGATACCCGGTAGGTATCACCGGGATATGCTGTGGCCATGGACACCTTGGAGACCCGCGAGCTGAGGTACTTCCTGGCGGTCGCGGAGGAACTGCACTTCGGCCGCGCCGCCGAGCGCCTCGGCATGGCCCAGCCCCCGCTGTCCCGGGCGATCCAACAGCTGGAGCGGCGCCTCGGCGTCTGTCTGCTGGAACGCAACCGCCGCGGCGTCTCCCTGACCGGCGCCGGAGAGATGCTGCTGCACGAGGGCCGCGCAGCCCTCGACGCGACCACCGCTGCCGCTCGCCGCACCCGTCGCGCCGGCGGCGCAGACAGCCTGGGCGGCCCCCGCAACCGCCTGGTGCTGGCAGTGAAGGCCGGCGCGTCTCACGAGCTGCTGCACAAGCTCCTCGACGCCTACGCGGCCGAGCCCGACGCCGCCGAGATCGAGGTGCTACCGAGCGGCACGTGTGAGCAGGAAGGGATGCTGCGCGATGGCCGCGCTGATGTGGCGCTCATGCACGCGCCGTTCAACTCCCTCACCGGGTTCGACAGCGAGGAACTGATGACCGAGGGGCAGATCGCCATCCTGCCCGCCTCGCATCCCCTCGCCGCGCAGAGGACTCTGTCCCTGGCCGACGTCAGCGACATCCCCGATCTTCCACTCGCCCGCTGGTCGCGCCACGGCACGTACCCACCCGGCCCGGGCCCCGAGATCCACGACCAGACGCAGCTGGCCCAGCTGATCGCCCTCGGACGCACCGTGGCCGTCTTTCCCGACTCCGCCCGCGCCTGGCTATGGGCCGAGCACACTGCCGTCCCCCTGACCGACGCACCCCCCGTCGTCACCCACATCGCCTGGCCCGCGCACAGCCGCTCCCTCGCCCTCGCCGGGCTGATCCGCACGGCCACACGGCTACGACCCGCCCTCGCCTTCCATCGCTGCGACACACCGCCTGACCGCAGGCCCCCACATCCCACCACCGTCCACGGGTACCACCGTGACCCCCGTGGCCGCCGGCCTTAGCTCCGGCAGAGAGCGTGCCGCCCGCCCGGGACGAGCGGTCCGCGAAGCCGTCACGGCCTCGGCGGGTGAGACGGTTCCCCGAACCCCTTCTGGGTCGCTGACCAGCGTGCACGTCTTGGTCGAGTTGGTCAGCGACCACGGTGAGCCGATGATGCCGAACGGCATTGCCGCATCACTCGTCGCCGGTGGCGTCCTTGTCGCTCAGTGGGCGCAGGCCGCCGGGCAGGTCGGGGGGCGTGAACGAGTACCGGCCGTGCATGTCGATGTGCTGCCGCACGAACGGGGAGAGGCGGGCGACGTCCTCGTCGCTAACGTCGGATCCGTCCGCCCGCAGCTGGTTCACCGCGGCGTCCCTGTACCGGGTGTTGAAGAGGACGACGGCGTTGAGGACCAGGCCGAGCGCGCCGATCTGGTCCTCCACCCTGGGAATGAACCACCGGAACAGCCCTGGGGTGTCCTGTCAGTACCTGTAACAACAGTGCCTTCCGCACGGCTGTGAGCTGCGCTTTCCCTGGTGGTGGCAATAGAGGTGGCTGCGGCCCGCGAGGCGTGGGAACCCGTCTGCGGATGCCGTCAGGACCGGCAGGGCCGACGGTGAAAAGTGCCGCATCCCGTGTTCGAAAGATCGTAGGGAGTCCCCTCATGGCGAAACAGTCCGCGCCGCAGGAGCTGGCCGGTATCGCGCCGAAACTGGTCGAGACCAGGCACAGGTCGGTCAGTCTTGGGATGTCCCGGCGTTCGCCCACCGGGATGCGTGGTCCTGGACGAACTCGGCGAAGGTACGGGGCGGGCGGCCGGTCAGGTCCAGCACCGCGGTGCTGACTTGGTCGTCCCGGCCGGTTCGGATGCCGGCGTCGACGGCGGCGAGGGCGGTCGCGAAGGCGTCCGGCATGCCGGACGCACGGTAGGTGTCTGCCTGCTCGGCGACCCCGACGGGCACGACCCGGATCGGCCGACCGGTGTGGAGGGTGATGATCTGCGCCGCGTCCTGGTAATTCAGCGCCTTCGGCCCGGTGAGCAGGTAGTCACGCCGGTCGTCGGAGTGGCCTTCGGGCTCGGTCAGGAGCACGCCGGCCACCGCCGCAATGTCTCGAGCGTCGATCCAGCCCACCCGGCCGGTTTCGGCGGCGGTGCGGATCTCGCCGCGTTGCCGGATCCGCTCACCCAGCGGATGGGGGGCCAAGAAATTCTGCATGAACCCGGAGGGGCGCAGCACCACCCATCCGGGCCGGGCGCGTACGTGCTCGGCCAGTTCCAGCGCGCTTGCGGCACCGGGCAGGACGATGGCGGAGCCGAGCAGCACCACCCGGCGCACGCCGAGGCGTTCGGCCTCGGCCAAGAACGGTTCGACCAGCGGCATCGGGTCCGTGGTGTCTACCGGAGGCACCACGTAGACCCGGTCCATCCCGTGCAACGCGGCCGGATGGGTGGCCGGGTCGCTCCAGTCGAACCGCACCGCGTCCGGGGCGTCGACCGGTGGGACGCGGCTGGCCACCCGGACCGGCACACCGCTTTTGCGAAGCAGTACGGCCAGGGCGCTTCCCGTCTTCCCGGTGCCGCCGGTGATCAGCACGCCGGTCATCGGGTGGCCTGCGAGCGCAGCGTGCCGAGCAGTTCGGGCAGCGTGCCGGCCGCTGAGGCGGCGGCCAACGGGTTCCAGTAGTCCCGGTAACGGGTGATCAGACCCTGGTGGGTGGTGAGCACCGTGATGTAGTCCAGCTCGTATGCCTCGCCGGTGGCCACCGTGCGGCCGTGTGCGGTGAACTCCACCACGATGGTGTCCGGTTGGTCCGTGTGGCGCACGATGAGGGTCGGGATCGCCTGTACGTCCATCAGGTCCGGGTAGCCGGTCAGATAGCTCCGGACGGCCTCACGTCCGCTCAGCCGTCTCGGTGAGGTCCCTTCGGCGAAGGGGAACTCGGCGGTGCCGCACTCCGCCCACAGATCGGCGATGGCATCCATGTCTTTGGCCAGCAGCAGCTCCAGCAGCCGGCGAAAGGTCTCTTCGGAAGTGCGTGGTGGCACGGTGATTCTCCAGCGTTCAGCAGGGCCTATGACCGCCCCAGAGTGGGCGCACGAGGCGGTGCCGTGGAACGCACCAGTGAGCCCCGGACCACTGGTCCGTGGCTAAGCCGAGTGCCGTTGTGCCAACCTGGCCGGGTGAGCAGAGCAGAACTGGCCGACTTCCTGCGCCGTCGACGCGAGGCGCTGCGCCCGGCCCAGATGCCGGCCACGGCCGTCCACCCACCCGGCCTGCGCGCCCGGCGCACCCCCGGGCTGCGGCGGGAAGAGGTGGCAGCCCTGGCCGGGGTGTCCACGAGCTACTACGAGCGGCTGGAGCAGGCCCGCGCGCCGCGTCCGTCGCCGCAGGTGCTGTCTTCGCTGGGCACGGCACTGCACCTCACCGTCACAGAGCGTGAGTACCTGGCACGGCTGGCCGGGCAGATCCCGCCCAGTACGGACGCCGATCGTGCGCTGGTGCCTGCCGATACCCACCGACTGCTGCACCGGCTCGGGCCGATCCCCGCCTATCTGGTGAACGACCTTGAGGACATCGTGGCCTGGAACGCCGCGGCGGCAGCGTTGATCATCGACTTCGCGCAGTTGCCCGTCCACGAGCGCAACACCGTGCGCCTCGCCATCCGGCTGGGCGGCACCCTCTGCTCGGCACCCGTCGGCGCGGAAGGCGACTTCGCCCGGCAGTCCGCCGCCCACCTGCGCGCGGCCGGCGCCCGCCACCCGGGCGACCGCGCGGTGGGCGAGCTGGTCAACGAATGTGCCGCGCACGACCCGGACTTCGTCGCCGGCTGGCGCAGCCACGACGTGCGCCCCCGGCCGACGCTGCGCAAACGACTGCATCATCCCGAACTCGGCGAGCTGGAACTGGACCGTCAAACCCTGCTCATGCCCGGTACCAGCCTGCGGCTGGTGCTCTACACCGCAGATCCTGGCAGCCCGAGCGCCATCGCACTGGCCCAGCTGGGCCCTCCCGACTCGGTGCCGTGACAGTTCGCCCCAGGCCAGGCGGGGCGGCAAAGCCCTTGGCTTGACTCTGTCGGGGATCTTGAACGTGACCGGCTGGACGGGCTGTGGTGCGACGAGGACTTCGCCGACTGCTGCCCGAGGGACGGACGTCCGGGGCTTTCGCCTGCTCAGCCGGCCACTGTCTGCGTACTGCAGTTCCTGCTCGGCCTGTCGACCGGCAGGCCGAGCAGGCAGTTCGCTGCCGCATCGACTTCAAATACGCCATGGCCATGGAGTTGGACGACGCCGGATTCCACCACAGCGTGCTGGCGGACTTCCGCGATCGCCTCGTCGAAGACGACCGCGCCGACCGTCTTCTCGGCCTTGCGCTGGACCGTCTCAAGGAGGCCGGACTGATGCGCGAGCGCACCACGCAGCGCACCGACTCCACCCACGCCCTGGCCTTGGTGCGGGACCTGACCCGCCTGGGGCTGATCACCGAGGCGGTCCGCGCCGCCGGCTTTGTTCACGAGCTGCGTCAGCGGTTGTACGTGAGTTTGAGAGGCGCCCGGATCCACGGTCGGGTGATGTTCACGAGTTCTGTCAGCGCCGGGGTACTTGCCAGGACAGCATCGGGGTGTTCCCGGTGAAAGGTTCTGAACTCGGCCCGGCCGGAGCCACGTAAGCCGCTGCCGCCGCGGACGTCGGTGCTGGATCCGTACAAGGCGGTGATCGACGGGATCCCGCGGGCGAGCCTGGACGTGCCGTGCAAGCAGCGGCACAAGGTCGCCCAGATCTTCCACCGGCTGGTCGAGGAACGTGGTGTTGACAGGGTCACGGGAGCGTTCGTGGAACGGTCGCTGTGGCTGTTCCACGAACGGAGCCCCCAGAGGGCTGTGGGGCGTGTGAGGGAGAGACCTCAAGCGGGCAGTTTCGTGTCAATGACGAAGCTGATTTCGATGACCTGACCTGGCAAGGTCAGTTCAGTGATGCCCAGGACCGTGCTGGCCGGGCGGTGGTCGCCGAAGTACCCCAGGTTGCCCTCCGCCGTCACCGCGGCATTCTGCCGCAGGTTCACCACGTACAAGGTCTGCGAGACGACCTGGTTCCGGGTGGCGCCGTAGTGGTCCAGGACCTTGTCCATGTTGGCGTAGGTCTGTTTGAGCTGGGCGGCGAAGTCGCCCGCGTGGAGGAACTCGCCTGTCTCATCGAACGAGAGCTGTCCAGAGACGTGGACCAGCTCGCCGGACTTGATCGCCTGTGAGTAGCCGAAGTCGCTCTCGGCCGGCACGCCGTAGTGGAAGACATCAATGGTGGCCACGGTGCTCGCCCTTCCGTTCTACTCTCTTGTAGTTACTCGAGAACTGTAGGAGAGTGAGGGCCGACCTGGAAGAACGCACTTTTCGGTGACTGAGGAACCTGATGGTGACCAAGCAACTGCTCAAGGGCCTGCCCGAGGACGCTGACCTGCGGCGCGCAGACTCCCTGGCGCGGGAAATCTTCTCGGACGTCGCCAACAAATGGGCCCTCCTGATCATTGAGGCACTCGGCGAGCGCACCCTGCGCTTCAGCGAGTTGCGAAACGAGGTCGAAGGCGTCAGCCACAAGATGCTCACCCAGAACCTGCGCATGCTGGAGCGCAACGGCCTGGTCGACCGGAAGGTGTATCCCACCGTGCCGCCGCGGGTCGAATACACCCTCACCGAGCCGGGTCGGGCCCTGCGCACCGCGGTCGACGTCATGTGCGGCTGGACCCACCAGCACCTCGGTCACATCGAGAGTGCGCGCGGCCGTTTCGACGCCTGACGGGCCAGCAGCGACACCCTATGGATGCGCGGGGCGCCGTAGGCGCCGTGGTGCTCGGCGTGGATCTGCCGGATCTCAGCGACCGCGGCGGCCTGCTCGGCCTGACGCGCGGCAC
>NZ_JBVIFR010000032.1:0-68909 GCF_055571235.1 Streptomyces sp. NPDC030991
GTTTCCCCCCCCCCCCCCCCCCCACCCCCTCTCCTCCCTCCCCCCCTCCCCCCTCCCTCCCCTCTTCTCCCCCCCCCCCCCCTCCCCCACCCCCCCCCCCCCCCCCCCCCCCCCGGCACCACCCGCGGGCTACGGGACGACGACGATCTTGCGGCCCACGCCCGACGCGAACTGGTCCAGCGCCTGCGGATACGCGTCGAGGGGAAGCCGGTCGCTGATGAAGACCTCCGGGTCGAGGACCCCGCCCGCGAACAGCTCCGCGGCCCGCTCGTAGCTGTGCAGGACCGCCATCGAGCCGGTGATGGTGATCTCCTGGTTGTAGATGCGGTACGGGTCGATCGTCACGCGGGTCGCGTAGTCCGCGACGCCGAACTGAAGGAACGTGCCCGCCTTGGCGACGCGGCCGAGGCCGTCCTGGATCGCCGCCGCGTTGCCCGTCGCGTCGATCACCACGTCCCAGCCCTCGGGGCGGTCCAGCTCGTCGGGTCCGGCGGCGGACGCCGAGACCCCGAGCCGCTGGGCCGTCGCGAGGCGCTCCGGGTTCAGGTCGACGACATCGACGCTCGCCGCGCCGGTGCGCTTGGCCAGCTCCAGCATCATCAGCCCCATGGTCCCCGAGCCGTAGATCAGCACGTGCGAGCCGAGCCGCGAGCGCAGCACGTCGTAGCCGCGGACCGCGCAGGACAGCGGTTCGATGAGGGCCGCGTCCTGGGTGCGTACGTGGTCGGGGAGGCGGACGCAGTTGGCGACGGGGGCCAGCGCGTACTGGGCCGCGCCGCCCGCCGTCGTCACGCCGATCGCCGCCCAGCGCTCGCAGAGGTTGCCGCGTCCGGCGCGGCAGAAGCGGCACTCGTGGCAGTGCAGCGACGGGTCGACCGCGACCCGGTCGCCGACCCGCACCTCCGTGACGGCGCCGCCGACCTCGGCGACCGTGCCCGCGAACTCGTGGCCGGGCACGACCGGCAGCGTAGGGGCGAACTCGCCCTGCCTGATGTGCAGATCGGTGCCGCACAGGCCGCAGGCCGCCACCTCCACGACGACGTCGCGGGGGCCGGGCGTGGGGTCGGGCACCTCGCCGACGACGACCTTGCCCACTGACTCGACGATCGCGGCCTTCATTTCACTGCTCCCAACGACAGGCCCTGGACCAGCTTGTCCTGGGCGGCGAACCCTGCCGCGAGCACGGGCAGGGAGATGACGAGCGACGCGGCGCACACCTTCGCCAGGAACAGGCCCTGGCTGGTGATGAAGCCGGTCAGGAAGACGGGCGCGGTCTGGGCGACGACGCCCGTCAGCACCCGTGCGAAGAGGAGTTCGTTCCAGCTGAAGATGAAGCAGATCAGCGCGGTCGCCGCGATGCCGGGCAGCGCGATCGGGGCGACGACCCGGGTGAGGACCGTGGGCAGGCGCGCGCCGTCGATCTGGGCCGCCTCGATGACCGCGACCGGTACCTCGGCGAGGAACGACTGCATCATCCACACGGCGATCGGCAGGTTCATCGACGTGTAGAGGATGACGAGCAGCCAGATGTTGTCGAGGAAGCCCGTGTTCTTCGCGAAGAGGTAGATGGGCAGCAGGCCCGCGACGACGGGCAGCATCTTCGTGGAGAGGAAGAAGAAGAGGACGTCCGTCCATTTCCTCACCGGGCGGATCGACAGCGCGTACGCCGCCGGGAGGGCGAGGAGCAGGACGAAGAGCGTCGAGGCCAGCGAGGCGACCGTGGAGTTGATCAGCGCGGGCCAGGGGCTCGCGCCGCCGCCCGCGCCGAAGAAGTCGCGGTAGCCGTCGAGGGTGAGCGCGGCGGCGAAGGACGGCGGGTTGGTCGCCGCGTCCTCCTCGGAGTGGAAGGACGTCAGGGTCATCCACGCGATGGGCAGGAAGAAGATGATGCCGAGCAGCCAGGCGGCCAGTCCGAGACCTTTGCTCCTGAGAGAGGTCGAGTGGCTCATCCGCGTGACACCTCCTCGCGGAACAGGGACGACACGACGCGCAGCGCGAAGGTCGCGATGATGATCGAACCGATGACGACCAGGACGCCGGCGGCCGAGGCGAGGCCGTTCTCGTGCGCCTGGTAGAAGCTCTGGTAGACGGTGTAGGGCAGGTTCGCGGTGCCCAGGCCGCCGGAGGTGAGGGTGAAGACCGCGTCGAAGTTCTGCACGATGTAGATCGAGCCGAGCAGGGCGCCGAGTTCGAGGTAGCGGCGCAGGTGCGGCAGCGTGAGGTGGCGGAAGACCTGCCAGGGGCCCGCGCCGTCCATCCGGGCCGCCTCGATGAGTTCGGGGGAGCGCGACTGGAGGCCCGCGAGCAGGATCAGCATCATGAACGGGGTCCACTGCCAGATCAGCGACATCTCGACCGCGATCAGCGGATTGTTGGAGATCCAGTCGGGCTGCGGGCCGCCGACGTAGTGCAACACGCCGTTGAGCAGCCCGTACTCGGGGTTGTAGAGGACGTGCTTCCACAGCAGGGCGGCGGCCACCGGCACCACGAGGAACGGTGCGATGAGGAGCGTACGGACCAGACCGCGGCCCCGGAACCTCCGGTCCAGGAGCAGCGCGAGGCCGAGGCCGGCGACGAGGCTCACCAGGACCACCGTGACGGTCAGGACGATGGTCGTCACGACGGACTTGCGCAGGTCGGGATCGGTGAGGACCTCCGAGTAGTTTCCGAACCAGGTGAAGTGGCGGGCGTCCGGGTAGAGCGCGTTCCAGTCGAAGAGGGAGATCACCAGGGTCGCCACGAACGGCAGCTGGGTCACGATGATCATGAAGACGAGAGCGGGCAGGAGCGGCGCGCGGGTGGCCCAGGCGCGGAGCCGCTGCGGTGGGCGCCGGGCGGCGGAGGTGCGGGGGCGGGCCGCGGGGGCCGAGGTCAGGGTGGTCATCGGCCCTCGTACTCCTTCGCGATCTCGGCGGCGAGTTTCTGGGACTTGTCCAGGGCCGTGTCGACGGACTGGCGTCCGGCTATGGCCGCGCTGATCTCCTGCGACACCTTGGTGCCGAGGTCGGTGAACTCGGGGATGCCGACGAACTGGATGCCGGGCGCGGGCCGCTTCTGCACCCCGGGGTCGCGCGGCTCGGCGCCCTCGATGGCGGTGCGGGTCACGTCCACGAAGGCGGCGGCCTGCGAGCGGTAGTGCGGGATCTCGTAGGTCGAGGCACGCTTGCCCGCGGGGACGTCGGACCAGCCGACCTTCTCGCCGACGAGGTTCTCGTACCCCTTGCCCGACGCCCAGGAGATGAACTTCCAGGCGTTGTCGGGGTTGTGGGACGCCTTCTGCAGGCCCCACGCCCAGGTGTAGAGCCAGCCGCTGCTCTCCGTCTTCTCGACGGGCGCGGAGACATAGCCGATCTTGCCCTTGACGGGGGAGTTGGCGGACTCCAGCGAGCCCGCGGCGGAGGTCGCGTCATACCACATGGCGGTCTTGCCCTGGGTGAGGTTGTTGAGGCACTCGGCGAAACCGGACTGGGCGGCGCCCGCCTCGCCGTGCTCGCGGACGAGGTCCACGTAGAACGTGGTGGCGTCCTTGAAACCCTTGTCGTCCAGGCGTGCGGTCCAGTCCTTGTCGAACCAGGTGCCGCCGAAGGTGTTCACCACGGTGGTCAGCGGCGCCATCAGCTCGCCCCAGCCGGGCAGGCCGCGCAGGCAGATGCCCTTCATGCCCGACTGTGCGCCGTCCACCTTCGCCGCGAGCTCCGCGACCTGCTGCCAGGTCGGGTGCGCGGGCATCTTCAGGCCCTTCTTCGCGAAGACGTCCTTGCGGTACATCAGGAAGGACGACTCGCCGTAGAAGGGCTCGCCGTAGAGCTTGCCGTCGTCGCCGGTGAGCGACTCCCGCATGGGCCGCAGAATGTCCTGCTGGTCGAAGCCGCGGTCCTTCCGCACGTACGGGCCGAGGTCGCGCAGCCAGCCGTTGCGGGCGTAGATGGGTATCTCGTAGTTGCTGAGCGTCGCGACGTCGTACTGGCCCGCCTGGTTGGCGAAGTCCTGGCTGATCTTGTCGCGGACGTCGTTCTCCGGCAGGACGGTGAAGTTCACCTTGATGCCGGTCTCCCGCGTGAAGTGGCGGGCGGTGAGCTTCTGCAACTCGGTCATCTGCGGGTTGTTCACCATCAGTACGTTGATGGCGTCGCCGCCCGTACCGAGCCCGCCCGCGCCGGCCCAGCAGCCGGACAGGAGGGGGGTGAGCAGCGTCCCTGCGGCGGCCGTCGCGAGCAGGGCGCCCGGTGGCCTCCGTCGGCTCTGGGTTCGCATGGATGCTCCTGGACTTATGTCGCGTATGGGGATGGAAGGGGCACGCCTGGGCAGGCGGATGCCGACGGGTGGTGCGGCGGTGGTGTCGTACGGGGGTGGCGGGTGGCGTCGTGCGGGGGCGGTGGGTGGCGGTCAGACGCGGATGACCTGGGGGCCCATCAGCGAGTAGCGGTGTGCCTCGGACGTGGGCAGCTGGCTGCCCGTGACGATCGCCTCCAGCGCGCCCACCGGTGCGAACCGGCAGAAGCTGACGGCCCCGAACTTCGTGTGCACACCCGCGAAGACCGTGCGCCGCGCGGCCCTGATCGCCTGTGCCTTCACCTCGCTGACCGCGGGATCGGGGGTGGTCAGGCCGTGGTCGCGGGTGATGCCGTTCGCGCCGATGTAGGCGAGGTCGATGACGAAGCCGGCCAGCATCTTCGTCGTCCAGTGGTCGACGGTGGCGAGGGTGCCCGGGCGCACCCGGCCGCCGAGCAGCAGCACGGTGGTGTTGTCGGCCTCGGCGAGCGTCCCGGCCGTGGCCAGTGACGCGGTGACGACCGTCAGCGGCCGGTCGCGGGGGAGCGCCTCGGCGATCAGCTGCGGGGTGAACCCCTCGTCGACGAAGACGGTCTCGGCGTCGCCCAGCAGCTCGGCGGCGGCCGTGGCGATCCGCCGCTTCTCGGGGACGTGCATCGTCGTACGGAACGCGAGGGTCGTCTCGAACCCGGCGCTCTCCACCGGATACGCCCCGCCGTGCGTGCGCCGGACCAGGCCGTGGTCCTCCAGGGCGCGCAGATCCCGGCGGACGGTTTCCTTGGCGACGCCCAGCTCCGCCGCGAGCTCCGTGACGTCGACGGAACCGGTGCGGCGTGCCGTACGCACGATCTCCCGCTGCCGTTCCTCCGCGCTCATGCCGACCCGCCTCCCTGAAGAGCCCCGTTGCCCGTTCGGGCCCGGAAGGGCCCGCACCGGAAGTTCTACCGGCGTCGGGCCGCGGTGACCAGGTCTGTTGCGGGCCCGATGCTGCCCGCCTCGGCCCGTTCGGCGATCCCGTCGCCCGCCTCGGACCTGCGGGGGAGCGGAAGATCATGTGGGTTCGGGCAGCGCGGATGCCCGAACAGGACGGCGGACGGGCCCGTTCGGTGCCCGCCCGCCGTGTGGAGCGCCTGATCGCGTGGGGGTCAGTGGGGCCAGATCGGCGGGTCGTTGACGAAACGGCCGCCCATGTACCGGTGGGCGGGGTTCTCGTCGGAGAGCGGGCCGAACTCGGCGAGCAGGTTCTGCGCGTACTCCTCCGAGTCGTCCTGCGGCTCGTAGCCGAGCGCCCGGGCGCTCGACAGGTCCCACCACAGGCGGGTGTTGGCGGAGGAGCCGTAGACGACGGTGTGCCCGACGTGCTCGGCGCTGAGCGCCGCGTGGAAGAGGCGCGCACCGTCCGCCGGGCTCATCCACACCGACATCATGCGTACGTCGGTCGGCTCCTTGAAGCAGGACCCGATGCGCACCGACACCGTCTCCTGGCCGAACTTGTCCCAGTAGAACTGCGCGAGGTCCTCGCCGAACGACTTCGACAGGCCGTAGTACGTGTCGGGGCGGCGCAGCGTCTCCACCGGGACCACCGGGTCGCCGTCCTCGGGGCGCGGGCGCGGGGTGAAGCCGATCGCGTGGTTGGAGGAGGCGAAGACGATCCGGGGGGCGACGCCGTCCGCGCGGCTCTCGCCCTCGGCGCGCACCGCCTCGTAGAGGTGGTAGGTCCCCTTGATGTTCGATTCGAGGATCTTGTCGAAGGTCGACTCCAGGGAGATCCCGGCCAGGTGCAGCACGCCGTCGACGCCGCGGACCGCCTCCCGGAGCGCCTCCGTGTCGTTCAGGTCGGCGACGATCGCGTCCGGCGCGTCCGGGATGGGGCGCACGTCGAGCAGGCGCAGTGCGTAGCCGTGCTCGGGCAGCAGCTCCCGCATCAGGGTGCCGAGTCCGCCGGCGGCGCCGGTGAGCAGGATGGTGCGGGGCGCGGACGGCGTGGGCGGCCCTGACGGTGCTGACATGTGCGTGATCTCCGTATGTGTGAGCGATATTCACATTCGTGGACACGCTAAGGAGGAGGGTCCGGATCCGTCAAGGGTCGCGCGTACCCGCACGCGTATGCGGGGTGCGGTCCGGGGGTGCGCGCGCGATGTGATGCGTAGGGGGAAGTTCCGCTGGTTCCGGGCGAGTTCGGACGCTTGACCGCCTCCTTCGGCGCGGCTTACGGTGAGCGCGTTCAGAAATATAGACGCGGATCAGAAACGTGCACATGTTCAGGGAGAGCCCGTGACGTCAGCGCCCCTCGCCGATCGACTCAGCGTCCCCAGCGGGCCGCTGTTCTTCCCCGTCACCGCGTACGGACCCGACGGCGGCGGCGCCGTCCTCGACCTCGACACCTACCGCACCCATGTGCGGCGCGGCGTCGAGGCCGGGGCCGCCGCCGTGTTCGCCTGCTGCGGCACGGGGGAGTTCCACGCGCTCACCCCCGAGGAGTTCGAGGCCTGCGTCGCGGCCGCCGTGGAGGCGACCGAGGGCCGCGTGCCCGTCATCGCCGGCGTCGGATACGGCACGGCACTCGCCGTCCAGTACGCGCGCCTGGCCGAACGGGCGGGCGCCGACGGCCTGTTGGCCATGCCGCCCTACCTCGTCGTCGCCGGACAGGAAGGTCTGCTGCGGCACTACAGCCAGCTGGCCGAGGCGACCCCCCTCGACATCATCGTCTACCAGCGGGACAACGCCGTCTTCACCCCGGAGACCGTCGTCGCACTCGCCCGGCACCCCAAGGTCCTCGGCCTCAAGGACGGCCTCGGCGACCTCGACCTGATGCAGCGCATCGTCAGCGCCGTACGCACCGAAGTCCCGGGCGACTTCCTCTACTTCAACGGGCTGCCGACCGCCGAACTCACCGGTCTCGCCTACCGCGGCATCGGCATCACCCTCTACTCCTCCGCCGTCTTCTGCTTCGCGCCCGACCTCGCGCAGGCCTTCCACAAGGCGCTGAACACGGGCGACGACGCGACCGTGAACAAGCTGCTCGACGGCTTCTACCGACCGCTCGTCGAACTCCGCAACCAGGGCAGGGGCTACGCCGTGTCCCTGGTGAAGGCCGGTGTACGGTTGCGCGGGCTCGACGTCGGCGAGGTGCGCCCGCCGTTGCAGGAGCCGACCGAGGAGCACATCAAGCAGCTGACCGAACTCATCGAGCGCGGGCAGGCGTTGCTGGAAGGAGCCGACGAGTGAAGGCCTCCGCGTTCGTCTACCCCTGGGACGTGAACGGCGACCCGGACGCCGCCCGCCGCATCGCCGACCTCGGCGTCCGGCAGGTGACCCTCGCCGCCGCCTACCACTCCACCCGCGCCCTCACCCCGCGCCACCCGCGCCACCGCATCGTCACCGCCGAACACGCCGCCGTGCTCTACCCGGCCGCCGAACAGCGGTGGCAGGGACGGGAACTGCGGCCGTACGCCGCCGGGGAGTGGGCGCCCGCGGACGCGTACGGGGAGGCGGCAGCCGCCCTCGCCGACGCCGGGCTCGCCGTCCACACCTGGGTCGTCCTCGCCCACAACTCCCGCCTCGGCGCCGAACACCCGGACACCTCGGTCCGCAACGCCTACGGCGACCGCTACCCGTGGGCCCCCTGCATCGCCCAGCCCGCCACCCGCGCCTACCTCGTCGACCTCGCCGCCGAGGCCGCCACCCGGCCCGGCGCCGAGGGCGCCGAACTGGAGTCGCTCGGCTGGTACGGCCTCGCCCATCTGCACGCCCACGACAAGACGGCCGGCGTCGGGCTCGGCGAGGCCGGGCAGTACCTGATGTCGCTCTGCTTCTGCGCCGACTGCCGTCAGGGGTACGCACAACACGGCCTGGACAGCGAGGGGTTGGCGCACGCCGTGCGGGCCGCGCTGGAGCCCCTGTGGCGCGGGCAGGCGGACGACGAGGGCTGGACGACCGTCGAGAAGCTGCTCGACGCCGAGACCGCGGCGGCCACCCGCGCCTACCGCGACGCGACCGCCCGAAGCCTCCAGGAGGCCGCGGTGGCGGCGGTACGGGACGCGGCCCCCGCCGGGTTCCAGGTACTGCTCCACGCCGACCCGGTCTCCTACCACTGCGGCGCCAACGCGGGCGTCGACCCCGCGCACATCCTGTCCGTCGCCGACGGGGTCGTCGTGCCGTGCACGGGCGGCGCGGACCTGGTGCGGCCGTTCGCCGCGCAGGGCAGGGGCGTCGTCGCCGCGAACCTGACCGTCGTACGCGGCATGGGCGGCAGCCCCGGCACCCTCGCCGAGGACGCCCGCGCCGCCCGTGACCAGGGCGCGGACCAGCTGCGGCTCTACCACGCCGGGCTCGCGTCGGACGCGGATCTGAAGGCGGTGACCGAGGCGCTCGCGGAGCTCTGACGCGCCGCACCGATGACTTCCGGGACGCGGGCGGGTCCATACCGGTGGAGAACCCCGCACACCCACCGGAAGGCTCGCCATGAGTGACATCCAAGTGGACCTCGGCCCGCAGGCCCGCGTCGTCGCGCGCCTCGTCCACGGCGTCCGCGACGACCAGCTCGACCTGCCCACCCCCTGTCCCGACTACGCCGTACGCGAGCTGCTCGGCCACCTCATCGGCCTGTCCGCCGGGCTGCGCGCCGCCGGACGCAAGGAGCCCGAGGAGGCCGGGGGCGGCCCCGGCTCCGCGCTGCCCGCACTCGGCCCCGACTGGCGCGCCGCCCTCCCCGAGGCGCTGGACGCCCTCGTCGCCACCTGGCGGGACCCCGCCGCCTGGCAGGGCATGACGCGGGCCGGCGGCCTCGACCTGCCCGGCGCGGTCACCGGTCTGGTCACCGCCGACGAGCTGGTCGTGCACGGCTGGGACGTGGCCCGCGCCACCGGCCAGGAGTACGTCCCCGACGAGGCGGCGCTGCGGGCCGCCCGCGACCTCCTCGCGCCGGACGAGCGGAGCGAGGACGACGGCGACGACGGCGATGGCGGCGACGGCCTGTTCGGGCCGATCGTGCCGGTCCCCGACGGCGCCCCGCTGCTCGACCGCGTCATCGGCCTGAGCGGCCGCGACCCGGCCTGGAAACCCTAGGGCCTGTCTGACGATTCCCGTCTGCCCCCAGCCCGCCCGCCCGCCGTCGAAGAACGGACAGCTCCTCCCGTGCGCACGCCCGACGTCCAAGTCGGCCGTGCGCACGTTCAGTTGGGGCACCGGGGAAGTCCGCCGAACTTCTTTTGGCAGAAGCGTTGACGAAACATCGCGGTGCTTCTAGCTTCAACGCGTCGTACTTCGTACGTCATATATGAGACGCGATACGAGATACGCCATACGAGATACGCGATACGCGTCACGTCAGCCATCAGACGCGACGTACCCCCACGCCAGACCCGAGAGGCGCGCATGACCTCAGTGCCCACTCCGATCCCCTCCCGCACGCAGTACGTGCAGGAGGAGATCAAGCACCGCATCCTGACCGGGCAGTTGAGACCGGGACAGGCTCTGGTGGAGACCGACCTCGCCGCGCAGTTCGGGGTCTCCAAGACGCCGGTGCGCGAGGCGCTCAAGACGCTGGCCGGGACCGGACTCGTCGTGATGAACCAGTACAAGGGCGTCACGGTGCGCATGGTGGACGCGGACATGGCCCGCGAGGTCTACGACGTGCGGCTGCTGCTCGAACCGGAGGCGCTGCGCCGCACCGTGCACCGCCGTGCCTCCCTCGACGCCGCCCGCTCGGCCCTGGAGAGCGCCGCCACCGCGGCCGACACGGCCCAACGCTCGCTGGCCAACCGGGAGTTCCACCGCGCGCTCTACGTGCCCTGCGGCAACCCGCTGCTCGGCAAGATGCTCGACGAGGTCCGCGACCAGGCGGCCCTGGTCTCCGCCGTGGCCTGGGCCGCCGACCCGTCCTGGGAGCGGGAGGCCGCCGAGCACCGGGAGATCCTGGAGCTCGCCCTCGCCGGTGACGCCCAGGGCGCCTCGCGCGCGCTGCGGGACCACATCGCGTCGTTCGTACAGCGGGCCTTCCCCGAGGTCCGGGAAGAAGAGGGTGGACAGCACTCATGACAGCGCAGTCTGTTTCGTTCGAGACCCAGCGGGCCGCGCTGGCCGATGTCGTCGCGATCCCGGTGACCCCGTTCGCCGAGGACGGATCGGTCGACGAGGCCACGTACAAGGCACTGTTGGGGCGGCTGCTCGACGCCGGGGTGCGCACGCTCACACCGAACGGCAACACCGGCGAGTTCTACGCGCTGGCTCCGCGGGAGCGGCGCCTGGTCACGGAGTTGACCCTGGCAGAGGCGGGGGAGCGGGCCGCGATCCTGGTCGGTGTCGGCCATGACGTGCCGACCGCGGTCGACGCGGCGCGCCACGCCCGCGACCTCGGCGCCCACATGGTGATGGTGCACCAGCCCGTGCACCCGTACGTCTCCGAGGGCGGCTGGGTCGACTACCACCGGGCCATCGCCGAGTCCGTCCCCGAGATCGGCGTCGTGCCGTACCTCAAGAACGCCGCGCTGCCCGGCGCCCGCCTCGCCGAACTCGGCGCCGCCTGCCCGAACGTGATCGGCGTCAAGTACGCCGTGCCGGACGCCGCGCGGTTCGCCGCCTTCGCCCGGGACGCCGGCCTGGACCGGTTCGTCTGGGTCGCGGGGCTCGCCGAACCCTACGCGCCGTCCTACTTCTCGGCCGGCGCCACCGGTTTCACCTCGGGGCTCGTGAACGTGGCGCCCAGTGTCTCGCTGTCCATGATCGAAGCGCTTCGATCCGGCGACTACCCCGGCGCCATGAAGGTCTGGGAGCAGATCCGCCGCTTCGAGGAGCTGCGCGGCGCCGACGCCTCCGCGAACAACGTCACCGTCGTCAAGGAGGCCCTCGCCTCGCTCGGCCTGTGCCGCCGCGAAGTCCGGCCGCCCAGCCGGGAGTTGCCCGAGTCCGAGCGCGCCGAGGTCGCCGACATCGCGGCGGGGTGGTCCATATGAGCACCGCCCCGAGAGAGCGGCTCGCACCCGCCGAGCTCCGCTCCCACCAGTGGTACGGCACCGAGGGCACCCTGCGCACCTGGTCCCACAACGCCCGGATGCGCCAACTCGGCTACGAGGCCGAGGAGTACCGGGGCCGTCCGGTCATCGCCGTCCTCAACACCTGGTCCGACATCAACCCCTGCCACGTGCATCTGCGCGAGCGCGCCGAGGCCGTCAAGCGGGGCGTGTGGCAGGCCGGCGGCTTCCCGCTGGAGTTCCCCGTCTCCACGCTCTCGGAGACGTACCAGAAGCCGACCCCGATGCTCTACCGCAACCTGCTCGCCATGGAGACCGAGGAGCTGCTGCGCTCCTACCCCATCGACGCGGCGGTGCTGCTCGGTGGCTGCGACAAGTCGACGCCGGCCCTCCTCATGGGCGCCACCTCCGCCGACGTGCCCGCGCTGTTCGTGCCCGCGGGGCCGATGCTCCCCGGGCACTGGCGCGGCGAGACCCTCGGCTCCGGCACCGACATGTGGAAGTACTGGGACGAGCACCGCGCGGGCAACCTCACCGACTGCGAACTGCGCGAACTCCAGGGCGGACTGGCCCGCTCGCCCGGGCACTGCATGACCATGGGGACCGCCTCCACGATGACGGCCGCGGCCGAGGCGCTCGGTATGACGCTGCCCGGCGCCTCCTCCATCCCGGCGGTCGACTCGGCGCACGAGCGGATGGCCGCCGCGTCCGGCCGGCGCGCCGTCGAACTGGCCTGGACGGCGCTCAAGCCGTCCGAGATCCTCACCGGGGACGCCTTCGAGGACGCCGTCACCACGGTCCTCGGGCTCGGCGGCTCGACCAACGCGGTGATCCACCTGATCGCCATGGCGGGCCGGGCCGGGGTGCGCCTCACGCTCGACGACTTCGACCGGATCGCGCGCACCGTACCGGTGCTGGCGAACGTGCGGCCGGGCGGACAGACGTACCTGATGGAGGACTTCCACTTCGCCGGCGGCCTGCCCGCGTTCCTCTCGCGGATCACCGATCTGCTCCACCTGGACCGGCCGACCGTCAACGGGCGCCTCGGCGAGCAGATCGCGGACGCCGTCGTCCACGACGACGACGTCATCCGCACCCGGGAGAACCCGGTCGCGCCCGAGGGCGGGGTCGCCGTACTCCGCGGCAACCTGTGCCCCGACGGCGCCGTCATCAAGCACATCTCCGCCGAGCCGCACCTGCTGAGGCACACCGGCCCCGCCGTGGTCTTCGACGACTACAGGACCATGCAACGCACCATCAACGACCCCGAGTTGGACATCACCGCCGACAGCGTGCTGGTGCTGCGTGGCTCCGGGCCCAAGGGCGGCCCCGGCATGCCCGAGTACGGGATGCTGCCGATCCCCGACCGGCTGCTGAAGCAGGGCGTCCGGGACATGGTGCGGATCTCCGACGCCCGGATGAGCGGCACGAGCTACGGGGCGTGCGTGCTGCACGTGGCCCCCGAGTCGTACGTCGGCGGGCCCCTGGCACTGGTGCGCACCGGTGACAGCATCACCCTCGACGTGGTCGCCCGCGCCCTGCAACTCAACGTAGAAGATGCGGAGTTGGGGCGACGCCGCGCCGAGTGGACCGCACCACCCGAGCGGTACGAGCGCGGCTACGGGGCGCTCTACAACGAGCAGATCACGCAGGCCGACACCGGCTGCGACTTCACTTTCCTGGCCGGGCCGGGCAAGGTCCCCGACCCGTACGCGGGCTGACCCGCCCGCCCGCCCCGCACCTCCTGGCCGATATACCGAACAGCGTCTGCGAAGCGCTTCGAAGAACGGAGTCCCGTCATGGCCCAAGCCACTGCCGTGGCGAAAGCCCCGCCCGCCCGGCGCCGCAAGTCGGCCACCCCCCGCAGGCTCCCCTACCTGCTGATCGCCCCCGCCGGGCTGCTGATGCTGGGCTTCATCGCGTACCCCGTGATCAGCGTCTTCTACTACAGCCTTCAGCACTACAACCCCACCAAACCGTGGCGGAACGGCTTCGCGGGCCTGGACAACTTCGTCACCGCGTTCACCGACGACCCCGACTTCTGGAGCACGCTGGGCTTCAGCCTCCAATGGGTCGTCGTGCAGGTGGTGCTCCAGCTGCTGCTCGGCCTCGGCCTCGCACTCGTCGTCAACCAGACGTTCGTGGGCCGCGCGATGGCCCGCGCGCTCGTCTTCTCGCCGTGGGCCGTCTCCGGCGTGCTCACCTCCGCCGTCTGGATGCTGCTCTACAACTCCCAGACAGGCGTCACCCGCTACCTCGCCGACCTGGGCGTGGGCAGTTACGGCACCTCGTGGCTCTCGGACACTGCGACCGTCTTCCCCGCCGTCGTCACCGCCGAGCTCTGGCGCGGCGTCCCCTTCTTCGCGATCCTCATCCTCGCCGACCTCCAGTCCGTCTCCAAGGACCTGTACGAGGCCGCCGAGGTCGACGGCGCCAGCCGCTTCCGGCAGTTCCTGCACATCACGCTGCCGCACCTGAAGGACGCGATCATCCTGTCCACACTGCTGCGCGCCGTGTGGGAGTTCAACAACGTCGACCTGCTCTACACCCTCACCGGCGGCGGGCCCGCGGGTGAGACGACCACCCTGCCGCTGCGCATCGCCTCCATCGCCGTCGACAGCCACGACTTCGGCTACGCGTCCGCGCTGACCTCCATCGCCTTCGTGATCCTCCTGTTCTGCTCGATGGTCTATCTGCGGCTGAGCAAGTTCGGGGGCGAGGACAAGTGACCGTCAAGGAAGCCCAGTTGACCGCCACCACCGCACCCACCACCACGACCGGGGGCCGGCACCGGCACCGGTTCGACGCCGTCCCGCCCAAGAAGGGCCGCTCCTACGACGACGTGCCGCGCTGGCAGATCTACGTGCCGCTCGGCGTCTACCTCCTCTTCACGCTGATCCCGTTCTACTGGATGCTGCTGTTCGCGTTCCGGCCCACCGGCTCCACCTCGCTGGTGCCGTGGCCGCTGACCCTCGACCACTTCGACAAGGTCTGGAACGAGCGGTCCTTCGCGATCTTCTTCCAGAACAGCCTGCTCGTCGGCGTCGCCTCGATGCTGATGACGACCGTCGTCGCGCTGGCCGGCGGCTACGCCCTCGCCCGCTTCAACTTCAAGGTCAAGCAGGGCTTCATGCTGGCCCTGCTCTGCTCACAGTTCATCCCCGGCGCCCTGATGCTGGTCCCGCTCTTCCAGATCTTCGCCAACCTGAAGATGATCAACTCGCTCGGCAGCGTCATCATCGCCGAGACCGTCTTCCAGCTGCCGCTCACCATGATCCTCATCAGCGGCTTCATCAAGAACGTGCCATACTCCCTGGAGGAGGCCGCCTGGGTCGACGGCTGCGGCCGCTTCCGCGCCTTCTGCGCCGTCGTCCTGCCGCTGCTGCGGCCGGGCCTGATCGCGGTCGGCTCCTTCGCCTTCGTGCACAGCTGGAACCACTTCCTGTTCGCCCTGATGTTCCTCTCCGACCAGGACAAGCAGACGATCCCCGTCGGCCTCGCGACCCTCATGGGCGCCGACTCCGTCGACCTCGGCGCGCTCGCCGCGGGCGGCGTCGTCGCGGCCGTCCCCGTCGTGATCGTCTTCGCCTTCATCCAGAAGTGGCTCGTGACGGGCTTCAGCGCGGGGGCGGTGAAGGGATGAGCGCCGCCCCGCACGTCACGGAGCCCGTCCCCGTCGTCCTCGCCGGGGCGCGCGGGCACGGCCGCTGGCATCTGAACAACCTGCGACGCCTCGCCGACGCCGGCCGCGTCACCCTCGCCGGCGTGTGCGAACTGAAGCCGCTGGACGCCGAGGAGCTCGCGGAGTTCGGCTCCCAGCTCCCCCCGGTCGCCCAGGACGACGACTTCGGGGCGCTGCTCGACGCGACCGGCGCCCGCGCCGCGATCATCTGCACCCCGATCCCCACCCACACCGAGCTGGCCCTGACCGCCGCGCGCCGCGGCGTGCACCTCCTCCTGGAGAAACCGCCCGCGCCGTCCTACGCGGAGTACGAGCGGCTGGCCCGGGGCGTCGCCGAGGCCGGGATCGCCTGCCAGATCGGGTTCCAGTCGCTCGGCTCGCACGCCATCGACTCCATCAGGGAACTCGTCCGGGACGGGCTCATCGGCGAACCGCTCGGCATCGGCGCGGCCGGCGCCTGGGCGCGCGACGAGGCGTACTTCCGGCGCGCGCCCTGGGCCGGTCGCCGCCGCCTCGACGACCCCGCCGGCGCCGGACACCTCGACGTCGTCGACGGGGTCCTCACCAACCCGCTCGCGCACGCCGTCTCCACCGCCCTGGCCCTCGGCGGCGCGACCGGCGCCGACGACCTCGCCGCCATCCGCACCGAACTGTTCCGCGCCAACGCCATCGAGGCCGACGACACCTCGTTCGTCGAACTCACCACGCGGGGCGGCGCACGCGTCACCGTCGCCGCGACGCTCTGCGCCGAGCGCCCCGACGAGCCGTACGTCGTCGTGCACGGCAGCCGCGGCCGGATCACCTTCTGGTACAAGCAGGACCGGGTCCTCGTGCAACGCGCGGGGCACGGCCCGCAGGAGACCGTGCACGGGCGCACGGACCTCCTGGAGAACCTCCTCGACCACCTGAGTGCGGGCACGGAACTCCTGGCGCCGCCCGCCTCGACCGGCGCCTTCATGCGCGTCGTCGAGGCGATCCGCAGCGCCCCCGACCCCCGCCCCCTGCCCGCCGGGGCGTGGACCACCGCGCCCGGCGCGGGCGTCGGCACCGTCCGCCGCGTCGTGCGCGGCATCGACGGACTGGTCGCCGCAAGCGCCGACTCCCTCACCGGATACGCCGAGCTCGGAGCGGACTGGGCCCGGCCAGGACTGGAGGCAGCATCGTGAGCAGACTCGCCACCGCACCCCTGACGCTGAGCTGTGGGGGCCGCCCCGTCGCCCGCTACGACCTGCGCCCCGACGTCGGGCACGACCTGGCGCCCCGGCCGTGCCTGCACCCGGTCCACACCCTCGGCGGCACCCCGGTCACCGAGTTCGCCCCCGCCGACCACGTCCACCACCTCGGGGTGAGCGTCGCCGTGCCGGACGTCGCCGGGTACAACTTCTGGGGCGGTCGCACCTACGTCCGCGGCCAGGGCCCCACCGCCCTCGACAACCACGGCGAGCAGCGGCACCTCGAATTCAAGCTGTGCGACCCGGACGGCTTCGTCGAGGACCTGGAGTGGACCGCGGGCGGCTGCCTCGTGCTGCGCGAGCGGCGCACGGTCGCCGCCTCCCCGCTCGGCCCCGACGCCTGGGCGCTGGACCTCACCTTCACCCTGACCAACCCGGGCGCCGATGACCTGACCATCGGCAGCCCCGCCACCAACGGCCGGCCCGGCGCCGCCTACGGCGGGTTCTTCTGGCGCGCCCCCAAGGAAGCCGCCGCACCCGCCGTCTTCACCGCGACCGCCGAGGGCGAGGCGGCCGTGCACGGCCGCACCGCCGACTGGCTGGCCCTGGCGGGCGACGGCTGGACCCTGGTCTTCGCCGGGGCCACCGCCGAGACCCGCCGCGACCCCTGGTTCGTGCGCACGGGGGAGTACCCGGGCGTCGGCTCCTCGCTCGCCTCGGACGCCCGCCTGCGGATCGCCGCCGGGGCCACCGCCGTACGCCGCGTCGTCACCGTCGTCGCCGACGGCCGCCTCGACCGGGCCCGCGCCGCGGCCCTGGTCCGCAGGGCGGTGACCGCGTGAACGGGGACCGGCGCACCGGAGACCTGGGCGACGGGACGTACCGCAATCCGGTCCTCGCCGCCGACTGGTCCGACCCCGACGTGGTCCGCGTCGGCGACGACCACTACCTCACGGCGTCCAGCTTCGGCCGCGCGCCGGGACTGCCGCTCCTGCACTCCCGCGACCTCGTCAACTGGACGCTGGTCGGGCACGCCCTCGACCGGCTCGAACCCGCCGAAGCGTTCGCCACGCCCCGGCACGACTGCGGGGTCTGGGCACCGTCGCTGCGCCACCACGCGGGCCGCTTCTGGATCTTCTGGGGCGACCCCGACCACGGCGTCCTCCAGATCAACTCGCCCTCGATCAGGGGGCCGTGGTCCAAGCCGCACCTCCTCAAGGCGGGCAAGGGCCTCATCGACGCCTGTCCGCTCTGGGACGAGGAGAGCGGCGAGGCGTTCCTGGTGCACGCCTGGGCCAGGTCCCGGTCCGGGATCAAGAACCGGATCACCGGCCACCGCATGAGCCCCGACGGCACCGAACTCCTGGACGAGGGTCAGCTGTTGATCGACGGCGACCTGCTGCCCGGCTGGTTCACCATCGAGGGCCCCAAGGTGTACCGGCACGACGGCTGGTACTGGATCCTCGCCCCCGCCGGGAGCGTGGAGACCGGCTGGCAGGGCGCGTTCCGCTCCCGCTCCTTCTTCGGCCCCTACGAGGAGCGTGTCGTCCTGGAACAGGGGGACACCGACATCAACGGCCCCCACCAGGGCGGCTGGGTGCGGACCGGCGCGGGCGAGGACTGGTTCCTGCACTTCCAGCAGCGGGGCGCCTACGGACGCGTCGTGCATCTGCAACCGATGCGCTGGGACGCGTCCGGCTGGCCGGTCCTCGGCGACGGCGGCGCCCCCGTGCGCGTACACCGGAAGCCCGCCCTGCCGGCCCAGCCGGTGACCGCGCCCGCCACCGACGACGACTTCCCCGGCGGCCGCTTCGGACGGCAGTGGCAGTGGACCGCCAACCCCCGTGACGGCTGGGCCAGTTCCCACGCGGACGACGGACTCCGGCTCGCCTGCGTGCGGTCCGCGGAGGGGGTGCGCGACCTGCGCCGCGTCCCGCATCTGCTCACCCAGCGGCTGCCGCTGCTGCCGTCCCGGGTCGAGGTCGACCTCCGGCTCACCAGCACGACACCCGGCGCCAGGGCCGGACTCGTGGTCCTCGGTGACGCCTACTCGTGGATCGGACTCGAACGCGCCGGGGACGGCACCGCCCGCGTCGTGCACCGGTTCGCCGAGGCCGTCGCGGACGCCGAACGCGACGCCGCCGCCGGGCGCGCGGCGCCGGAGGGGACGGCGCGGCTGCGCGTCGACATCGCCGAAGGCGCGCGCTGCCGTTTCTCCGTCGACACGGGCGACGGCGCCGGATTCCAGCGCTCGGGCCAGGTGTTCGCCGCCGCGCCGTGGCGCTGGGTGGGGGCGCTGCTCGGCCTGTTCGCGGCGGCGCCGACCGGCCCCGGACCCGCCGGGACGGCCCTGTTCCGGCACTTCCGGATCGCCGCCACCGACTGACCGCCCCCGCCCCAGCCGCACGACCTGCCCGTTGATCGACCCTTCGCTTGTCGGGAGCCGCAACGATGCACCTCAACCGCGAGAACAGCTACTACGACGGGCTCCAGCACCCCTACCAGGCGGAGGCCACGGCCGAGCTGGTGCGGCGCGGCGCGATCCTGAGGAACACCGTCGGACGCACCGACACCCGGGGCGACGCCTTCGACCCCCGCGACTTCTACCGCTACCACCTCGACCCGGCGGCCGTCGTGTCTGCCCCGGTCAAGAGGTTCTCCGGCCCGCAGGCCGCCCTGGGCTCGCCCAGAACCCGCTAGTCACACCCTCAGTCGGATCCAGAAGAAGAGAGCCGATCATGAACATCCGTATGCGCAAAGGCGCGCTCCGTACCGGCACCGCCCTCGCCCTGACCACTGTCCTCGCGCTCACCGCGACCGCCTGCGGCGACGACGGCAGCGGCGCCGGCGGCGACAAGGGCGACGAGGGTTCCGGCAAGGGTGAGATCACCTTCTGGGACAACAACACGGCCGTGCGCCGCGACGTCTGGATGGAGATCATCAAGGACTTCGAGAAGGCGAACCCCGACATCAAGGTGAAGTACGTCGGCATCCCCGCCGAGAACGTGCAGTCCAAGTACGACACCGCGATCCAGGGCGGCGGGCTGCCCGACGTCGGCGGTGTGGGCACCGCGATGCTCGCCGCCATCGCCGCGCAGAACGCCCTCGAACCGCTCGACGACCGGCTCGCCACCAGCTCCCTCAACGGCAAGCTCAACGACGCCTTCGTGGACTCGGTGAAGGCCGCGGGCGGCTCCGGCTCGAAGCTGTTCACCGTCCCGACCTCCGCCAACAACGGGGTGCTGTACTACCGGACCGACCTGTTCAAGACGGCCGGCCTGACCGCGCCGACGACGTGGACGAAGTTCTTCGACGCCGCCGGCAAGCTCACCGACACCGGCAAGAACCGGTTCGGGTACACCATCCGCGGCGGCGAGGGCTCCATCGCCCAAGCCCTCGACGTGATGTACGGGCAGAGCGGCATCACCACGTTCTGGGACGCGGACAACACCAAGACCACGGTCAACGACCCGAAGAACGTGGCCGCGCTGGAGAAGTACGTCGGCCTGTACAAGAAGGCCACGCCCTCCGCCGACGTCAACAACGACTTCACCAAGATGGTCGCGCAGTTCGACAGCGGTCAGATCGGCATGCTCAGCCACAACCTGGGCTCCTACGGCGACCACGTGAAGGCGTTCGGCGACAAGTTCCGCGGGCTGCCCAACCCGACCGGGGACGACGGCACCCGCGTCCAGGTCTCCAACCCCGTCGACGGGCTCGGCCTCTTCAAGTCCAGCAAGAACAAGCAGGCCTCCTGGAAGTTCATCGAGTTCGCCGCCTCCCACGCGGAGAACAGCAAGTGGAACGAGTCGGCCAAGCAGATCCCGGCCAACACCGACGCCGCCAAGGACGCCTGGGTGCGCAAGTCCGAGCCGACCCGGCTCGCCGCCGAGGCCCTGACGTCCGGCTCCACCAAGATCGTGCAGCTGCCGTACTACCTGCCGGACTGGAACACCATCTCCAAGGCCGACAACGAGGACGACCTGCAGAAGGTGATGCTCGGCAAGCAGTCGGCGAAGAAGTTCCTCGACACGCTCGCCGAGCAGCTGAACAAGGCGCAGGACGAGTGGAAGGCGCAGGCCAAGTAGGGCCGCCGCGCCCGGCCGACCGGTCCGGCGGCGGGATGTCACCTGTCCCGCCACTCCCGCCGCCGGACCCTCCACCCCACCCCGTACGTCGACGAAAGGACGGCACATCGTCGTGTCGACCACCCGAAGAGCGACCCTGGCCGCGCTCGCAGGACTGCCACTGGCCGCGGCGGCCGCGTCCCCGGCGGCCGCCCGGCCCGCCCCGGACGGCAGGAAGGACGGCAGCCGGACCCTGTTCATCGCGGGGGACTCCACCGCCGCCCAGAAGTACGCCGACGCCGAACCGGAGACCGGCTGGGGCATGGCCCTGCCGTTCTTCCTCTCCTCGCGGGTCGAGGTCGCCAACCACGCCGTCAACGGCCGCAGTTCGAAGAGTTTCGCCGACGAGGGCCGCCTGGACGCGATCCTCGCCGCGATCCGCCCCGGCGACCTCCTGCTGATCCAGTTCGCGCACAACGACGAGAAGAGCGCCGACCCCGCGCGCTACACCGAGCCCTGGTCGACGTACCAGGAGTATCTGCGGCGCTACGTCGAAGGGGCGCGGGCCTCAGGCGCCCGGCCGGTGCTCGCCACCTCCGTCGAGCGCAGGAAGTTCGACGCCGACGGCACCGCGCTGCCGACCCACGGCGACTACCCGGCGGCGATGCGGGCCCTGGCCCGGCAGGAGGGCGTCGCGCTCCTCGACATCCAGGCGCTCTCCCTCGCCCTGTGGCAGCGGCTCGGCGTGGAGAGGACGAAGGTCTACTTCAACTGGACCGCCACCGAGCAGGACAACACGCACGCCAACCCGCCCGGCGCGATCGCCGTGGCCCGGCTCGTCGCCGGTGAGCTGCTGCGCCGCCGGGTGCTGCCCGCACGCGACGTGCGCCGCCTCGGCGACGCCGTCGACGAACTCTCCGAGGTCTGGCGGTCCCGGCTGACCTGGCTGCCCGGCACCACCCCGGCCTGACTTCCGTCCATGGCCCGGCTCCCGTCCCCGGGAGTCCCCGAACCCTGAGACGTACCGAAACCCGCAAGGAGCGCACAGTGAACGCACCGAGATGTCATGGCCGTGTCATGGCCGGGATCGTGGGCTGCACCGCCCTCGTCCTCGCCGTCACCGCCACCGGTACCGCCCAGGCGCACGGCCACGACCCCGCCCGCCGGACGCTGGCCGCCGGCGACGGCTGGGGCTCGGCGACGACCGGCACCACGGGCGGCGCCGCCGCGAGCCGCGTGTACACGGTCACCACCTGGGCCGGTTTCAAAGCGGCCCTCGCCGAGAGCGGCACCGCCCCGCGGATCATCAAGGTCAAGGGTGTCCTCGACGCGGACGGCGCGGACTGCTCCGAGTTCGCCGTCGCCGGCTACGACTTCGAGAAGTACCTCGCCGCCTACGACCCCGCCGTATGGGGCTACGACGAGGACCTGGAGGGCGAGAAGGCGACCGCCGGCACCCAGGAGTACCTGCGCAACCAGTCCGCCACCGCGCAGGCCAAGGCCATCAAGGCGGCCGTCCCCGCCAACACCACGATCATCGGCGTCGGCAAGGGCGCCGGCATCGTCGGCGGCAGCCTCCAGATCAACGGCGTCGACAACGTCATCGTGCGCGGCCTGACCCTGGAGTCCCCGCTCGACTGTTTCCCGCAGTGGGACCCGACCGACGGCGACACCGGCAACTGGAACTCCGAGTACGACGCGGCCGTCGTCTACAACGCCACCCACGTCTGGCTCGACCACAACACGTTCACCGACGGCGCCCACCCCGACTCGACGCTGCCCTCGTACTACGGGCGGATCTACCAGCAGCACGACGGTGAGCTCGACGTCGTCAGGGGCGCCGACTACGTGACCGCGTCCTGGAACGTCTTCGAGGACCACGACAAGACGCTGATGATCGGCAACAGCGACAGCGCGGGCGCCACCGACGAGGGCAAGCTGCGCGTCACCCTGCACCACAACCTGTTCAGGAACCTCGTCGAGCGCGCCCCGCGCGTCCGCTTCGGACAGGTCGACGTGTACAACAACTCCTATGTCGCGAACGGTGACTTCGCGTACGCCTTCGGCATCGGGTTCACATCGCGGCTCGTCGCCGAGAAGAACGCCTTCACCCTGCCGAAGGGCATCGACGCCGCGTCGGTCCTCTACCGGTGGAGCGACTCCCCGCTCACCGCCGAGGGCAACGTCGTGAACGGGGCCAGGACCGACCTCGTCGCCGCCTTCAACGCCGCCCACCCGGACACCCCGCTGGCCTCGGGCGCCGGCTGGAAGCCGACGCTGCGTACGCAGGTGGACCCGGCGAAGGCCGTACCCCGGGTCGTGGCCCGGGGCGCCGGGGCGGATCGCCTCCGCTGAGCGCTGTTGTCGTCCGCGAGCGCGCGGGGACCGGCCGCCCGGTCCCCACGCGCCCCCGGCGGGGGCCGGCCGGCCCCCGCTCCGAGCCGCACCAAGGAGCACCGGTATGTCCCCTGAGCACCCCCGACCGCCGTTGCCGCGGCGGGCGTTCCTCGCCACCGGCGCCGGAGCCGCCCTCGCGGTCGCTCTCGCCACCACCCCCGCCGTCGCGCGGCCCCGCCGCCCCTTCGGTCCCTACGGTTCGCCCGCGCGCCGCCTGGACGCCCGCACCCTCTACGTCGACCGGGACGGCGCCGGGGACTTCACCACGGTCCAGGCCGCCGTGACCGCCGCCGAAGGAGCCGGCCGGACCCTCGTCATCGCCCCCGGCGTCTACCGGGAGACCGTCTCCGCCCCCCTTACCGCCACCGGCGCCACCTGGATCGGCGCGGCCGGCGACCCGCGCCGCACCGTCATCGTGTACGACAACGCGGCGGGCACGCCCAGACCCGACGGCTCGGGCACGTACGGCACCACGGGCTCGGCCACCGTGACCCTGCGCGCCGACGGTTTCACGGCGCGGGGCATCACCTTCGCCAACGACTGGCTGCGCGCCGACCACCCGGGCGTCACCGGTACCCAGGCCGTCGCCGTCAAGGTCATGGGCGACCGCTCGGCCTTCTTCGACTGCCGCTTCCTGGGCCACCAGGACACCCTGTACGCCGACTCGGCCGCGCTGACCACGTTCGCCCGCCAGTACTTCCACCGCTGTTACGCCGAAGGGGACGTCGACTTCGTCTTCGGGCGCGGCACCGCCGTCTTCGACCACTGCCACTTCCGTACGCTGCCCCGCACCGACCTGCCGGGCGCCCCCTACGGGTTCGTCCTCGCACCGTCCACCGCGGGCGCCAACCCGCGCGGCTACCTCGTCATCCGCTCCCGGATCAGCTCCGCGGCCCCGGACGCCTCCTACAAACTGGCCCGCCCGTGGGTACCCAGCTCCGACACCACGGCCCGCCCGATGCTCACCGTCCGCGACACCCGCATCGGCTCCGGCATCGACGCGGCCGCGCCCTACACGAACATGTCCGACGCCTACCCGTGGCAGAGTCAGCGCTTCGCCGAGTACCGCAACTGCGGCCCGGGCGCGGCGATCCCGGTGCCCGCCGAGCGCCCGCAGCTCAGCCGCGAACAAGCCGCGCTGCACACCCGCGAGAGCTACCTCGGCGACTGGCGGCCGTATGCGTGAGGTCTCCGCGCTACCCCAGGTGCCATAGAACGTAGGCGATGACCAGCAGGACGACCCCGGCGCAGGCCAGCATCGCGCCGAGGAACCGCAGCTGTCCCACGGGCTGGGAGCGCCGGACGGCGAGCCCCCGTATGTCGAGGGCCCAGCTCAGTCCCGCCCCCAGGGCGACGACGCCGCCCACGGCGAAAACGGTGAGGAGCACGGGGGACGGCCCGTGCGTCGAGGCGGCGACGGTGAACTGCTGGTCCACGGGGTTCCTTCGCGCGGGCGGGGCGCCGCTCCGCGCTCTTGTCGTTGGCGTGTGCAGTCAACGAGCCTAGGGCGGAGCCCTCCAAGCCCAGGTCAAGCGGCTGCCATGGGTGGGCAATGGATCGGCCGACGGGTCCGGGAACGCAGGAACGGATCGTATATCGATCGCGTAAACCCTCTCGCGCACGCCCGTGTGATGCGCGTAGACAAAGGGGCTCCTGCTACCGACGGCCGTTTCGGGCCATGATCCGGAGAAACGATTCATGCGGAAGTCCATCAGAGTCGCGGGTATCGCCGCCGTGTGCGCCCTGGCCGGCGGAGCCCTGTACGGCACCGGCGCGGCGGGCGCCGACGCCCCCACCGCGCGCACCACCGCCGAGCCGTACAACATCGGCAGGCTGGTCGGCGACATCAAGACGTACTACGGCGCCACCCAGGACGCCGACGGCACCTGGCAGGCCGCGCCCGACAGCGCCTACGCCGACGATCTGGCCCGGATCGAGGCGGGCGCCAGGAAGGACATCGCCAAGGCGGCGAAGCAGGCGAAGCACCACCACGCCAAACCGGCGGTCGTCTTCGACATCGACGACACACTGCTGCTCAGCCTCGACTACGAGGTGTCCACCAACTACGTCTACAACAGCGCCACATGGGCCGCCTACGTGGCCGAGGCCGACCGTCCGGCGGTCTTCGGCACCCCCGCCCTCATCGAGTACGCCGAGAGCAAGGGCGTCGAGGTCTTCTACAACTCGGGGCTCAACGAGTCGCAGCGCGCCTCGGCCGTCGAGAACCTCAAGAAGGTGGGCATCGACAGCAACCTCGACGCCCGCCACATCTTCCTGAAGAACGCCGACAACCCGCCCGCCTACCTCGGCGGCTGCGCCACCGCCGGTGCCTGGAAGTGCACGACCGTGCAGTACAAGTCCGGCACCCGCAAGCACATCGAGTCGCTCGGCTACGACATCGTCGGCAACTTCGGCGACCAGCAGTCCGACCTCGACGGCGGCCACGCGGACAAGACGTACAAGTTCCCGAACCCGACGTACTTCGTGGGCTGACGGATGCCGGGCGCCGGCCTGCGCCGGCGCCCGGCGACGGCTCAGTCGTAGGTCAGGTCGGAGGCGGTGTACTGGCAGTACGTGCCGTCGGGGCCGCTGCCGGCCTCGGTGGGCTCGGCGCCGGTGCTGTTGCCGTTGTAGCGGATGCACGGCTTGATCTTCTTGCTGCTGTCGCCGTGGATGCGGATGTTGCGCAGGGCGGCCGTGTCGCCGTAGTTGGAGTTGATGCCGACGATCGACTTGCCCGGGGCGCTCACGTCGACGTCGTTGACGATGATGTTGCGGTTCTTGTACTGCGTCGAGCAGTTGCCGCAGGAGCGGACCAGCTTGCCGAAGTCCGACACCTGGAACTTGGTGATGACGAGCTTGCCCGCGCCGTTGAACTGGAAGACCTTGTCGGACGCCTTCTTCGCGCCGCCGCCGTACACGGTGTAGACGGACGACGTGGACTTGCCCTTGAAGGTCGCGGCGTCCTCGCCGACATCCTCCCACCAGATGTTCTGCAGGGTGCAGGTGCCCGCGCAGTGCACGCCGTCGGCGGCGGGGGAGCCGATGATGACGTTCTTCAGGGTGGCGCCGTCCTTCAGGTTGAAGATCGGGTCCTGGCCCTCCTCCTGGCCGTCGCCGCCGAGGTCGCCGGAGCCGTAGAACCGCTTGTAGGAGCCGTCGTAGGTGCCCGACACCGAGATGCTGCTGCTCACGGCCTGGGTGCCGGTGGCCGTCGGCCAGGCGGTCGCGGCCCTTGCGGGGGTGAGCATGCCGGTCGTGGCGAGGGCGGCGCCGGTGAGGGTCAGCGCGGCGAGTCCGCCGAGGGTGGCCCGGCGGCGGGAGACGCGGCGGCGGTGCGTGTGTGGGGATCGGTCGGCTTTCTTGGTCATGCCCGGTAGTCGCCGGGCCGCCGGGAAAGGTTGCCGCCCTCTCGAACCGGTGCCGGTCCGGATGCCCGGTGCGGCCCGTGCAGGCCCTAGGCGAAGCCCCCGCCCACGGCGGCCCGGTCGCCCTTCGCCGTCCGTGCCGTCACGGAGTACGTGTCGTCGCCCGCGTCCCGGCCGCCCTGGGCGTGGTCGTACTGCCCGGCGAACACGTACTGCCCGGGCGGCACCGTGCGGCCCTCCTTCAGGACCCACCGGTAGACCAGGAACCCGTCCCGCTCGGCGACGGACACCGTGAAGTCCTCCGCGGACAGGGAGCGCCAGTTGCCGGTGTCGGAGACCTTCCCGGTCTGCGCGATCTGCAACTCCACGGTCAGCGCCGACAGTTGACGCCTGGTCTTGAAGGTGATGTCGCTCTGCGCCCAGTAGTCGTTCGAACCGGGGTCGACCGACCCGTCCGACCACAGCGGCCCGTCGGCGGTGGCGGTGGCGGCGGGCGCCCGCGAGGTGGCGTCCGTCGTCGGCGTCGGCACAGCCGTGGGCGTCGGGGTCACGGCGACCGTCTGGCGCGGCCCGTCGTCCTGGCGCAGCGCGCCGCCGACCGCGAACCCGCCCACGGCCAGCACCCCGGCGACCCCGGCCGTGGCCCCTGCGATCCGCACCCAGCCGGCGGCGGGCCGGCGCCGCTCCGGCCGGGCCGGGTGCGGTTCGGACATGCCGCGCTCGATCCGGGCGAGCATCCGCTCCCGGTCGGGACGGTGCGCGCCGGCGGCGTCGCGCAGCCGCTGCCGCACTTCGTGGCTCACCGCCGGCCCCCTTCCGCCGTCGCCCCGATCGCCCGCACGTGGCGCGGCGTCCGCCCGCCCTGCTCGTCGGGCCCGAGCCGCCGTTCCAGCTCGGCCATGCCCTTCGACGTCTGGCTCTTCACCGTACCCACCGAGATGCCGAGGGTGAGCGCGGTGTCCTTCTCCGACAGGTCGAAGGCGTGCCGCAGCACCACGCACGCCCGCTTGCGGAACGGGAGTTCACGCAGGGCGCCCTGCACATCGACGACGGCCGGCACGTCGGGGTCCTCGGCCCGCTCCTGCCGGCCCGACCAGAACAGGGCGACGCGCCGCCGCTCACGGACCGCGCTGCGGATCCGGGTGCGGGCGAGGTTGGCGACGACGCCGCGGGCGTACGCCACCGGGTGATCGGCGTCCCTGACCCGGTCCCAGCGGTGCCAGAGTGCGAGCAGGGCGTCCGCCGCGAGATCGTCGGCGGCGTCCGGCTCACCCGTCAACAGGTGGGCGAGCCGGGCGAGTTCGCAGTGGTGCCGTTCGAAGAAGGCCTGGAACTCGGCGGAGGCGTCGTCGTCCACGACGGTGCTCACGCGGATCCCTCCCCTCACTGTGCGGCTCGACGGGATGCGAGAGCGTACCAGCGTTGCGTACGACCTCTCGAAGGTCGTGCGGGATTTCGTATCCGGCGGAGGAAAGGGTTCCGGAGAGCGGTATTCCGCGCAAGGGGGAGGACTTCACGGCGCCCCTGGCGCTCGGGCGGTCACTCCTTCAGCGCCGCCGTCATCATCGCCTTCGCGATCGGCGCCGCAAGGCCGTTGCCGCTGACCTCCGAGCGCGCCGCGCCCGACTGTTCCACGACCACGGCCACCGCGACCTCCTTGCCGGACGAGTCGTCCTTCGCGTACGACGTGAACCAGGCGTACGGCGTCTGGCTGTTGTTCTCGCCGTGCTGGGCCGTGCCCGTCTTGCCGCCCACGGTCGCCCCGGAGATCTGCGCGTTGGTGCCGGTGCCCTTCGTCACGACGGTCTCCATCGCCGACCGGAGCTGCGAGGCGGTCGACTCGCTGACGACCCGCTCACTGTCGGAGTCCGGGTAGCTCTTGACGGCGTCACCGTCGGCGTTCGTCACCTCGGAGACCATGTGCGGGGCGGCCTGCTCGCCGCCGTTGGCGATCGTCGCGGACACCATCGCCATCTGCAGCGGCGTGGCCGTCACGTCGAACTGCCCGATGGCGGAGAGCGCGGTCTGCGCCTTGTCCATGCCGGAGGGGTAGACGCTCTCGGCGGCGCGCACGGGCACGTCCAGCTTCTTGTCGTCGAAGCCGAACTTCTCGGCCATCGCCCTGACCTTGTCCTGCCCCAGCTCGACGGCCATCTTGCCGAACACGTTGTTGCACGAGTACTGCAACGCGGTGCGGATGGAGGCGTCCTCGCAGGGCGCGCTCGCGCTCTCGTTCTTCAGGTACGTGCTGGTCCCCGGCAGCAGATAGGGGTTCGGGGAGTCGGTCCTGTCGTCGACCGACGTGTACAGCCCGTCCTCCAGGGCGGCCGCGGCGACCACCAGCTTGAACGTGGAGCCCGGCGGCAGCGCCTGCTTCAGGGCCCGGTTCATGGTGGGCACGTCCTTGTCGTCCGACAGCTTCTTCCACGCCTCGGCGTCCGCCGTGCCCGAGCCGGTGATCTTCGAGGGGTCGTACGACGGCGACGACACCATGCCGAGGATCTTCCCCGTCCGCGGATCGATCGCGACGGCGGCGCCCTTCGTGTCGCCGAGCGCCTCGGCGGCGGCCTTCTGCACGCCCGGGTCGATGGTCGTGACCACGTCACCGGGGGCGGAGTGCTTGCCGGTGAGCGTGTCGACGGGGTTCCGCACCCGGCTGTCCGTGCCGTCGAGCACGTCCTGGTACAGGGCCTCCAGCTGCGTCGAGCCGTACACCTGCGAGGTGAAACCGGTGACCGCCGAGTACAAGGAGCCGTCCTTGTAGGTCCGCTTGTACTTCAGGTCGCTGCCGCCACCTGTCCTCTGTGAGCCCGTCACCGCCTCTCCGCCCACGATGATGTCGCCGAGCGGATACGCGTACTGCGCGATCGTGTTCCGCCGGTTCTTGTCGTTGTCCGCGAGGGCCTGACCGTCGTAGAACTGCACCCATGTCGCCCTGATCAGCAGAGCGAGCACGAGGAGCAGACTGAAGACGGAGGCGCGCCTGATCGTCTTGTTCATCCCGCAGACAAGGACGAGCGGCCCGGAGCGATTCGTTCCGTTGGACCGGTTTTTCTCAGAAATCTCTCACGAGCCGGAGAAGCTCGCACGAGCCGGACGTCAGAGGCGGCGGGTGGCCAGGGTCAGCCGGTCCCGGGCGTCGAAGAGGGCGTCCTTCACCATCTGCTCGTGCGCGGGCGTCAGGCGCGCCACCGGCACCGAGCAGGAGATCGCGTCCCGGGCGGGCGTCCGGTACGGGATGGCGACGCCGAAGCAGCGCAGGCCCAGCGTGTTCTCCTCGCGGTCCACCGCGAAGCCCTGCTCCCGCACCGCGTGCAGCTCCTCGATGAGCTTCTCGCGGTCGGTGATCGTGTGCTCCGTCAGCGCGGGCAGCGTCTCCGGGAGCATCTTGCGGACCTGCTCGTCGGTGTGCGTGGCGAGCAGCGCCTTGCCCAGCGACGTGGAGTGCGCGGGAAGGCGCCGTCCCACGCGCGTGAAGGGACGCAGGTAGTGCTGCGACTGGCGGGTGGCCAGATAGACCACGTTCGTGCCGTCGAGCCGCGCCAGGTGGATGGTCTCCGTGGTGTCGTCGGAGAGCCGGTCGAGCGTGGGCCGCGCCGCGGCCACCACCTCGTCACCGTCGATGTACGACGTCCCGACGAGCAGAGCCCGCACCCCGATCCCGTACCGCGTCCCGGTCGCGTCCGTCTCCACCCAGCCGAGCTCGACGAGCGTACGCAGCAGCATGTAGAGGCTCGACTTCGGGTACCCGACGGCCTCCTGGACCGCCGCGAGGGAGTGCATGCCGGGGCGCCCGGCGAAGTATTCGAGCAGTTCGACCGTGCGCACCGCCGATTTGACCTGCGCGCCCCCCGTTGCAGTGCCCGCAACGGCCCCCGTCTCGCCTGCCGACATCGCCCTTGACCCCTTCGTTCGACGAGAAATAGTCTCCGTACAGTTCATCATCAGAGACAGCGTTCAGTATATCGAACGACCCTCGCGGCCCGTCCGGCGAGCCGCGAGAAAAGCTGGAGGAATTCGCCGTGGCAGCAGCACCAGTCTGGAGTGTCGACCCCCGAACCGGGAAGCAGCGGGAGCAGGTCGCGGTCGAGGCCACGGCCCATGAGGTGGACCAAGCGGTCCGCGCCGCCCATGGAGCCCGCTCCGCCCTCACCGACCGCACCGTCCGCGCGGCCTTCCTGCGCACCGCGGCCGACCTGCTCGACGAGGCCAAGGACCACCTGGTCGAGGCCGCCGACGCGGAGACCGCCCTCGGCCCGGTCCGGCTCACCGGCGAACTCGCCCGTACGAGCTTCCAGCTGCGGGCGTTCGCGAAGGTCGTCGACGAGGGCGCCTTCCTCGGCGTCGTCATCGACCACCCCGACGACACCGCGACCCCGCCCATCCCCGACCTGCGCCGCTACAAGATCCCGCTGGGCGTCGTCGCCGTCTACTCGGCGTCGAACTTCCCCTTCGCCTTCTCCGTGCCCGGCGGTGACACCGCGAGCGCGCTCGCCGCGGGCTGCCCCGTCGTCGTCAAGTCGCACCCGGACCACCCGGCCACCTCCGAGCTGGTCGCCTCCGTCATCCGCCGGGCCGCCGTCCAGCACGGCATCCCGGAGGGCGTGCTCGGCCTCGTGCACGGCTTCGAGGCCGGCGTCGAGCTGGTCAAGCACCCGCTGGTCGCGGGGGCCGGCTTCACCGGTTCCATCCGCGGCGGCCGCGCGCTCTTCGACGCCGCCGCGGCCCGCCCGGTGCCGATCCCCTTCCACGGCGAGCTGGGCTCCCTCAACCCGGTCGTGATCACCGAGGCGGCCGCCGCCGAGCGCCCCGAGCAGATCGGTACGGGCCTTGCGGGCTCCATGACCCTGGGCGTCGGCCAGTTCTGCGTGAAGCCGGGCCTCGTCCTCGCCCCGAGCGGCGAGGCGGGCGACAGCCTCGTCAAGTCCCTCACGGCCGCCGTCAGCTCCACGGCCGCGGGTGTCCTGCTCGACCACCGCATGCGGGAGAACTTCGTCGCGGGCGTCGCCGAGCGGGCGCAGCTCCCGGACGTGGACGCCCCGGTGACGCCCGGCGCGGGCGGCGAGCACACCGTCAGCCCCGGCTTCCTCACGGTCCCGGCCGCGAAGCTCGCCACCGAGGGCGGGGCGCACGACCTGCTCCTGGAGGAGTGCTTCGGCCCGGTCACCGTGGTCGCCCGCTACGAGACGCCGGACGAGATCACGGCCGTCCTCTCCCGGCTGCCCGGCAACCTCACGGCCACCGTCCAGCTCTCCACCGAGGAGGCCGCCGGTGAGGGCCGCGGCACCGAGATCCTCGCCGAGCTGACCCCGATCGCCGGCCGCGTCCTGGTCAACGGCTGGCCGACCGGCGTCGCCGTCGCCCCCGCCCAGCACCACGGCGGCCCCTACCCGGCGACGACCTCCACCTCCACCTCGGTCGGCGGCACCGCGATCGAGCGCTGGCTGCGCCCGGTCTCGTACCAGACGACCCCCGAGGCCCTGCTCCCCCCGGAGCTGCGCGACGACAACCCGCTGGGCCTGCCGCGCCGCTACAACGGCCGCCTGGAGAACTGAGCACGATGGAACTCCACCTGCCCGAACTGCCCTTCCCGCTGCGCGCCCACGGCCCCGACGGGCACTGGTCGTACGCGGACGGCGTGCTCACCGGCCGGGCGGGCGCCCGGCAGGACCGCTTCGTGCCGCCGGGCGGCGACGCCCTGGACCCGGCCTCCGACGCGCCCCGGCTGCTCGGCGCGCCGGAAGGCGACTTCCAACTGATCGCGCGAGTCACGGTCGGCTTCGCGGCCGCGTTCGACGCGGGCGTCCTCTACCTCCACGTGGGGGACCGGGAGTGGGCGAAGCTCTGCTTCGAGCGCTCCCCGGACGAGCCGACGATCTGCACCGTCGTCACCCGCGGACGCTCCGACGACGCGAACTCCTTCGTGGTCCCGGGCTCCTCGGTCTGGCTGCGGATCAGCCGCACCGGCCCGGCCTTCGCCTTCCACGCCTCGACCGACGGCGAGAGGTGGACGTTCGTCCGCGTCTTCTCCCTCGGCGACGAGAAGTCCGCGGGCGCGGCCCTGGTCGGCTTCCTCGCGCAGTCACCGGTGGGCGAGGGGTGCGAGGTCCGCTACGACCGCATCGAGCTGCGTCCGCACGCGCCGCGGGAGCTGCGCGACGGCTCCTGACCTGCCGGGACCGAGCCGCGGGGAATGAGCGGAGGGACCATCCGGTTGAGGTACGGCGCAGGGCACCCCCCGTGCCGTACCCCAACCGGAGCGAGAAACCTCATGCGCGTCGAGATCTGGACCGACATCAACTGCCCGTTCTGCTACATCGGCAAATCCCGGTTCGAGCAGGCCCTCGACGCCTTCCCGCACAAGGACGAGGTCGAGGTCGTCCACCGCTCCTTCGAGCTCGACCCGACCATCGCCAAGGGCGACACCGGCCTCGTCGTCCCGCACATCGCGAAGAAGTACGGCATCCCCGAGGCCCAGGCCGCCGCCAACGAGCAGGGCCTCGGGCAGCAGGCCCAGGCGCTCGGCCTGCCCTACCTCACCGAGGGCCGCGACTACGGCAACAGCTTCGACCTGCACCGCCTGCTCCACCTCGCCAGGGCCAGGGGCGTCCAGGACGCCATGATCGACGCCCTGTACCGCGGGAACTTCGCCGAGGCGGGCTCCGTCTTCGCCGACGAGGAGCACGTGGTGCGCTTGGCCGTCGACGCCGGACTCGACGAGACCGAGGTCCGCGAGGTGCTCGCCGACGGGAACGCCTACGCCGACGAGGTCCGCGCCGACGAGCGCGAGGCCGCCGAGCTGGGCGCGACCGGCGTGCCGTTCTTCGTCCTCGACCGCAAGTACGGCGTCTCCGGCGCCCAGCCCGCCGAGGTCTTCACCCAGGCCCTCACCCAGGCGTGGGAGAACCGCTCACCGCTCACCGTCCTCGACGGCACCACCGGCGGCGACGCGTGCGGCCCGGACGGCTGCGCGGTTCCCCAGACCTGAGCGGCAGGGGACGGGCGTCCAGGCCTGAGCCGCGCGGCGGCGGGGCAGGGTGGAACCATGCAGACAACCGGTGCACACCCGCCCGCCGCCCCCGCCCTGGATCTCGACGTCGTCCGCGCGCAGTACGCCCCGGCCACCACCTACCTGAACACCGCCAGCTCGGGGCTGCTGCCCGCGCGGGCAGCCGACGCGATGCGCATCGCGATCGACACCATGGCGCAGGGTCGCCCCGTCGACTCCCTCTTCGCCGACGTCGAGGAGGCCCGCGCCGCCTTCGCCCGGATCGCCGGGGTCCCGGTGGCCCGGGTCGCGACGGGCGCCTCCGTCGCCGTGTACACGGGGCTGATCGCCGCGTCGCTGCCCGCAGGCGCCGAAGTCCTCGTGGCCGAGGGCGAGTTCAGCTCCACGATCAACCCCTTCCACGTCCGCGGGGACCTCAGGGTCCGCACCGTCCCGCTGGACGCGCTCGCCGAGTCGGTCCGGCCCGGCACCGCCCTGGTCGCCGTCAGCGCGGCCCAGTCGGCGGACGGCCGGGTCGTGGATCCGGTGGCCCTGCGCGCCGCCACCCGCGCCCACGGGGCCCGCCTCTACGTCGACGCCTCGCAGGCCGCCGGCTGGTTCCCGCTCGACGAGTACGCGACGAGCGCCGACTACATGGCCGCCGTCGCCTTCAAGTGGCTCACCTGCCCGCGCGGCGCGGTCTTCTTCGTCGGACCCGAGGACCCGGACGAGCTGACGCCCGTCTTCGGCGGCTGGGTCGCGGGGGAGAAGCCGTGGGACAGCTGCTACGGGCCCGTCACCGAACTGGCCCGCTCCGCCCGCCGGTTCGACGAATCACCCGGCCTGATCGCGTACGCGGGCGCCCGCCAATCGCTCGCCCTCATCGAGGAACTGGACCCGGCCGCCGTCCGCGCCCACGACCTGGCGCTCGCCGATCGCTTCCGCGCGGGCCTGGCCTCCCTCGGCCGTGAACCGATCCCGGCGCCCGGCTCCCCGATCGTCTCTGTTCCCGAACTCGGCTTCCGGCAGGCCGAGTTGCACGCGGCGGGCATCGAAGTCTCCGACCGGGCCGGCAATCTGCGGGCCTCCTTCCACCTCTACAACACGGCCGGAGACGTCGACCGCCTGCTGGACGCCCTGTCTCACTGAGTACGCCACGCAACTGGCGGCGGGCCCGCGCGCCGCAACACCTGGCGCCCGGGCCCGCCGGACGCTAGGGCCTGTCTGACAATTCCCGTCGTCGCCCGAAGGGCGGCCCCGCGGCGTCTGGTGCGTGCTCTGGGGGTCCCCCCGGCCGGAGGCTGGGGGAGTGGCGGGTGCTAGGCCTCGTACTGGACGTACTTGGCCTGGTGCCCGGTGCGGCGAGAGTGCGTGCCAGGCGTCGTGGGGCTGGGGGCACCTCCCGGCCGGAGGCTGGGGGAGGGAATTGTCAGACAGGCCCTAGGAAGGCACTACGAGGTGGTGGTGCCGGTGGCCCGCAAGGACGGGACAGGACCGACGGCCGACGCCGAGCTGCACCAGCGGCTCATCTACGGCGACGAGGCCGCGCTCACCGAGGCGTACGACACCTACGGCGGGCTCGTCCGCGGCGTCGCCGTCCGGGTGACCCACCAGCCCGGCGCCGCCGCCGACGTGGCACAGGAGGTCTTCGCCCACCTCTGGGCCCGGCCCTACGCCTATGACGTGCGCCGCCGCGGCACGCTCCGCACCTGGCTGACCGTGCTGGCACACCGCCGCGCCGTGGACTGGGTGCGCGGCGAGGCCCGCCACCGCAAGGCGGCCGCCGCGGACGACGAGGTCCTGCACGCCGTCCCCGCCCGGGATCCGGGCCCCGACGAACGGGTTCTGGACCGCGAACGCGCCCTCCTGCTCCACGCCGCCCTCGCCGAACTCCCGCTGCCCCAGCGGCAGGTGGTCCACTTGGCGTACTTCGCGGGGCGGACGTACCGTCAAGCGGCGGCGGAGCTCGGGATCCCCGAGGGCACCGCGAAGACCCGGCTGCGCACGGCCCTGCACCGGCTGGCCGAAACCCTCGCGGACCCACCCGACCCGCCCAGGGAGAGGAGCGCGTGATGGCGACCGACGCCTACGACCACGCGGCCGTCTGTGAACTCCTCGGCGCCTGGGCCGTGCACGCCCTGCCCGCCTCCGAACAGGACGCCGTCCCCCGGCACGTGGCGGACTGCGCCCCGTGCGCGGCGGAGGCGGAGCGGCTGTCCGGGACGGTACGGCTCCTGGACGGCCCGGCGGCCGCCGGCACCGCCCCGCCCGCGCCCGCCCCGCTGAGCGGCGTCCTGGCCCGCGCCCTGGCCGCACGCCCGGCCGTGCCCCGCACCGCGCCCCACGCCGAGCCGTACGCCGCCGCGGTCGCCGCGCTCCAGGCGCTGCTGGCCGAACTCGACCCGGAGCCCGCCGCCGCGCCCGACCTCGCCGCCTGGCGGACCCCCGTGGTCCACGACTGGACCGTGCAGGACACCCTCGCCCATCTCGTCGCGGCCGACGAGCACCTCGCCGTCCACCTGGGCCTGCCGGCCAACGACCCGCCGGCCCCGGCCGCCGCCCCGACGTCGCGGGACACCGGTTGGCGCACCGCCTGGGCCACCCGCACCCGCCGCGTCATCGCCCACGAACGCACCCGCAACCCGCGGGCCACCCTCGCCGCCTGGCGCCTGCAGGCGGCCGCGCTGCTCACCTCCCCGGCCGCCCGCGACCCCGAACTCGCCGCGTCCGCCGCCACGTTGTCCGGGGCGCGGCTCCCGGTCGCCGATCACTTCCTGGTCCGCGCCTTCAAGACGTGGATCCACGCCGACGACATCGGCCGCGCGCTGGGCCGCCCGGTTCCGCCGCCACTCGCCGCCCACCTGTGGCGCCTGGTCCGCCTCGGTATCCGGCTGCTGGGCCTCGCGCTCGGCCCGGCCGCCGAGCCGGTCGCCCTCACCGTCACGGACGCCGGCGGGGGCACGGAGTGGGTCCTCGGCGCCGAGGGCGCCCCGGTACGCGCCGAACTCACCCTGGACGCCGTCGACTTCTGCCTGCTGATCGGCGGCCGGGTCGCCCCGCAGGACGTCCCCAGGGCCGCCCTCGGCGACGAGGACACCGTGCGCGGCGTCCTCGACCGGGCCGCCCGCCTCGCCTGGCTCTGACCACGGCCCCGGGCCCCACACGTGAGCGGGGGCGGGACCGGCATCCGGTCCCGCCCCCGCTCACGTGCGACGACTGCGTCACTTCACCGGGGTGAAGTCCCGCGCTCCGATGAACTCGGGACGCCGCACGGGCGCCGCGAACGGCTCCACCGCCGTGTTCTCCACGCTGTTGAACACGATGAACACGTTCGAGCGCGGGTACGGGGTGATGTTGTCGCCCGAGCCGTGCATGGCGTTGCAGTCGAACCAGGTCGCCGAGCCGGCCTTGCCGGTGAACAGCTTGATGCCGTGACTGTCGGCGAACTTGGTGAGGGCCTCGTCCGAGGGCGTGCCCGCGTCCTGCATCTGCAGCGACTTCTTGTAGTTGTCCCTCGGCGTCTCGCCCGCGCAGCCCAGGAACGTCTTGTGCGAACCCGGCATGATCATGAGGCCGCCGTTGGTGTCGTAGTTCTCCGTCAGCGCGATGGAGACGGACACCGTGCGCATGTTCGGCAGACCGTCCTCGGCGTGCCAGGTCTCGAAGTCCGAGTGCCAGTAGAAGCCACTCGCCCCGAAGCCGGGCTTGACGTTGATCCGCGACTGGTGGACGTAGACGTCTGAGCCGAGGATCTGCCGCGCCCGCCCCACGATGCGCTCGTCGCGCACCAGGTTCGCGAACACCTCGCTGATCTTGTGCACCTCGAAGACGGAGCGCACGTCCTGCGACGTCGGCTCGACGATCGAACGCTCGTCGGCCTTGATCGCCGGATCGGTGATCAGCCGGTTCAACTCGGCCTGGTACGTGCCGATCTCGTCCGCGCCGATCAGCTCCTCGATCGCGAGGAAACCGTCCCGCTCGAAGCCCGCGAGATCCGACTCACGGATCGGGCCCCGCGCCCCCGGCGGCGACCAGACCACCGGGTCGACGCGCGGGGTGGCCACCTCGGAGGTGCCGCGGGTCGGGTACAGATCGGTGATGCCGGGGTCCGCAGAGATGGCGGTCATGGGGATCAGGCCTCCTCGGGTTCGGTCAGCAGCGGGTAGACGCCGTTCTCGTCGTGGTCCTCCCGCCCGGTCACAGGCGGGTTGAACACGCACACGCAGCGGAAGTCCGTCTTGGGCCGCAGCGTGTGGTGCTCGTGGCCGTTCAGGAGGTACATGGTGCCCGGCTCGATCCAGTGCTTCTCGCCGGTCTCCTCGTTGGTGAGCTCGGCCTCGCCCTCGACGCAGAGTACGGCCTCGATGTGGTTGGCGTACCACATCTTGGTCTCCGTACCCGCGTAGAGGATCGTCTCGTGCAGGGAGAAGCCGACCCTCTCCTTGGCGAGCACGATGCGCTTGCTCTCCCACGTGCCGGACGCCGACTTCACGTGGCGGTCGGTGTTCTCGATCTCCTTGAACGAACGGACAATCACGGTGTTTCGCTGCCTCTCTCTTCTACGTTCCTGAGGGGTGTCAGGCGGTCTCGCGCACGGCCCTGGTGAGCGTGCGCAGCCCCTCCTCCAGCTCCTCGGGCGTGATCGTCAGCGCCGGAAGCAGCTTGACGACCTCGCTCTGGGGGCCGGAGGTCTCGATCAGCAGGCCGAGTTCGAAGGCGCGCTTGGCGACCTTGTCGGCCCGCTCCTTGTCACGGAATTCGAGCCCCCACACGAGCCCGCGGCCGCGGTACTCCACGGTGGCCTCGCGGAACTCGTCACGCAGCGCGCCGAGGGCCTCGTCGATCTGCTGGCCGCGGGCGAGCGTCTGCTTCTCCATGGCCGGACCGTCGGTCCAGTACGTCTCCAGGGCGGCGGCGGCCGTCACGAACGCGGGGTTGTTGCCGCGGAACGTGCCGTTGTGCTCGCCCGGCTCCCAGACGTCGAGCTCCGGCTTGAACAGGCAGAGGGACATGGGGAGTCCGTACCCGCTGATGGACTTCGAAACGGTCACGATGTCCGGTGTGATGCCCGCCTCCTCGAAGGAGAAGAAGGCACCGGTACGGCCGCAGCCCATCTGGATGTCGTCGACGATGAGCAGCATGTCCCAGCGCTCGCACACGTCGGCGAGCTTGCGCAGCCACTCGGCGCGGGCGACGTTGATGCCGCCCTCGCCCTGGACCGTCTCGACGATCACGGCGGCGGGCTGGTTGAGCCCCGAACCCTGGTCCTCGAGCAGCCGCTCGAACCAGATGAAGTCCGGCGTCTGCCCGTCCAGGTAGTTGTCGAACGGCATCGGGGTGCCGTGCACGAGCGGGATGCCCGCGCCGGCCCGCTTGAACGCGTTGCCGGTGACGGCGAGCGAGCCGAGCGACATGCCGTGGAAGGCGTTGGTGAAGGACACGATCGACTCGCGGCCCTTGACCTTGCGGGCCAGCTTGAGCGCGGACTCGACGGCGTTGGTGCCCGTCGGGCCCGGGAACATGACCTTGTACGGCAGGTCGCGCGGGCGCAGGATGATGTTCTGGAACGACTCCAGGAAGTTGCGCTTGGCCGTCGTCGACATGTCGAGGCCGTGCGTGACGCCGTCGCGCTCCAGGTAGTCGATGAGCGCGCGTTTCAGCACCGGGTTGTTGTGCCCGTAGTTGAGCGAGCCGGCGCCCGCGAAGAAGTCCAGGTACTCGTGGCCGTCCTCGTCGTACATGCGGCTGCCCTGGGCCCGGTCGAAGATGGTGGGCCAGCCTCGGCAGTAGCTGCGCACCTCCGACTCAAGGGTCTCGAAGACGCTCAGGTCCGGCTGGGTGATGGTCACAGCAAATGCTCCTCTTGGGAGGGGAGTTGAGGGGGTTGGCTTGGGGGGTGCCGGTTCGGCTAGGCGGCCGGCGCGAGCGGACCGATGCGGTACAGCTCCTCGGGCAGGTGTCCGTCGTCCGGGAAGAGCCCGGCGTCGAACAGGACCCGACGCTCCACCTCCGCCCCGTGCCTGCGGGCGAAGGAGAGGAACAGCGCCTGGGACGCCGCGTTGTCCGGCGTGATCGTCGTCTCGACCGTGGTGACCTGCCGCTCCGCGGTCACCTTGGCGGCCAGGCCGTCGAGCAGTTCTCCGGCCAGACCGTGCCCGCGGTGGGCGCTGTCCACGGCGATCTGCCACACGACCAGAGTGCCCGGGCGGTCCGGCCGTATGTAGCCGGTGACGAACCCGGCGACCTCCCCGTTCTCGTCGCGGGCCACCGCCGACGTGGCGGCGAAGTCGCGGCACCACAGCAGATAGCTGTAGGAGGAGTTGAGGTCGAGCACCTTCGAGTCACGTGCGATACGCCAGATCGCGGCGCCATCGGCCACGCTGGGCTGATCGAGCTGGAATTGCGCTTGTGCGGCGGTCATGCGAATTGAATTTACCGAGCAATTTCTGGGATTGCATCTGGGCGGGGGGTTACGTACCGGGGGCGACCTGTGTTATCGCGCGCAGGTGAGCCCGCGCATGAGCTGGCGGGGAAATAAGCCGATTTGAGACGAATATAAGGGGCAAAACACTGCGATTGTGGAGTACGTCACAGCTCTGCGACCGGTCGGCCGAGCGTCCGGATTGCGTCATTTTCCGTTGTTGGAATCTTAGTGTTTACGTCCCCGAAAAGCGGGCAGAAGCAGTACGGGAAGCTCATCTGATATTTACCTGAAGAATGCCTGAAAGAAGAAAAAGAAAAGCGCCGCCCGGAAAGGGCGGCGCCAGTGCGGAGGCGGAATGGGTTATGCCCAGGCGCCGGCCACAGCCTTTCGCGCGCCCTCCAGATCCACCGTGGACCCGGCCTCCGCGAGCGCCCCGCCGAGCGCGGCCAGCGAGGACTGCACGACACCGCGCGTGGCCTGCGGGCCGTAGTGGTTGACCCGGATCATCTCCGCGGCCAGCGCGCCGCCGCCCGCGACCAGAGGCAGCACCGGATCGGCGGCGAGCGCCCTGGCCACCAGTTCGCGGGCGTCGATCCCGGCGGGCGCCCGCAGCGTCGTGGCGACCGGAGCGGCGTCCCGGGCCTCCCGGACGTAGGGCTCGAGTCCGCCGCCCAGGGCCAGGGCCCCGGCCCGGGTCGCGGCCGCGGCGCTCGCGTGACGGGCCATCAGGGCGTCGAGGCCCTCACTCTCGATCCGCTCCACGCACGCCTCCAGGGCCAGCATCTCCAGCTGCGCCGGAGCGTGCAGCAGCGCCTTCCGGCCCCCGTCGATCCAGCGCTGCTTCCAGTCCAGCAGCGAGAGGTAGGAGTGGCGCGGCGCCCCCGGATTGGCGGCCATCCGCTCCCAGGCCCGCGCGCTCACCGACACGGCCGAGACACCGGCAGGACCGCCCATCGCCTTCTGCGCGCCGATCACACACAGGTCCACGCCCCACGCGCCGGGGAGCACCGGCTCGGCGGCGACCGATGCCACGGCGTCGAGATAGAACAGCCCGCCGTGCTCCCGCACCACCTCACCGATCTCGCCGACCGGGTTGGTGTTGCCCGTCGCGGCCTCCGCGTGCACCAGCGAGACGAAGTCGATGTCCGGGTGCTCGGCGAACGCCTCCCGCACCTGCCCGGCGGTGACGGCCGCGTCGAAGGGGACCGCCAGATCGTGCACGGTCGCCCCGCAGTCGCGCAGCCAGTCGCCGAAGGTCTGCCCGTACGGGCCGGTGATCACGTTGAGGGCCACGGTGCCGGGCCCCGCCGCCCCGCGGATCGCCCCCTCCAGCGGCAGCAGCGCCTCCCCCTGCATGATCACGACGTCCTGGTCCGCGGACGTGTTCATCAGACGGGCCACGCGGTCCTCGACGGCGGCGAAGTGCTCGGCGCTCAGGGGGGCCAGATCGAGAAACGGATGCGTCACGGTGGTGCTCTCTTCGCTCACGGGTTCGGACGGGATGCCGTTGTCGAGCGTACCCACCCCCCTCATAGGCTTCGCGCATGAGTGAGCTGAGCCAGCCGGGAGCGCTGCACGTGAGGGGCCGGGTCCTGGCCGGACCCGAGGACGTACGCGACGAACTGTGGGTGATCGGCGGCCGGATCACCTACGACCGCCCCGTCACCGCGGGCCTGGACGTGACCACGGTCGACGGCTGGGCCCTGCCGGGACTCGTCGACGCGCACTGCCACGTCGGCCTCGACACCCACGGCCCGGTCCCCGCCGAGACCGCCGAGAAGCAGGCCCTGACCGACCGCGACCGCGGCACGCTGCTTCTGCGCGACGCCGGCTCGCCCTCCGACACCCGCTGGATCGACGACCGCGAGGACCTCCCGAAGATCATCCGCGCGGGCCGGCACATCGCCCGCACCCGCCGCTACATCCGCAACTACGCCCACGAGATCGAGCCCGAGGACCTCGTCGCGTACGTCGCCCGGGAGGCCCGGCGCGGCGACGGCTGGGTCAAGCTGGTCGGCGACTGGATCGACCGCTCCACCGGCGACCTGAGCGCCTGCTGGCCGCGCGAGCCCGTCGAGGCGGCGATCGCCGAGGCCCACCGGCTCGGCGCCCGCGTCACCGCCCACTGCTTCGCCGAGGACTCGCTGCGCGACCTCGTCGAGGCGGGCATCGACTGCATCGAGCACGCCACCGGCCTCACCGATGACCTCCTCCCGCTCTTCGCGGAGCGCGGCGTCGCGATCGTCCCGACCCTGGTCAACATCGCCACATTCCCGCAGCTCGCGAAGGGCGGCGACGAGAAGTTCCCGCGCTGGTCGGCCCATATGCGGCGGCTGTACGACCGCCGCTACGACACCGTGCGCGCCGCCTACGACGCCGGGGTCCCCGTCTACGTCGGCACGGACGCGGGCGGCTCCCTCGCCCACGGCCTGGTCGCGGGCGAGGTCGCCGAACTGGTGAAGGCGGGCATCCCCCCGGTCGAGGCGCTCTCGGCCACGACCTGGCGAGCCCGCGCCTGGCTCGGCCGCCCCGCCCTGGAGGAGGGCGCCCCGGCCGACCTCGTCGTGTACGGGACGGACCCGCGCACGGAGATCGGGGTACTGGCGGCGCCCCGCCGGATCGTGCTGCGGGGGAACGTGGTGGGTTAGGGCCGGCCCTGGACCGGACACCGGATGCCGCGCGCCGGAGAGCCGGAGAAGCGGCATCGCCCCCGACTCCCGCGCCCCATAGGCTCATTGACGCAGCGTTACCTGCACGCGCGGCTGCTCGTTGCACACAACTTGCCTGCGCCCGCGCTGTCAACCGGCGTACGCGCGCCCCACGGTGGTCCGGGTGACAACAGGGTGACTTGAGGGAACAACCGAGCCCCCAGATTCGAAGACCTGAGCGGAAACCCCCCTTTGGGGTGAACTCACCCCAGGTTTCCGCCTGTTCACTCTCAGTGCGTAAAGATTCCTTCATCGATGACCGGTCGACGGCGTCGGCGGCGGCGCGTGATGTCCCCATGCGCCGAGCCCCGCGACACCCGCTTCGTTCATCGCCTGTCCTGCTTCTGTCCTCTCTGGGGGTCCCACCAGCATGCCCAGCTCCACTGTCACCACCGCCCTGCGCACGCCCGCCCGCCGCATCGCCGCGTCGGCCGTCGCGACCGTGCTCGCCGCCGGGCCCGCCCTGCTCGCGACCGCGGGCCCGGCCGCCGCGACGGGCGACCACGGAGGCAAGGCCGGCGCGGTCGTGCTCCGCACGGGCCTGGACGTCTCACTGCTCAACAAGACCGTGAACGTCCCGTTGAAGGTCGCGCTGAACGAGGTGCAGGCCCCCGCCAGCGCCGAGAAGACCGCGCTGACCGTGAACCTGGACGGCGTCGACGGCGGCCGGCCGTTCAGCGTGCTCCGCGCGGACGTGGCGAAGGCGAAGGCGACCGTCGACGCCGGAAGGGCGGAGGGCTTCACGCAGCTCGTCCACGCCAAGGTCCACGTCCCCGGCCTGCCGTTGCTCTCCCTGATCGAGGTCGACCAGGTCACCTCGAAGGCGCTGTGCGAAGCGGGGAAGAAGCCGGTCGCCGAGTCGAACCTGCTGGGCTCCGTCACCGTCCTCGGCAAGAAGGTGACGCTGAGCACGGGCGGCACCACGGAGATCAAGGTGCCGGGGGTCGGCGAGGTCTCGCTCGGCCTGTCGAACACGTCGACGACCTCGACCACGGCGGCCGCCTCCGCGCTGCAACTCAAGGTCTCCGTCAACCCGTTGAAGCTCAACGTCGCCGAGGTCAACGGCGAGGTCACACTGGCCGGCGCCACCTGCGAGGCCCCGAAGCCGGCGTCGACCCCGGCCCCGTCGAAGCCGGCCGACGACGAGATCACACCGCAGGGCGCCAAGGCGGACCGCCCCGTCGCCACCGCGCCCAAGGCCGACCTGGCGGAAACGGGCGGCAACTCGACGACGCCCTACATCGCGGGCGGCGCGCTAGCCCTCCTCCTCGCAGGAGGCACCGCGGTAGCCATGACCCGCCGCACCCGCTCACGCGGGTAGCGGTGCCCCGGGGGGACCGAGGGGGGAAACCGGGGGGGGGAGGGGAGGGGCGCCGCTGGGGGGCGGCGCCCCTCCGGGGAAGCCACCCTGCGCCGGGAGGGGGCGCGAGCAACCAGGACGGACCAAAGGCCGAGCGGATGGGGCGCATGGGGCCGCCCTGCGCTGGATCGCCGACCAGGGGCGCGGGGAACGGCGCGAGCAACCACGACGGACGGGAACTCGCCCACCCACCCCGACCCCGTCGCGCCCGCCGCACTCAAGCCCCGCCCAGCACCCCCCGCAACACCGCCACAAACCCCGCACTGGTCGCCCGGTCCCGCACAGCGACCCGCACCCAGTCCGCCCCGAGCCCCGGAAACGTATCGCCCCGCCGCACCGCGAAACCCACCCCCCGCGACGGCGACCGCAACCGCTCCCGCACCGCCGCCGCCCCCGGCACCCGGACCAACAGGAACGGCCCCCGCGCAGGCCCCGCCACCACCACCCCGAACCCGGCCAACTCCCGCAACAACCCCACCAGATACTCCCGGTCCGCGGCGACCGCCAGCGCCGCGTCGGCCGCCTCCGCGACCCCCCGCGCCGACACACACGCCCGCGCGGCCACCAGCGCGGGCGACGACACGGGCCACAACGGCTGCGCCCGCTCCAGCGCCGCCACCACCTCAGGCCCGGCCAGCACGTATCCGATCCGCAGCCCGGCCAGCCCCCACGTCTTCGTCAGGCTCCGCAGCACCACCAGACCCGGCACATCCGTCCGCCCGGCCAGGGACTCCCGCTCACCCGGCACCGCGTCCATGAACGCCTCGTCGACCACGAGCACCCGCCCCGGCCGCGCGAGCCGGGCGATCTCCTCGGCGGGATGCAGTACGGACGTCGGGTTGGTCGGATTGCCGACGACCACCAGATCCGCGTCCTCCGGCACCAGCGAGGCATCGAGCCGGAACCCGTCCGCCTCCCGCAACAGCACCCGCCGCACCGCGTGCCCGGCATCCGCCAGCGCCGCCTCCGGCTCCGTGAACTGCGGATGCACCACCACGGGCCGCCGCACCCGAAGCGCCCGCGCCAACAGCACGAACGCCTCCGCCGCCCCGGCCGTGAGCAGGACCCGCGCCACCGGCACCCCGTGCCGCGCGGCCACCGCCGCCCGAGCCGCCCGCCCGTCCGGATACGCCGCGAGACCCTCCAGGGAACCGGCGACGCACTCCCGTAGCCACGCGGGCGGCGTACCGGTACGTACGTTCACCGCGAGGTCGGTCAACTTCTCGCCGTCGTCCCGCACTTCGGCATCCCCGTGATGCCGCAGATCAGGCCCGGCGCCGGAGCCCTCCGCGACCGGCGGCCCGCCCGGGAACGCCCCGCGCACCCCGCGCACCACCGCCACCTCCGGATGCGCGTCGGCCCACCCCCGCGCCTGCGCCCAGCACAGATCCGACACGGACACCGGCGCCTCGTACGGCAGCACGACGACCCGGCGCGCCCCGAGCGCCGCACACCGGTCGAGCCCCGACGGCACATCGGGCACCGCCCCCGCCACGAAGGCCGGCTCCACCCCGGCGAACCCGCTGCCCTCCCACAACAGCCGGGCCGCCGCGACAAGTTCGGCATTGACCAGGGGGTCGGCCGAGCCGCGCCCCACGAGCAGGACCATCACATCGGCCCGCCCGTACGGAGCACCGTCCAGGACGTCATCGAGCCGCTGCTCCAGGGCGGCGAGCAGAGCCGGGGGAGGGGTGTGCACGGGACTGACTCCTTGCGGGGGAACGTACGGAACGGAACGGAAAGGACGGCACGAAGGAGAGCGAGGAGAGACGAGAACGAGGGCGAACGCAAACGGAGACGAAAACAAAGCGAGAGCGAAACCGAAGCGGAAGCGGAAGCGGGCGAAGGCGAGGAGCTGAAAGCGAACGGAAGCGAGGCGAAACCGAAACCGGCCAGAAGCGAGACGAAACAGAAGGCACACCCCCACCGACCAGCCGCCCCCTACCCGGCCCGAGCCACCGCACAGGTCACCCGTCCGGCCCCCCCACCCGCTCCCACCGAAGTCCGCTTGGGCACCAGCAGCTCACCCCCGCCGGCCAGCGCGGCGGCCTCGGCGACCGACGGCGTACCCGCCGCGCCGCGCACCCGCTCCGACGGATGCGGCACGGGCACGGCGGCGAGCCGCCCGGCGTCGTACGTCACCAGCGGCGCCCCGAGCGCCCCGGCCGCCGCGACGATCCCGGGCTCCCGCCCCTTCGCGTCGAGCGTCGCGAGCGCCGCCACGTCGCCCGGCCGGGCGCCCGCCTCCGCCAGCACCGCCCGGACCAGCCCGAGCACCTCGCCGGACGTCACTCCGGCGCGGGCGCCGACGCCGACGACCACCGCGCCGGGCCCGTGCGGGTGGTGTCGGATGTGCGCTCCGGGTACCGGATGGGTTAGGGAGGGCCCATGGCGGTGTTCGTGGCGCTCGGCGCCTTTGTGATGACGTTGGTCGGCGGCTGGACCGCGAGGCGGGTCACCGACCGGCGGCACCTGGTGCTCGGTCTCGCGGGTGGGCTGATGCTCGGCGTGGTCGGCCTTGATCTGCTGCCGGAGGCGCTGGACGCGGCCGACGGCCCGGTGTTCGGGGTGCCTGCCGCGCTGCTGCTGTTCGTGGCGGGGTTCCTCGCCGCGCACGTATTGGAGCATCTGCTCGCCCAGCGCCAGGCCGCCCACGGCGCGGGCGGGGCGGAGAACGGCGGCCGGGCGCCCGAGGTCGGGATCACGGCGGCCGGGGCGATGGTCGGGCACAGCATGATGGACGGCGTCGCGATCGGCGCCGCGTTCCAGGTGGGCGGCGGCATGGGTGTCGCCGTGGCGCTCGCGGTGATCGCGCACGACTTCGCCGACGGCTTCAACACGTACACGATCACGCGCCTGTACGGGAACGCCCGCCGCAAGGCGCTGATGATGCTGCTGGCCGACGCGGCGGCCCCCGTGGTGGGCGCCGCCTCGACGCTCCTGTTCACCATTCCGGAGCAACTGCTCGGCGGTTATCTCGGCTTCTTCGGCGGCGTGCTGCTCTATCTGGCCGCCGCCGAGATCCTGCCCGAGGCCCACCACGAGCACCCCGCCCGCTCGACCCTGCTGTGCACGGTCGCCGGAGCGGCGTTCATCTGGCTCGTGGTCGGCCTCGCCGGCTGAGTTCACGGCGCGCCGCCGCACCGGTCGACCAGGCGCGCCGCGATGTCCGGCCGGGCCGCCCAGTGGGTGTGCAGATAACTGGCGTGCACGCCCTGCTGCACGAAGCCCTCGACGCGCCGCTCCGGGAGCCGCATGCCCCACGCGGGGGCGGGGCCCGCGCCCGGCTCCATCACGGTCCGGTGGAACTCGTGGCCGCGCAGCCGGGCCCCGGCCGGGGCGAGGACGCTGTCCGAGACGGCCACCGCGTCCCGGTAGCCGAGGGTGAGGCGCGGCGACATCCGGGCGTCCGCCGCCAGGACGCCGCACATCTCCTGGCCGTCGAGGGAACGGGAGAGGTAGAGCAGGCCCGCGCACTCGGCGACCACCGGGGCGCCCGCGCGGGCCAGCTCCGCCACGGCCTTGCGCAGTTGCGCGTTGGCGGAGAGCTCGGGCGCGTAGACCTCGGGGAAGCCGCCGCCGATGACGACGGCGGCGGTGCCCTCCGGGAGGTGCTCGTCGTGGAGGGGGTCGAAGGTGGCGACCTCGGCGCCCGCCGCGGTGAGCAGTTCGGCGTGTTCGGCGTAGGAGAAGGTGAAGGCGGGGCCGCCCGCGACCGCCACCACCGGCCCGGTGCGCGACCGTGGGCCCGCCGTGGCCGTGCGCGCGGGTTCCCGCGCCTCCGACAGGGCGGGGCTCCACGCCTGCGTCGTCAGCGGCGGGGCCGTCCTCGCCAGCGCCAGCAGTCCCTCCAGGTCGCAGCCCTCGCGCACCATCGCGGCTGCCGCGCGCACCGAGTCCACCGCGTCACCGCTGCGCTCGGCCACCGGTACGAGCCCCAAGTGCCGTGCCGGAGTGGCCACTTGAGGCGTGCGGCGCAAGGACCCGTAGACGGGGATGCCGACCTCCTCCAGGGCCTCGCGGAGCAGCAGCTCGTGCCGCTCCGAGCCCACCTTGTTGAGGATGACGCCCGCGAGCCGCACCTGCGGGTCGAACGAGGCGAAGCCGTGCACCAGCGCCGCCACCGACCGCGACTGCGACGACGCGTCGACGACCAGCACCACGGGCGCCTTCAGCAACTTGGCGACGTGCGCCGTCGACGCCAGTTCGCCCTGTCCCGACGCCCCGTCGAAGAGGCCCATCACACCTTCCACGACGGCGAGTTCACAGCCCCGGGCGCCGTGCGCGAAGAGCGGCCCGACGAGATCGGGCCCGCACATGTACGCGTCCAGGTTCCGGCCGGGGCGCCCGGTCGCCAGGGCGTGGTAGCCCGGATCGATGTAGTCGGGCCCGACCTTGTGCGGGGACACGGCGAGGCCGCGCTCGGCGAACGCGGCCATCAGGCCGGTCGCCACCGTCGTCTTGCCCGACCCGGACGCGGGCGCGGCGACGACCAGCCGCGGCACGTCCACGGTCAGCCCGGTCACCACTCGATGCCCCGCTGGCCCTTCTGGCCCGTGTCCATCGGGTGCTTCACCTTCGACATGTCGGTCACGAGGTCCGCGAACCCGACCAGTTTCTCCGGGGCGTTGCGGCCCGTGATGACGACGTGCTGCGTGCCCGGACGTGCGCGCAGCACCTCCACCACCTCGTCCACGTCGATCCATCCCCAGTGCAGCGGATACGCGAACTCGTCCAGCACGTACAGCTTGTAGGTCTCCGCGGCCAGGTCCCGCTTCACCTGCTCCCAGCCCTCGCGGGCCTTCTCCTCGTTGTCGGCCTGGTCGTCGCGCTGCACCCACGACCAGCCCTCGCCCATCTTGTGCCAGTCGACGGTGCCGCCCTCGCCCGAGGCGCCGAGGACCTTGAGCGCGTTCTCCTCGCCGACCTTCCACTTCGCCGACTTGACGAACTGGAACACCCCGATCGGCCACCCCTGGTTCCAGGCGCGCAGCGCGAGCCCGAACGCGGCCGTCGACTTTCCCTTGCCGACGCCCGTGTGCACGAACACCAGCGGACGGTTGCGTCGCTGACGAGTCGTCAGCCCGTCGTCCGGTACGACACTCGGCTGTCCCTGCGGCATCAGGCGGCCCTCCTGCGGTTCTGGTTCGTTCCCTGTACGTCCTTGACGAGTCCGGCGATGGCGTCGGCCCGCAGTTCCTCCAACGTGACGGCGCTGCCCCCGAGTTCACCGGCGAGCTGCCCGGCGAGCCCGAGCCGCACCATGCCGCTCTCGCAGTCGACGACCACGCTGGCCGTGCCCTCCGCGGCGTGCAGCCCGGCCGCGCGCCTGGCCAGCTTCACCGGCTCGGGGCCGCCCGTGGCCCGCCCGTCGGTCACCACGACCATCAGCGGCCGGCGCGCCGGGTCCCGCAACCGCTCCACGCGCAGCACCTCGTGCGCTTTGAGCAGCCCGGCCGCCAGCGGCGTACGCCCACCGGTCGGCAGCGACTCGAGGCGCGCCGCGGCCGTGTCCACGCTCGACGTCGGCGGCAGCGCCACCTCGGCGCCCGCCCCGCGGAACGTCACGAGCCCCACCTTGTCGCGCCGCTGGTAGGCGTCGAGCAGCAGCGACAGCACGGCGCCCTTCACGGCGCCCATCCGCTGCCGGGCGGCCATGGAGCCGGAGGCGTCCACGACGAAGAGCACCAGGTTGCCCTCCCGGCCCTCCCGGGTCGCCTGCCGCAGATCGTCGCGGCGCACCACGAGCCCGGGACCGGAGCGGCCGCGCGCCCGCTGATGCGGCGCCGCCGCGTGCACCGTCGCCGCCAGATGCAGCTTGGTCAGGGCGCCCCGGGGCCGGACGGCGCCGGTCGTACGGCCGTGCTCGGTCCGCGCCCGCGAGCGCCGCCCGGCGGCCCCCTCGCCCAGGCCCGGGACGCTCAGCATCTTCGTACGGAACGGCTCGCCCGCCGAGACGGCCCGCTGCTCAGGACCGCCGTCGGCCGCCGGCGCACCCGCCGGCCCCTCCGGGGTCCCCTGCGGCTCGGCGCTCCCCTCCGAGGGGGGCCCGTCCTGCCCGGAATCCGCAGAACTTTCAGAACTGTCAGAACTCTCGGAACCTTCGGGTCCCTCGGGCCGGGGACCGTCCTGCGGCGGCAGCCCACCGCCGCCGTCGGGGCCCCCGTCGTCCGGACCCCCGCCGCCGGGGCCGTCCGGCTCGGGATCATCGTCGGGGTCGCCGGAGTCGCCGGAGTCGCCGGAGTCGGCGGGGTCGTCGGGGCCGAACTCGTCCAGGGTCTCGTCGAGCTTCTCCTCGTCGAGCCCCGGCGCGTCGAAGGGGTTCCGGCGTCGGCGGTGCGGGAGCGCGAGCAGCGCGGCCCGGCGCACGTCCTCCGCGAGCACCTCGGTGCGCCCCGCCCACGCGGCGAGCGCGGTCGCGGTCCTGGCCATCACGATGTCGGCCCGCATCCCATCCACCTCGAACGCCGCGCAGATCGCCGCGATCCGGGTCAACGCCCCGTCACCGAGGCGCACGTGGGGCAGCAGGGCGCGGGCGGCGACGATGCGCTCCCGCACCTCGCTCTCGTCCCCGGCCCAGCGCGCGGCGAACCCCTCGGGGTCGTCGTCGTAGGCGAGCCGCCGCTTGACGACCTGCACGCGCCGCTCCGGCTCCCGGGACGCGGCGACCTCGACCGTGAGACCGAACCGGTCGAGCAACTGCGGCCGCAGCTCGCCCTCTTCGGGGTTCATCGTCCCCACGAGGAGGAACCGCGCGGCGTGCCGCACGGAGACGCCCTCCCGCTCGACATAGGAGGCGCCCATGGCCGCGGCGTCGAGCAGCAGGTCGACCAGATGGTCGTGGAGCAGATTGACTTCGTCCACGTACAGGATCCCGCGGTGCGCGTCCGCGAGCAGCCCCGGCTCGAACGCCTTCACGCCCTCGGCGAGCGCCCGCTCGATGTCGAGCGCCCCGACGAGCCGGTCCTCGGACGCGCCGACCGGCAACTCGACCATGCGCGCCGGGCGCAGCACCCCGGGCCCGACCTCGTGCGGGCCGTCCGGGCACTGCGGGTCGGGGGCGCCCGGAGCGCAGGAGAACCGGCATCCGGCGACGACGTCCACCGCGGGCAGCAACGCCGACAGGGCGCGTACGGCGGTGGACTTGGCGGTTCCCTTCTCGCCGCGCACGAGCACACCGCCGACGGCCGGCGACACGGCGTTCAGCAACAGGGCGAGCCGCAGGTCGTCCTGGCCGACGAGAGCGGTGAACGGGTACGGGGTGGGCATCGATCCTCCAGAGAATTGAACAGGCCGGGCACGGGAACCGGGGCGCTGGCTACGGCGCTCCCGGCGGAACGAACGGCAACCCCTTCGGTGCTCCGCCCTCGATCAACCGCCACAACGCGTCCGTGTCGGCATACCGCTCGATCAGATCCCCGAGCCGGTCGAGCTGCTCCTCCCGCAGCGCGGCGAACGACGTGTCCGGCGCCGGCACGAACCGCCGCCCCGCGGCCTCGGCGACCTGGCGCAGGAACGCCCGCCGGAACCCGTCGGATTCCAGCGAACCGTGCCAGTGCGTCCCCCACACCGCCCCCACCCGGCAGCCGTCCAGGAAGGTCTCCCCGCCGAGGACGTCGGCGACGCCGTGATGGATCTCGTACCCCTCGACCGGCTCCCCGAGAGCCACCCCGGCCGGCCGTTCCAGCGTCTTGTCCGCCGCGAACCGTACGCGCACCGGAAGCAGCCCGAGCCCGTCCACGACCCCGGCTCGCGATTCGACCTCGTCCTCGATCCGCTCCCCGAGCAGCTGGAAGCCGCCGCAGATGCCGAGCACCGGGCGCCCCTCGGCGGCCCGCCGCACCAGCGCGTCGGCGAGCCCGCGCTCGCGCAGCCACTCCAGCGCCCGCACCGTGCCGCGCGTCCCCGGCACGATCACCAGGTCGGCGTCGGCCAGCTCCTCGGCGCGGTCCACGAACCGCACGACCACACCCGGCTCGGCGGCCAGCGCGTCGACGTCCGTGAAGTTCGACATCAGCGGCACCGCGCACACGGCGACCCGCAGCACGTCCGCGCCGACGGGCGGCGCCACGACCGACTCGCGCACCGCGCCCCGCAAAGAGACCCGCAGGCCGTCCTCCTCGTCGATCCCGAGACCGTGCTGGAACGGCAGCACCCCGTAAGTGGGCCGCCCGGTAAGGGACTTGAGCATGTCGAGCCCGGGTTCGAGCAGCGTCACATCACCCCGGAACTTGTTCACCAGATACCCGGCGAGCAGCTCCTGGTCCTCCGGCGCGAGCAGCGCCGTCGTCCCGAAGAACGAGGCGAAGACACCACCCCGGTCGATGTCCCCGACCACCAGCACCGGCAGCCGCGCGGCCCGCGCGATCCCCATGTTCACGATGTCGGTCCGGCGCAGATTGATCTCGGCGGGAGAGCCCGCCCCTTCACAGATCACAGCGTCATGGCTGCTCCGCAACTCCTCCAGGCACCCCACGACGGTGTCGAGCAACGCGCCCTGCCGCGCCCCGTGATAGCCCCGCGCACTCATCTCGCCGACGGGCTTGCCCATGAGCACGACCTGGCTGCTGCGGTCGCTGCCCGGCTTGAGCAGCACCGGATTCATCAGCGCGCTCGGCTCGACCCGCGCCGCCTGCGCCTGCATCGCCTGCGCCCGCCCGATCTCGGCGCCCTCGCGCGTCACGAACGAGTTCAGGGACATGTTCTGCCCCTTGAACGGCGCGACCTTCACACCCTGCCGTACGAGCCACCGGCAGATCCCCGCCGTGACCACGCTCTTGCCCGCGTCCGACGTCGTCCCCGCGACGAGCAGCCCGCCGCCCCGCCGCCCGCTCATCGGCGTCCTCGCAGACGTCCCAGCACCAACCGCCCGGCCACACAGACTCCCCACGCCGTCACACCGACCCGCCGCGACAACCGCGCGGCCCGTTCCACGTCCGACACCCGCACCGCGCGCCCGCCCGCGTTCAGCACGGGCCGGTGCTCGACCCTGCCCCCGTACGCCAGCGTCCCGCCCAGCCGCACCCCGAGAGCCCCCGCGAACGCGGCCTCGACGACCCCCGCGTTGGGGCTGGGGTGGTGCCCCGCGTCCTGGCGCCAGGCCCGGGCCGCCTCGCGTGGACGCCCGCCCGTCAGCACGGCCAGCGCTCCGGTCAGCCGCGCCCCCGGCCACCCCGCGACATCGTCGAGCCGGGCCGAGGCCCAGCCGAACCGGCGGTACCTGGCCGACTTGTGCCCGACCATCGCGTCGAGCGTGTTCACGGCACGGAAGGCGAGGAGGCCCGGCACACCGCCCACGGCCCCCCACACCAGCGCCCCCACGACGGCGTCCGAGGTGTTCTCGGCGACGGACTCGACGACGCCCCGCGCGATCCCGTCGGCGTCCAGGCCCTGCGGATCCCGCCCGCACAGGCGCGGCAGCAACTCCCGGGCCAGCTCCACGTCCCCCGCGTCCAGCGCGGATCCGACGCCGCGCGCCTCCCGGCCCAGCGAGGTCCCGCCGACCACGGCCCAGGTGGCGGCGGCGGTCAGCGCGACGGAGGCGACGGGGGAGTTGCGTACGGCACGAGCGGCGAGGGCGCCCGCGGCGGCGGCGCCACCCGCGCAGACCACGGCGTGCGCGGCGCCCCACCCACGGTGGTCCCGCCACAGCAGACGCTCCACGGCCCCCGCGGCCCGGCCGAAACCGGCGACGGGGTGCCCGCGGCGCGGATCGCCGAACAGAGCATCGGCAAGGAGACCGGCGGCGGCACCGTACGCGAAGACGCGCTCGGCCCGCGCCGCGCCGCGCAGGGCGAACATGGCGGTAGTTGTCCTCACTCAGGGTGTCCACGCCCTGGTTCGACGAGACCGGCAGCGAGAGTTCCTGGCTCGCCCCTCCCGGCTTCCCGGCGGAGGGCTCACAGTGGCGGGACCGCGCCGGACTCGCACCGGCTTCCTCGTACTGCTGCCGTATATGGCCCGCGAAGTCCACCACGGTGCGCGAAGGCGCGTCAACTTGCTGTTGACCTGGGGGGCGGAGTGTGGGGAGGTCCACAGCCCGGCCGTCGCGGTGCCGCCCACAGGGCCGGAATTCCTCTAGGTGTCGAAAAGCGGCCTATCTAGACTGGGAAGCGGCAGACGGAGAGCGGTCCACGCATGGTTGAGGGCGCCTTGCGACGTCGTACGGCGGATCCGTCCGGTATCCCTGGGCGGGCCGTCGCAGCGGCGCTATGGTGCCTGCACGCGGGCGTGCAATGACGGGGGACGCCGGCTCTCGAGCAGGAGGAGGCCGGTGTGTCCCGAGCGGCAGAGCACGCGCGGCCATGGCACGGACAGTCCATCGGGCCATGGCGGAAGAGCAGTTACTCGGGAGTGACCGGGGACTGCGTGGAAGTGGCGCTCGGCGAGGCAGAGGTCCTGGTCCGCGACTCCGGGAACCGGGATGCGGCCGCCCTCCTCTTCCGGGGCGCCCGATGGCAGGCGTTCCTGAGGGCTCTGAGCGGCCCCGGCCCGGGCAGGGCAGACCGCTGAGCCCGCCGCGGGGGGAGGAGAGCGCGATGACCATTCATTACCTGACCGAGGCGCGGGAGCGGGCGCACGGGGCGGTGAGCCGTACGGCGCGCGGAGTCGTCTCCCCGCGCGGACTCGTGGGGTTCTGCCTGGCGTGCGGCCTGACGGCGAGCGTGGTCGGAGCGCTGGCCGCCGCGCTGGTCCCGGCGGGGCGGCTGCGCGTCGTGGTCTGGGTGCTGGCCGCGGCGGTGTTCGCCGCGGCGGCCGGACTCCGCGCCGGTCTGCGCAGTGTCAGGGGCGGGTCGTCGCGCCCGGGTCCGGTGCCGGATCGGGGCCGGGCGGCGGAGCGTCGGCGCTGAGCGGGGACCGTATGCCGTCGGCGCACCGCAGCAGGAGGCGCGCGAAGCCGTAGGCGATAGCGGTCACCGGTGAGGTCGCCGCCGCCACGACCGAGCCCATCGCCCAGGGCGAGGTCACCCCGAGGGCCTGCACCACCACGACGAGCCCCGCAAGACCGCCGAGCAGCACCAGAGCGCCGCCCATCGCACCGAACAGCAGGAGCCGCGTGTGGCGGCGGTTCTCGTTCAGGATCTGGGCGTACATCATTCCGGCCCGCCGGGTCTGCCCCTCGTCGGCCGCGACATGGATGACCACGGCACCGAACGAGGGCCGCTCGCCGGGGGACCGCACCGCCTCACCGGCGACCGGATCGGCCGCCGTGGGCTCCGGGGTCGGCGCGTAAAGGGGAGCGGCCGGCTCCGCGCGGCCCGGCGTGCCCGTGGCGCCGACTGCGCCCGCAGCACCCGGGGCCTGCGCACCACTCGTCGCACCCGGCGCCTCCGTACCACCCGTGGCACCCGAGACGCTCGCACCGGCCGCACCACGCGCCTCACCGGCCCCCTCGGTGTCGTCGAGCCGGGGAACGGCGGCCGCGGGGAGCCGCCACCACCACTCGTCGCCTGCGGCCGGCATGTGCGCCTCCTACACGGGCTCTCCAGGGCCCGGCCCGTTCCTCACCTCACGAGGTGTCGAGCCCGTCCCTGATCTTGCTGATGAGATCGATGGCCAGGTCGCCGCTGTACGCGATCTCGCGGAGCGATTCGAAGCACTCCTGGTGCTGCACGATCAGTTCATGGTCGTCACGGATCGACTGGTTGCCCTGGGACTCCAGGTACAGCAGGTCCTCGTCGTCCGTGAAGCCCAGCAGGATGAAGCTGTTGAGCGTGGCGAAGTGCGCGCCATGGGTGAACGGCAGCACCTGGACCGAGACCCGGGGCCGCTGCGCCATGTCGACCAGGTGCTGCAACTGCCCGCGCAGCACCCGGGGGCCGCCGATCTGCCGGTGCAGGGCCGCCTCGTCCAGGACGAAGAACGTCCAGGGCGGAGTGTCGCTCTCCAGCGCGCGCTCCTGCCGCTCGGTCCGCAGCTCGACGATCCGCCGGGCCCGGGCCTCCTCCACGTGCGGCTCCAGCATGGCCATCGCGTACTCCTCGGTCTGCAGCAGACCGGGCACCACGATCGGGTGGTACGTGCGGATCGACGCGGCAGCGCTCTCGTACCCCAGGTACTGGCGGAAGGCGGGGGTGAGCACGTCGTTGTACCCCGTCCACCAGCTCGGGCCGCGCGACCCGCGAGCGGCCTCCTCCAGCTCGTGCCGCAGCGGGTCCTCCACCACCCCGTAGTGCTGGAGCAGAGCCCGCAGATCGGTCACCGAGACGCTCACCGTCCCCGCCTCGATCCGCATGATCTTGGACAGCGACCAGTCGAGCGCCTGGGCCGCGTCGGTCTGCGTCTGCCCGGTCGCTTCACGGGCCTTGCGCAGTTCGAGGCGCAGCCTGCGTCGATTGAGGCTGGGGTCGATGTCGCGGGCCATCATCTCTGTCTCCTTGCCGACCGTGTGCCAGGCCCAGTTCGTCAGACGAGAGCTGGCCAAGTAGTGAACGGAAGCTAGCAGACGGCTGAAGGCAGTTTGCTGGTGGCTGTTGGAGCCTGGCTAGGCGGCTCACGTCAGTCTGCCATATGTCACATCAGCGGTGGCCTGGTGAGGCGCCCTTTCCCTGCCGCCTGCGCCGGGTTGCGACATTTGGCAGCGCCACACCCGTTCCGGTGACAAGTCGAACGCGAAAGCGGGGTGCGGGACGCCGTACGTCCCGCACCCCGCTCGGGTGCCGCTGAGCCCCCGCCGCGTTCAGAAGATGAACGCGGCGGGGGCCGAATCGGCCGTCAGGCCACGATCAGGAAGATCCCGTACGCCACGGCCGCCGCGCACAGTGCGAAGCACAGGTACGCGCCCGAGGTGACGGCCGTCGCCGAGCCGCCCCGCTGCGCCGCCGACTCCCGCTTGGAGAGGCCGACGATGCCGAGGGTGAACAGGCCCACCAGGGCCACGGTGGTCACGAGGCTGACCCCGAAGACGGAGCCGAGAGCCGCCCAGTCGATGTTCATACCTGGTCCTGCTTCCTTCTGCTACGAGGCTTCACAGCGTGGCGCCGGCGGGGCGCGGGGTGTCGGCCACGGTCTGGATCGGAGCGTGGATCGTGGTCTTCACCTCGACCGAGGCGCCGGGCTCGACGGCCGCGGCGACCGGCGGCGGGCTGACCGCGGCGATGGCCGTGGTCACGACGCCCGCCGACTCCGGCGCGGAGTCGGTCGTGCCGGCGGTGACGTTGGTGTGGTCGACGGAGTCGCGGCGGGAGAGCTTCCAGATGATCCCGGAGCCGCCGAGCAGGAGGAGCGCGGTCAGGCCGATGCCCCAGGGACCCTGCTTGGTGAGGAACTCGGCGCCCGCGCCGACCAGACCGGCGGCCGGCAGGGTCAGGCCCCACGCGACGAACATCCGGGTGGCGGTCGACCAGCGGACGACCCCGCCCTTGCGGCCGAGGCCCGAACCCATCACGGCGCCCGAGCAGACCTGGGTGGTGGAGAGGGAGAACCCGATGTGCGAGGAGGCCAGGATCGCGGTCGCGGCACTGGTCTGCGCGGCGAACCCCTGCTGCGGCGCGAGGTCCGTGAGGCCCTTGCCCATGGTGCGGATGATCCGCCAGCCGCCCAGGTAGGTGCCCATCGCGATGGCGAAACCGGCCGAGACGATGACCCACAGCGGCGGGTTCGCGCCGGGCGACAGGACGCCGCCGGTGATCAGCGCGAGGGTGATGATGCCCATCGTCTTCTGCGCGTCGTTCGTACCGTGCGCGAGGGAGACGAGACCGGCGGAGGCGATCTGCCCGGCGCGGTAGCCCTTGGCGGTGGCCTTCTGGTCGGTCCTGCGGCTGATGCGGTAGGTGAGGCGCGTGGCCAGCAGCGCGGCGAGACCGGCCACGATGGGCGCGGCGACCGCGGGGAGCAGCACCTTCGTGACGACGGTGCCGCCGTTCACCGACGACCAGCCCATCGACATGACCGCGGCGCCGATGAGGCCGCCGAAGAGCGCGTGCGACGAACTGGACGGCAGGCCGACCAGCCAGGTCAGCAGGTTCCAGAGGATGGCGCCGACGAGCGCCGCGAAGATGACCTCTGTCTTGAGGCCGTCCTCATTGATGATTCCGCCGGAGATGGTCTTCGCGACCTCCACGGAGAGAAACGCTCCGACGAGGTTCAGCACGGCGGACATGGCCACCGCCGTCTTCGGCTTGAGAGCGCCTGTCGAGATGGTCGTGGCCATCGCGTTGGCGGTGTCGTGGAAACCGTTGGTGAAATCAAAGACCAGCGCGGTAACGATCACGATCGCAAGGAGCAGCGTGATGTGTTCCATTTACCCAGGCTTCGGTTGGACGTCAGTGGCACGTCGAACGTAAGCAGGCTGGATGAACGGAAGATGAACTGGGCCGGGCTATGTGGTGACTCGAAGCGGAGGACTCCTTCTTCCTCCGGCGCGCGGCGGCGGCACATGTTCCGTTTCGGCCCCGCGGACGCCCGGAATCCGGGGCTCCGCGGGACCTGACGGCCGGGTGGTCAGCCGCGGGCGAACTTCCGCAACTGGCTCATCGAGCCGTTGAAGAGATTCTGGTCACCCGGCAGGCTGCCGCCGTGGTTGTGCTGCCAGAACGTCCAGTACGCCCAGCCGGCGGGGAGCGGGCCCGCGCTCCGGTCGTAGCGGGCGAGCCACAGGGCGTGGTTGGCGGCGAACGCCCGGCTGTTGCCGGTGCACGCCTTCCACCAGAGGTAGTTCGTGTAGATCACCGGGCGCCGCCCGGTCCTGCGCCTGGTCTCGTCGCTGAAGGACCTGATCCACGAGACCAGCTTCGACTTGCTCAGGCCGTAGCACTTCCTGGAGCTGTACGGGTTGTACTCGATGTCGAGCGCGGGCGGCAGCGTCCACCCGTCCCGGCTCCAGGACCCGCCGTTGCGCACGAAGTACGCGGCCTGCGCCTTGCCCGAGGATCTGTTGGGCAGCGCGAAGTGGTAGGCGCCCCGGATGATGCCGACATTGCGTGCGCCGTTGTACTGCTGGGCGAAGTAGGGGTTCTTGTAGGTCGTCGACTCGGTCGCCTTCACGTAGACGAACCGCGCCCCCTTGCTCTTCGCCTTCTGCCAGTTCACGTTCTTCTGGTGGGACGAGACATCGTGCCCCTTCGGCCTGGTCACGGCCTGTGCGGGCAGTTCGGCGAGGGTGGTTCCCGCCAGCGTCAGCGCGAGGGCGGACGTCGCCGCGGCGAGGCGGACGCGGCCGCGGGACGGTGGGTGACGGGGAGCCGTATGTCCCCCCGGATGGCGACGTGCATGACAAATCTCCCAGAGGCTGACGGATGATTCCTTCTCGTCTGTCGAAGCCAAGCCAAGGTTCCCTTGTGGGCGGTTTGTAGCCATATGTGACCCTACGATGCCTGACAAGATGCCTCGCATGACGCAACTCGCCCAGGCGTGGGAAGAATTGGTGACGACGGCCCGCAGGACCGTGAGCGACGGCCTGGTCGTCGGGGTGTCGGGCAATGTCTCCGTGCGTGTCGGGGACACCGTCCTCGTCACCCCGAGCGGTGTCCCCTACGACCGGCTCGGTCCGGACGACCTCGTCGCCGTCGGTCTCGACGGCGAGCGGCGCACCGGCGCGCTCACGCCCACCAGCGAACTCCCCATGCACCTCGCGATCTACCGGCACACCGACGCGCGCGCGGTGGTGCACACCCACGCGGTGCACGCCACCGCCGTCTCGACGCTCGTGTCGGAGCTCCCGGCCGTCCACTACATGACGGCGGCCCTGGGGGGCCTGGTGCGCGTCGCTCCTTATGCGACATACGGCACGGAGGAGTTGGCCGAGAACATGCTCGCCGCCCTGGCCGGACGCACCGGCTGCCTGTTGCAGAACCACGGGACCGTGACCTACGGAGCCACCCTCGCCGCCGCCTACGACCGCACCGCCCAGCTGGAGTGGATGTGCCGGCTCTGGCTCACGGCCCACTCCGTCCCGGGCCGCACGCCCTCCCTCCTCACCGACGAACAGCTGCAAGAGGTGGGGGAGCGGCTGAGCGGGTACGGACAGCAGCCGGGCCGCGCGTAGGGCGGCCCACCCTTCTGTCGTGCCGCGGATGGACCGTCCCACCAAGGGACGTGCGGCAACCGCCGGAGGCAGATCGTCCCCCAGCAGCCGCAGACGGACCGCCCCACGCGCACCACCCCCCGGCGGAAACCCCGTCCCACCCGCCACGACAGCCACGCACGTCACTCCCACCCCCCGCCCCACTGGCCCGGGCGGGCCCGTCCGTCGACACTGGACGGGTGCGTACCGCCAAAGCGACGGCAGCTGCCGTCACCGCCGTGCTCGGAGCCTCCGCCGCCGCGATCGCCGTGGGCCGGCTGGCCAGCGACGCCGCGCTCAAGGCGCCCCCGGGGCACCCCCTGCCCACCGAGCCCCGGCTCACGGTCCACAGCATCGCGGCGGGGCACATCACGCTGACCCGCGACCTGTCCTCGCTGCGACCGGGCACGTACGGGCTCGCGGGCGACGGCTGGCACGCGGTCGTCGGGCCCGTGATCGAGTCGGCGCCGCACGCCGCGGACACGGTCGTGCGGCGGCTGGAGCGCGTCACCCACGGCGTCCCGGAACCCGGCGCGAAAGCCTGGCTCACGCCGCAGGTGCACCTCGGCGACCCCCGCTCCGCGCTGGGGATCGACCACACCGACATCGGCGTCCCGGGCGAGCTCGGGGCGCTGCCCGCCTGGTACGTGCCCGGCGTGCGCGACACCTGGGTCATCACGGTGCACGGCCTCGGGACCACACGGGAGCACCCCCTGAACGTCCTGGGCTTCCTGCACCACCAGCAGTTCCCGCTGCTGGACCTCGCCTACCGCGGCGACCTCGGCGCGCCCCGCCCCCCGGACGGGCTCCACCATCTCGGGGCCACGGAGTGGCGCGACCTGGACGCGGCGATCCGCCACGCCGTGCGGCACGGCGCCCGGCGCGTCGTCGTGCACGGCTGGTCGACCGGGGCCGCCATGGCCCTGCGCGCCGCCGCGCACTCGGCGCTGCGCGACCGCATCGCGGGCCTGGTCCTCGACTCCCCGGTGCTCAGCTGGGAGGCGACGCTGCGCGCCCTGGCCGGCGCCCGGCGCACCCCGGCCGCGCTGCTCCCGCTGGCGGTCAGGGCCGCGCAGGGCCGCACGGGGCTGAGCGGCGACCGGTACGCAGAGGCGGCCGACCCGGCCGCGCTCGGGGTGCCGACGCTCATCGTGCACGGCCCCGACGACGAGGTGGCGCCCTGGGCCCTCTCCCGCCGGCTGGCGGACCGCCGACCGGACCTGGTCACCCTGCACACGGTCGACGGCGCCCCGCACAACGCGATGTGGAACGCGGATCCGCGAGGTTACGAGGAGACGCTGCGACGCTTCCTGACCCCGCTGATGTGAGCACTCCGCCGAGGTGAGCCCGTCGCCGATGCGAGCCGCCCGCAGGGGTGAGCGCGGCGGCGCACCCGGTCACGGACCCCGCGGAGCGCTGCCGTGCACCCTTGCGTGAACGCCCGGCGGGGCCCCGGCGAACCACGACGCGAGCCCCGAACAAGCACTCCCGTTTGGGAATTCACGGGGTCACCCTGGACACTGCTCCAGTGACGTCCCGTACCCCGCGCGACTCCAGACTCCGACTCGTCGGCCCGCGCCGCCAGCCCCTGGCCGCTGCCGCCCCGCGCGCAGCCGTCCGGCGGCCCGCGCCGCGCCCACCGGAGGGCACCCCGCCCCCCGCCGAGCTGGCCCGTGCCGCCCGGCAGTGCCTGGCCGTCGCCGTGCGGGTGGCCCGCTGGGCGGACACCACGCTGAGCCCGGGCAACAGCACCGGCGCGCGCGACGGCAAGGGCACCCTCTCGGACACCACCGCGCGCCGCGCCGCCGACGACCTGGGCCTGACCGTGGACCAGGTCCGCGCCGACTGGGACACCGCACGCCTCGCCGGCCTCGTCGAGGTGCACGGCGACATCGCCCGGCCCGGCTGGCGGCTGCGCGTCTGGGACCGTGACGACACCGCCGTGCTGCGCGGCTGGGTCGCCCTGTTCGACGCCTGGTCGCTGGTCCACCCGGCGCCGGACTCCCTGGAGCCCGCCGCGGTGGCCGAAGTCGTCGAAGCGGTACCGCAGTTGCTCTCGTTCTGTCAGCTGATGGCGGGCCCGGTGCCGACCGCGCAACTCCTCGACCTCCTCGACCAGCGCGTCGTCGAACTGCGTGCGGAGCGCTGCGAGATCCCCTACGGGCCGCAGCCGGAGCCGGTGCCGCCGCAGGACACCCCGCTTCTCCCGCTGCTCGACTGGGCGCTCGCGGGGCTCGCCGCGGTCGGCGCGCTGACGTACGCCGAGGAGCACGCCACCCTTACGCCGCTGGGCAGTTGGGCGGTCTGGGTCAAGCTGGAGCAGATCTGCGTTGCCGCCCAGTCCCCGGCCGGGAACATCGAGGTGTCGGCCGAGGACATGCTGCGCGGCTGCGCGCGGCTGCGCCCGAACGCGGCCCGCGCCGAGTACCGCGCCTGGCTCGCCGCCCGTGACATCGGCAACGCCGTCACCGAGCTCCTGGACGCCGCCCGCGGCGAGGACGCCCTGCTGCGCGGTCTCGCCTTCGAGGCGCTGCGCGTCGTCGGGGCGCCGGCCGAGCCGGAGGTGCGGCGCGCCGCCGACGACCCCGGCCTGCGCGCGTACGCCCTGCTGTGGCTGGCCGAGTACGAGGGGGCCGACCCGGAGGACGTGCACACCGTGCTCACCCGCGAGGAGGCGACGTGGCTGTGGGTGGACACGGCCGCTGCCGTCGCCGACCACGGTGAGGCGCCGCTGCTCGTACGGCACTTGGAGTCCGCGGTGCAGCCGACCGTGCCCGCGCTGATCGCTGAGGTCCGCGCCGTCGGCCACCCCCGCACCGTCCAGGTCCTGGTCGCCCTGGCGGCCGCGCACCCCGATCCGGCCGTCGCGAAGGCGGTGCGCCGTGCGGCGTTCCAGGTGCACACGGGCGGGGCGTGAGCGGGCGGCCGTGCGAGACGCCCGGGAAAGCCGTTTGCATCCCCCCGTTAAACTGGGTCCCATGACGTTTCTTCTCTGGGTGGTTTAGCGGCGCCGACCGGCCCTCGCCTTGTCAACCAGCCGTAACCCTGTCCTGGAGCACCCCCGTGATCACCGCATCCGGTATCGAACTGCGCGCCGGCGCCCGCATCCTCATCGAGAACGCCTCTTTCCGTGTCGCCAAGGGCGACCGCATCGGCCTGGTCGGCCGCAACGGCGCGGGCAAGACCACCCTGACCAAGTGTCTCGCCGGTGAGGGCACCCCGGCCGGCGGCACGATCTCCCGCTCCGGCGAGGTCGGCTACCTGCCGCAGGACCCGCGCACCGGCGACCTCGACGTGCTGGCCCGCGACCGCATCCTCTCCGCCCGTGGCCTCGACTCGCTGATGCGCAAGATGCGCGAGAACGAGCAGCGCATCGCGAACGGCTCGGGCGCCACGCAGGCCAAGGCGCTCAAGCAGTACGAGCGCCAGGAGACCGAGTTCCTCACCAAGGGCGGGTACGCCGCCGAGGCCGAGGCCGCCACCATCGCCGCCGCGCTGAACCTGCCCGACCGGGTACTCGGCCAGCCGCTGCACACGCTCTCCGGCGGTCAGCGGCGCCGTGTCGAGCTGGCCCGCATCCTCTTCTCGGACGCGGACACCCTGCTCCTGGACGAGCCGACCAACCACCTGGACGCCGACTCGATCGGCTGGCTGCGGGACTACCTCAAGACGTACAGCGGCGGCTTCATCGTGATCTCCCACGATGTCGAGCTGGTCGAGACGGTGGTCAACAAGGTGTTCTACCTGGACGCCAACCGCTCCCAGATCGATGTCTACAACATGGGCTGGAAGCTCTACCAGCAGCAGCGCGAGGCCGACGAGAAGCGCCGCAAGCGCGAGCGCCAGAACGCCGAGAAGAAGGCCGCCACGCTGAACGCGCAGGCGGACAAGATGCGCGCCAAGGCCACCAAGACGGTCGCCGCGCAGAACATGGCCAAGCGCGCCGACAAGCTCCTCGCGGGCCTCGACGAGGTGCGCCGCAGCGACAAGGTCGCCAAGCTGCGCTTCCCCGACCCCTCGCCGTGCGGCAAGACGCCGCTGATGGCCGAGGGCCTGTCGAAGTCGTACGGCTCGCTGGAGATCTTCACCGACGTCGACCTGGCCATCGACAAGGGCTCGCGCGTCGTCATCCTCGGCCTCAACGGCGCGGGCAAGACGACCCTGCTCAAGCTCCTCGGCGGCGCCGAGAAGCCCGACACCGGGCAGGTGATCGAGGGCCACGGCCTCAAGCTCGGCTACTACGCGCAGGAGCACGAGACCCTCGACCCCGAGCGCACCGTCCTGGAGAACATGCGCTCCTCCGCGCCCGACCTCGACCTGGTCGAGGTGCGCAAGGTGCTCGGCTCGTTCCTGTTCTCCGGCGACGACGTCGACAAGCCAGCCGGGGTCCTCTCCGGCGGCGAGAAGACCCGTCTGGCCCTGGCGACGCTGGTGGTCTCGGCGGCGAACGTGCTGCTCCTCGACGAGCCCACGAACAACCTCGACCCCGCCAGCCGCGAGGAGATCCTCGGCGCGCTGCGCACCTACAAGGGCGCCGTCGTCCTCGTCACGCACGACGAGGGCGCCGTCGAGGCGCTCCAGCCGGAGCGCATCATCCTGCTCCCCGACGGCGTCGAGGACCTGTGGGGCCAGGGCTACGCGGACCTCGTCGCGCTGGCCTGACGTGCCTGACGCGCCCGGGGCGCGTCAGCACGGCTTGATCGAATGACTGATCCACTGGGTATGGATCATTCGGCCGATCCGTGATCCTTCATCTGAGTGAGATCGCCTCGTACCGAGGTGTGTCCTACACGGATTTTCCCGCCGCTCGGGCCATGCCGCCCTTGCACCACCTGGGCAGGCGCTGACCTGCCGGTATTGCGGTACGAGAGATTCCGGGCGCCGTGAAAGGCGTCCGGAATTTCTTGTTCCGCTCATGTGGATCGCCTCGGCTTCCGCAATTGTGCGCGCACGGACCTTGCCGAATGGGTGGCCAGGAACGCCGCAAGGGGTGATCATGGGAATTCCAGAGCGCACTTCCCACGAGGAGGCACGGGTGGCCGAGACTCTGAAGAAGGGCAGCCGGGTAACCGGCGCCGCGCGCGACAAGCTCGCGGCAGACCTGAAGAAGAAGTACGACTCCGGTGCGAGCATCCGGGCGCTGGCCGAGGAGACCGGCCGCTCGTATGGCTTCGTGCACCGGATGCTCAGCGAGTCCGGAGTCACGCTGCGAGGTCGCGGCGGGGCCACGCGAGGCAAGAAGGCCGCGGCGAACTGACGCGACCGACCTGTCCTCGCAGGTCACACGGATCGTTTGGCTCACTGGTCCCTTCGGTGGCCACCCGGTCGGTCAGCTGATCGGCCGGGTGGTTACTGTGCAGTCACTTATGACCGCGCAGACCCGGAGGCCCCGATGACTTCGCCCGCACCGCTCCTCGACAAGGACGGCGTCCGGCTCACCGTCGACGACGCGATCGCCACGGTGACCCTGAGCAACCCGGAGAAGCGCAACGCCCAAAGTCCTGCTCTGTGGCGGGCGTTGGCCGAAGCCGGGCGCTCGCTGCCGGGCTCCGTGCGGGTCGTCGTGGTGCGCGGCGAAGGCAAGTCCTTCTCCGCGGGCCTGGACCGTCAGGCGTTCACGCCCGAGGGGTTCGACGGTGAGCCGTCCTTCATCGACCTGGCACGCGGCGGCGAGGAGTATCTCGACTCCACGATCGCCGCGTACCAGGATGCCTTCACCTGGCTGCGCCGCAGCGACCTGCTCTCCGTCGCCGCGGTCCAGGGACACGCGATCGGTGCCGGGTTCCAGCTCGCCCTCTCCTGTGACCTGCGCGTCGTCGCCGACGACGTGCAGTTCTCCATGCGCGAGACCAGCCTCGGACTCGTCCCGGACCTCACCGGTACGCATCCGCTCGTCTCGCTGGTCGGGTACGCCCGGGCGCTGGAGATCTGCGTCACCGGGCGCTACGTCCACGCCGAGGAGGCCGTCTCCTGCGGCCTGGCCAATGTCGCCGTGCCCGCCGAGCAGGTGACCGCCGCGACCCAGGACCTGATCGCCGCACTGCTCGCCGCCCCGCGGGACGCCGTGATCGAGACCAAGGCGCTGTTGCAGGGCGTGAGCGGCCGCACGCTGGACGAGCAGCGCGCCGCCGAGCGGGCCGCGCAGGGCCGCCGCCTGCGGGACCTGGCCGGCCTCGGCGACTGACCTCTCCGCCTTCCCGGGCCCGCGGCAGCCGCCTCAGCCGTCCCCCGCACCGCTCCCGGCCGTTCGCGGCGCGACCTCCGTGACCAGCGCCGCGACGGTCGGGGCGTCCGGGAGCGCCGTCGTCACGGCCTGCCGGACGGCTCGCGCCACGTCCAGGGCGCGGGCCCCGGCCGACACCGCCAGTTCCACCCGGACATGCCGCCGCGGCAGCGACGCGGAGCCCGTCCGCTCCTCGATATGGACCGCGCGGCCGAGACCGCCCAGGGTGCCCGTCAGCCGGGTGACGCCGGGCACGGCCAGCGCGGCCTGCGCCGCGCGCGCCTCGTCACCGGAGAGGGACGGCGGCTTCGCCGGCTCCTCGGTGGCCTGCTCCGGCTCCGGCTGCTCGGGTTCGGCCTCCAGCAACGCCGTGACCTGGAGGTCCACCTCCGTCACCAGCAGCCCCAGACCATCGTCCGCCGCCCGCGAGAGCGCCGCGCGCAACCGGGCCGTGGCCTGGGGCAGCGGCTCGTCGGCCGACGCCGCGCACTCCGCGACGATCCGCAGCGGCCCCGGCGGCAGCGCGCTCGGCGGGGCCGGCACCGCGGCCTCGTACACCCCGTCGGGATCGGCCCCCGTCAGCCGCAGGGACCCGAGGCGTACACCGCGGACCTGGGCCACCGCCCGGCGCAGCACCTCCCGCGCCGCGGCCTCCGTGATCCACGCCCCGTCACCCGGCCCGCCCAAGGGCAGCAACCTGCCGATCCCCAGCTGCTGCCGTACCGCCTGTGCCCATCGATCAACCGTCATTGCCCCAGGCTGCCCCATCCCGGGCGCGGGACCGGGTAACCGCACTTAATGTGGGCAAAAGAAAGCACACCCCAACGAGATCACACCTCAAAGAGGGGACGGTCCGATGAGCGACACCGCCCAGCAGTTCGGCGAGACGCAGCAGGCAGCATCCACCGGAAAGACCAACGTGACGAAGCGGGGCGGAGGCGACCCCGCGAGCCGGGGGCGGACCACCATCGCCGACGGCGTCGTCGAGAAGATCGCCGGTCTCGCGGCGCGCGACGTGGACGGCGTCCACGCGATGGGCAGCGGCCTCTCCCGGACCTTCGGCGCCGTGCGCGACCGGGTGCCCGGCGGCACCAAGTCCGTGTCGCGCGGCGTGAAGGCCGAGGTCGGCGAGGTACAGACGGCGCTCGACCTGGAGATCGTCGTCGAGTACGGCGTCTCGATCGCGGACACCGCGCGCGCCGTGCGGGAGAACGTCGTCGTGGCCGTCGAGCGGATGACCGGGCTCGAGGTCGTCGAGGTGAACATCGCCGTCAGCGACGTGAAGCTGCCGGACGAGGAGGACGACGAGCCGGAGTCGAAGCTCCAGTGAGACCCGGACCCGCCCGCAGCGTACGCAAGAGGAGCGCACGATGAATCTGGCCGTGATCGGCATGATCGCCGGCATGGCTCTCGGATTCGCCGGATATTTCGGCGGTTTCGGGGCCTTCCTGCTGGTGGCGGCGCTCGGCGCCATCGGCTTCGTCGCCGGACGGTTCCTCGAGGGGGACCTGCAACCCGGCGAGTTCTTCCGCACACGCGGCGACCGGCGGCGGTGACCTGTGGCGACACAGGTCGCGCCTGCCGAGCGCGGCGCGACCCGGATCGCCGACCGGGTCGTCGCGAAGATCGCCGCGTACGCGGCACGCGAGGCGCTGGACACCGTTCCGGACGAGGGTTCGCCCCCGCACGCCGCGGTCGCCGTGCACCATGACACCGCCCGGGTCCGTATCAGCCTGGAGCTGGAGTACCCCGCGGACATCGGCGCCCAGTGCGGTGCCGTACGGCGTCAGGTGACCGAGCGCGTACGGACGTTGGTGGGCATGGAGGTGCCGGAGGTGGCCGTCCAGGTGGAGCGGCTGCACCCGGACCGTGCGCACCGAACCGACCGGGGGAGGATCCGGTGAGCGAACCCACCCAGCGGCTGCCCGTCGTCGAGCGGAGCCAGGACGAGCCCGGCGGCCGACCGGCGACCACGGCGGCCGACGCGTCGCACGCCACCCCGGCGGGCGGCAGGAAGACCGGCCGCTTCTGGTCGGCCCGGCGCATCCCGGCCGCGCTGTGCGCGCTGGTGCTCCTCGGCGGCGTGGGCCTCCTGCTCTACGACATCGCGGCGGTACGTTCCGGCCGGCCGGCCATGCAGTGGCGGCGCAGCCTCGCCAGGGAGCTGGCCCAGCGCCCCCTGGAGGACACCGCCGTCCTGGTCGGCGCGGGCATCGCCGCCGCGCTCGGCCTGTGGCTGCTGCTCCTCGCGCTCACCCCCGGGCTGCGCGGCGTCCTGCCGATGCGCCGCGCCCACCCCGACGTACGGGCCGGTCTGCACCGGGACGCCGCGGCGATGGCGCTGCGCGACCGCGCCATGGAGGTGCCGGGCGTGCAGTCCGTGCGCGTCCGCGTCAAGCGTTCACGGGCCAAGGTGCGGGCGCTCTCACATTTCCGCGAACTCGACGACGTACGGGCCGAGTTGAACTCCGCGCTGGGCGACGGCATCAAGGGGCTCGGGCTCAGCAGGGACCCCAGGCTCTCGGTGCGTGTGGCCCGGCCCGGCAAGAAGGGATGAGCGGCGTGCTGAGAACCGTGAACCGGATCGTGCTCGGCCTGCTCGGCCTCGTACTCGTGGCCGGCGGCGGGTCCGTGCTCGCCGTCGGTCTGGGCGCGAAGCCTCCGTCCTGGTGGATCCACGACAGCCGCAAGGACGTCCTGCTCAGCGTCGCCGACCGGCAGCGCTGGCGCGACGAGGGCTGGTGGTGGCCGACGGTGATCGCCGTGCTCGGGGTCCTCGTGCTGCTCGCGCTCTGGTGGCTGGTGGCCCAGCTCCGGCGCCGCCGCCTCGCCGAGGTGCTGGTGGACACCGGGGACGGCGAGGGCGCGCGGCTGCGCGGCCGGGCCCTGGAGAGCGTGCTGGTGAGCGGCGCCGAGAACCTGGACGGGGTGGAGCACGCTGGGGTCGTCCTGACCGGCCGCCGCTCCTCGCCCAGGGCCCGGGCCAAGCTCGCCCTGGCGCCGCACGCCGCACCCGGCGAGACGCTGTATCAGCTCGGTGAGGACGCGCTGGCCCGGGCCAGGGACTCGGCGGGGCTCGCCTCGCTGCCGGCGGAGGTCCGGCTGCGGGCGGTCAAGCACCGTGCGGAGCGGGTGAGCTGAGCGGTGCCGAGGGGGCTCGTCCCGGACCACGGGACGAGCCCCCTCGGCGAGCCGGAGTGGCCCGGGGTTTAGAACCTTGGGGGGGTTCGCTGGCGAAGCGAAGCAATGGGTAGGGGGGGGGGGGGGGGGGATG